>JBGAHX010000057.1:0-31884 GCA_044225935.1 Gemmatimonadaceae bacterium
GAGTACCTCGGCTCCACCGTGCAGGTGATCCCGCACATCTCCGACGAGATCAAGTCGCACATCAAGCGGCTGGCGCCGGGGAACGACGTGGTGATCGTCGAGATCGGGGGGACGGTCGGCGACATCGAGTCGCAGCCCTTCCTCGAGGCGATCCGGCAGTTCCGGCAGGAAGTGGGGAAGCAGAACGCGATGTTCATTCACCTCACGCTCGTTCCTTACATCGCGGCAGCGGGCGAGGTGAAGACCAAGCCGACGCAGCATTCGGTACGCGAGCTGATGGAGATCGGTATCCAGCCCGACGTCCTGATCTGCCGCACCGAGCGTCCGCTCTCCGAGGATGTGAAGCGCAAGATCGCCCTCTTCTGCAACGTGGAGTTTGGCAACGTCATCGAGAGCCCCGATGTCCCGTCGATCTACCAGATCCCGCTGGAGTTCGAGGCGCAGGGGCTCGATGAGCGCGTGATGCAGCGCCTCAACCTCGTCGGGCGCGAGCCGGACCTGTCGTCGTGGCGGGCGATGGTGCAGCGCGTGGTGCAGCCGCGCGATCACGTGCGCATCGCCGTCGTCGGGAAGTACACGCAGTTCGTCGACAGCTACAAGAGCGTGCAGGAAGCGCTCATCCATGGCGGGATCGCCAACGACGTTGGCGTCGACATCGCCTGGATCTCGAGTGACCTGTTCACCAGCGTGGAGAAGGCGCGCGAGTTGCTCGCCGGTTACCACGGCCTCCTCGTGCCCGGCGGATTCGGCGTGCGCGGCGTCGACGGCATGGTCGAAGCGATCCACGCCGCTCGCGTGGACAACATCCCGTTCTTCGGCATCTGCCTCGGCATGCAGGTGGCGATCATCGAGTTCGCCCGCAACGTGCTCCAGCTGGGCGACTCGCACTCGAGCGAGTTCGCGCCGGAGTGCGAGCACCCCGTCATCGCGATGATGGAGGAGCAGAAGCACGTCACGGACATGGGCGGCACGATGCGCTTAGGGGCATATCCGTGTCGTCTCACGCGTGGGACCAAGGCCGCCGACGTGTACGGCGTCCCCGAGGTGAGCGAGCGCCACCGCCATCGCTACGAGGTCTCGAACGCGTATCGCGAGCGCTTCGTCGAGCACGGGATGCGGTTGAGCGGACTCTCCCCCGATGGTTCGCTCGTGGAGATCATCGAGCTGGCGCAACACCCGTGGTTCGTCGGCTGCCAGTTCCATCCCGAACTCCAGTCGCGCCCCACGCGCCCGCACCCACTCTTTGCCGCGTTTGTCGCCGCTTCGGTCACGCGCCGGCGCGAGACCATGCGCACCCCCGCGCAGGAGTCGCTCGTGGAGGCCGCGGACTGAACATGTACGCCGGCTTCCCGTCGGACCTCCTCTTCCTGATCGCTGGCCCGTGCGTGCTCGAGGACGACGCGCTCAACCTGCGCGTTGCCGACACGCTCGCTCGCCTCGCCCCGCTCGTCCCGGGGGGGATCATCTTCAAGGCGTCGTTCGACAAGGCGAATCGCTCCAACCCGGGCGCAGCCCGCGGTCCCGGCGTCGAGGAGGGACTCGCCAAGCTTGCCCGCGTGCGTGAGGCGAGCGGGCTCCCGGTCCTTACCGATGTGCACCTGCCGGATCAGTGCGCCGACGTGGGCGCGGTCGTAGACGTCCTCCAGATCCCCGCCTTTCTTTGTCGGCAGACCGACCTCCTCGTCGCCGCTGGAGCGACCGGGCGTCCGGTGAACGTCAAGAAGGGGCAGTGGATGCACCCTGAAGGAATGTCCGGCGCCGTACGCAAGGTGGACGGGAGTCGCCCAGCCGATCAGCGGGGAGCGTCAGCCGGAACCTCGCTCTCTCGTACCGCCACGACCGAGCGCGGCTCCTTCTTCGGCTATGGCGATTTGGTCGTCGACATGCGCTCCTTCGCACGCATGCGGGCGGCGACGGGCGTCCCCGCGATCTTCGACGGGACGCACAGCGTGCAACAGCCCGGGCGCGGTGAGGGAGGGGCTAGTGGCGGATTGCGCGAGTTCATTCCGTCGCTCACGCTTGCCGCCATCGCCGCTGGCGCCGACGGTCTCTTCCTCGAGACGCACCCCGATCCCGATCACGCGCCGAGCGATGGTCCGAACATGATCCCGTTAGGCGAACTGGAGTCGCTGGTCCGGCGCGCGGTTGCGGTCTGGGAGGCACGCCGATGATTGGCTTCGGAGCCCCCGAGGGCGGGCGTACCGTCGGCGGTACCTTGCCGTGGATCTCGGAAGAAGACGCGAAGCGGGTGCGCTTCGTCGGCCTCGACGTCGATGGCGTCCTCACCGACGGCGGCATCTACCTCGGCGACGTCGGCGGGACACGGCACGAATTCAAGCGCTACGACATCCAGGATGGTCTCGGGATCAAGTTGCTCCAGAAGGCAGGCATCGTCGTCGCCGTCATCACGGGACGCGTCTCCGACAGCGTGGCGTTGCGCGCCGCCGAGTTGGGCGTCGATGAGCTCGTGCAGGACGTGCACGCCCGCAAGCTCCCCGCGTTGCGCAAGATGCTCTCGGCACGCGACATCACACTCGAGGCGTGCGCCTTCGTCGGCGACGATCTTCCCGACCTGGGCGTGATGCGGGTCGTGGGGCTCCCGGTCGCCGTGGGCAATTGCACCGAAGAAGTCTTCGACGTCGCCAAGGTGCGCCTCACGCGGCACGGAGGGCAGGGCGCGGTGCGCGAGTTCGCCGAGCTCCTGCTCAAGGCACGCGGCGAGTGGGAGGCGCTGGTCGAGTGGTACGTGACCTCGCGCGATACCGAGCTGACGCCATGAACGCGTCCGACGCCATCGCGCTCGGACGGCGCGTGGTGGAGATGGAGGTCGAGGCGCTTGCCGAGGTTGCCCGTCGGTTGGGTGACGGCTTCGCACGCGCCGTTGACCTCATCGCCACGTCGAGTGGCCGGGTGATCGTTTCCGGCGTGGGGAAGTCGGGTCTCATCGCCCGCAAGATCGCCGCGACGCTCACATCCACCGGGACGCCGGCGACATTCCTTCACCCTACCGAAGGATTGCACGGCGACCTTGGGATGGTCGGCCCGCACGACGTGGCCATCCTCCTCTCCAAGAGCGGGGAGAGCGAGGAACTGCTTACCCTTCTCGCCCACCTCAAGCGATTCGGCGTCGCCACCATTGCCCTCACCGGGAATGCCGCTTCGTCGCTCGCGCGCGAGTGCGACGCCACCCTCGACTCCTGGGTGCGCGAGGAGGCCTGCCCGCACGACCTCGCGCCAACGACGAGCACCACCGCGGCCCTCGCGTTAGGCGACGCGCTCGCTGTGGTGATCCTCGAACGCAAGGGCTTTCGCCGCGAGGACTTCGCGCGCTTCCATCCTGGTGGCTCGCTGGGGAAGCGCCTCCTCATGCGCGTGCGCGACGTGATGGAGGTCGAGCGCCTCCCCATTCTCCCGCCGTCGGCCCGCATGCGCGAGGTGGCCATCCGCCTCGCCGAGCGGCGCGGGATCGTCGTTGCGGCCGATGACGCAGGTCGTCTCGAAGGCGTCTTCACCGCGGGCGACTTCACACGCCTGATGGAGCGCGAAGGCGACCCCTTTGCCGTCACTCTCGAGCGGGTCATGACGCGCACGCCGCGCACCGCCGAGGTGGAGGAACTTGGGAGCGCCGTGGTGTACCGGATGGAGCAATTCGGCATCATGGCGATGCCGGTTACCAATGACCAGGGAATTGTCGTGGGCGTGGTCCACCTGCATGACCTGATGCGCGCGGGGCTCGCGTGATGCGCCGCGCGCCATTTCTTTTTCTCACTAGTCTCGCCCTCGTGGCCGCGTGTCAGGAGACGAACACGCCACCGGTCGCGAAGGGTCGCGTGGTCCCCGACTCCGCAGACCAGGTCCTCTTCGGCGTCAAGTTCTTCCTCACCGATGGCGGGCTCCGTCGCGCCGAACTGGTCTCCGATACGGCGTACATGTACGACGAGAACACCCGCACCGAGCTCCGCGTCGTCAACACCACCTTCTTCAAGGTCAGTGGAGAGAAGGACGCCGTGCTCACCTCGCGCACCGGGACGTACAACGTCCGCCTCGGCAACATGGAGGCGCGTGGCAACGTCGTCGTCGTCAGCACCGACGGTCGCAAGCTCGAAACGGAGCACCTGCGGTACGACCCGGGACGCAACGAGATCGCCAGCGACTCCGCCTTCGTGATCCGCGAGTCCAACGGGCGCGTCACGCAGGGCGTCGGCTTCATCGGCGACCCGGACCTCAACAACGTCCGCGTGCTCAGCTCGACCAAGTCGCGCGGCAACCAGCTAACCATTCCCAAGTCGTGATCGGGCGACGGCTGGCGTTAGGCGCGCTGCTGATTGCAGCCGGCGGGTGCTTCCACATCGGAAAGCGCTCGCCGGCCGCGGCACGCCCGGCAGCTCCCGCCACTCCGATCCCCCCCGACTCGATCCCGCCGATCGTCATCGACTCGGTGCAGTCGCGGGTGGCGGGCACACCCCCCGAGTCGGTCTTCGTTGCCAATGCCGCCCCCAGCAAGGCGGCGGAGAAGCCCGCCGAGCGCTGCCTCCTCGACGTCGACGGCGACCGGTCGCAGTTCATCAAGGATCCGATCTCGCAGAAGTACACCTCCTACTTCGGCGGCGGCGTCGTCGGTCACTGCGCAAAGCAGGGAATGACCATTACGGCCGACTCGGCGGAATTCTACGACCAGAACCAGCTCTACTACCTGCTCGGCAACGTCAAGTACCGCGAGAAGCGGGTGAATCTCGATGCCGACAAGCTCACCTACTTCCGCGCCGAGGAACGGCTCCTCGCCGAGGGGAACGTCGTCGCGGTGATGAGTGACTCATCGACGATGACCGGACCGCGCGCCGAGTTCTTCCGCGCCGTTCGCGGCGTGCGCGCACGCCAGCGTATCGTGGCCACGTCGCGCCCCACACTCAAACTGTACGAAGCCGATTCGGCGGGGACGCGTCGAGGCGACCCGGTGACCCTGGTCGCCGACCAGATCAATGGCGAGGGCGATTCGCTCTTCATCGCCTGGGGACGGGTCGAACTCGATCGCACCGACGTCCTCGCCCGCGGCGACTCGGCGATCCTCGACAACGCGAGCCAGTTCTCGCGCCTGATGAAGCAGCCCTACGTCGAGAGCAAGGGAAAGGACAAGTTCACCCTCCGCGGACGCGTCATCGACCTCTTCGCCCGCAACAAGCAGGTCGAACGCGTCCTCTCCAAGGACTCGGCGGTGGCGGTGAATCAGGACCTCACCCTCGCGTCGGACACCATCGACCTGCGCGTGCGCGGCAATCAGCTGCAACGCGCCTTCGCCTTCGGCCCCGGCGCGGCGTCGGCGATCTCCAAGGACCGAACGATCATCGCCGACTCGATCGACGTGCGTCTCCCGGACCAGAAGCTGCGCGAGTTGTACGCAGTGCGGAACGCGTATGCCGAGACGGATCCCGACTCGACGAAGATCAAGTCGAACGAGCGAGACTGGCTCCGCGGCGACACCATCGTCGCCCGCTTCGACTCGATCCCCGCGTCCGATACCACCTCCCGCCCGCGCATTCACGACCTCCTGTCGAAGGGGAGTGCCAGCTCCTTCTACCAGGTCGCCAACGACAAGGCCCCCGACCGCCCGGGGATGAACTACGTGCGCGGACGCGAAATCGTGGTCGACTTCTCCAACCAGGAAGTGAAGACGGTCACCGTCGTCGATTCGGCCGCCGGCGTCTACCTCGAGGCCCAGCCCGATTCGCTGCTCGACGAGAAGGCGAAG
This sequence comes from Gemmatimonadaceae bacterium, assembly GCA_044225935.1. Classification (GTDB taxonomy): domain Bacteria; phylum Gemmatimonadota; class Gemmatimonadetes; order Gemmatimonadales; family Gemmatimonadaceae; genus SCN-70-22. The sequence goes on from JBGAHX010000057.1 coordinate 5,747, forward strand.
TCGGCGAAGTCCACAAAGTCGACCCCGCGTGGCTCCACGAGCCGTACTTCGACCAAGCGTCCGAGCACTCCGATCAAGCGTCCGCCTAACGCCTCCTCCCCCCGGCGCCCATGAGCTCTCTCTCCGAACGCATCCAGGCGCTGATCGAGCAGCGCGCCGGTGGCGACCGCTCCGTCGCCTTCGGCCTGCACGCGGTCATCAGTGCGTCCGATGCCCAGGGCCTGGCGGTCTTCAACGACGTCGCCATTCGGTTTCGCGACGACTGGATCGCGGCCATCCGCGCGCAGGGAGGCGATGCCGAGCGCGAAGCGGGGCGACTCTCCCTCGACGAGGTTCGCGCCTTCCTGCAGCGCTCAGTCCTCCCGCGCCTCGCCGCGCAGAACCTCATCGAGTTTCCGCTCAACTCCCCAGCGGACGACAGCGTGCAGATCCGCGTCGCCCCGGAACTCTGGGCCGAGATTGCCCCGCAGCGCGCCGATGTCGCCGAATCGTTGCGCCTGACCGGCGAGCACGCGACTGTCGCTGCCGGTCCGTCGAGCGCGACGCGACGGTCGGGCGAAGCGCGCGCAGTCCCGTCGGGGAGCGTGCTCGAGGCGCAGGGGTTGGTGAAGGTCTACCGCAAGCGGCGCGTGGTGCACGACGTCGCCGTACGCCTGCAGCAGGGGGAGATCGTTGGACTCCTCGGCCCAAACGGAGCGGGGAAGACGACGACGTTCTACATGATCGTCGGGCTCATCCAGCCCGAGGCCGGTCGAATCCTCCTCGACAACGCCGACATCACGCGCATGCCCATGTACAAGCGCGCGCGGCGTGGCATCGGCTATCTTTCGCAGGAGCCGTCGATCTTTCGCAAGTTGAGCGTGGAGGACAACATTCTCGCAATCCTCGAGACGTTGCCAATCACGAAGGATGAGCGTCGAGCACGGTTAGAAGGGTTGCTCGACGAGCTGAGCATCAAGCACCTTCGGCACAGCAAGGCATACGCCTTGTCGGGAGGTGAGCGGCGGCGCCTGGAAATCACGCGGGCGCTCGTCTCCCAGCCGAAGTTCATGATGCTCGATGAACCGTTCGCCGGAGTCGATCCCATCGCGGTTCACGACATCCAAACCATCGTGGCCGGCCTGCGCCATCGGGGAATCGGTGTGCTCATCAGCGACCACAACGTGGAACAGACGCTCGACATCGTCGACCGGGCCTACATCATGTTCGACGGTCAGGTGAAGGTCTCCGGAACCGTGCGCGACCTCGTCTTCGACGACGAGGTGTCGCAGATCTATCTCGGCCCCACGCTCACCGCGCGGCTCCGCTCGCGCTTTGCCGCCGAGGTTGAGGGCGTTCCCGGATGAGGGCCGGCCTTAGCCAGCATGCCTCGCTCCGTCAGGAGCTGAAGATCAATCCACGCCTGTACCAGGCGATGGATCTCCTCTACATGCCGCTGCTCGACCTGCAGCAGCACCTCAAGCAGGAACTCCTCACCAATCCGTTCCTCGAGATGACTGAGCCGGACGAGGAGGATTCGGAGGAAGAGGAGGAGCGCGAGGGCGAGGAAGGACCGGTCGACCTCGAAGAGCCGGAGACCGCCCCCCCTGAGGAGGCCGAGGCGGTCAAGAACGACACGATCGACTGGGAGGAGATCCTCCTCGACGGCTTCGAGACGGGCGGCGTTCGTGAGGAGCACGAGGAACGCGAGTTCTACGAGCCCGTGTCGGTCGACAAGCGCGACCTGGACGACCACCTCAAGGACCAGATCTCCCTGCTCGAGCTCACGCCGCGCCAGTTGCTCCTGGCCGACGAGTTCGCGGGGAACATCAACGAGGACGGCTACCTCACCTGCTCCATCGAGGAGATCCTCGAGGGAATCAACGAGGTCGTGGCGCAGGCCGCCGAGCGCGAAGGCTTCGAGGGGGAGCTCCCGCTCTATCGGCTCGAAGAGGCCGAGGAGATGCTCGCCATCATCCAGACGCTCGACCCGCCCGGCGTCGGTGCGCGCGACTTGCGTGAATGTCTCCTCTTGCAGCTGCGCGACCAGAAGCAGGAAGACACGCTGGCGTATCGCCTGGTGCGCGATGCCTTCGACGAACTGATCGCACACCGCTGGAGCGAGATCTCCAAGCGCTTCGGCATCAGCGCACAGGACGTCCAGTCAGCGGCCGACGACATCGCCAAGCTCGACCCAAAGCCGGGTGTGCGCTTCAGCAACGCCAGCGACGGCTACATCGTCCCCGACCTCGTCGTCGAGAAGATCGATGGGAACTACCACGTCTTCGTCAACGACGGCAACCTCCCGCGCCTCAAGCTGAGCAAGGCCTACCAGGAGATTGCGCGCGACAAGAAGAAGTTCGATGGCGAGAACAAGGAGTTCATCTCCTCGAAGCTCAACTCGGCCAACTGGATGATTCAGGCGATCGAGCAGCGCCGGCAGACGATGCTCAAGGTCATGAACTACATCGTCGACCGGCAGCGCGACTTCTTCGAGAAGGGGGTGCAGTACCTCAAGCCGCTGACGCTGCGCGAAGTGGCCGAGGTCATCGCGATGCATGAGAGCACGGTCAGCCGCGTGACGAACGAGAAGTTCGTGCAGACCCCGCGCGGCGTGCTTCCGCTCAAGTTCTTCTTCTCGTCGGGGTTGAGCACGACTGGGGGAGAGGACGTCTCCGCCCGCGGCATCAAGGACCAGATCGAGAAGCTCGTGAGCGGCGAGGATGCGCGGAACCCGCTCACCGACCAGGCGATCGTCAACATCCTCCGCGAGAACGGCGTCAACATCGCTCGCCGTACCGTCGCCAAGTACCGCGACCAGCTGGGGGTGCTCTCGGCCCGCATGCGCAAGCGGGTATGAGAGGCACGGAGCCGAGCTTCTCGATCCGACCAGCTGCAACCGCCGACGCTCCCATTCGTTTGTCGGTCCTCGTCCCCGCCAAGGACGAAGCGGGAAACCTGGCGATGTTCATGGAGCAGACGGCGGCCGCGCTCCACGACTTCACCGAAGGATTCGAGGTCATCGTCGTCGACGACGGGTCGATCGACGATTCGTGGATGCTCCTCGGTGAGCTCAAGGAACGCTACCCCTTCCTGCGTACCGTTAGGCACCGCTCGCGCCGGGGCATCGCCGACGCGCTCCGATCGGGGTATCTCGCCGCCCGTGGCGATATCCTCGTGTTCTATCCCGCCGACTTGCAATTCAAGCCCGAGGACATTCCGCGACTCGTCGCCCCGATTCTCCGCGACGAGGCCGACATGGTCACCGGCTTCAAGGAGGGGAAGTACGAGAAGGCCTTCGTCTCGTCGATCTACAACTGGCTGAGCCGCTCGCTCTTCCACGTTCCGGTGCGCGACCTCAACAGCGTGAAGGCGTACCGGCGCGAGATCATGGAGATTCTCCCCACGCGCCCCGACTGGCACCGCTACATGATCGTGATCGCCGCGGCGCAGGGATACACCGTCACCGAGATCCCCGTCCCGCTGTACCCGCGCCACGCCGGCAAGTCGAAGTTTGGGATCGGGCGCATCCCCGTCGGCGTTCTCGACATGCTCTCCGTCTGGTTCGAGCTGCGCTTTGCCGCCAAGCCGCTCCTCCTGTTCGGGATGCTTGGAGCCGGTCTCTTCGCCGTCGGTGCGCTCGCCGGTCTCGCCGCGGTCGCCTGGCTCTTCATCTCGGGCGTCGGTCTCCGCTGGGTCTGGACGCTCATCCAGACCGTCCTGATCCTCGGGTCGATCTTCTTCGCCACTGGCTTGTTAGGCGAGCAGATCGCCGGGATGCGCGCGCAACTCCGCGAGCTGCGCCGCGTCACCGACGACCTGCGCGCCGCCGAGCGTGACGAGTCGCCGGCGGGGCGGCGCGATGGCTGACGCGCCGCTGCGCGTCCTGTTCCTCACGCATTCGTACCCGCGCGTCCCCGGCGACGCCGCCGGGTCGTTCCTGTTGCACCTGGCGAACGCGCTGCGCCACGAACGCGTCGAGGTCCGCGTCGTTGCACCTGCCGGCGTCGCCCCGGCGGGCGCCGAGCTCCCTGCCGACGAGGTGCTCGAGGGGATCCCCGTCGCCCGATTCCACTACGCCCCGCGCAAGTACGAGAACCTCGCCTACACCGGCGAGATGGCCCAGCAGGTGCAACGCTCGTGGAGCGCACGGCTGGCGCTGCTCGGATTCCTCGGCAGCGGCTTTGCCGCCGCGACGCGTGCGCGGCGCGAGTTCGCCCCGCACCTGGTGCACGCGCACTGGTGGTTTCCCGGCGGGCTGGTCGGCTCGTGGGCCTCCGGCCTCGCCGGCGTCCCGATGGTGACCACGATGCACGGGACCGACGTGCGCCTCGCCCGCGGAAGCAGCGTCGCCCGCCCCCTCTTCCGTCGCGTGATGCACCACTCGCGCGCGGTGACCACCGTCTCACGGTGGCTCGCGTCCGAAGTGCGGGCGATGGCCCCCGGCATCGAACCGCTTGTCGCGCCGATGCCGGTATCGACCGAGATCTTTCACCCGGGCGAGGGGCGTACGAACGATCGCCTCCTCTTCGTTGGGCGCCTCAACGCGCAGAAGGGAGTAGCCCTCCTCCTCGATGCGGTGGCCCGCATGCGCCACCGCGTCCAGCTCGACCTCGTGGGCGCCGGCCCGGACGAAGCCAGGCTGCGCGCGCAGGCGGACCAACTGGGGATTGCCGATCGCCTCACCTGGCACGGCGCGCAGCCGCAGACCGCGCTTCCCGCGTTCTACCAGCGCGCGAGCGCGCTCGTGGTCCCCAGCATCGACGAGGGACTCGGCCTGGTCGCCGTCGAGGCGCAGCTGTGTGAGGCCCCCGTCGTCGCCTTCGACTCCGGCGGCATCACCGACACGATCGTGCACGGCGAGACCGGACTCCTCGCCCCGCCCGGCGATATCGACGCGCTCGCAGCGTCGATGGACAAACTCTGGGAAGCTCCCGAGCTACGCCTGGGACTCGGCAGGGCAGGGCGCATGGCCGCTTTGGGCGACTTCGCCCCCGAATCCTCCGCGCGTCGCTACGCCACTCTCTATCGCTCCCTCGTTGCGATCTAGGACCTGGCGCATCGCCTTCGCCATTCTCGCGGTCCTCGCCGTCGGGCTGGCCGGGCGCGAAATCGTCGATCAGTGGCGCGCCTTCCGCGCATCGGGTGCCGAACTCGAGCCGCGCTGGCACGTCATCGGGGCTTCGAGCCTCATCGTCCTGGCGGCGTATGCCGTTCTCGTCGAGACGTGGCGACGCACGGTGCGCGCGTGGGACGCTGAACTCTCCTGGTTCGATGCCGCCCGCATCTGGTTCATCTCCAACCTCGGGCGCTATCTCCCCGGGAAGGTCTGGCAGATCGGCGCCATGGGCGTCATGGCGCAGGAGCGCGGCGTTTCGGTCGTCGCCGCGACCGGATCGGCGCTCGTCATCAATCTGGTAAACCTTCTCGCCGGATTCGGACTCGTACTGGTGACGGGCGCGGAGTTCTTTCATGCGAGGACGGCCGCGCTCTCATTGGCGGTCGTGCTGGTTGTCGGGATCGTTCTCGCGCCGCGAATCGTCCCGATGGCCGCACAGATCGCCGGGCGGATTCTTCGACGCCCGCTCGACGTTCCTCGACTCCCCGACAGCGCCGTCTGGCTGGCGTCGATCGGGTGCCTCGTGGCGTGGGTGCTTTATGGCGTCGCGTTCCGCATCTTCGTCGCCGGTGTACTCGGAGCGGCACCGGGGAGTACGGCGTCGTACGTCGCCGCCTTCACGGGGTCGTATCTGGCTGGGTACATTGCGTTGTTTGCGCCGGGTGGAATCGGCGTGCGCGAGAAGTCGCTGATGCTCGCGTTAGGCCAGTTCGGCCTGGCGCAGGCGGGGGCGGCGGGGGTGATCTCGCTCACGTCGCGCCTCTGGCTGACCGTGCTGGAGGTCCTTCCTGGACTCGGCTTTCTCGCTGCCGACGCCCTCCGCGGGCGTGGGCGCCCAACTCCCCCTACATGACCCGTACGTCTGACGTCGCCAAACCCGCAACGTCGACCTCCGCCGGGAACGCCACTGCCGCTGCGCCCGGACCGCGCTTCGCGGTCGCCTGGGCAGCGCTCATTCACGCGCTGTGCACCCTCGCGCTCGGTTTTCCCGCGCTGGCAGGAAAGTTTCTCGTCAATCCGTATTCGGATCAGTACAAGGCCGGCTACTCGTTCCGCGAGTTTGCGCGCGCGTATTGGGAAAAGCATGGGGCGATTCCGCAGTGGAATCCCTACTTGTTCGGCGGGATGCCGTTCGTCGATGCGATGCACGGAGACACGTTTTATCCGACGGCGCTCCTTCGCATACTCATCGGCACCGACCACGGGATGACGTGGGGCCTCATCATTCACGTCTTCCTCGCCGGCCTGTTCTGTTACCTGTTCCTCCGTTCGATCGGACTCAGCTTCTTCGCTTCGGTCATCGGCGGCGTTGCGTACCAGATGGGCGGCAACATCGCCGGGTTGGTCGCACCGGGGCATGATGGGAAACTCTTCATCGCAGCGCTCCTCCCGTTGGCCCTGTTCTACGTAGTGCGCGGCGTCCGTGACGGTCGTGCTTGGGCGTGGGGGCCGCTGGCGCTCGTCGTTGGCCTCGCGGTGCTCTCTCCGCATCCACAGCTCTTGCAGTACATGCTCCTCGTGACCGGTGCGTTTGCCGTCTTCCTCTCCCTCGGCTTCGCTTCGGATGCGCCGATCGCTCGCAATAGTGGGCTGTTACGTCTCGCGGCCGCGCTGGGCTCCGTCGCGGTCGGAATGGTGATGGGTGCGATTCAGTTCTGGCCAGTAAAGGCGTATGTGAACTTTTCGCCCCGCGCGGGAGGGAAGGGATGGGAGCACGCAATCTCCTATTCGATGCCCCCTGAAGAGACCTTCAACTTTCTGGTACCGCAGTTCTCTGGCATCCTCGAGCGCTATTGGGGCCGCAACGTAATTCATTTTCACTCCGAGTACCTTGGCGCCGCGGTCTTGGTACTAGCCGGTATGGCCTTTGGAGCATGGGCGCTGCGTTCGCACCGAAGACTCGTCTGGTTCTGGTTCGGCGCGTTCGTTATCTCGTTGCTCTGGGCGTTAGGCGGCAATACGCCGTTTTATTCGCTCGTCTACGCTATAGTCCCAGGAACGAAGTACTTCCGGGCGCCGAGCACCATGCTTTTCGTGGTCGCGTTTTCGACCTCTGTGCTCGCTGCATTCGGCGCTGAGCGCATCGTGCGGTGCGAAGAACGGCGTCGCTACCTGATCGGTTGGACGATCGCCGCAGTCATCGTCGGGCTCCTGGGTGCCCTCGGCGCATTTACCAACCTCGGCGTGTCGATCGCCGGACCGGAGCGCGCGGACAGGGTGCTTGCGAACGACGGCGCGCTTCGCGTCGGAGCACTGCGCTCGATGGTCTTCATCCTTCTCACCGTCGGCGTGGCCATGGTGGTGGCCACACGGCGCGTCTCGCGGGACCTCGGCGGAGTGCTCCTGATCCTCGTGGTTTCGCTCGATTGCTGGAGCGTCCTTCGACGCTACTGGGAGTTCGACGAGCCCGCGTCGGTCATTTATGCGAGCAACTCCATCGTCGACTCGCTCGCGGCGAAGCCGGGTCCCTTCCGCGTTCTTTCGTTCCAGACCGCTCCGTCGGACGCGATCAACGATCCCCTTCTGAGTTTCGACGGTCTCATGATCCATGGGGTCTCGTCAGTTCTTGGATATCACGGCAACGAACTTGGAGCGTACGATCGACTCGTCGGCACCGAGGAAGGGTATCGTCAGGTAGCGAATCCCAACTTCTGGCGCCTGATGAACATGCGGTACGTGCTTACCAACTCGCCTGACAACATTGGGCTGAAAGAACTCAAGCAGGTGGCCGGTCCCGTGCGCGACGCAGCCGGCAGCGAGCTGTACCTGCACGAAGTCCCCGTCGATATGTCCTTCGCCTGGGTCACGCCGGCGATCGTGAAGGCCGACGAGGCGACGGTGATGGCCACGGTGCTCGATCCGCGCTTCGACGTGCGGCGAGTCGCCGTCTTCGACACGTCGGCAGCGGTGCAGGGGGCCCAGCTCTCGTCGCTCCCCGAACCGCTCGACATCTCCGCCAAGGTCACCAAGTACGAGCCCGGTCTCATCGACATCGCCCTCGACAAGCCGGCCCCGGCGGGTGCGGCGCTGATGGTCTCGGAGAACTGGTATCCCGGGTGGCGCGCCATGGTCGACGGAAAGCCCGGCGTTCTCGGGAAGGCGGCGGTCTCGCTGATCGGCGTCGCGCTCCCCGCCGGTGCCAAAAGCGTCTCACTCACCTTCACCAACCCGGCTTACGAGGTGGGAAAGAAGGTGACGTGGGCGGCGGTCGCGCTGAGCCTCATCCTCCTTGGAGCTGGCCTGGTCATCGATAGGCGGAGCGCGGCCGCACGTGCCTGAACGTTCCCTGGTCATCGTCCCGACGTACAACGAGCGGGAAAACATCATCCGCCTGATCGACGCGGTCCTCGCCCAGGATCCGCGGATCGACGTGCTCGTGGTCGATGACGGCTCCCCCGACGGGACCGGCGCCCTGGTCGACGAGCGCGTGGCCATCGACTCGCGCGTCCATGTGATCCATCGCGAGAAGAAGATGGGACTTGGGACCGCCTATCTCACCGGCTTTCGCTGGGCGCTCGAGCACGACTACGAGCTGGTTTTCGAGATGGACGCCGACTTCTCGCACGACCCGTCGCACATCCCGCAGTTTCTCGAGAGCGCCAAGGACGCCGACGTGGTCCTCGGCTCGCGCTACCGCGACGGGAAGGTCACCGTGGTCAACTGGCCGATCAACCGCCTCCTGCTGAGCTACGGCGCGAACATCTACGCTCGCATCGTGACCGGGCTCCCGCTCTTCGACGCCACCGGCGGCTTCAAGTGCTTTCGCCGGAAAGTACTTCAGGCGATCGACCTAAACGACGTTCGCTCCAACGGTTACGCGTTCCAGATCGAGATGAGCTTCCGCGCCTGGCGAAAGGGATTCCGGATCACCGAGATCCCGATCGTTTTCGTCGATCGGACCGAGGGCGAGAGCAAGATGTCCAAGCGTATCGTGCGCGAGGCGATCTGGATGGTCTGGCGGCTGCGCTGGTGGGCAATCACGCGGAGGGTGTGAGCATGCCCGGGCGAATGTTCTGGAAGATGAGCGGTTCGGGGAACGACTTCGTCTTCTTCGACGCGATGCGCGAGCCGGCCGGCGAGCTGGCCACACGCGAGGTGATCGGGAGGCTGTGCGAGCGGCGTACGGGGATCGGCGCCGACGGCGTCGTCTTCCTCGAGCCGCATGCGGAGCTCCCATTCATGATGCGCTACTTCAACCGCGACGGCTCGCTCGCCGAAATGTGCGGAAATGCCGCGCTGTGCAGCACGAGACTCGCGTGCGACCTCGGTATCGTCAGCGAGGGAGATTTTGCCTTCGAGACGGTCTCAGGGCCCGTTACGGGGCGGTTGGTCGACGGCTCTCCCGAGATCGACATGGTTCCGGTGACCGAGCTGCAGGCCTCGTTCGAAACGCGCCGCCTTGGCGGCGAGAACCGCATCGGCTACGCCCGCGTCGGCGTGCCGCATCTGGTGGTCCTGGTCGACGACGTCGAACAGGTCGACGTCGAGCGCCGGGGGCGGGAACTCCGCCGACTCGATGTCCTCCGCGATGGAGCAAACGCCAATTTCGTCTCGCCCGCCAAGTCCGGCGGCTGGACGATCCGGACGTACGAGCGCGGCGTGGAGGAGGAAACGCTCGCGTGCGGAACTGGGGCGGTCGCATCGGCGGCGCTGCTCGACGCCTGGGGCATCACCCACGGCGCCGTCCCGCTGACGACCCGGTCGGGGAGCATCCTGACCGCCGGCGCCCGCCCAGGAGAGTCCGAACTCCCTCCGGTCCTGCGCGGCGAGGGGCGCATCGTCTTTACCGGAAACCTCGGCGAAATTTGATCCGATTTCGGCTTCCCGCCGTTCGGATGTGAGCCCTAACGCGAGGCGACAGTTGCTCGGAGTCACTGTCGCTATTGGCCGCGCCGCAACCGCGACGTCTGCGTCGAATCTGGATGGCATCCTGGCAATCCGGCCTCGCTCACACCCATTGAATACCGCACGAGCTCGTCGGGTGCGCCCGATCGATCCTTGCACGCTTACAGGTTCGACGGCATGGTCGGCTCCGCTTGATCCAAGTCGTTCAGGATCAGCCACTTCGCGCCGGCAGGGAATCGCCGACGACGCCCGGAGATTCTCCACGGCTGCGCACTTTTCCACGGAGTAAGTTTACATAACACATATTATACGAAGTAATTCAGGTCGATTCAGGGTCAGAGGCTCCCCATCCCTGTCTAGACCTCTCTCTCCGTCCAGCCGCCTCGGCTCGCGTGACAGCGCCGAATCATCGAGGCGTCAGTCGATCTCTGCTGCCGGCGTTGATCGAGCGCGCGGCGCCGATCGGTTCTGCGACGCCCGCGCGGCGCGCACCTCGCGTAGTTTCGAGCCTCAAGTCGGCGAGGCCGCGAACGACAAGGCCCGGGATTCTAGTCCCGGGCTGCGTCATTGCGAGTCGTGCTTCTGGCTCGGCGCACAGGAGTTCTGAGCCTCCGCCGCATCTCGTTCTCCCGTGCCCCATCCGCGTGTCCGGGGTCAGAGTCGCACGGTCCAGGACGAGGCGCGTTGAGCTCTTTCGAACCGTGCCGTCGGCGGCGTTCCTGGCGGTTGCCGTTGGACGCCGCCGACCGCGGCACGCTATCCCTTGGCGACTTCGGCCGTCAGTTCACCAACCCGGAGCCGAGCCTCGCTGTTGAGCGTCGACGACGGATCGGCGGCGATGTCCTTCCAGATCTTGAGCGCCTCGTCCTTCTTGCCGGCGGCGAGATACGCACGCGCTGCATCGGAGCGATAGCTCTCGCGCTCCGACGGGAGCGTCGTCGCCTGGGCCGCCTTGAGGTATTCGGCCGCGGCGTCGCCCGGCTTGCCGGCCTGCTCGAGCCCCGCCCCCTTGAGCCCGTGCAGCGAGGGCTGCAGCACCCCAGCCGAACCGACCTCGTCGATCATCTTGAGACCCTCGTCCACCTTTCCCTGATCGAAGAGGACCTGCGCGAGAAGGAGCTTGGCCTGCGTGCCGGCCTGGGTGGAGCCGTAGCGCTGCACGACCTTCTGCAGGTCCGCCGCCGCCAACGGTAGGTTGCCGGACGCCACGCTCCGCTGAGCCTCGCCCAACGAGCGTGAAGCCGCCGCGTTCTTGGTGGCATTCGAACTCGAGACGATCCAAGTCCCCGCCGCCAGCGCCACGATCACCAGCGCGCCAATCCCCACTTCCCGTATGTGAGTTTGTATCCAATCCATCAACGACTCGGCCGTGTCATCGAGCTGCGGCCGAGCGGCTTCACCTGTTTTTGTCATGTGATGTCAGGGGCGCCCTGTCTCCGGCGTGCCGGTTCGAGGGGCTGGTGGGATTCACGGGGAGCAACGTTCTCGTCGAGCGCGACGAAATCGCTGCGGCATGCGTTAAAGATGTGTAGCAAACCCGCGCGAAGGAAGTGCGGGCTTGTCCTCACGCAAGATTGCGCTACCTTCACAGCGCCCTCACCCTCAACCACTTACCATGATTAGGCGCAAAGGCATCTCACGCATCGACCAGCCGGAAAAGCACAACCACGGCTGGCTCGTCCAGGTCACTTTCGAAGGCAAGACGCACAGAAAGTGGTTCTCGGACAACAAGCACGGTGGCAAGAAGAAGGCGTTCGCGCAGGCCGTTGTCTGGCGCGACAAGACCGAGAAAGCGCTCGGCAAGCCGCAAACGGGGCGTGTGGTGGTGAGGTCGCGTCGCAACAAGTACGGCGTGACGGGTGTCCAGTGGGACAAGCGGCATCAAGCGTTCATCGTCTCGATCAATCCCGAGCCCGGCAAGCAAAAGCGCTTCTACGTCCCCGCCAAGGGGCGCAAGAAGACCGAGGCGCTCGATGAGGCGAAGAAGCTTCGCGTCAAGTTGGAGAAGGAGATATACGCCAAGCGTGGTGCGTAGGCTTCGCCTCGCTCCGGTGGCAGGAAGGGGCCCCTCGCGCATCCGTCGCAAGGGGCCCCGCTTCTTTTCGCTCACCATCGAGACTGATGCGTCGCGCTCCGACAGGTTCATGAAGGAGACTCACACTCCCCTTCGCCAGTGCCCCCGACACGATTCGAACGTGCGACCAACGGTTTAGGAAACCGCTGCTCTATCCATCTGAGCTACGGGGGCGTAGTACTCGTCGAATCTACCCGCTGCGATTTCGAGGGGAAAGCGCGCCGTCATTTGTGCGCTGGGCGCGAGTGTGACGCGACGTTGCGAGAGTGCCTCGAACGAACGCGCGAGACGTACGATCGACTCAGCGATAGACGATGACGCTTTCCACGCGTTGGGGGGCGTCGTGTCGCGCCCCATCGTCCACGAGTCGCCCGCGCCCATCGAGCAACGCGAGCTCGATGAGGAATGTGCTCCCGATCACGTTCGCGCCGAGTTGTCGAACGAGCGACGACGTCGCTGCGGCTGTGCCACCGGTCGCGAGCACGTCGTCGACGATCAGCACACGCGAGTCGCGCCCCAACGCATCAGAATGAATTTCGATCGCGTCGCTCCCGTACTCCAGCGCGTACTCGAGTCGACTCGTCCGATGCGGGAGCTTTCCTTCCTTCCGCACGGGGACAAGGCCGGCACCTAACGCCACGGCGACCGGACCGCCGAACAAGAAGCCTCGGCTCTCGATCGCGACCACGTGCGTGATGCCCGCGCTCGCAAATGGCTCGGCGAGCAACTCGCACGCTGCGCGGAAGAGCGCGCGGTCAGCGAGGAGGGGCGTGATGTCCTTGAACAGGATCCCCGGCTTGGGATAGTCAGGGATTTCGCGAATCGCCGCACGAAGCGCCGCCGGGACTCCGCGCTCGTCCGTTGGCAATGTCACTTGAGGACCGTGAATGGGTGCGGGAGCTCCAGCGATGGTTGCGGCGGGAGATTGATCACCTGCTTCACCACGGCTCCCTCCGGTCCCTCGCGAACGGCAGCGAGGAGCGACTTGACCGACGATTCGCTCCCTGACGCTGCGATCTCGACGTTTCCGCTCGACAGGTTTCGGACCCAACCGGAGAGTTGGAGCTCACGTGCCTGCTGCAGCACAAATCCCCGAAACCCTATCCCCTGGACCTTTCCGGCGACTTCGATGTGAACGACAGGCACGTGCGGTGTGGAAGTGGCGTCACGTTCTCGAGGAGAGAATCGCTGCGAGGACACTCGCCAGGACCGCCTCAGGCGTCGCCCCTGCATCGATCGAGGGGACAATCTCGCCTCCGCGAACGCGGCGCGCCACCATCTCCAGCGTCGCCAGGACATGCGCCTCGCTCTCCGACTGCTCGACGAAGTCGCGCAGCTCGCGCTCTCCCGGAGCCAGGAGCGACGCCATCGACGCAGAGGACATTGCACCTCGCGGAGCCTCCTCGCCGGCATCGGTCGCCTCAACCGTTGCCGCCTCGCCATTCGCGCTCGCACCAGCATCTCCCGCCGGAAGAGCGGTCGCGCGCTCCGCGACGACCAGGTCCGCGGCGGCATCGTCGGCGCGCGAGGATAGCGAGACATTCGCGGCGTCTTCCACGGCGGCCGACACGTCATCGGCGTCGGTGTCGCTCTCTACTCCAGCGATGGCCAGCATCTGGTCCATCCCGGGAATCGGCGTGGGATCCGCCACCGCTTCACCCGGTCGGAGGGAAAAGCCTGCCAGCTCGGCGTCCAGAAGCGCCGGCGCTTCATAGCGCGCCGAGGTCTGGACGAAGTCGACGGATTCCAGAGACGGCGTATCGACTTCGTCGACGGTGTCATCGTGCGCCAGCAGAGCCGCTTCCGGAGTCGCTTCGATCGCGACCGACGGTGAGGGCGCGGAGTCCGAGGCGTCGACCGTTGTCGCTGCGTAGGCACCGCTCGCGAGATCACCCTCGTCGTCGACGGCATACGCCGAGTCATCGATCACGAAGGGTTCGCTCGATGCGTCGACGGACAACTCATTCGTGACCTCGCGCGAGCGCTCACTCGTGTCCTCGCTCGTGACCGCGCGCTGCTCCGCGCTTGTTGCCTCAATCTCCACTGTGGGAGAGGTGCACTCGACCACCACGTCCGTCGCGGGCGCGACATCGTCGTCGAGGAACGACGACGCGAAGGGCGCGGGAATTTCCCATTCTGCCGTCACGTCATCGGCGAGAGTGTGCAACTGGACATCGCGATCGCTATCGAGAAGCTCCGCGTTCGCGAGGTCTGCCGTCGCGTCGCTCTCGTCCCCGGCGGCGAACGTGTCTGCCACGTCGCCGAGCGCTGCAGCAGACGCCGGGAGTACCGCGTCGACCGGGAACCGAGCCTCCAGGCCTACCGGTGCGTCGACAGCGGCTCCGAACGATGCGTCCACAGATGCTTCCACCGGTGCGTCGCACGACGCCTCGATCACCGGTTCGATCTCCCGCTCGAACGGCGTATCGAGCTGTGCTTCGACCGAAGGGTCGACCCGCGACACGCGCTCTTCATCGACGTGAGCATCAATCACCGCGATCGAGTCTTCTATCGAGTCTTCGATCGAGTCTTCGATCGAACCCTGGATCGAATCCTCGATCGACAGCTCCGACGAGGGTTCAATCGACGCGAACGTCTCGCCACTTCCCTCGTCGATGTCGAGCGTGTCCTCCTCAACTCGCTGCGCGCCGTACGTCAGCGAATCGTCGAAATGATAGGAGAACGCGTTGGAATCGTAGGACCGAGCGTCGCGCGTGAGCGTCGACACGTCGAGCGCCGAGGCCACCGGAGCCGGCGCAGCGTCGCCGTAGTCGATCTCGCTGTCCGCCGCGTCGCCTTGTTCGAATTCCGATTCGACGTTCGCTTCGACATTCGTCTCGACGCTCGCGTCAACGCCCGCCTCGACGACGTCGGACCTCGCGGGCGCATCAGATAACTGGAGCTCCAACGAGACGTCGTCCGAGTCGACATGCGAGCCTTCGACCGACTCGGCGTCCGAATCGGCGCTCTCGTCGTCGTACTGCGGTGAGCGCTGCGCGATCTCGTACGAATCGGCGACCAGATCCTCGTGCAGCGCGAGCTGCGTCTCGGCGACGGGGCCGTCCGGCACCGAAGCTTCTTCGTCGACGCCCAGCGCGACGTCGTGTTCGTCGATGTGACTATCGACCTCAGTCCGTGAAAGCGTTGCAGCTGGCGACGTCGCGGGGGGCGTGCTCGCGACCGCAGTGTCGCCGCCGGGCAAAACGGCAGCATCAAGCGCGGGAGCCGGATGCGCGCGCGTGACGGACGGTAGGTGCGGCGAACGCGCGAGTCGACGCCCGCCGAGCTTCAGCGGTCCCTGCTCTCCCTGCCGCTGTCCGCTGAACGGGCGAAGGAGGGGGCGTGCCTGGGGGACGTTTGGATCCTGCGAGCCATCATCCATGGGAGCCGCTCCGCGCGACGTACGGTGAGAGGGCTCCGCATCCCTTCGTGACAGGGTGACGTCTAGGGTGACGTCCAGCCGTGCGTGCCCACCAGCGGGACGAATCTCACCGGGGTGATGTCACGTCGCTCGAGCCGCCCTGCTACGCGCGTCACCATCGTAAGCATCTGCTCGTCACGTTCGCCGATCGGCACCAGCAATCGCCCCCCCTCGGCGAGCTGTTCGACGAGCGGTTGCGGGATAGCGGGCGAGGCGGCCGATACCAGAATCGCGTCGTACGGCGCAAACTCGCGCCAACCGATCGTCCCGTCGCCGTGCAGGAACGAGGCGTTGCGGACGCCTATGGTTCGCAGCAGCTCGCGCGCACCCTCCAAGAGCTCGCGATGGCGCTCGATCGAGAAGACCTGTTCGACCAGCCTGGACAGGAGGAGCGTCTGGTATCCGGAGCCGGTCCCGATCTCCAGCACTCGCTCGGTTCCGCGCAGCTGCAGGAGCTGCAGGTAGCGCGCGTGGACGCTCGGCTGCGAGATCGTCTGCTTGTTTGCGATGAGCTGCGGGCTGTCCTCGTAGGCGCGATGCCTGACGCCGGTCGGCACGAAGAGGTGTCGCGGCGCTTCTTCGATCGCGGCGAGGACGGCGGGGTCGGTGATCCCGCCGACGCGAAGCGCCTCAACCAGGCGGCGTCGGGCGGGACCGTAGTCGGGGCCTACGGCGCTCGCCACCAGCGCTCCGACACGTCGAGCATGTCGCGATGGGTCAGGTCCAGGTGCAACGGCGTCACCGAGACGAAGCCGTCGCGAATCGCCTGGAAGTCTGAGTCTCCGCTCCCGGTCCACGTAATCTCGCCACCCCCGATCCAGTAGATCTTCCGCCCCCACGGATCCTTCATCGGCTGGATCGAGTTGGAGTAGACGCGACGTCCGAGGCGGGTGAGCTTCACGCCGCGAATCTCGTCGCCGCGGAGCGGCGGGAGATTGACGTTGAGGAGCGTCCCCTCGGGGAATGCGGGAAGCGTCGTCAGGTGCCGCAGCAGCGGGACGAGAAGTTCGACCTGCTCGTCAAGCTTGGCGATATCGGCGCGCAGGTCGCCGCCCGCGAAGGAGAAGGCGATCGACGGGATGCCTAACGCCAACCCCTCCATCGCTGCCGAGACGGTCCCCGAGTAGAGGACGTCCTCACCCATGTTCTGGCCGTGGTTGATGCCGCTGAGGACGAAGTCGGGACGCGCATCCATCAGGGACTCGACGGCGAGCATCACGCAATCGGTCGGCGTGCCATCCACCTGGTAACGATGCTCGCCGCGGCGCACGGGGCGGAGCGGATGGTGCAGCGTGAGCGAATGCGACGTGGCGCTCTGCTCGCGGTCCGGGGCGACGACCGTCACGTCGCCGATCTGCTCGGCGGCCCGCACGAGACAATCGAGTCCGTGCGCGAGGATGCCGTCGTCGTTGGTGCAGAGGAATCGCATGATGCGCTAACGGTAGCGGGCGACTCGGGATTGGGCTACCTCGCGGCGCAAGCTCGCGTCCCTACCCTGTCGGAGGCTCAGGCGGATCGGCGACGGGAACGGGCGCGGATCCGTTGAGCACCGCCGCCAGCTGCTCGAGCTCTCGCTCCAACTCCGCCAGCGTCTCGATCGCCAACGCCTCGCGCGCGACCGCCTTCACCACGCCGCCCTTGCGGTGTTCGTCGACCTTCTGTCGCGCACCGTCGATCGTGTACTTCTCGGTGTAGAGCAGGTGTTTCACGAGCTGGATCAGGTCGACCTCTCGCCGCTGGTAGACCCGATTCCCCGATCGATTCTTCGCCGGGTTCAGGAAGCGGAACTGGCTTTCCCAGTAACGCAGCACGTGCGGCTTGAGATCGGTGAGCTGACACACCTCGCCGATCGAGAAGAATTCCTGTACGACATCGTCACTCATGCGTCCCGCTCCGGGCGCAGTTCGCGCCCCATGAGGTCGGCGAGGGCATCGCGCGGCGCCTGCTGCTCGAACAGGATCCTGGCGATGGCAGTCACGATCGGCATGTCCACCCCTTCGCGCTCGGCGAGGGCGCGCGCGCTGTCGGTGGAGGTGATTCCTTCGGCCACGCTCTCCGTGGCGGCGAGCACCGACTCCAGCGGCTCGCCCTTCCCTACCTGCACGCCGACGGCGCGATTGCGGCTCAACGATCCGGTGCAGGTGAGCACCAGGTCGCCGATGCCGGCGAGGCCGGCGAAGGTCTCCGGACGTGCGCCTAACGCGACCCCCAGTCTGGTCGTCTCGGCGAGCCCGCGCGTGATCAGTGCGGCGCGCGAGTTGAGTCCCAATCCCACGCCCTCGGCGATCCCCGTGGCGACGGCCATCACGTTCTTGATCGCCCCACCGATCTCCACGCCGGTGACGTCGTCGTTGGTGTAGACGCGAAAGACGCCGGAACTCAGGACCAATTGCACGCGCTCTGCCGCTGCGTGATCCGTCGAGGCGGCGACGACCGCCGTCGGCATCCCGCGCGCCACCTCGAGCGCGAAGCTCGGCCCGCTCAGCGCGACTACCGGATGCTGCGGCAGCACCTGCTGCACCACGTCGGACATGAGGGCGAGCGTCCCCCGCTCGATCCCCTTCGTCGCGACCACTGCGAGTGCGTCGTCGCGTACGTGCGGAGCGGTGTGCTTCACCACGTCGCGCAGCACGTGCGACGGTGCAACATACACGACGAGTTGCGCGCCCTCGAGCGCCTCGGACATCAACGTGGTCGCGCGCACGCCGGGATCGAGCATCGCACCAGGGAGGAAGCGCGGATTGGCGTGCGTGCGATTGATGTGCTCCACCACATCGCTCTCGCGCGCCCACAGCTCGACGTCGTGCCCGCCGCGCGCTGCCAAGTGGGCGATCGCGCTTCCCCACGCGCCGCCGCCGATGACCGCGCACCGCATCAGCGCGTCACCCCGCCGGCGGGGCCGCTGCGTGCACCACCGGGGCGACCGAGCCGCGACTCCTCACCTCGCCGCAATCGCCCGATGTTGGCGCGATGCGTCCAGATCACGAAGACGCAGATCGCCACCGCCACGAGCGCCAGCGGCGCGCGCGCCCCCTCGCGCACCAGCACGCTCGCCGCAAGCGCCACGGCGCCGAGCATCGAGCCTAACGAAACGTACCGCGTCAGCGCGACCACGACGACGAATGTGACAAATGATGCAAGGAAGGGGACGGGCGCAAGCGCCGCAAAGACCCCTGACGCGGTCGCCACTCCCTTCCCGCCCCCGCGAAACATCCCGAAGTACGGGCGCACATGGCCGACGATCGCCACCACGCCAAAGAGCACGGGCCACCAGACGCCGTCGAGTCGCGCAACGGCGGGAAAGAGGAGGACGGGAATCGCTCCCTTTGCCGCGTCGAGCAGGAGCACCACGATCGCCGCCGGCGCTCCCAGCGTACGGTAGACGTTCGTCGCGCCGAGATTCCCCGACCCATGTTCGCGCAGGTCGATGCCGCGCAGGAGACGCCCAGCGAAGTAGGCGAACGGCGTCGAGCCGAGGACATAGCTCAGGAGGAGGAGCGCGGCGACGAAGATCATCCGGGCGCAGTCTTCTTCTTGACCTGCACGCGCAGCGGATTGCCGGTGAAGCCCCACGCCTCGCGGAATCCGTTGTGGAGATAGCGGATGTAGTGCTCTTCCAACGCGTCCGTGTTGTTGCCGAAGACCACGATTGTCGGTGGCGCCGTCTCCACCTGTGTGGCGTAGTGCAACCGCACCTCACGCCCCGCCGCCTGCGGCGGCTGGCGTCGCGCCACCAGCTCTTCGAGTGTGTTGTTGACTTGCGACGTAGTGATGCGCTTCGCGCGCTCGGCCTCGACCTCGAGCAGCGTATCGAGGATGCGCGTCACGCGCTGCCCGGTGCGAGCGGAGGTGAAGAGGAAGGGGACAAACGCGAGAAAGGGGGCCTTCTCGATGCACTTCTTCTGGAACTTGTGCGCCGTCTTGTCGTCCTTCGAGACCAGGTCCCACTTGTTGACCACCAGGATCAGACCGCGCCCGGCTTCCCAGGCCAACGCGGCGATCTTGAGGTCCTGGTTGTGCAGTTCCTCGGTCGCGTCGATCAGCAGGCAACAGATGTCGGCGCGATCGATGGCCCGGCGCGTGCGCAACGCCGAATAGAACTCCACGCCATCCTCGACGCGCGATTGACGGCGAAGTCCGGCGGTGTCGATGAAGATGAAGTCGCGGTCGTGGTACCGCATCGGCGTGTCGATCGCGTCGCGCGTCGTTCCGGCGACCTCAGACACGACCAGGCGATCCTCACCGAGCAGCCGGTTGACAAATGACGACTTGCCGACATTCGGGCGCCCGATCACGGCGATCCGCAATGCGGTGTCATCCTCCGGCGGTACTTCGGGAATCCGCTCGATCACCGCGTCGAGCATGTCGCCCGACTGCTTGCCACTGATCGCCGAGACCGGGATCGGATCCCCTGCCCCGAGTTCGTAGAACTCGTAGAAATCGGTGGAGGTCGGGTTGTCGGTCTTGTTCGCGATCACCATGAACGGCTTCCCCGACTGCCGCAGAATCTCGGCGATGCGATGGTCGACCGGATGCAAACCGTTCTTGGCGTCGACCACGAAGAGGAGGAGGTCGGCCTCCTCGATCGCCTGTGTCACCTGGCGCCGGATCTCGACATCCATCGCGGCGCGCGGGTCGTCGGTGATTCCGCCCGTATCGACGAGCCAGAACGCCGACCCGGCCCACTCGGCCCGCGCGAAATGGCGGTCACGTGTCGTCCCCGCTTCATCGCTCACGATGGCGGTGTTGCGACCCACGATGCGGTTGAACAGTGCCGACTTGCCGACATTCGGGCGGCCGACGAGTGCGACGACAGGAAGGCTCACGACGCCTCCCCTTCGGGCGCGCCGACAGTGAGCGCACCTGCTTCGAGTTGGAGCACGTCGATGAAATCGTAGGATGGATAGACCGGCATCGAGAGCGCTTCGCGCACCTCGATGAAGGTCATGTCGTCGAGAAATATCCCGTCCTCGTTGATCGACTCGGCGGGGATAAGAGCGAGATCCAGGTCGTGCCGATCGCGCAGCGCGCCGAGCATGTCCTTGCCGACGAGGAGACCGGCGGTGGTCGTCGTCGGGCCAAAGAGCGAGTTCTCCGTCGGGATCATCTCGAAGCGCGCCCCGGTCGATGCCGCGAGCTGCTCGAGGAGCGGGGGCATGATCTCGCCCATCGCCAACCCCGTCACCACGCCGATCTTCCGCCCGTCGAGGCGCGGCAGCGACGACGCCCCGTCGCTCACGCGGTTGCGCAGCGCGGTGACAGAACCGACGCCGTTTTCGATCTGTGCGAAGTCGCCGTAGTGAGCGGCACTCGGTAATTCCGCTCCGGCGAGGAGATAGAGCTCGTCCGAGCCGAAGACCCAGGTCTCGCCACGCTCGCTGCGCGCTCGCGCGGCCCAGCGCTCTGCGGTGTCGAGGAGCCGCCGCGCGTTCTCCCGGTCCATCGACTTGCCGGTGTACAGGTGCGAGAACTGGGTGAGGCCAACCGGCACCAGCGCCACCGAGAGGCAGGCATCGCCGAACGCCCAGAGATCCGCGAGCGACTGCTCGAGTACGTCGCCGTCGTTGAGCCCAGGGACGATGACCATTTGTCCGTGGAACTGGATCCCGCCATCGACGAGTCGCCTGAGCTGCTCCAGGATGTTGGGGACTCGCGGGTTGTTCAGCAGCGTCTTGCGCGCTTCCCACGGCGTCGCGTGCACCGAGACGTAGAGCGGCGAGAGCCGGTACTCGATGATGCGATTGAAATCGCGCTCCTTGAGGTTGGAGAGCGTCGCAAAGTTTCCATACGCGAACGACAGACGATAGTCGTCATCGCGGATGTAGAGCGGCTTGCGCAGCCCCTTGGGGAGTCCCTCGATGAAGCAGAACTCGCAGCGATTGGCGCAGCGCCGCACCGTCGGCGGCTCCAGCTGCACGCCGAGGCTCTCGCCCTCGGGGCGCTCGATCTCGTAGACGATCGCCTCGCCATCGGGAAGGCGGACCGCGATTTCGAGTTCGTCGTCGGCGGTCAGGAACTCCCAGTCGAGGAAATCATCGATCTCGCGCCCGTTGACGGAAAGGATCTCCGTGCCGGGCACGATCTCGAGTTCGTGGGCTATGCTATCGGGAGCGACGCGTGCGACGCGGACCATGACCAGACGAGAGACAAACGGGGGAAGTGCGCGGACGCGACGTCGCGTGATCGCGATCTTCCCCCGATAAGCAGGTCGCCGAGGTTCGGCAGACCTCAAGGAACTTAGCAATCGCTTTGGTCGATATCAATGCGGGACATACACTTTCGCCGTCGCCGCTCAGAGACCTCGTCATGAAGAAATCGGCGGCGCATTCCGTGGAATGCGCCGCCGACACGTTTCACACGCTTACAGCAGACGAGCCGTTTCGATCGCCGGTGCTCCCGCTATCCGAGAGGGGCGTAGCGATACGCGACGATCCCTGCCCCCTCGACTTCCACGCGGAACGACTTGGACTTCTTTGATCCGACGGCGTCCACCGTGGCTTCCTTCGACGAGACGACGTTTCCGGCGACATCGAGGAATTCGAACTTCAGCGTGTAGCTCTTATCCGCGTCGGACAAGTTCTCGACAGAGCCGCCGACCGTGTGCTTGGTACCGTCGTGCGACCAGAGCGTGAAGGTCACCTTGACCGGCGCTTCCGACATGCGCTTGAAGTACTTGAGGAGCGAGTCGTTGGCGGCGGCGTACGCCTTCGCTTCCGGAGAGCTCGCCGGCTTCTTCGAGGCGGCGTCCTTGAGCGTCTTGGCTTCGTTCTGGTAGTAGAGCGCCCAGAGCTGGTAGTTCTCCGGATTCTCGGGATCGATGGCGATCAGTCGCGTGAGCACCGGCGGCACCTTGTCCCACTGGTCGAGCTTCTGGTAGGTGACGACCAGGTTGAAGAGGCCATCGCGCGAGGAGGGATTCTTCTTGAGCCCCGCCTCGAACAGCGCCGCGGCATCCTTCGGGCGATCGGCACGGGCCGCGTTGACGCCGGCCTCGAAGAGCGCGCCATCCGTGAACTTGTCCGGGTGGCTCACCATGTCACCGAACACCTTGTCGGCAGCCGCCGAGTTACCGCTGGCGATCTGCGCACGCGCGAGCGCGGCGGTCGCCTTGGCGTCGTCCGGGAACTCCGCGAGGTACTTCTCAAGGTAGGCGCTCGCCTGTCCGAACTTCGCGGCCTTCGCCTCGCCCTCGAGCGATTCACCCTGCGCCATGATCAGCTGGGCGACGCTGATCATCACGTTCTTGCGATCGTCGACGAGCGAGGTGTCGCCCTTCTGCAGGTCCGCCATCTTCTGGAACGCGACCACCGCCTGATCGATCGAGTCGCGCCCCTGCAGGATGTTCCCGAGGATGTTGTAGGCGATGTACGACAGGCGATACCCGTCGTACACCGTCAGGCTGCGGCGCACGAGCGACGCGGCCGAGTCGACCTGCTGCTGGTTGTAGAGATTCACCGCGCTGTTCACGAGCGGGGCGTACATCCGGCGGCGCCACTCCTCCGTGTCGTCCTTGCAGGCGGCGTTCGCCGCCTCGACGACGTCGAATGCCGAGTCCGCGGCGGCGACCAGGTCGACCGTGCCTTCGGGCGACGTCGCATAGCCAACCGCTGAGCGCTTGACGACCATCCCGCTGTCGCGGCCGGCGCGCATCGACTCGTCGGCGTACAGGCTCAGCGCGCGGCCCAGCACGTAGGCGCGCCCCGGAGCGTTCGCCGCAACGATCTTGTCCTCGTCCTTCGTCAGCAGGGTCACCGCCTGCGTGATGTTCTTGATCTTGTCCTCGGGCTTGCCGATCGGCAGTGAAGCCTTCGCCAGTGCGTTGGAGGCATCCTTCACTTGATTCGGCTTCTTCTCGTCGATCTCGCACTTGGCTTGTGCCACGGCAGTCACCGGGCGAACCGCCAGCGCGAGCGAGAGGGCCAGCGAGACGCGCAACAGGGTCATTCGTTCTCTCCTTGCATGATGAGGCGCGCCCCGCGCGCCGAAGTGAGTGCTACCCAACGTCATTGGTCGCGTTCCGAGGCGGCGAGCGCGAGCGACGAAACGTCGCCCAGCGATCGCCCTGTCGCGCGTGCGACGGCCCACACGTCGTCGTACTCGGGCTTGCGGCGCTGCCCGCCGTTAGGCAGGGTCGCCACCTTGATCCGCACCTCGTGCCCGAGCACCTGCACCACGTTGCCTTCGCGCGCCAGCGCGCGGCGCTCGACCGCGATGCGCCGCACACCCAAGGTTGTGGTGTGTTCGAAGATCATCGCCTCGAGCAGCGGCACGCTCGCTTCCAGCGCCAGAACCTCGAGCCGAACCGCCGCGCGCCCTTTCTTCATTTGCGTGGAGGAGAGTACCACGTCGAGAGCCCCAGCTTCCCGCAGCATCTCGGCGCACCCCGACACGAGTTCGGGCGACATGTCGTCGATATCGGTGACGAGCGTCACAAGTCGCTCAATCGATCCGTCGAGCGAAGCCACATCGTCGGCGAGAGTGAGGCGCAGCGCATTGGGGCGCCCCACGAGCTCCTTCGTCCCCGCGCCGTAGCCGCTCTTGAGCGGCACGAAACGCGTAGGAATCGCTCCCGCCGAGAGGACCTTCACGAGCACGGCGCCCGTGGGCGTCACGAGCTCCCCCGTCCCCTCGGGACCGGGGCGAACCGCCTGTCCTTCGAGCAGGCGAAGCGTCGCGGGAGCCGGGACGGGGAGCACGCCATGCGCGGCTTTCACGAAGCCATCGCCTAGCGAGATCGCACCGCAATACACCCGTGAAACCCCGAGCACGTCGAGACCGCCGATCGATCCGACGACGTCGAGAATCGCATCGACCGCTCCCACTTCGTGCAGGTGCACGTCCTCCACGCCGACGCCATGGATCTTTGCTTCCTCAACGGCCAACGCCGAGAAGGCATCCATCGCGCGCGCGCGCACCGCCTCAGGCAACTCCGCGTTTGCAAGGAGCGCGCGAATCTCGTCGAGATGGCGGGCGTGCGGCTGCGGAGGGATGTCGAAGTCGACCTTCTTGCAGGCGATCGAGGCACGCTGCACGTCGCGAACGCGCACCGTGACACCGTCGAGCCCGAGGCGCGAGGGGAGCGACTCGAGCCACGCCGGATCGAGTCCGACGTGGACGAGGGCGCCGAGCATCATGTCGCCCGAAATGCCGCTGAACGGTTCGAGGATCGCGATCGTCACGGCGAGAAAATAGAAGTCATGCCACGAATAGTCGACGCCCTGACCTCGCCTCGAGGCGTCGACCACGAACGTCGATTTGTGAGATGACCGCTCCTTCCCCGCCCCCGGGTTCCTTCCGCTCCCAGCAGGCCGTTCCCGGCCGCGCTCACGCGCGGTAGCTCGCCGCGCTCACGCGCGGTAGCTCGCCCCGCTCCCGGTGTTGTAGACCACGACCTCGCTCTCCGCGGAGAGTCGCCCGGTCTGGACGAGCTTCGCGGCGACGAAGAGCGCGGCGCCCCCCTCGGGGGCCGCGTCGATCCCGGAGTGGTGCGCCAGGCGTGCGGTGAAGTCGCGAATCTCCTCTTCAGTCGCTTCCTCGGCGTTTCCGCCGCTTTCCTTGATGCACTTGAGCACGAGGCGATCGCCGAGTGGACCGGGGACGCGCAGGCCGGCCGCGTGCGTGCGCGGATTCTCCCACGGCGTTGCACGGTCGGCCCCCTCACGCACCGCGCGCACCAGCGGGGCGCACCCCGACGCCTGCGCCACGATCATCTTCGGCAACGGAGCATTGGCGTCGATCCATCCCCAGCGACGCATCTCGCCGAACGCCTTCCACATCCCGATGACCCCTTCCCCGCCGCCTGTCGGGTAGACGATGGCGTCCGGAAGACGCCACCCGAGCTGCTCGGCGAGTTCGAGGCCAAGCGTCTTGTTCCCTTCGGCGCGATACGGCTCGCGGAGCGTGGCAACGTTGAAGTAGCCACTCTCCTTCGCGAACTCCACGCTCATGCGCCCGCAATCGCCGATGTGCCCGTCGATGGTGACGAGGTCGACGCCCATCGCGCGGATGATGTCGAGGATCGGGCGGGGTGTGGTCGCCGGTGCGAAGATGCGCGCGGCGAGTCCTGCTGCGGCTGCGTAGGCTGCCAGCGCGGCGCCGGCATTTCCCGCCGTCGGCACCACGAGCCCCGGGACGCCCCGCGCCTTGGCGCGCGTCACCGCCGCGCTCAGGCCGCGCGCCTTGAACGACGCGGTGGGATTCACCCCCTCGTCCTTGATCCAGAGACGCCGCACCCCGACGACCTTGGCCAGCGCCGGTGCATCAAGGAGTGGCGTCATCCCCTCGCCTAACGACACGGGCAACTCACCGTCGGCGAGCGGAAGCGCCGCCGAGTATCGCCACATGTCCCAGCGCGGCAGGATCGCGTCGCGCGAAGGCGCTGCGCCGTCCAGGACTGCCAGGAACGGCTGTCCGCACGAGGGGCAAAGTCCAACCGCAGCATGCTGCGCTTCGGGGTGGACACAGGCAGAACAGGCAAGCGTCCAGGTCGTCATGAAATCGGAGGTGAGTTGAAGGAATGTACGGAGCGCGTGTAGGCACCCGTCTCAATCGGAAACGGACAGCTGGCCGGGATCGCTGGGACGCGCGCTGTGCGTGGAGGTGCGCGCTTGCTGCAGCGCGCCATCATCGTCGTGGGCGAGCGCGTCGCGCGCCGAGGTTGCATCACAAGCTTCCGCTTCGTCGCGCTCCGCCGCTTGGTC
>JBGAHX010000128.1:0-3797 GCA_044225935.1 Gemmatimonadaceae bacterium
GCGGCGCTCTTCGCCTTCATCCACGCCACAGGGGCGGATCTCTCCCCCGTGCTCGAGCGCACCGAGCGCCGAGACATCGACCTTGCGCGCCGTGTGGCGGTGCTGCGTGGCACCAAGACGGCGCGTCGCACGGTTCACGAGGCGATCATCGCTCCGTGGGCCGTTCCCGCGCTGGAGGCCTTCCTGCGGGGCATGATGCCCCACGTTCGGCCGTGGGGTGATCTCACCCGGTACCAAGCCGCGTGGCACCACAAAACGGCAGCGGAAGCAGCGGGCGCGCCAGGATATACCCTCCGCATGGCGCGGCACTCGGTCGCCGTGCGGGCGCGTCAGGCGGGACGCTCGTTCGAGTGGATCGCCGCGCAGCTCGGGAATTCGGTCTACCAGGTCGCGACGGTTTACGCGCGCTTCGAGCCCACGACCGGCGAGCGACTCGCGGAAGAAATGACGACAGATCTGGCGACACGCGTCGCGACACCCTCAGCGCACAAACGAGCGTAAGCCTATGACTAACATAGCGATGCGAGAGCCGGGACTCGAACCCGGACGGGTTGCCCCACTGGATCCTAAGTACGGGCGCTCCCTCCCGAGTTCCGGATTCTTCCCTACCACTCTACACCGAAACACGCCGAGACACACCACTCCGCGGCGAGATGGCGACAGATCTGGCGACACGCGCGCCATGTCATCCCGGGGGGCGTGATGAGCCGCCTTCATCCCCTGCTCGCAGCCATCGGCTCCCTGTTCGCGATCGATCCCGAGCTCGCAGCAAAACGGCGACGCCATCGGGCGGCTCCGACCGCGATCGATAAGGCGCAGTCGCGCGCGGCGGATCGGAAGCGCGAGCTGGACCGCCTCTCGCTCGAGGACGTGCGCGGGTGTCTCACGGCACCGGAGCTCGAGCGCATGCAGCATCTGCGACTCCGGCGCGGGAAGCTCGCGCGTCGCCTAGCGCGGAGGAAACCGATCCGGCGTGGGCGGAAGGTCGTGCCCGATCGCCGGCGGCCGGAGCAGGCGTTGCACGTCGATCGCGGCACCCCGCGCGCCCTCAAGCGCGAGATCCTGCGCCAGGAAGGGAAGTCGTACTCGCCGCGCCAGTGGCGGCGCTTCGAGCGCGCGGCGCGTCGCGCGGAGCGTGCCTCATGAGCTTCGAAGCCTTCGTGTTCGCCATCGCGATCGGCATCCCCGCGGGCTTCGCGCTCCTCGCGATTGGCGCTGCGCTGTGGATGGTCCGTGCGCGCGTGCGAACGGCGCGCGCCCTGTACGCGATGCTCCGACGTCCCGACGTCACCCACGCGGACGTGTCGTGGCCGTGCTCGTGTGCGCGGTGCACGGCGGCGCGGGAGGCGTACGATGCCTGACGATGCCCCGATGAATCCCCGCACGACCACGCGGGACGTGTGCTTCTATGGCCACGCCGGCGCCGAGTGGATCGGCGCCGACGGCGCGCGCTATCGCACCTCCGGCAAGGGGCGCGGCATGTTCCGCCTGCTGGACGCCGCGCCGGTGCCAGGGATGCAGGACTTCACGTTAGGCGCTGCGCCCGCGACGTGGGACGACGACATCAACGACGCCCTGAACGCGCGTGACGCGTCGGGAGGCGCCGATGCGTGACTTCGTTGCGTCGTTCGGCCTGCTCTGGCTCGCGATCGCGTGCTTCGCCGGCGCTGTCATGGTCGCCCATGGGCTGCGAGCGATCGCGCATGCGCTGCTCATCCTGGCGGAGTCGTTCGCGGACGAGGGCGAGCGCGACGTGTCGGGCGACGAATGGAAGCGAGGGCGCGATGCGTGAACTGCGCGTCACCCGCCAGAGATCGGCGCCATGACGAAGCGTCGCGTGCACGCGGAGCCACGTCGGTACTGGTCGCCGGAGGAGGATGCCTTCCTCCGGCGACAGTACGCCGACGTGCCGACGGAGTCGCTTCAGGCGGCGTTGCCAGGGCGCAGCCTCGTCGCCATCTACTCGCGTGCCCGCACGCTCGGCCTCACCAAGTCTGCGGCATTCCACGCGTCGCCGGCGAGCGGTCGCACCGATGGTAGCCGCGGACGCAGTTCCCGCTTTCAGAGCGGGCACAAGTCGTGGAATGCCGGGACGTCGTTTCATGCCGGTGGCCGATCCACCGAGACGCAGTTCAAGCGAGGGACTCGTCCGCACAATCGCGTCCCCGTAGGCACGCGCTCACAGACGACGGGCGATCGCTACTGGAAGGAGAAGGTCGCGGAACCGAACGTGTGGCGTTTCGTGCACCGGATGGTGTGGGAGGCGGCGCACGGACCAATTCCGAAGGGCAAGGCGCTCGTGTTCAAGGACGGCGATCGCGACAACTGCAGCGTGGAGAACCTGGCGCTCGTCGATCGGATCGTCCTCATGCGCCGCAATTCCATTCACAACTTCCCGGCGCCAATTCCGCAGCTCGTGCAGCTGCGCGGCGCGCTGGTTCGGAAGATCAACCGTCTCGCGAGACGGGAGGACGCACATGCGGAATAAGCTAGGCGACTTGCGCAACCATCTGTTCGCCGCGCTCGAAGGACTCGCCGACACCGAGAAGCCGCTGGACATCGAACGGGCGCGCGCGATCGCCGACGTGGCCCAGACGGTCATCAACTCGGCGAAGCTGGAGCTCGAGGTGCTCAAGGTCTACGACGGCCGCATGCGGGGAACGGATTTCGTACCCGTGGAGCCGATTGACCAGGTGCAGGGGCCGCAGCGTCCTGCGTTGCGAGGCGCCGCGCGATGATCGTGGCGCTCACGGTGGCCCCGTCGGGCCGGTCCCTCCCTCGGCACGTGGCCTGATGCCTCGGATTCGTTCGATCAAACCCGAGATGTTCAGCGACGAGAAACTCGCGTCGCTGTCGGTGCTCACGCGGTTCGTCTTCGTCGGCCTCATCTCGATGGCGGACGACGCGGGGCGCGTGCTCGACAACCTCAAGATCATCGACGCGTTCCTGTTCCCCGAAACACCGGAAACCGCTCGACGAAGCCTCGACGAACTCTCGTCGATTGGTCGGATTCGGCGCGGGACGACAGCCGCCGGGCAGCGGATCATCGAAATCACCAATTGGGCGCGCCACCAGCGCATCGACCGCGCCAACCTCGTGCGCTCACTCCCGGAGATCGTCACGGAAGCCGCTGAGATAGCGTCACTTACAGGCTCTCGACGAACCCTCGACGAATTCTCGACGAATCCTCGACGAGCGACCCGCGACACATTCGACGAGGATTCGTCGATAGATAGGGAGGGGGAAGGGGAGAAGGAGAGGGAGAAGGAGCAGGAGCAACAGCCGCGCGCGGGTGCGCGCGAAACGGCGCCTGCTGCTGCTGGACAGGACGATCCGGGAACACAGCTCACCGCCGACGCGCTCGCGCTGACCGTGGCGGCGAACCTCGCGCTCAACGCCCGGTACGGCGACACCCCGAACCTCCTGGTGCCGACCGGCGGCGCGGCCCACACCGTCGCACGGGATCTGCGCGACGCCGGCATCCCGGTGGCGTTCGCGCAAGGGGTCATCGCCGAGGTGGCCGCACGCGCCAACCCGGAGAAGCGCCCGAAGAGCTTGGCGTATTTCACACCCGCCATTCGGGAGGCGTGGGCGCAGCACGCCGCCCGAGAAGCGATTCGCAACGCGCCGGTCACCGCGCCGCCTAACGCCGCGCCTGCGCCAGTCGAGTACACGCCCGAGTACGTCGCCAAGCGCGCGCATTTTTTCCGCTGGCTCTGCGTGAGCGAGCGGTCGTGGGCGCATCTCTCCCCCGAGCGGCGCCAGGCCGACGTGCCCTACCTGCGATCCAAGGGCGT
>JBGAHX010000058.1:0-33326 GCA_044225935.1 Gemmatimonadaceae bacterium
GCCTCGAAATAACTTCGCCTGCGCGCCGCCCTCTTTTCGCTTGCGTGACTGGTTTCATGACCGGTTCCGCAGAGCTTCCCTAGGATTAAGTAGGTCGACTTAATTTCGCGACGGCGCCGATCGCTGGACCCGTTCGCAACGAGAAGCAAGGTAGGCGTCGACATTTCCGCAGTTGGACGCAGTTGGACGCCCGCAAGCGGACCCCCGGTCCCCCCGGAATTAAGTCGACTCCGACCCTACTTATTGGGCTAGATTCGACCCATCAAGAGCAGCACGAGCAGGACGAGCACGACGACGCCCGCGATGCCGCTCGGGTAGTAGCCCCAGCTCCTGCTGTACGGCCACGAAGGGAGCGCGCCGATCAGCACGAGCACGAGGATGATGAGGAGGATTGTCCCGATAGCCATGTTATCGTTCCCGGAGGTTTTTTCGACGGTGTGACATTGCCTGCCGGCGAAAGCCGCGCCCATCGGCGGCGCGCTGCTTCTTCGGTAGGAGCCGCCTGACACTTCACGACCCATGACGCAGGACCTCGTGGTCGAGCGACCCGAAGGGCTCTACTGCCCACCGGGCGATTTCCATATCGATCCCTGGCGGCCCGTCGACCGCGCGGTCATCACGCACGCCCACGGCGATCACGCTCGCAACGGCAGCGCTCGCTACCTCGCCTCCGCCGAGGCCTCGACGGTGATGCGCGTGCGACTGCCCGGGGCAAGCGTGCAGTCGCTTCCTTACGGCGAGGTGGTGCACGTCAACGGCGTGGCGGTGAGCCTGCATCCCGCGGGCCACGTGCTGGGCTCCGCGCAGGTGCGCATCGAGCATCGCGGGCAGGTGTGGGTGGCGTCGGGCGACTATTTCGTCGCGGGCGACCGCGACGACCGCAACCCGACGTGCTCCCCGTTCGAGCCCGTGCGCTGCCACTGCTTCATCACCGAGTCGACGTTCGGCCTGCCGATCTACCGCTGGGCGCCGCAGGCGGACACCTTCGCCGCCATCGACGCCTGGTGGCGCGCCAACGCGCAGGCCGGGCGCGCGAGCGTCATCCTGGGCTACGCGCTCGGCAAGGCGCAGCGCATCCTGTGCGGCGTCGACCCGACGATCGGCACCATCGTCGTCCACGGCGCCGTCGACAACCTCGACCGCGCGTATCGCGAGGCGGGCGTCGCCTTGCCCGCGACGAGCCTCGCCACCGAGATCGCCGACCCTGCGCTCTTCCGCTCGTGCCTCGTGGTGGCGCCGCCCTCGGTGCAGCGCTCGCCCTGGCTGCGCCGATTCGGCGAGTACAGCGACGCATTCGCGAGCGGCTGGATGCAGGTGCGCGGCACGCGCCGCCGGCGCGCCGTCGACCGCGGCTTCGTGCTGAGCGATCACGCCGACTGGCCGGGCCTCCTCCGCGCCATCGACGCGACGGGCGCATCGCGCGTGATCGTGACCCACGGCTTCGAAGCGACCATGGTGCGCTACCTCACCGAGCGCGGCTACGACGCCGGCGCGTTCGCGACCGAGTTCGGCGATCGCGACGACGACGAGCCCGGGGCCGCATGAGGCGATTCGCCGCGCTGTTCGCCGAGCTCGACCAGACCACCGCCACCAACGCGAAGGTCGCAGCGCTCGCGCGCTACTTCAAGGAGGTCCCGCCCGCCGACGCCGCCTGGGCGGTCTACTTCCTGGCCGGCGGCAAGCCGCGGCAGGTCGTGCCGTCCGCGCTCTTGTACGCGCTCGCGTGCACGCAGGCCGGCATCTCGCAGTGGCTGTTCGACGCGTCGTACCAGGCCGTCGGCGACTTCGCCGAGACGGTCGCGCACGTGCTGCCTCCGCCGTCGCGCGTGAGCGACCTGGGCCTCGCCGCGTGGGTCGAGGAGCGCCTCCTGCCCCTGCGCGGCGCCGACCCTGCGACGCAGTCCGAGCGTATCGCAGGCTACTGGGACGAGCTCGACCCCGCCGGCCGATTCCTCCTCAACAAGCTCATCGGAGGCGAGTTTCGTGTCGGCGTGAGCAAGCTCCTCGTGCAGCGCGCGCTCGCGCAGGCGTTCGACGCCGACGCGAAGCGCGTCGCGCAGCGCATGATGGGCTACACCGACATCCGCGCCATGCCCACCGCGGCGCGCTTCGTCGCGCTCACGGCGGCCGACGACGCGCGCGACGCCGACGTGGGCCAGCCGTACCCGTTCTTCCTCGCCCATCCCCTGGACGCGCCGCTCGCGGAGTTCGACGTGAAGCTCGGGCCGGTGTCGGACTGGATCGTCGAGTGGAAGTACGACGGCATCCGCGCGCAGGTGGTGAAGCGCGCGGGGCAGGTGTGGATCTGGTCGCGCGGCGAGGAGCTCGTCACCGATCGCTTTCCCGAGATCGTCGCCGCGGCGGCGGCGCTGCCGGACGGCACGGTGCTCGACGGCGAGATCGTGGTGTGGAAGGACGAACGCGTCGCGCCGTTCAACCTCCTGCAGCAGCGCATCGGCCGCAAGACGCTCACGGCGCGCGTGCTCGCCGACGCGCCGGTATCGTTCATCGCGTACGACGTCATCGAGTGGGAGCGCGTCGACTTGCGGGAGCGGACGCTCGCGAGCCGGCGCGGGATCCTGGAGCGCATCGCCGACGCGCATCCGGCGATCCGCCTGTCGCCGATGGAGACCGCCCCCGACTGGCCTACGCTCGCCGGGCTGCGCGAGAGCTCGCGCGAGCGCGGCGTCGAGGGCTTCATGCTGAAGCATCGCGACGCGCGCTACGGCATCGGCCGGCGCAAGCACGACGAGCTCGGCAGCGGGACGTGGTGGAAATGGAAGATCGACCCGCTCAGCGTCGACGCCGTGCTGCTTTACGCGCAGGCCGGCCATGGCCGCCGCGCGAGCCTCTACACCGACTACACGTTCGCGGTCTGGAATCGCGCGCCGCGCGACGCCGCCGAAGCGCAGGCGACGCTCGACGCCATCGCCCGCCGCGAGCCTCCCGCGCCGGACGCCCTCGCGCTCGTTCCCTTCGCGAAGGCGTACTCGGGCCTGACCGACGAGGAGATCGCGCGCGTCGACCGCGTCGTGCGCCGGACCACCGTCGACCGCTTCGGCCCGGTGCGGAGCCTCTCCCCCACGATGGTCTTCGAGCTTGGCTTCGAAGGCATTCAGCGAAGCACGCGGCATCGAAGCGGCATCGCGGTGCGCTTCCCGCGCATGCTCCGCATCCGCGAGGACAAGCCGGTGGCCGAGGCCGACACGCTCCAGGCGCTCGAAGCGCTCCTCGTGGCGAGCCAGGGTCCCCCGCCGACGCGCTCGGGGACCCGCGCGTCGGGCGCGCGCTGACAGCCCCCTTGTAGGATTTGCTCGCCGCTTTCGCACCGCTTGCGCAACCGTCGCGCGCGCCGCGCGCATGTCATTGATCGCGCGGGAAGAATTCTCTGGCACGGCGCCTGCAATATAGGGAGAGACAGACCGAGTCTTACCGAAGCTGTCCAACCGGAAACCCACATTCGAAAGGAAACGGACATGAAGGCATTTGCGGCGATCCTGATTGCGGCGACGATGGGCATTCTCGCGGGTTGCAACACCGTCGAGGGCGCGGGCAAGGACGTGAAGGCCACGGGCCAGGCCGTCGAGAACGCGGCCAACAAGTCGAAGCCGAACTAGGCGCAAGCGGCCCGAAGGGCCGTCAGGAGGGGCGGGGCGAGAGCCTCGCCCCTTTTTGCGTCGTCTTGCCGGCTTGGGAGAGCTCGAGGAGGGTCGCCCACTCGCTCGCGAGCACCGCGCCCGCAAGGAAGGCGAGCGCCGTGTAGTTCACCCAGAGGAGGACGATCGCGAGCGAACCCGCGGCGCCGAAGCCTCGGCCCACGTCCACATGGCCCATGTACACCGCCACGGCATAGCGCCCTGCGTGGAACAGCGCGGTCGTGATGGCGGCGGCGATGAGCGACTTCTTCCAGGAGAGCCGCTCCGCCGGCAACAACTTGTACGTCGCGGCGAAGAGAACGAACGTCCCCGCGATGGTGGCGGCCTCGCCCGCAAGGCGCAGGAGCTGCTCGACGTCCGCCCCGACGTAGCTTGCGACCACGCCCGCGCCCGCGGTGAGGATCGCATTCGAGATGAGGAGCGCGATGAGGACGAGCGCAAGAGCTAGGACGAGGCCGAACGACAGGAGGCGCGTGCGCAGGAGCTTCCATAGCGCCGCCTGCTCGGTGACACGCGGCTCGCCGAAGATGTCGTCGAGCCCGTCCTTCAACTCCGCGAATGCGGTGGTGGCGCTGAAGAGCAGCAGCACGCTCGCGCCCAGCGCGAACCACCCTCCCTTCGACGAGCTCGCGCTCTCGAGCATGGACACGGCGAGCGCACGGCCGTCGTCGCCCATGAGATGGCCGATCTCGTAGAGGAGCGATGCGGTGAAGGCGGACGAGCCGGCGAGGAACGACCCGGCCGTCACGACAATGACCAGTATGGGCCCGAGCGAGAACACGGCGTAGAACGAGAGGGCCGCCGCGCGGCTCATGCATCGCGCCTTGGACCAGCGCGAAAGAATCGCGCTTGCGACGTTCGCGTACGATGCCGCCGTCATGGCCTCGCGCGCGCCGCGCGAACGGCATGCAGGAACGCGCGGGCTTCGGGCGACGTGGCGAACCTGATCAGCATCGCTCCCACGCCGAGGACCGTCGCCATCACGTTGCGCGTCGTATGCGGCGGCGGCGGGGGCGGGGCGGAAAAGCGGGGAATGGACGGCCGTGGATAGCGGGCCACCGCGAGGCCGATGGCGAGCGCGCCGCCTACCGCGGCCGCGGGCCACCAGCGCGCGGCTTTCGCGGCGCGGGCTTCGACCACCGCCTTCGCCTCGTCGACGTGCCTCGTCAGGCGACCGCGGCGCATCTCGATCCTGCGCTCGACCATCGTGATCTCGTCCTTCAGGGAGGGGCGCGCGCTCATCGCTCGTCCGGATCGGCGGTACGCCTCAACTGGCGCAGGGTGGCGGCGAACGCGAAGTCCTCTTTCTGGCCGTGGATCCACCACGCGATGCCCGCGGCGAGCGCGAGATTGACGAGGCCGGCGCACGCAAGCGCGACCGGCCAGCGCACGCCGGCGTCCGTGGCCCACACGATGGCGCTCGCGACGAACGCGAGCCACGCGGTGACGACGAGGATTGAGACGACCACCGCGCCGGTCAGCGCCTTGGCGAGGCCGATCGCCGCGCGACGCGCGTCGAGTGCTGCGAGCTCGAGATGGTCGCGGGCGAGCCCGCCTGCGTCGCGGACGAGCAGCGTGATGCGGCTCGCAAGCGACGGCGGGGGAGGGGGGGCGATACGGTCGAACGCGGTGGCCATGGCGGGCTCGAGGAGGGTGACAGCCGAAGGGTGCGCCGTCGCCCGCGCCGTGGCCATCGGACGCGCGCCCGCCGCGCCGTCGCCGCGGTTCCTACACGCAAGCGTGGCTGGAGGCGTACGGAGCGCGGTTACTACGCGGCCGCGGCTTTGGCCGCGAGATCGGACAGCACGCGCCGCATCGACTCGAGGTCGCGCGCCTTGTCGAAGAAGTGGCTCGCCCCCAGCGCGATCGCGCGGTCGCGATACTGCTTGAAGCTGTAGTTCGTGAACACGATCGCGACGTGCGAATCGTTCGGCAGGAGGCCCTGCAGCGACTTCAGCACGCCGAGGCCGGTGCCTATGCGCAGTTGAAGGTCGAGGATCACCACGTCCCAGGCCTCGGACGCCATGAGGCGGACCGCGTCGCCCTCCGTGTCGGCGGCGAACGCGATCTCGATGTTGGGAATCTCGCCCAGGTTCTCGGCAAGCCGCGCGCGGATCCGCTCGGAATCCTCGACCAGGCCCACCCGCAACTGCCCCATGCATTCTCCTCGCAACGAGCGGCCTTCATGGCCGCACCGCGGTTTGCGGGGGACGATAGCGTGCCCCGCGCCCGGCTGGCTGTAGGACGACACCTGACATTGATGCCTACCCGTCGCCTTGTTGCGAGAACCCCACACTGGCCGCGCTCGTCAACCGGCGGAGGCGGGGACCGATCGAACCGGTCTACCATGCGGGCATGCCGCCGTTCTTCTCGATACACCGCCAGGGCTTCGTCCGAGTCGCCGCCTGCACCCCGCGCATCGCCGTGGGCGATCCCGCGCGCAACGCCGCCGAGACCCTGGAGCTCCTGCGCGAAGGCGACGCCCGCGCCGTCGACCTCATGCTGTTCCCGGAGCTGGGGCTCTCGGCGTACGCGATCGACGACCTCTTCCTCCAGGACGCGCTCCTCGACGCCGTCGAGGCCGCCATCGAGGCGCTGGCGACGGCCTCGCGCGACCTGGCGTGCGCCTTCGTCGTCGGCGCCCCGGTGCGGCGCAACCAGCGCCTCTTCAACTGCGCGGTGGTCATCGCGCGCGGGCGCATCGCCGGCGTGGTCCCGAAGTCGTTCCTGCCCAATTACCGCGAGTATTACGAGCACCGCTGGTTCGCGCCGGGCGCAGGCGTTCCCGGCGGGCAGGTGTCGCTTGCGGGCCAGGTGTGCCCGTTCGGCACCGATCTCGTGTTCGCATCGTCCGCGATGTCCGACTTCGTCTTCCACGTCGAGATTTGCGAGGACGTGTGGGCGCCGGAGCCGCCCTCGACGCGCGGGGCGCTCGCGGGCGCGGCCATCCTGTGCAACCTCTCCGCCTCCAACGTCGTCATCGGCAAGGCGGCCGAGCGCGAGGTGCTCTGCCGGTCGCAGTCGATGCGCTGCCAGGGCGCGTACGTCTATTCGGCCGCCGGGCCGGGCGAGAGCACGACCGACCTCGCGTGGGACGGGCAGGCGACGATCCACGAGCTGGGCGCGATCCTCGCGAGCACCGAGCGCTTCCCGGTCTCGCGGCAGATGGCCGTCGCGGACGTCGACGTGCAGCGCATCCGGCTCGAGCGCCTGCGCACGCCGACGTTCCACGCCGCAGCCGCCGCGGCGGGGCATCCCGAATCCGCCTTCCGGCGCGTGACCTTCGAGCACGCGGCGCGGGATCGCGACGTCGGCCTCGTGCGGCCGCTCGACCGCTTCCCCTTCGTCCCCGACGATCCCGCGAAGCTCGACCTCGATTGCTTCGAGGCGTTCAACATCCAGGTGCAGGGCCTGCGCAAGCGGCTCGAGGTGACGCGTTCGCAGCACATCGTCATCGGCGTGTCCGGTGGGCTTGATTCCACGCACGCGCTGATCGTCGCGGCGCGCACCTTCGACGCGCTGGGCTTGCCGCGGGCGAACATCCTGGGCTTCACCATGCCCGGCTTCGCGACGTCGGACGCGACCAAGGCCAACGCGTGGGCGATCATGAACGCGCTGGGCGTAACCGGCGAGGAAATCGACATCAAGCCTGCGGCGCGCCAGATGCTGTCCGACATGGGCCACCCATTCTCGCGCGGCGAGCCCCAGTACGACGTGACGTTCGAGAACGTGCAGGCGGGCCTTCGCACCGACTACCTGTTCCGCCTCGCGAACCAGCGCGGGGCGCTCGTGCTCGGCACGGGCGACCTGTCCGAGCTCGCGCTCGGATGGTGCACTTACGGCGTCGGCGACCACATGAGCCACTACAACGTGAACGGCTCGCTCGCGAAGACGCTCATCCAGTACCTCATGCGCTGGGTGGCCGCGAGCGGCCAGCTCGACGACGTCGCGTCGCGCACGATCCTCTCGGTGGTCGAGACGGAGATCTCGCCCGAGCTCGTGCCGGCCGACGCCGCGGGCGCCATCCAGAGCACGCAGCAGACCGTCGGCCCCTACGAGCTGCAGGACTTCCACCTCTACTACATCACGCGCTTCGGGCTGCCGCCCTCGAAGGTCGCGTTCCTCGCGTGGCACGCGTGGTCGGACGTCTCGCGCCACGCGTGGCCTCCGGAATTCCCGGACGACGCGAAGCACGCCTACGACCTTCCCGCCATCCGGAAGTGGCTGCGCGTGTTCCTGGTCCGCTTCTTCGCGCAGAGCCAGTTCAAGCGATCGGCGCTTCCCAACGGCCCCAAGGTGGTGTCGGGTGGCAGCCTCTCGCCGCGAGGCGACTGGCGGGCGCCGTCCGACGGCAACGCCAACGCCTGGTTGGCCGAGCTCGACGCCAACGTGCCCGGCGCCTGAGCTCCCCGCGCAGGCTGGGGCCCGCCCGGCGCAGTTCGTCGCGCCCCCGTCGCGGTCCATCGCATTCGTCCCCCGGCGCCGCCGCGCGTTGCTATCGTGCGTCCCGTCGACGGCTCCCGTCCAAGGTGTTGCGAGATGAAGATCCTGATGTTCGTGATCCTGGGGCTCCTGCTGCTCGTCGTGGGCGTGCCGCTCGCGATCGCGTTCTTCTTCCTGGGGCCGGTGCTCATGCTGCTGGCCATCCCGGTGGTCATCGTGCTCTTCGTGCTGTGGGCCGTGTTCGCGGTGATCGGGGCGATCCTCTTCTTCCCGCTGATGCTCCTGAGCTGACGATGTCGGAACCGCTCCTACGCGCGAATGCGACTCGCGCCGTGGGGGCGGTGGGGAGCGATCCGACGGACGCAGGCGTCGTGATGGCGTTGAATCGGCGCCATCATGCGCCCACATATTCTTGCCTCGCCTCTCCTGGCATGCGCCGTCTTCGCAGGATCGCTCGTCGCCTCGCCCGCGGCGGTCGCCCAGAAGAAGACCGTCTGCACCATCA
Source organism: Gemmatimonadaceae bacterium (assembly GCA_044225935.1). Classification (GTDB taxonomy): domain Bacteria; phylum Gemmatimonadota; class Gemmatimonadetes; order Gemmatimonadales; family Gemmatimonadaceae; genus SCN-70-22. The sequence continues at coordinate 8,605 of JBGAHX010000058.1, forward strand.
CCGTCAACTCGGCCGACGAGAAAGAGGCGTTCCGCGCAGCGCTCGGCCCGGGGCAATACGACTTCGTCGAGCTGGTCGAGCGCGGGCGCCCCGACTGGCTCGAATCGGCGTGCCGCAGCGGCGTGAAGTGCGACGTGCTCGTGATCTCCGGCCACTACGACGGCGGCAACGAATTCTTCTCCGATCGCACCGAGGCGCGTGAATACCTTCCGGTCGACGAGCTCGAGCGCGCGTCGTGCAGCAATTCGTGCCCCGGCGTCTTCTCGCAGTTGAAGGAGGTTTACCTCTTCGGCTGCAACTCCCTCAATTCGCAGGCAAACGCCACGCCTTCCGCGGAAGTGGGTCGCAGCCTGGTGCGCGCGGGCTTCTCCCGCGCCGAGGCGGATCGCATGACGCGCTCGCTCGCGCTGCGCCATGGCGAGAGCAGCCGCGATCGCATGAGGCTCGTGTTCGACCACGTACCCGCGATCTACGGCTTCTCGTCGGTGGCCCCGCTCGGGCCGGTGGCGGGCGGGCTCCTGCGCCGGCATTTCCAGTCGGGCGGCGCGGCGGAGGTCGCCACCGGGCGGGCAAGCTCGCGGCTCCTCTCGCAATTCTCGGCGCACGCGCTGACGGTGACTTCGGGCGTGAGCGAGTCGGACCCGCTGTGGTCGCATCGCCAGGACGTCTGCCAGCTCGCCGGCGACCGCGAAGGCGATCGCGCGGAGTTCGACCGGCGCGCCATGTTCGTGCACGGCCTCCTCGAGCGACCGGCCGCGGAAGTGCGCATGTTCCTCCCGCGGCTCGAGCGCTTCGCCGCGACCATCCCCGCGCAGATGCGCGATTCGCCGGCGCTCGTCGCCATCGCCTCCGACGAGGCGGCCCGCGAGCGCTACATGGACCTCGCGCGCGACGCCGAGTCGTCCGCCGTTTCGGCGCGCATGATCGCGCTGGCGGGGCGGCTCGGATGGCTCGACGCGGAAGGCGAGCGCGCCGAGGTCCTGCGCATGTTCGACGATCGCCTCGCGCGCAATGCGATCACGCCCGCCGAGGTAGACCTGGCCTGCGCCCTCAACCGGGACGGCGACCTCGATGGTGACGTCGCGCGTCTCACCGCCGCGCGCGACGCGCAGGCGACGCTCGCGAACGCGGCGCTCCTCGCGTGCCTCGGCAGCAACGAGGCACGCGAGCGCGTCGTCCACGCGCTGACGAGCCCCAACGAGGCGGACGTACGTTTCGCCCAGGTGGTGCTGCGGCATCGGCCGCTCGACGACGCGTCGGAGCTTCGCGCGGTGACGGCCGAGATCGCCCGCATGTCGAACGGCGACGCGCAGATGCGCGCGCTCCATGCGCTGTCGAGCCATCGCCTGAACGATCCCGCGACCCTCGACGAGCTCGTGAAGCTGTATCCCGTCGCCGACTCGGCCGGCGTGCAGACGGCCATCGCGGGCATCCTGCTGCGGTCGGAGTACACGACCATCGCGTCGCCCGAGCTCGTCGAGACGCTGCGTGCGCGGCGCCTGCGCGGCGGCGACGGCGAGAATGCCATCGATATCCTGATCCGGCGGGTGCAGGCGAATCTGTAGGCAAGCTCCGCGACGCGCCCGGGAGGTGATGGCGGTGTAACGGGGCCGATCGAATGGTTGAACGATCGTGCAACGATGCGGCGGGCCTGCGTGACATACTCGCGCACCTGCTTCACCCGCCGTTGCCCGCGTTCAGCCCGTGTCTCTCCTCGCAAGGTCGCTTTTGGCCGCCGCATGCGCTCTCGCGCTGTGCGCGCCTGCGCACGCCGCGCGCAAGACCGTCTGCACGATCACCGTCAATTCCGACGACGAGCGCGAGGTCCTGAAGCGCAACCTGCCGTCCGGTGACTACGACTTCGTCGAGCTGGTCGAGCGCGGCAGGCCCGACTGGCTGCGCTCGGCATGCCAGCGCAACGTCCGCTGCGACGCGCTCGTCATCTCCGGTCACTTCGACGGCGGTACCGAGTTCTATACCGATCGCCTCGACGCGCGCGAATACCTGCCCGTCGAGGAAATGGAGCGCGCGTCCTGCAGCGAATCCTGCCCGGGCGTGTTCTCGCAGCTGAAGGAGGTCTACCTCTTCGGGTGCAACACGCTCAATACGCAGGCGATGCGCAGCGCGTCCGGCGAAGTCGCCCGGAGCCTCGTTCGCAGCGGGCACTCCGCCGCCGATGCCGAGAAAATCGCGCAGCTCCTGGCCGATCGCCACGGCGAATCGAACCGCGACCGCATGCGGCACATCTTCAAGGACGTGCCCGTCATCTACGGCTTCCCGGGCAAGGCGCCGCTCGGGCGCAGCGCCGGGCCGGTGCTCGAGCGCTACCTGCGCGCGGGCGGCGAGTTCGCGGAGGGCCGCGCGAGCCCGCGCCTCCTGTCGGCTTTCGCCGCGAGCGGCATGACCGTCGCGTCGGGCATGACGTCCACCGACGATCGAGCGGGCTTTCGCAGCGACGTGTGCCATTTCGCCGACGACCGCCTGACGCCCGCGCAGAAGATCACGTTCTTGCATGAGCTCCTGGCGCGCGACCCCGCCGAAGTGCGCATGTTCCTCGACCACATCGAGCGCTACGCCGCGGTCATGCCCGCCGGGCCCGCGGAGCCGCTTCGCGCCATCGCCGGGGACGACGCCGCGAAGGCGCGGTTCCTGGCGATTGCCCGCGACGCCGACGACCCCGCGGTCCAGGTGCGCATGGCGAGGCTCGCCGGCCGGCTCGGCTGGCTCACCGACGACGCGCAGCGAGCCCTCGTGATCGAGATGCTCACGGCGCGTCTCGCCGCGACGAGCGTCGGCGCAAGCGACGTCGACCTCGCGTGCACGCTCAACCGCAACGGGGCGCTCGACGGCGAGCTCGCGCGGATGCGCGTCGACACGTCCGGCGCGCGCCGCACCGCGCACGCGGCGGTGCTGGCGTGCCTCGGCAGCGACGACGGCCGCAAGCGGGTGCTCCACGCGCTCGCGAGCGGCGACGAATCCGACGCGGCCATCGCGCTCGCTTACCTCTCGCATCGTCCGATGGCCGACGCCGCCGAACTCCGCGGCGTGACGGCCGAGGTGGCACGCATGCCGGGAGCCTCGGAGGCGAAGCTCCGCGCGCTGCAGGCGCTCGCGCGCCACGAGGTCGCCGACCGCGACAGCCTCATGGCGCTCGCGGACTCCTTCCGCGCGTCCCGCTCGCTCGACGTCCAGCGCGCGATCGCGGGCGTCCTCGTGCGCGCCGACTTCCGCGCCATCGACTCCTCGGAGCTCGCGCGGACGCTTCGCGGCCAGCGCGTGAAGTCCCCCGACGGCCGCGACGTCATCGACGTGCTGATCCGCCGGCTCGACGCGGCCGGTACCCGGGCGAACGGCAGCTAGCCAAGTCGTCGGAATGCCGCCGACGCATCGAGGCGCCCGCCGCCGGTAGGTCAATCGGACATCCTGCACGAACCGCCGCCGGCGGCGAGCGGTCGCATGCACATGGACACGAACCTCTCATGTGCAGAGCTAACGGGTGGCGCGCCGCTCCCCCACGTCGGAAGGGCCACGCCCTTGCGCGTGGTGATCGTCGAGGATTCGGAGCGGATCCTGGTCCGGCTGCGCGAGTCGCTCCAGGATATCGACAATGTGGCGGTCACGGGCGAGGCACGCACCGAGCCCGAGGCGCTGGCGCTGATGCGCTCGGTCGAATGGGACTTGGCCATCGTCGACCTCCAGCTTCGCGAAGGCAGCGGCCTTCGGGTGCTGAAGGCGCTCCACGACGACCCGAGCGGCACCGCGGGGCAGATTGCCGTCTTCACGAACTATGCGTTCCCGCAGTATCGCGAGCGCAGCCTGGCGCTCGGGGCCGATCACTTCTTCGACAAGTCCAGGGAATTCGGGCGCGTGCTTGCGCTGGCGGAGCAGATGGCGGTCGGGTAGGTGGGGCGCATCTCGAGGGTCGATCCCGAAAGGTTCGCGAATAGGGGTTTGGCCGACACGACGTTCAGTCGTCGTCCGTGGGCGGTTACCGGGTCGACGGCGGTAGTATTCGCATGTACTTCCACGCGAAGCAAAGGCTCGACATGAAGACCACCGTCGTAGGCGACTTCCGTGACTTCGCCGTCGCATCGAAAGTGGCGGCGGAGCTCATGGTAAGCGGGCTCGCGCAAGCCGAGATCGGCATCGTCGGCCGCGACCCGTCGCGATTTGCGTTCGCGGGTGCCCTCGCTCGTGACCTGGCGGGCGCCAGGGACGACGACCTCGAGACCCGCCTCGTCGACGCACTCGCCCGGCTATGTGTGCCGCCGCGCGCCGCGGCGCGCCACGCGCAATCGCTGGGCGAGGAGGGCGGTCTCGTCGCGATCCACGTCGATCATGAGCGCGCGCGCCGCGCCGAGGCACTCATGCGCCGTCACGGCGTGGTCGAGAGCTACGCGGCGGGCATGCCGCCGCTCGTGCGCCACGGGCATGCGGAGCTGCACGCACGGCATGCAGTGGCCGCGGGATGATCGCGAGGGCGCACCGCAGTTGAAATCCGTGCTCCGATCCCCATAACCGGAGCGTAGTCGCCCCGGTCGGGCGATAGGAGCAACGCCATGGGATTCTCGGCGCCCCCGGAGACCATCGAGCAAGCCCATGCAGAGGCGTTCGCGCGCCTCACCCCGGAACAGCGACGCAAGCTTCTCGATGAGCTCGCGTCCGACATGCCGGCAGGCGAGCGCGCCCAAGCGATGCGTAGCGGCGACGAGCCAGGCGCCCTTGCGCGCGTAGCCACCCGCGCCGAGCTCCGCGAGCCCGGCAGCATGGAACGTGCGTGGACGCGCATGGGGCCGGCGCAAACGCCCGGCATGGGCTTCGGCGGCATGTTCGCCGGCGGCCTTCTCGCGGGTATCGCGGGCTCCGTCCTGGGCTCGATGATCGGGCAGCATTTCTTCGCTTCGCACCCCGAGGCCAACCACCTGCTCGCAGCAGATGCGGCGGGCGCCGACCTGGCGGCCGACCCGTGGAAGGGGCTCGACATGCAGGATGCGAGCGCGGGAGTCGACGACGACTTCGGCGGCTTCGACGACGCCGGAAGCTTCGACGTGTAACGCGAAGGCGCCGAGTCCAGCACCGTCGGCGTCGTTCGATTCGCCGCCGTCCACCGCATCCTCGCGCCTTCTCTCGCGCCCTTGGCCTCGTTCAGGCCCGCTCAGGCACGCCTAGGCCCGCCTAGGCCATTTAGCCGATAGCTCGCTCGCCACCTTCCTTGCGAACCTTCACACGCGGTGGAGGCATGCGCGCGTGTTCCGTGAGCCACGTCAGCGCGGTACACGGGAGCTGCCGAGGATCGGCGCCCTGGGTTCTCGCGATCCCGTACTTGCGTCGCGCACCTTGGCATTTGTGACAGCTTCGCGCTTCCTCCGCACGACGTAGCCTGCGTACTGGCCGTTCGATTCGCATCACGCGGTTCGGGCCGGGTGCAGTGTCGAGGGAGGGATCGGTGCATCGCGCTCGTTCGTGGTCGTCAGGTGTCTCGTGGCTCGATGTCGTCGCCGGCGTTGCTTTCGCTATCGCGTCGGCATGCGCCATGGCGCAGTTGGACGGTGCGGAGTTCGTCGTCTCGGGGCAGCTCGATCTCGCCGGCACCGACGTCGTTGCAGGGCCGGGCGGGCAGATCTACACATCGGGCACGATCGGCCGTTCGGGGCTCGCGGGCATCGACAGCAACGCGGTCACGAACGGCGGCACCGGGATGCGCTACGTCGCGAAGATCGATGGCACCTCGGTCAAGCCGTCATGGGTCGTGGCCGTGGGGCCCGCTTCGCCAGGCTTCATGCCCGCGGTCTCGAGCTCGTTCACCGTCGACGAGGCGCGCGGCCTCGCCGTACGCACCGACGGCGCCGCGCTGCTCGTCGCGCACGATGGCTCGGTCGGCTATCCGTCCGCGGGCGGCACCTACCGCTGGGCCGGGCCGAAGCACGTCTTCCTGGTGACGCCGGCCGGCCAGGCGAGCCGCTTCTCGCCTGCGCTCGACCCTTCCATCCGCCGCGTCGGCGCCATCGCGGTCGACGCGTCCGGTGCCATCTACCTCACGGGGAGCGCGTCGAGCGGCCTCGTCACCACGGCCGGCGCGCCGTATCCCACGTCGAGCGTCGCTGCCGACTGCATCGCGCCGTTCGCGATGAAGCTGGCGGCCTCGGGACAAGTAGTTGCGTACGCAACATACCTCGGCTACTCGGGTACGCAGGGCGAGCGCTGCGGCGGCGGGTCGAACGACGGCGTGCTCGACCCCATCGGGTACGCCGTCGCCGTCGACCCGGCGGGCAACGCCGTCTTCGCGGGCCAGGCGGAGCCGGGCGTTCGCGCCACCGCGGGGGCCATCGACACGGGATTCAAGACGACGACGATGTACATCCCGCAGATGAAGCTGTTTGCATCCCACGGCTTCGTCACCAAGCTCAACCCGACGGGCACCGGCATCGTGTTCTCGGCGCGGCTCGGCGGCTCGGTGCGCGATCGCGTGACCAGCGTCGCGCTCGATACGTCCGGCGCCGTGTACGTGGGCGGCAAGACGGCGTCGTACGACTACCCCGTGGCCGGGCCGATCGGCCCCCTCCGGCCGCTCTCCCTGCGCACGTGCCCCGGATTCGACAACGCGCCGGAGATGGGATTCGTCACCAAGCTCTCGGCCGACGGCAAGCAGTTCGTCTACTCGGGATTCCTCCCCATGGCGGGAGACCAGATCGCGAATTGCGACGGCGGCGCCGGCGCCGATTTCGCGCCGGTCAAGATCGCCGTCGATGCCGCCGGGAGGCTCTATGCAACAGGCACCGGCAGCGTCGAGCGGCCGTTCACGCCTTCGGCCAATGCCGTGCAGACGCGCTTTCCCGCGGCGCTTCTGTATCGGGTCGCGGCGGACGGACAGTCTCTCGACTACGCCACTCAGTACGCGCTTGCGCGACCCCACGCGATGGTGCTCGATGCCGCCGGCGACCCCTGGGTGATGGGCGGGGGCCTGTGGCGATTCAGTCCGCAAGGCATGGCGGTCGACTTCACGCTCCAGAAGCGACTCTGCGCAAGCGGTGCCGCGCTGTCGGTTCGCGTCGCGGGGGCGGGCAACGCGGGGAACGTGGAGTTCTTCGTCGATGGAGCGAGCGTCGGCACGGTGCCGGTCTCGGCCAGCGCCGCGAGCAAGACCGTTCCGCTTTCCGCCGGGGCGCATCTCGTCCGCGCGACGTACCGCGGCGCAGGCTACTTCGACGGGTACGCATCGGAAGAGCGCTATTTCGGCGTCGACCAGGCGGGAGCGTGCGAATGAGGGCGAGACGACTGCTCGCGCTGTTGCTCGCGTCGCTCCTCGGCGCCCTCGCATGCGCGGCGGCCGGTCACGAAGTCTGGTGGACGGGCGTGTACTCGATCTCGCGCTTCGATGCGCTCTCCGCAACGCTCAGGAGAGCCGACACCGACACCGCGGTCCGTGCGCTGGCCCCGGCACCCGGCGGAGGCGCGTGGATCGCACAGGACGATCGCCTGGTTCGCGTCGATGCCGACCTCCAAGTAGTGGCGGTTGCGGCGCTTCCCCTCGACCCCGCGACGCCGGTGCGGCTTGCGGCCATCGCAGACGGCGGCGCGTGGGTAGCCCAAGGGTCCGTCGTGAGGCGCCTCGACGCCTTCGGTGTTGTCATCGGCGGTTGGTCGCATGCGAAGGACGTGTCCGCCCTCGTCCACGCGGGTCCCTCGGCCATCTTCGTCGCCGACGACGCCGGCGTCACGCGATACGACGCGCGGGAGTGGCCGGCTCGCGTCGTCACCGTCGCGCCCGCCGAAGGCGTGGCGCGCGACGGCCTGATGCTCGACGCCGGCGCCGGCTATGTCTGGGTGCTGGCCGGCGATACCGCGCGCCAGCTCGACATCCTCGCGGGGCTGGCCGAGCGCGCTCGCGTCTCCGTCGCCGAGGGCACCGCGGCCGTGGCCATCGACGCGCGCACGGGCACCCTCTGGCTGCTCGGACGCGACAGCGTCACGCGTATCGACAGGAGCGGCATCGTCGCGGGGAGGTTCGACGTGCCCCGCGACGCGATGGTGCAGGGTTCGTCGATGGCGGCGGACACGCTCGCGGAGCGCCTCTGGATCGGCGATCTTCGCGGCGCGAGCGTCCTCGACACCGAGGCCCTCCAGTGGATCCGGCTCTCGGCGTCCGATGCCGTGGTGTCCATTGCCGGCGCGTTCTCGCAGGTCCTTCCCACGCTCGTCATCGACCCGGCTTCGAGCGCCGAGGTGCCGCGCCTCGCCGCGGGCGCCTCCTGCGCGGGAATCCCCTGCCGCGCAACGCCGCGCTATCTCTCCGGGCTCCGCCTTCGCGCTACCGCAGGCGCCGTCGACGTGGCGGATCGCCTCGCCCTCGATCCTGTCACGGGAGTGGTGGAGGTCGTCGACTCGAACGGCGTCCTCGGTGACGGCCGCTCCCTCGTCACGTCGATCACCGATTCGTACGGCAATCGCTCGAGCGAGCTCGTGGTCGACACCTCTTACGGTCACGAAGCCCGCTCTACGCTGCGTCCGCAGGCGAACCAGGCGCCGACGGTCTCGGTGACCGCGCCGGTCAACAACGCATCGTTCGTCGCGCCTGCGACCATCGCCATCACCGCGACGGCGGCGGACGCGGACGGCACCATCGCCAAGGTCGAGTTCTACCGCGACGGCGTCCTGCTGGGCACCGACACGACGTCGCCTTACAGCTATTCGTGGACCAACGTCGCGATCGGCACGTACAAGGTCACCGCCAAGGCCTACGACAACGCCGGGGCCACCACCACCTCGGCCATCGTGACGGTGAAGGTCAACGCGAATGTCGCACCCGCCGTGTCCATCACCGCGCCCGCGAACAACTCGGCGTACACCGCGCCTGCCACCATTGCGATCACCGCAAGCGCGTCAGATGGCGACGGCACCGTCAAGCAAGTCGACTTCTACCAGGGCAGCACCAAGATAGGCTCCAGCACGACGTCGCCGTACGCCTTCACATGGACCAACGTGGCCGGCGCGACGTACAGCCTCACCGCCAAGGCCACGGACGACAAGGGTGCCGTCACCACGTCGCGCGCGGTCACGGTCAAGGTGAACAAGCCGCCCACCGTGTCGTTGACGGCGCCCGCCGACAACGCGGTCGTGGTCGGGCCCGCGAGCGTGACGATCTCCGCTACCGCGGCGGATGCCGACGGCACCATCGCGAAGGTCGAGTTCTTTCGCAACGGCACCCTGATCGGAACGGACACGACATCGCCGTACAGCTTCGTCTGGAGCGCCGCGCCCCTCGGCACCTACTCGCTCACGGCCAAGGCCACGGACAACTCGGGCGCCAGCACCACGTCGGTCGCGAGGACGCTCACGATCAGGGCCAACCAGGCTCCCAGTGTTTCACTCACGGCCCCCGCCAACGGCGCGACGGTCATCGAGGGCGCGCCCGTCACGGTCTCCGCGATGGCCTCCGACCCCGACGGCACTATCGCCAAGGTCGATTTCTACCGGGAGGATTCCGTCTACGGGCTGTCGCTCGCAGGATCCGACACCACGGCGCCTTACGGCGTCACCACGACGCTTCGTGTGGGGCAGTACAAGTTGACGGCCGTGGCGAAGGACAACAACGGGACCACGACCACGTCGGCGCCCGTCACGGTGACGGTGGTACCCAACCAGTATCCGACGATCCAGTTGCTCAAGCCCCTCGATGGCCAGGTCTTTGCTGCGATGTCGCCGCCCGATATCGCGCTCGAGGCCACGGCTTCGGACCTGGACGGCAGCGTCGCCTCCGTCACGTTCTACTACATTCCTGGCCCGACCCCCGAAGATCCGGAGCCTGCCCCGGTGCTCATCGAGAAGGTGACGACGCCTCCCTATCGCGCCGTGTGGCGAGGCGTCCCCTTCACGAGGGAGTGCGCGGATATCGCCGGGTGCCCGCCGCCGCACTACGACGTCATGGCGGAGGTGATGGACAACGCCGGTGGCGGCGGTGACGCGTTCGCCCGCATCCATGTCGTGGAGGGATCGCCCTGGACCCTCGCGCTCCTCGCGCCCGTCGAGGACTCGGTGATGGCCGCGCCCGCCACGGTGGTGATCGTGACCAAGCCCGTCACGGACGTCGTCAGCACCGTGACCGTGTCGAAGGTCGAGTTCTTCGGTGACGGCGTGCTCGTCGGCAGCGTGACCGGGGCGCCGAACGGCGCCAACGGCGAGTACGTCGCGACGTGGCGCAACGTGGGCGCGGGAGCGCGAGTCGTCTCCGCGCGCTTGACCGACTCCGCAGGTTGGGTCGTTGGTTCGTCCGAGAGAACCGTGAGCGTCAGGGGACCCAATCAGGCGCCGGTCCCGCGCGTCATCGCGGACGTGACTCAGACCGTCATGTTCCCGCCGCTGGGCGCGCCGACCGCCGGCACCATGCGCGTGTCTGCAACCGATGCGGATGGCAGCATCTCGCTGCTCGAGGCGATCTTCGACGACGCGTCGACCGGGAGCGGTCCCACCTCTCCGTTGACGGCCACCACACCCAGCATCACGGAGGGTGTCCACACCATGGCGGCACGGGCCACCGACGACGCGGGTGCCTCGGCGCTCTCGAAACCCGTGTTCGCGCGCATGGTGTCCGCCTACCGACTGCTCGCTGTCGTGATGACCCGGCCCGCCCCAGGGCCCGTGACCAATCCCGTCGAGATGGTGGTCGACGCCAAGGCGGACGCCGGATTGGCCAAGGTGCGGTTCTTCGACGGCGCCAACCAGTTGGGCTTCGTCGAATCCCCGCCTTACCGCTTCACGGCTACGTTGTCGAACGGTGCGCACACGTTGACGGCGCGCGCGGTCATGCACGACGGCCACGAGTTCACGTCGACGCCGGTGGTCGTGAACGTCTCGGGCGCCAACATCCCGCCCAATGTCACGCTCACGTCCCCCACGTCGGGCCAGACGTTCACGCTCGGGAGCACGGTACCCCTGGCCGTCACGACCTCCGACCCCGATGGCACGGTGGTCGGGGTCGACTATGCGGTCGACAGCGTCTGGGTCGCATCGCCGCGCTCGCCTCCCTTCAGCGGCTCCTTCGTGGCGTCGAGCGTCGGCTCGCACTTCGTGTCGGCGCGCGCAACGGACAATCAAGGAGGAGAGCGGACGTCCGCCCAGGTCAGCATCAACGTCGTCGCCAACACGCCTCCGGTCGTATCCTTGACGACACCCACCGCCGGCCAGACGATCTACGCCGGTGTGCCCACCACGCTCACCGCGTCGGCCAGCGATCCCGGCGGTGCCGTCGCCAAGGTGGAGTTCTTCGCGGGCGCAACATCGATCGGCACCGTCAGTGCGGCGCCGTACACATTGACATGGACACCTGCTGCGGCCGGAACGGTCGCGCTAAGCGCCAAGGCGACCGACAACGCCGGCGCCACCACCACGTCCGCGGCGGTCAGCGTGACGGTCATCGCCAACGGCGTCCCGTCGGTTGCGCTCGTGATGCCGAGACCTGCGCAGACGTTCGTCACCGGCGGGACCATCACCCTCGTGGCCACCGCAAGCGACCCCGAAGGAGGCATCGCCAAGGTCGAGTTCTACGCCGGCAGCACGCTCCTCGCGTCCCTCACGGCGGCGCCCTATGCGTACGAGTGGAAGAATGTCGCAACGGGCAACTATGCGCTTACGGCGAAGGTGACGGACACGCGGGGAGCGAGCGTCGCCAGCGCGCCGGTGGGCATCACGGTCAAGCCCCTGGGGATCACGGTCACTTCACCCGTCGCCAATTCGAGCATCCCCACGGACATGGCGTTCGTCACCGGCTCGTACACGGCACCGGAAAACTCCGGAATCCTGGTAAACGGCGTCGTCGCCACCACGGACGGCAAAGGCAAGTTCTTCGTCAACAACCTGCCGCTGGAAGCCGGCGCCAACACGCTCACTCTCACGCTCACGACCCTTTCCGGCGAGACCGTGACGCAGACGCTGGCAGTCACGAGCACCGGTGACGCCCCCTTTGTCGTAGTCGCCGATCCCGTCGATGGCGAGGCTCCCCTCCGAGTGGCCCTTCGCTACTCCAATCGCGGACTCCTTCCCACGACCTTCGGCGTGAGCGATCTAGGCTCAGGAAGCTGGGACACGTCGGCGCTCGCGCCCGGCCAGCTAGGCGCCTTGACGTTCCCTGCCCCAGGGGTCTACTTTCCCAAGGTCACGCTCTACTACGGGAATGGGCAGGTCTATACACAGACCTTCGGCGTGTTGGTTCGGGATGCTGCGAGCATGAACACGATGTTCATGGGAATGCTGTCGGACTTCAAGGCGGCCCTTGGCGCGGAACAAGACCGCCGCTATGCCACTTCTGAGTTCGAGCATGCAGGGGGCGGATTGGGCCCGTCGTCGAGGCGCTGAAGACACGAATGCCCCAAATCTTGTCTACGTTCATTGGCTTCGCGCGCGTGACCATTGCGCAGGACATTGCCACGTACGCGGCCGTTCGGAAGATGGCAGTTCTGGTCGCGTATTTTTCGTGGACTTCATGCGTGACAACGATGGCGTCTGGCGCATCGACTCGATGTAGGAGAACGAATGACTACCACTTTTGGTGCCAGCAGATGCCGCCCCTCGCGGTGGCTTCAAGCGATGGCCGTCGTACTGCTCATTGCACGTCCGGCCTTCGGACTGAGCTACTCGGCAACCGCCATCGAAGGCGTCGTGGTGGATGCGTAGACGCGAGCTCCCCTGGGAGGTGATCGTAGTCGTGCAGTGGACCCTCGAAGACTCGGAAGGACGGGGGCGAAAGTGGAAGGTGGACGAAACAGTGACGGATCGGGAGGGGCGCTATCGATTTGCGTGGGGGCCGGAGGAGGTTCCTGAAAGGGACGTCTGCCTTCGGAACAGCCCGCTCTCTACTATTTCAAATCAAATTACGCATTTGAACATAACGCCATGGGAGTCCTGATGCTCGAAAGTCGGAGTGGACCGAGACCTCACGAGATCCTCCATCTGGGACAAGCGAACCGTAGCGCTTCGTCTCTATCAGGGAAACAGGGAGCAATATCTCCGGTCCTTAGATGCGAAGGCTGGCCAATTGCCATTCGAAGAATGCCGATGGTCGAAGATACCGCGCCTGACGGCTGCGCTCGTAAATGAGAGAGGAACAGGGCGTTCAACGACGCTTCCAGCGCTTCCCACGATGCTTGCTTGGAGAAAGATGCAGCACCAGTCCGATGCCCGAATCCACATACGCACCTTGAACCGTACCTGAAATGAATGCCAACTTCAGAATCGCGGCACTTCTCCTGAGCGTTGCGGCTATGGCGACGGACGCAGTTGGTTATGAGATGCCGACTCAGAAATCATCACTAAGACGGCGTTCGGCGCATCAATCTTGCGAACGAAGCTCTGCATCGAAGATTGGGAATTCAGAGACTCATGGGCGACGCAACTTCCTTAAGCTCCCAAGAGCAGATTGATCGGGATTTTCTCCTAGTAGGGCCGGAGTTGCGATCCGAGGGTGAGCATGGATTGGAACGTCTCCTAGCGTGCGGCGCGATGTATGAAGACGTTCCAGGACCGCGCTCTCTCAACCACTTCTTTGATCCCGAGCACGAGGGATCCCCACTGACGGTTTACGGAAGCCTCCCAGGCGGCTTCTTGGGTTATCCCAACTTCTCTTCACCGGACTGGTCGCTCGAGGATGTTGAACCCATCGGCGAGCAGGAGTACTCATATCGAGATGCAAGACTTCTATTTTATTTGGCCGCGACGCGGCAGGGTATTGCGTCGGTCAGAGATGGGCTCTGGGGGGACTTATTCGAGACCTTGGGCCATGTGGTGCATCACGTCCAAGACATGGCGCAGCCGCAGCACACTCGGAATGATCCCCATTCAGACTTCCTGTCGGGGAACCTCCTCGATTCACATTTGGGGCAATTGCGGCATCCCAGTCGCTTCGAAAAATATGCTCGCGTTGGACGGGGAGAATCCAAAGTGAGCGAATTAGTGGCGCAGGATATCGCGCCAGTCTTTCCGAAGTTCCCGGGCTTCAAGAGGCCAAGAGATTTTTGGTCCTCTGCCGCAGGCACGGGTTTGGCCGATTTCTCAAACCGGAACTTTCTTAGTCACGGAACTAACTACGTTGCGAACGAGAGTGGCGTGGCGGCTTCCAATCCTCGTTTTTCGATGCCTGCCCCCTACGCCATGGTGACGATGCCAATCGAACAAGCGATCGCCCCGGATACGCTGCCTGCGTCGTTGCGTGCGTTATGCAACGAGGGACTCTTTCAAGATTGCGCCATGCGATTTTACTCGAACCAATGGACTGACCCACTCACGGGACTTCCTGACGAGAATTTGCGAGGCTCAACCGAATCTATCTTCGATGAAGATTTGGTCGCGATGGGCGCGGCCGTCTACCCATCGGAGCTGGGTGACGTAGCGACTCGAAAAGTGTTCTCGCTCAATTACCTGAATTTCGATGCCGCATTGAATCACCTTATCCCGAAGGCTGTTGCGTATTCCGCAGGCCTGCTTAACTTCTTCTTCCGCGGCGACATGACGATAAATTTGCCAGCGACTGGTGTGTACTCCTTCGTCGACCATTCGGCCGCTCGATGCATCAACGCGTGCGGCTTCTCGAAAATTAGGCTGACACTGACGAATATCACTCCCGGAGAGGCGATGCGAAGCGGCACGTTGGTCGCCGTGGCGAAATACTATCGAAACACGTGCTACAAACAAGACTTGAGTGGCGATCCGGGCGGGCCAAATTTTTATGGAATTGAGTGTCAATCGGGTTCCGAGGAGGCGCTGGCTTCCCGCGAGATCCGGTCCGTTGATCTTCAATCGGGCGAGTCAAGGGAATTTGCATTCGATTTCGATGTTCCCATACCGATCAACGCAACCGATTTGTCTCTGCAAGTCGTCTTTCGCGGCGTACTTGGTGAGGAAGACGGAGCGGTAGTACACAACGAAGGACATAGCTGAGCCCAATTTTGTTAGCCTAGCCAACGTCACCGACATGGTCTATCACCCCGAGATCGACCGATTTCGGGCGCTGCCCGACACCCCTGTATACAACCCTGACCTCATCAAAGACGTGTCCCTGACTTTCAAGGAAGGGGGCAGCCCGTCGCAACAATTGCCCAACTTTCAGCTCCTGGCCATGCCCAGATTGCCTTCCTGACGGACCCCGGCTCGCAGTACATCAATCTTGCATACAAGTCTGCGCGCTACACGGTTGGCGATACACGTGGCCAGTACGCGGTCTCTGAATTCATTGGCGACGTTGAGAGTGGAATCTACGGACGCTCGGTGGCGTTCCGTTCGTCGAGAGGGATGGGGCGGAACATTCATTTTTTCCATCGACTTCCGCCTGATTGGGCGCTAAACAGTAAAAGGCAGAACGGGAAATGTGTGCGCAAACGACGATGCCGAGCTTTTTCCCGGAGACTGCAACGCCGTGGACCTTACTCGTTAACTGACGAGCGTCTCTGTTACGGGGCATTCGGCGCGATCCGTCTGCCGTGTAGAGCGGGTGTGCGGCAGGGCGTGTTGAGTGCCCCCCTTTTTGATCTCCCTCATCCCCCCACCCTCCCACCCGCTAAAATACCCCGCCCGGTCCCCGCAGGACCCGCGAGGTAGCCTTGCCCGACTCCGACCCCGCCCCGCCCACCGCTCCCAAGCCCACCACCCTCGCCGACTGGCAACGGTCGACCGCCAAGGTCGTCCCCGGCGGCCCAGACGCTCTTGTCTGGAAGACGCCGGACGGGATCGACGTCAAGGCGCTGTACACCTCGGCCGACGTGGCCGGCCTGCCGTACGCCGACACGCTTCCGGGATTCGCGCCGTTCGTGCGCGGCCCTCAGTCGACGATGTACGCGGGTCGTCCCTGGACCATTCGCCAGTACGCGGGCTTCTCCACCGCGGAAGAATCCAACGCGTTCTATCGGCGCGCGCTTGCCGCAGGCGGGCAGGGCGTTTCGGTGGCCTTCGACCTCGCAACCCACCGTGGATACGATTCGGACCATCCGCGCGTGGTCGGCGATGTCGGCAAGGCGGGCGTCGCGATCGACTCGGTCGAGGACATGAAGATCCTGTTCGAGGGCATCCCGCTCGACAAGGTGTCGGTGTCGATGACGATGAACGGCGCGGTGCTGCCCGTTCTCGCCGGCTACATCGTCGCCGCCGAGGAGCAGGGCGTGGCGCAGGACCAGCTTTCAGGAACGATACAGAACGACATCCTGAAGGAGTTCATGGTCCGGAACACCTACATCTACCCGCCCGATCCCTCGATGCGCATCGTGGCGGACATCATCGAGTACACGGCGCACCACATGCCGCGGTTCAACTCGATCTCGATCTCGGGCTATCACATCCAGGAAGCGGGCGCCAACCAGGCGCTCGAGTTGGCCTTCACGCTCGCGGACGGTCGCGAGTACGTTCGCCTTGCGCTTGCGCGCGGCATGGACGTCGACGAATTCGCCGGCCGCCTCTCGTTCTTCTTCGGCATCGGCATGAACTTCTACCTGGAGATCGCGAAGCTCCGCGCGGCGCGAATGCTCTGGTGGCGCATCATGCAGACGTTCTCGCCCAAGAACCCGAAGTCGCTGATGTTGCGCACGCATTGCCAGACGTCCGGGTGGTCGCTCACGGAGCAGGACCCGTATAACAATATCGTCCGCACGACGATCGAGGCGATGGCCGCGGTGTTCGGCGGCACGCAATCGCTCCACACCAATTCGTTCGACGAGGCGGTGGCGCTGCCTACCGACTTCTCCGCGCGCATCGCGCGCAACACGCAGGTCCTCCTGCAGGAGGAGACGCACATCTGCAGCGTGATCGACCCATGGGGCGGCTCGTACCTCATGGAGCGGCTCACGCAGGACATGGCGGATCGCGCCTGGTCCATCCTCGAGGAAGTGGAGGCCATGGGCGGGATGACGCGCGCGGTCGAGTCGGGTTGGGCGAAGCTCAAGATCGAGGCATCCGCCGCCGAGAAGCAGGCGCGCATCGACAGCGGCGAAGACACGATCGTCGGCGTCAACAAGTTCAAGCTCGCCAAAGAAGACCCGATCGACGTCCGCGAAATCGACAACACGGCGGTGCGCGAAGCGCAGGTTCGCCGCCTGGCCCAGATCCGCAAGGATCGCAACGCCGCTGCCGCGACGGCCGCGCTCTCGGCACTGACCGAGGCCGCGCGTGCCGGCGCCGGCAATCTCCTGGATCTTTCGATCAAGGCGGTGCGCGCGCGCGCCACCGTCGGGGAAATATCGAGCGCCCTCGAGGCGGTATGGGGACGTCATCGCGCTTCCACGCAAAGCGTCTCCGGCGTGTACGGCGCCAACTTCGCGGAGGACGCGATGTGGGAGAAGCTTCGCGCGGACATCGACGCCTTCGCGGCGCAGGAAGGCCGCCGCCCGCGCCTCATGGTCGCGAAGCTCGGGCAGGATGGCCACGATCGCGGATCCAAGGTCGTCGCGTCCGCGTTCGCCGACCTCGGGTTCGACGTCGACATCGGCCCGCTCTTCCAGACGCCCGAGGAGGCCGCGCGCCAGGCGATCGAGAACGACGTGCATGCCGTCGGCGTGTCGACGCTCGCGGCGGGGCACAAGACACTGGTGCCCGCGCTCATCGATGCGCTTCGCAAGCAAGGCGCCCACGACGTGATCGTGTTCGTCGGGGGCGTCGTGCCCCAGCAGGATTACGCGATGCTCGAGCAAGCGGGCGTCGCGGGCATCTACGGCCCAGGTACCGCCATCCCCGCTTGCGCCGCGGACGTCCTGGCCAAGATCCGCGCGTCGCGCGCGTCGCCGGCCGCGCGTTGAGCGAGTGCGCGCGCCTCGTGGCGGGCGTGCGCGCCGCCGATCGCCGCCTGATGGCGAAGGCGATCACGCTCGCCGAGTCGACCCGTTCCGATCATCAGGCGCTGGCCCGGGACGTGATGGCCGAGCTGCTGCCGCAAACGGGCAGCGCGCTGCGCGTAGGCATCACGGGCACGCCGGGCGTCGGCAAGTCGACGCTCATCGAGGCGCTCGGCCTGCACCTCATCGAAAGGGGTCATCGGGTGGCGGTGCTCGCGGTCGATCCCTCGAGCTCGATCTCGGGGGGCTCGGTCCTCGGCGACAAGACGCGCATGGAGCAGCTGTCGCGCGACACGCGCGCTTTCATCCGACCTTCGCCTGCGAGCGGCGCGCTGGGTGGCGTGGCGGCCCACACTCGGGAAGCGATGCTCTTCGTCGAGGCCGCGGGCTTCGACGTCGTGATCGTGGAAACGGTGGGCGTGGGCCAGAGCGAGACCGACGTCGCCAACCTCACCGACGTGTTCGTCTTGATGCAGCTCGCGCACGCGGGCGACGACCTGCAGGCAATGAAGAAGGGCGTCGTGGAGCTCTCGGACATCGTGGTTTATAACAAGCGTGACCTCGACCCGGCCGCCGCCGATCGCGCGATGGCTCAAATGAAGGGCGCGCTCAAGCTCCTGCGACCCACGTCCGCGCACTGGACGCCGCAAGTGCTGGGCATCAGCGCGCTCCACAGCGAGGGTGTCGTCGCCTTGTGGGACACGATCGTGCGCTGCCGCGATACCCTCGAGCAATCCGGCGAGCTCGCGCGCAAGCGCTCGCGCCAGGCGCTCGCCTGGACATGGCATCTCATCGACGCTGGACTGCGCGAGCGGTTCCGCGAGGATTCGCGAGTGCGCGAGGCGTTGCCTCGCCTGCTGGACGAAGTGAGGGCCGGAAGGATCACGCCTACGGCAGCGGCATCGTCGCTGCTCGATGAATCGAAAGGAAGATAGCGTGCAAGACATCATCCGATTGCTCGACGAAAAGCGCGCGCAGGCGCGCCTTGGGGGCGGGGAGCGTCGCATCGCGTCCCAGCACGCGAAGGGCAAGCTCACCGCTCGCGAGCGACTCGAGCTCCTCCTCGACGAGGGATCGTTCGAGGAGTGGGACATGTTCGTCGAGCATCGCAGTCACGACTTCGGCATGGATCGCGAGACGGTCGCTGGCGATGGCGTTGTCACCGGCTACGGCATGATCAACGGGCGCCTCGTGTTCGTGTTCTCGCAGGACTTCACCGTCTTCGGCGGCTCGCTCTCCGAAGCCCACGCCGAGAAAATCTGCAAGGTGATGGATCACGCGATGAAGAGCGGCGCGCCCGTCATCGGGCTCAACGACTCGGGTGGCGCGCGTATCCAGGAAGGCGTCGCTTCGCTCGGCGGCTACGCGGAAGTCTTCCAGCGCAACGTCCTCGCGTCGGGTGTCATCCCGCAGATCTCCCTCATCATGGGGCCTTGCGCAGGCGGCGCCGTCTATTCGCCCGCAATGACCGACTTCATCTTCATGGTGAAGGACTCGTCGTACATGTTCGTGACGGGGCCGGAGGTGGTGAAGACCGTGACGCACGAGGAAGTCACGGCGGAGGAGCTTGGAGGCGCCATCACGCACACGACGCGCTCGGGCGTGGCGGACCTCGCTTTCGAGACGGACGTGGAGGCGCTCCTCATGGTGCGTCGCCTCTTCAACTACCTCCCCCTGTCCAATCGCGAGAAGCCGCCGCTGCGGCCCACCAACGATCCCGCGGACCGGCTAGAGATGTCGCTCGACACGCTCGTGCCGGACAATCCGAACAAGCCGTACGACATGAAGGAGCTCATCGTCAAGGCGGTCGACGACGGCGAGTTCTTCGAGCTGCAGCCCGACAGCGCCAAGAACATCGTGATCGGCTTCGCCCGCATGGAAGGCGCGCCGGTGGGCATCGTCGCCAACCAGCCGCTCGTGCTCGCGGGCTGCCTCGACATCCGAAGCGCGATCAAGGCGGCACGCTTCGTGCGCTTTTGCGACGCCTTCGGCATTCCCATCGTGACCTTCGTCGACGTCCCGGGCTTCATGCCGGGCACGGCCCAGGAGTACGGCGGCATCATCAAGCACGGTGCGAAGCTCCTGTACGCCTACGCCGAGTGCACCGTCCCCAAGGTCACGGTCATCACCCGCAAGGCGTACGGCGGTGCGTACGACGTCATGAGCAGCAAGCACCTGCGCGGCGACGTCAACTTCGCGTGGCCGTCCGCGGAGATAGCGGTCATGGGGCCGAAGGGCGCCGTCGAGATCATCTTCCGCGAGGAGAAGAACGACCGCGAGAAGATCGCCGCACGCGAGGCGGAATACCGTGAGAAGTTCGCCAACCCGTTCATCGCGGGCCGTCGCGGCTTCATCGACGACGTGATCATGCCCCACGAGACCCGCAAGCGCATCTGCCGGAGCCTCGCGATGCTGCGCGACAAGAAGCTCGCGAACCCGTGGCGAAAGCACGGGAACATTCCGCTATAGCGTCAGGGCGCGCGATGGCGCGCGTAGTCCGCACTCGCGTGCAGCGCGTCCCCTTGGCGCTTCAGGATCTTGGCGACGCGCTCTGGCGGGAAGCCGATGTCGAGCAGGGCGGGGCCGCTGTTGCATATCTCCCGGTACTCCGAGACGAGGCCCTCGCGAAGCGTCATGATGCTGACGCCTTCGAAGCCCACTCGCTTTCCGCCCGCCTCGGGAAGCGTGGACACGTAGCTCCATGTGTATCGCGCGTAGAGCGTGCGGCCGTCGCTGACGATGTCGAACATCTGCCAGCGGCAGTCGCGGGCGACGCGATAGATCCAGTCATCGACGAGTTCGGCGATCCTCTGCCTTCCGACGAACGCGCCGTAGAACACGTCGTGATAGACGCCGTCCTCGGTGAAGAGCGCCGCCATCGCCGTGCCGTCGCGATTCTCGACGGCCCGGGCGACGCTTAAGGCCAGCTGCTGCGGATCCAAGAATGGCTCCCTCATCGTAGATTCAGGTTGGCGACGGCGTGGCTCGTGACGTCCGCGCAATGGCCGCGATGCGCGCGGGAATCGGGCTCGACCGGCCCGTCGCCATTTCGACCCACACGATCTTCGCGGTACCGCTTGCGTGCTTGCGCTCGCGGGTCCAGATCTCGTAATACGTGACGCAACTCGAGCGCCCCGGTGGGCCGACGAACATGCGAACCTCGACAGTCGCGGGATAGGTGATGGGGGCCAGGAACTCGCAGTCCGCGTGAACGAGCACCGTTCCTTGCCCGGGGTCCTCGCCCCCGCCTTCGACGCGTTCGTGGATCCACTCGCTCCTGGCCTGCTCCATGTATCGGAAGTAGAGCGTATTGTTGACGTGACCCAGCGCGTCCATGTCGCCCCATCGCACGGATTGCACGGATGTGTGCACGTGGACGTAGGCGTGGGGCGGGGCGACCTCGTTCGACATGACGCCGACCTATTCGAGCTTGACGTTGTTCTTGGTGATCACGTCGCCGATCTGGATGTACTCCCTGCCGACGCGCTCCTTGAACTGTTGCGGCGTCAGCGTTCCCACGGCGACGCCTTCGCTCGCGAACTTCTCCTTGATCGCGGGTTCCTGCAGGACCTTGCGAATGTCCTCGTTGATCTTGTTGACGATGGCGGGCGGCGTCTTGACGGCGACGAACGTCCCGAGCGCATAGGGAACGATCACGCCCGCGAGCCCCGACTCGGCGAAAGTCGGGACGTCGGGATAGAGCGTGGACTTGCGCTCGCCGGCCACGCCCAGAATCTTGAGCTTGTTGTCCTTGACCTGGCCCGCCGTCGACAGGCGCGACGAGAACGCGACGTCGATGTTGCCGGCGATGAGGTCCGTCACCATCGAGACGCCCTTGTACGGCACGTGCTCGATGTTGGCGCCCGTGACCGCGTTGATCTGCAGGAGGCCGAGGTGGTGCGCGGAGCCGACGCCGATGCTTCCCATGTTGACCTTGCCGGGATTCTTCTTCGCGTATTCGAGGAACTCGCGCATCGTGCCGAAGGGCGCCTTGACCGGCGCGAGGAACCAAAGCTCGACGTCGCCGATGAGTGCGACCGGCGCCAGGTCCTCGACCGGATCGAAGCCCAGGTTGAGCTTGCCGGCGCTCGAGATGACGAGTCCCTCGTAGAGCGTGAAGAGGAGGGTGTACCCGTCCGGGGCCCCGCGCGCGACGAGGCCCGCGGCCAGGTTTCCGCCTGCGCCGGGTCGATTGTCGACGACGACGGGTTGCCCCCACAACGCGGAAAGGCGCTCCGCGAGCCTGCGGCTCGTGACATCCACGATGCCTCCCGGCTGATAGGGAACCATGATGGTGACCGGACGCGTGGGCCATGGGTCCGCAGCCCCGGCCGGCACCGTCATGAGGAAGGGGGCGGCAAGCGCCAGCAGCTTGACGAGCACCCGCCTGGCTCGACGTCGATCCCAGGTCTTGGTCATCGCTTCCTCCATTTTGTGGGTCGCCTTAGCGGACGAACCCTTGTTCGCGTAGCGAGGCGATGCGCGCCGCGGACACGCCGGCGGCCGCCAATACCTCGCTCGTATGCTCTCCGAGTCGTGGTGCGTGCCCGCGCGGCGGCACCATTCCACCGACCTTCACCGGCACGCGGACATACGGGACAGGTCCCAGCGTGGGATGCCTTACGCGGTCGAGGAGCTCGTTCCGCTTCACCTGTTCGTCTGCAGCGACCGCCGCATAGTCGTTCACTGGCGCGCAGGGCACGTCGCAAAGGCGAATGCGACGCAGCGCTTCGGCAGTCGTCTCCCCGGCGAACAGCGTCCGCAAGATGTCGTTGAGGGCGGCGCGATTGGCGATGCGATCCGAGCTCTGGGCAAAGCGCGGATCGTGCGTGAGCTCGGGGATGTCGAAAAACTTGCAGAAGTCGGCCCACTGGTGTTGGAGCACCGAGAAGACGATGCTGCCGTCGGCCGTCTTGAACAGGCCGGAAGGCGCGACGAGCGGATGATCGTTGCCCGTGCGAGGGGGCGGGACTCCCGTGGCCAGGAACTCCGCGAAGGCCGGTGTCTGGAAGGCGATCATGGAGTCGAGGAGCGCGACCGCGACCTCCGTTCCGAGGCCGGTGCGCTCGCGCTCGATGACCGCGAGGAGCGTGCCCGTGAAGATGTTCATCCCGGACAGGATGTCCGACACGACGTTGCCCACTCTCGTCGGCGCGTCGTCCGGACCGCCTACGATGCTCATGAGTCCGCCCCAGGCCTGCATCGTCGAGTCGCCCGACGGATAGTCGATGGCCGGCCCGGCGTCACCGAAGCCCGAGACCGTGCAGTAGATGAGGTCGGGGCGCGTCGCTCGTAGCGATGGGTAATCGAGGCCGAAGCGCGCCATTACGCCCGGCCGGAAATTCGACACGACGATGTCGGACTGCGCGACGAGGGCTTTGGCGATATCCAGGCACTCCGCGTTCTTGAGGTCGATGGCGGCGCTTCGCTTGTTGCGGTTGATGGCGAGGTACGGCGCGCTCTCGGTCTCGCTCAAGAGCGTGCCGAGCGTTCGACCCCAATCCCCGCGCAGGGGCTCGATCTTCACGACGTCCGCGCCGAATTCCGCCATCAGCATGGTTCCGTACGGGCCCGCGACACCCTGGCTGAAGTCGACGACCTTGAGGCCGGAAAGAGGTAGCTTCGTCACACGCGATCCTTGCGCATGAGGTTCGAGCTCGTGAACTGCGCGGCCACTTCGTCACGCTGGTTGATCACCTCGGTGAGGTAGGTGAGCACGCCGCGATCGGCCTTGCTCGTGTCCTTCTTCGCCTTGATGGTGACGCGGATGTGCAGCGTGTCGCCCGCCTTGACCGGCACGTGGAACCTGAACGCATCGAGCCCGACGTTGGCGATGGTGTACCGGCCGACGATGTCCTCCATCATGCCCGCGGCAAGCGCGCACGTGAGGAAGCTCGGCGCGATACGCGTGCCGAACGGGCTGTTCGCCCGGCAAAACTCCTCGTCGATGAAGATCGGCAGCTTCAAGCCGGCGAGGCACGTGAAATTGACGATGTCCGTCTCGGTCACCGTTCTCGCGTAGCTCTCGAAGATCTCTCCGATCTCGTACTCGTCGAATGGTTTCTGCGCCACCCGCGCTCCTCCTTGCCGCCACCTGCGCGCACGTTCATGCGATGCGCGATCCGTGGCCAGAATGGTAGAGTCGGGCGCGCTATTTGATATAGTATTTATTTCCTATCACTTTCATTCGAAAGGCGAATACCTGGATCTTCGTCGAATCCGCTATTTCGTCGCCGTTGCCGAAGAGCGCAGCTTCACGCGCGCGGCCGATCGCCTGCACATCTCGCAACCGCCGCTGTCGCAGAACGTGAAGGCGCTCGAAGAGGAGATCGGCGTCCAGCTCCTCATCCGCGACCATCGCGGCGTCAAGCCCACCGACGCCGGCCTCGTGTTCCTGCGCCAGGCGCGTCACATATTGGGATCGGTGAGGCACGCGGTGGACGAGACGGTACGCGTCGCCGCCGGAACGAGCGGGACCGTGCGCATCGGCGCCGTGACGTCGGCCCTGTTTCGCGTCTTTCCTCCCGTCTACGCCGCGCTGCGCCGGCGCTTGCCGGACGCGGAGATCGCGGTGTACGAGAGCACGTCGCAGCAGCAGATCGCGCAGATGGTGCGAGGCGATATCGATCTCGCGATCGTCCATGGTCCCGTGGACGCCACGGGCTTCCGTGTCGATCGCCTGTGCGCCGAGCGGATGTGCGCCGTGGTGCCGACGGCCCACCGTCTCGCCGGACGCGGCCCCATCTCGCTGTCGTCGCTCGCGAGCGAGGACTTCGTGCTCTTCTCGCGCGAGCAATCGCCTGGATTTTTCGACAGCATCGCGGCGATGTGCGTGCGCGCAGGTTTCTCGCCACGCGTGCGTCACACGGCCCGTGAGGCTCAGACCGTGGTGCGGCTCGTGGGCCTCGGCCTCGGCGTCTC
>JBGAHX010000129.1:0-3696 GCA_044225935.1 Gemmatimonadaceae bacterium
GGCGCGCGACAGCGCGGCCGCGCACATGGCATACGTGACACGGGCGTGGGCGCGCGCCGACGCGTCGTTCGCCGCACGGTTGGCGCGCATGCGCGCCGGGCCTTCGCAGGCGGTCGCGAATCGTTAGGTACGCGCCGCCCGCCGCAGACGGCGCGTGAGCGTTGCGGTGCGCCAGCGGGCCAGCGCCAGATAGACGGATTCGTAGGTGACCGGGGCGACGAGCGCCACACAGAGCACGACCGTGGCGAGCCCGCTCAAGGCGCCGATCGCCGAACGCGACACGCGCGGCGCGGAGAGCCACGCGAACGGTGCGAGGACGAGCGCCTGACTGGCGCTGACGAGGAGGAGCGGGCGGAGCCGGGTGCGACCGGCGTCGATCAGGGCGACGTGCAGCTGCGAACCATTGGTGAGGGCGCGCTCCGCCTGCGCGAACAGCGCGCTCCCATGATGCACGAACATCACGAGTGGGAGCGCGGCCCCCAACCAGGTCCAGAGGTCAACGCGATCGCGCATGATGGTGGGAGCGAGCACGGCGCCGACCAGGACGAGTATCTCGCCGACCGCGATGGTGACCGGCGCCTCCCAGTTGCCATGTCGAATCGCGAGTGTGAGGAGGAGGGCGATCGCGGCGGCGCACACGAGGGCGGCCCCGGTGAGCGCATCGCCGCCATCACCAGCTTCGTCGCGCACAAGCTCGAAGGGGTGTGAGGCCGGGGCGAGCGTCAGCGACACGACGTGACGGAGCGAGTCACCTAACGAGCGGACCGCGGGATCGACATCGATGACGACCAGTGCCGCCCGCTTGCCGTCGACGTGACGAATTTCGCCGGACGAGGGCGTGACCTCCGCGTGCAGGACTCCGGGGATCTGTCGGATCTCGGCGGCGACGCGCATCGCGATCCCGGCGAGCGTTTGCAGGTCCTCGCCAAAGACGTCGACGCGCCATGTGGTCGACGCGTGAACGTCGTCCAACTGTGCGGAACGGGTCGGCGCGCCGGAATAGGCGGCAACCATCGCCGCCGCCACGAAGACAAGAAGCGTCGGCCCGATTCGGCCGCGATGGCGAAGCGCGTGGGCCAGGAGGTCCTGGAATCGATCAACGACTCCGTCGACGTTGCGCCAGACGCATCGTCGAATCGCCGACGGGCGCCGCTCGGCGTTCACAGCGG
Source organism: Gemmatimonadaceae bacterium (assembly GCA_044225935.1). GTDB lineage: Bacteria > Gemmatimonadota > Gemmatimonadetes > Gemmatimonadales > Gemmatimonadaceae > SCN-70-22. The sequence goes on from JBGAHX010000129.1 coordinate 1,170, forward strand.
GGAGACGCGCCACTGAAGCGAGGAGCGGGGGAAGCGCCAGCGAGAGTGCTATCGCCATCAGGATGCGAAGGACGTCGGTCGTGACGTCGGACGACGCGCGCACGATCGAAATGCTTGGCGCACCAGGGCCAGTGCCAGACGCGGACGCGGCCGACGCCAGGCGTGCGGCGATCGCGGGCGGGGTCTCGAGCGGGGTGATCGTCGCGGTGAGCCGGGCGACTCCGGGAACCGCCGAACCGATGAGGTCGCGCGCGCCGAGGGCGACGAGCGTGTCCTCCAGCGGACGCAGGAGCTGGCGTTCAACGTCGGCCACTCCCATTCCCGCGCGCTCCCAAATGACGGTGACGTTCAGGTCGTCGCGGAGGAGCGATCGCCACGAGAGGGAAGGAAAGACGCCGGCAACGACCGCGGTCGCCAGAATGAAAGCAAGGATGAACAGGCCCGTTGAGCGTGGGCGCGAAAGAGGATCTTGCAGCATGGGGGCGAAGCTAGCCCGCAGTGGATCAAGGAGCGTCAAGGAATGCGCAAATCGTTCGCTGTCAATCGTTTGCGCCTATCGCAACGCGTTGGAGCAAGGCGATCGCTCCCCCACGGAGAGCGTGAGTCGTGTGCGCCGCTGACGCCTTCGCGCGCCCCTTTGCGCCTCCCTTGACGCGATTTCCACCCGCCGTTTCGAGAATCGCTCCCGTCATCCGCGCCGCCTGTTGCGGCCGTCGCGAACCGAATCGACCGCGGCTATCCAAACGGGAGTTCAGATGCTCCAGATCGAGAAGACACCAGAGCCAGGCTTCGAAGAGATCGTCGGAGAGTCGAGGGCGCTGCGCGCGGTCCTGCGTCAGGCAGGGCGCGTGGCACCGGTCGAGACGACGGTCCTCATTACTGGGGAGACCGGAACGGGGAAGGAGTTGATCGCCCGCGCGATTCACGCGGCGAGCCCGCGCCGTGCCCGTCCGTTCATCGCGATCAATTGTGGCGCGATCGCCCAGGGACTCGTGGAGAGCGAACTGTTCGGCCACGAGCGCGGCGCGTTCACCGGTGCGCTCCAGCGGCGCATCGGGCGCTTCGAGATGGCCGACGGCGGAACTCAAGCTGCTGCGCGTGCTTCAGGAGCGGGAGTTCGAGCGCGTGGGGAGTACGCGCGCGCAGTCGGTCGACGTGCGCGTGATTGCGGCGACGCACCGTGATCTCGAGGCCGACGTCGCGGCGGGGCGCTTTCGCGCCGACCTCTACTACCGATTGAATGTCTTTCCGCTTCGCATGCCGTCGCTGCGTGAGCGTGCGGGAGACATCCCGCTCCTTGCGCGCCACTTCCTGCAGCAGTTGCAGCGCAAGTTGGCCAAGCTGCTCAAGGGAATCACCGACGAGTCGCTGCAGCGGATGCAGGGATACCGCTGGCCGGGGAACATCCGCGAGCTGCAAAACATGCTGGAGCGCGCGGCGGTGGTGGCCGATGGCCTCATCGTCGAACTCGCCCCCGGCGATTGCGGCGGACGTCAAACGCAGGAAAGCTCCTGGGGGAATACTGGTGAGTGGGGGGCGCATTCGGTCGTCGGGGCAACGGCGCGCCCCGCGATGGCCCGCGCCGAATCGCACGGCGGCGGCGTGATGACGCTGATGGACAACGAGCGCGCACACATCCGTCGTGCCGTGCACCTGGCCAATGGTCGTATTCATGGGCCGGCGGGTGCTGCGCAGATGCTCGGCGTCAACCCGAGTACGCTCCGCTCGCGCATGCAGAAGCTGGGACTCTTCACGAGGGCAAGCTGATGCATGCGTCGCGAGATCTCGCGAACCTCGCGGCATCCCGTGAAGTCGCAGGCGGTTCAGGGATCGCGCGCCGCGCTGGCCCTCGTCGCCTAGCGCGATGCAGCGCTAGGAGTTGCACCACCTAACGATGCGTTCGACGCGTGCTGGCAGGAGCGTTGCACTTCACGTCATCGACCGATGGACCCGCCGTATCAAACCGTTCGATCCACACTCGCACCATTCTCTATCTCAAATACAGCCATGCAGAAGAAACATCGCGCCATCATCGCCGTGACCGTGCTCACCGTAACGGGAGCCCTCGTGGCGTATCGCACCACCTTCGCGGCCGACACGCCCGACGTGATCCTCGCGTCGGGCACCGTCGAGGCGACGCAGGCCGACCTTGGATTTCAGGTGTCCGGGCGGCTGCAGGACGTCTCGGTCCACGAAGGCGACCAGGTGACCGCCGGGACGCAGATCGCCGCGCTCGAGCGGGAGGAGCTCATCGCCCAGCGCAACGTCGCCGTCGCCCAGCTCACGGGCGCACAGGCGGTCTTGCGCGAACTCGTCGCGGGGTCGCGCCCTGAAGAGATTGCCCAGGCCGAGGCAGCCGTCGCGGTGGCCACCGACCGTCGCGATGGAGCTCGCCGCGACGTGGAGCGGTTGCGCCCGTTGGCCGACCAGTCGCTCGTCAGCAAGCAGCAGTTTGACCGCCAGAGCACCGCGCTCGACGTGGCCGAAGGCGAAGTCGCCCAGGCGACCGAACAACTCCGGATCCTCA
>JBGAHX010000130.1:0-3651 GCA_044225935.1 Gemmatimonadaceae bacterium
GGCCACCTCGCACGCGTACCGCTCGACACGCTCCCCGATCTCCTTGAGGAACTGCGCCTCGTGATCGACGTTCTCCTGGTCACGCCGCACATGCCGGCGCACCACGCCGCGGAGCTCGTTCGCGACGCCCGACTGCACTTCGTCAGCGGTGGCGAGCGGGATCTCGGCCTGCACCTCGAGCTGCGGTGACACGTCCTCGGAGAGCGCGAGGGCGTCCTGCTCCATCACGCGCGCTTCCCGGAGATAGCCCTCGTCGCTCACCTTCTTGGCGATCGACTTGAGTGATGCGATGCGGTCGTCGATCGCGACCTTGGTGAGGCGCCAGTGATGGGGTGTCGGCAGCTGGATGGTCGGCGAGAACGCGCGCGGCGGCTCCTGCAGCAACGTGCCGTCGGTGCCGAGTTCGAGCTCGCGCTCCTCCAACTCTTCGTCTTCGTCTTCGTCTTCGTCGATATTCTCGGCGTCGTCGTCCGTGGCCGCTTCGTCCAAGGCGTCGGGCGTGAGCTCGTCAGGCGCGGGGGTGGGCTCGGAGCCGTCCTCAGCGCCGCTCGATTCGTCGTCGTCCTGGTGTAGTGCGATCGGTGGTCTGGTGGTCATCGGTCGTTAGGTGTGGTGGAGTGGGGGCCGCGGAGTTCAAAACGGCCGCTCGTCGCCGTCTGCCAGCTGTCGAGCGGTGAGCACGTCCTCGATCGCGGCGATCAGGCGGCCCCACTTCGCGTCATCGTTCGCGTCCTTCGCGGTCACCAAGTGCGTCTCCAGATCTGCCGTGGAGATGTCGCCCAAGCGCACTCCGCGAATCGTCAGGTCCTCGGGGCGCTTAGCCTGGCTCGTCCCACCGGGCGCTGCGGTCGCGCTGCCAGCCCCAGTAGCGGCGGCCGTAGGCGCCGGCGACGTGGGCGCTGGCCCGTTTCCCGGCTCCTTACCCTCGCTCTTGGGCGGCCATTCGCCCGGCCACTTCACCTCCTTGCACCACTCGGCGCCGTCCTTCTTCGTGCACTTCCAGTCCGGCGCCTTCGGGTTCTTCTTCGCCGCGCGATCGTCGCGCATCGGCGCGTTGTGCTTGGGGCACATCGGCGCCGCCACCTTCTGCGGGCCGTTGGGATCGTCCTGAGGCACGTGTTCTCCGAATCGCGCGGACGATCGATGTACTTGGCCTCGAGCGTGGAGCATGCCCCTAACGATTCGCCCACGACGATCCCCGTGTCGCGGTGGACCAACTCGCAGCGCACGACGTAGCGATACACGCCGATCGAGGTCCCGCTCTCGATCGACCAGTCGCCGGTCCACTGACGATCCTTGAAGATCTTCTTGCGCTTCGACCACTCGACGACGCGGTCGTGATCGACCTGCGCCTCGAGCGTGGTGTAGTGCGGGATGATGCCGAAGCCGACGTTGATCCGCTGCGCGCCTGGCTGCAGGAGCGAGGGCTTGTCGACGCCGGGAATCGTCCCGTAGTCGCGTCCCTCCTCGAGCACCTCCTTGATGAAGCCGCGCATCTCGTTCTGCTGCGTGATGATCTGTGCGGGGGGCGCGATGGGCTTGAGCAGCCCTAACGAGGGACGCGTGGCCACCGCCACGGAGGAACTGGCCAGCGGCTCAGACGGAGCAAGGGCCGTACTCATCGAGACTCTCCTGTCGCGACCAGCGCGACGTTAGGCAACGGTTCGACGACCCAGGCCACGACCTCGCGGCGCGCGTCGTCCTGAATGGACAGGAAGGGGAGACCGCGTGCCCGGGCGCGCGCGATCAGGCGATCCATGCACTGCCGCTGCTGATCGTTCATGGGTAGGGGCCACGGCCCGACCTTGAACGTCACCAGCGCGGCGCGGGGCGCGTCCGGGAGCACGCGCGTCCTCACGTGGTGCCCTTCGGCGCCGCCGCCTTGGCGAACGGCTTGTCCTCCGGCAGCCGCACCGCGACGCCGGGGATGTCGTGCTCGCCGGTGGCCTCCGCGTGCGCCTTGACCAGCGTCTTCGCGAGCTTCCACGACAGGCGATCGTTCGCGACGATGCTGCCGAGCCCCGCGTCCGTGATCTGCATGACTTCAGAGAGCGTCAGGCTGATCGTGGCCGACACCGCGGGCGCGAGGTTGGCCGTCGCCCACTGCAGCGCGCTGGCTTCGTCGACGATGTCGACGCCGAACGGCGTGGCGCGCAGCCCATACGTCCCGAAGCCCACGGCGCGACTCTTCTTCTTCGGGCCGAAGTCCGCGTCGAAGGCGAGCGCTTCCACTGAGCCTCGGATGAACCCGGCGCGCCGCTGCAGTCGTTCGATCTCTTGGCGGTAGATGCGCTCGATGTGCGCCTGTTCCTCGGCGCGCGCGGCCTCGCGATCCGCGATCTCCGCTTCCACGCGCCCCAGCGCCCGCAACAGCTGCGACGCTTGGGCATCGCGCGCGACCTGATCGGCGGGCGCGTGGGCGACGTCGGACACGACGCCTAACGCGGCGAGTTCCGCGCGTTCGTCGGCGTCATCGGTCAGCCATTCCGGCAAGGCATAGGCGTCGCTCATGCGATCACCTCGAGCGTCCGCGCCTGCTCGACCGCCTGCGCCACGACGTGCCCGAACGCGGCGGCAATCGCCGGCGTGGTATCGGGGCGATCGACGGGAGAGCACGAGCCCGACGTGTGCGGCGCCGGGCTTACGACGCCAGTGGGACTGCCCCGTTCCGGCGAGTTGGAGTCACTCACCGCCACAGCCGTTGACGCCTGCTCGATCCCGCCACACGCCTCGTACCGCGCCCACGTGACCAGCGAGATGTCGCGCAGGAGAAGGGCGTCCTCGCTGCTCAGGGCGGCGCTGCGCTCGCCGCGAACCACCGCGTACATCGCGGCGAACAGTGTCGGCTCGTCGTCGATGCCCTCGGACGTCCGGAGCAGCTGCGTCGCCAGCTCCTGCCACCGCTGCACGCGGCGCGACCGCCGCGCGGCCTCCTGCGCGGCAAACAGCGTCCGCGCCGACTCAGCGGCGGAGCGGAATTCGGTGGAGCCGACGCGGGTCACGCCCTCGGGGGGCGTGGGTCGTGAACTGCGGGGCACATCCGCCTCGCGGGTTGCGGCGTGGTGGGTCATCAGTGCAGGTTTCCCGTGTAGCATCTGCTGTCTCCTCGCCCCATCCGCGCGCTGTCCAGGCATTCGCGGGTGGGGCGTTCTCGTTAGGGTGTCGGGGACTCGTCGAGCAGTTGGAACCGCCGGCGGTTCCCCATCGCGCGGCGTTGGAGTTCGTCGCCCGCGTCCACCATCTCCTCCAGGCGACGGGCGAACAGCGAGACGCCGTAGCAGAGCACGAACAGCACGGCGGTGTACATCACGCGGCCCCGCGGCGCGCGAGTTCGCGCGTGAGGGCCGCGACCAGGCGCCGCGTCGCGATGAGGTGCGCCGTCGATTCCTCGAGCGCGAGCCGGAGGGAGGCGTCATCCCCGGACATCGCGGCGCGCATCTGCGCCGCGTTCGCGTCGCCTTCCGCTGCCGTTTCGTCTCGGAGCGCGTCCGGAACGGTGCCACCGTCGGTGTACAGCGCGAGAGTGAACCCCTCGACGGCACCCGCCACGCCTAGCGCGACCTGCAGCGGCACGCCGGCGCCCTGCGCGTCGGCGAGCATTCGCCCTAATGAGCGCGTGCCGCAGGGGCGCCCCTTGAGCGCGTCGGTGTA
>JBGAHX010000059.1:0-30059 GCA_044225935.1 Gemmatimonadaceae bacterium
GCGGATAGCTCACCGCTCGGGATTCGCCCGTTCGACCGTCGTCCATGGAGTCATCGGGAGATGTTGCGCCGCGACGCGATCGGGAACGATGCCATCGCGGCGCATCGCCGCGAGCACCTCGACCGCATACTGCGACGGCTGCGAGACATCCTGAAGGTAGTCGCTCGCCCAGAGGAAGCGTTGCGCCGGGAACCAGGCGTAGAGCGCCCCTTCGCTCCCGATTCCGTCGATCGCCTTCACCCGGATCTTCCCGCCGGCGAGTGCGAGTCCGTCGGCATGCGTCACCAGGCGATACGTCGGCGTGCGCTTCGATGCGCGCGCCTTCTCGAGCGCATCGGGGGCGACGGTCCAATGGCGGTCGAGCAACTGCTGGAGGAAGGGTTGCGAGATTGCGTGCGAGACAATCGTCGCGCCGCGCGCCGCCCAGAAGCGCACGCCGGCCACGTGCGGCCACGCGAGGTCGGAGACGACCAGCACGATGCCTTTTGCCTTTGGAAACAACGTGGCGATCCACACCGAGTCGGCGCGGCTGCGCCCTTCGCCCGTTGTCGCATCGAAGAGGTAGACCGAGTCACCCACCTGCGTGACAGCGTGCGTGTAGAAGCGCGTGCGCAGGAGGAAGAGACCGTCGCTGACTCGCACTGTGTCGACCGGCAGCTCGGCGGTGCGGGAGACAAGCGCATCGCGCTGGTCGCCATCGGGAGCGGTTAGCGATGGCGCATCGGCGCGCGGAATGTCCTCCACGATCACGTCATTCTGCGACTGCGGGAGCCGAACGTCGCGACGCAGCTCCTCCACTCCGTCGATGTAGCGCACGGCGACGATGGGGATCGCGACCTGTCCGCTGCGCCACCAGGTCGCGTAGACATACTCGGCACGCAGCTGTCCCCAGAAGTCGTTCCTCTCCACCCGCTCGAACTTGACCGGCATGGCGGTCTTGGTGTCGAGGTAGAGTCGCTCGCCGTCAGCCGCAATGACTACACGGGGAAAGTCGCGGAAGGTGCACACCTCGGCCACGCGCGGCTTCGCCTTCGCGAAGGTGGTGAGCACGGCGAGCGGATTGAGTGCGCGCGACCGCTCGTTGAACGCGAAGAAGGGAGGGATGGGGCGCGATACGGAGTCGCGGAGCATGAAGGCGGCGTTCGCGCTCCGAAGGAATGCGACGCCGTTGGCGGGGAGGTCCTGCCAGCGCTCGATGCCAGTCGACGGATCGAACCACCACTCGCGGAGCGTCGCGCTCCCGATGTACGGCGGATAGGGGCGATCCGACTGGTACGCCTGCGCGTCGGACTCGGTGGAGCGCCAGTGGACGACGCGATCGCCGGCCGCATCCAGACCGGTCGCAGCGCGAGCACGTGCGATCCATGCGCCGCCATCGAGCCGCGTGACATCGCCAGTGGCGGGGGTGCAGCGTTCGGACTGGAGCCGGTCGCGGAGCGGGAAAGGGTGCTGCGCGCTCAGCGGGACAGCCAGCGAGAGGGCGAGCAGCGTAGGGGAGAAGAGCAGAAGGCGACGCATCGCGAGACTCCGGGATTGGTGCGCGGCAAGAGGGCCGCGTGATCCGAGGGTAGCGCGGGGGCCTGCGCTGGCGGGGAGCGGGTGGACGAGTCGCGTATCGGTGGGACGAATGGGGCGAGATCATCCCGCGATCAAACCTTCTGGCGACAGGGCGCTGTCCGACCGAGGGATGCGCGACGACTTCCGTCGCACTCGACTCGTACCGCACCGTCCGATGCGCGATATCCGCTACGCCTTCCGCACCCTCCTCACGACGCCGTTCGTGAATGCGGTCGCCATCCTTTCGCTCGCACTCGGCATCGGTGCGAACGCCGCGATCTACTCGCTATTCGATCAGATCCTCCTGCGCCCACTGCCGGTGGCGTCGCCCGGGGAACTGGTGAACCTCAAGCTCCCTGGCCCGATTCAGGGGAACGACTCGTGCAACTCGTCGGGGTGTGGCGACGGCATCATCTGGAGCTATCCGATGGTGCGCGACCTCGAGCGCCAGCAGACGGCGCTCGCCGGGATCGCCGGCCATCGCATCTTCGGCGCGAGCATCGCCCTTGGAGACGAACCGACGGTCGGCGACGGCGTCTGGGTCACCGGGGGATACTTCCCGATGCTCGGCATACACCCCGCACTCGGTCGCCTCCTGCAGCCGAGTGACAACGAGCCGGGGAGCGACAACATGGTGGCGGTAATCTCCCACTTCTTCTGGATGGATCGCTTCCAGGGGAAGGCCGACGCCGTTGGCCAGGTGCTCCGCCTCAACGGGCGTTCCTTCACGATCGTCGGCGTTGCACCTGAAGGGTTCGAGGGGACGACGCTCGGCACTCGCCCTTTAGTGTATGTGCCGATGCAGTCGCGTACGTACGTGGGGGACTACAACGGGCTCGAGAACCGGCGCGACTACTGGGTCTACCTGATCGGGCGGCTCAAGCCGGGGAGTTCGATGGCGATGGCGAAGGCCGGGCTCGATGCGGTCATCGCGCCGCTGCTGGCCGATGTCGAGGCACCGTTGCAGAAGGGGATGAGCGAACCGACGATGGTGCGCTTCAAGGCGAAGCGCGTCGAGCTCGAGCCGGGGGCGAAGGGGCAGAGCTCGATGCAGGGGGAGGCGAAGGTCCCGCTGACGATGCTCTTCTCGATCACCGCGGTCGTGTTGCTCATCGCCTGCGCCAACATCGCCAATCTCCTTCTGGCGCGCGGGGCGAGCCGCTCGACCGAGATGGGGGTTCGCCTGTCGTTAGGTGCCACGCGTCGCCGTCTCATCGTGCAGCTGCTGGTCGAGTCGCTGGTCCTGGCCGCGCTGGGGGGATTGGTCTCCCTGCTCGTGGCGCGGTGGACGCTCCAGGGGATCGCCTCGCTGCTGCCGCCCGAGGCGTCGACGACGCTGCAGTTCAAGGTGCACCTCCCGGTGATGCTGTTCGCCGCTGGCGTCGCGGTGCTCACCGGGTTCCTCTTCGGGCTCTTCCCGGCGATGCACTCCACACGCCCGGACCTGATCAGCACGATCCGCGCAGGGGCCGGGAACATCGCCGGTGGCGGATCGGCCGGCCGCTTCCGCACCTCGCTCGCGGTGGCGCAGATCGCCCTCTCGACGACCCTCCTCGTCTCGGCGGGGCTCTTCCTCAAGAGCCTCGTGAACGTGAGCCGAGTGGACCTGGGGATTCGGGTGGATAGCGTGGCGACGTTCTCCATCTCGCCCATGCGCGTGGGATACGACACGCTGCGCGCCAAGGTGCTCTACGCGCGCATCGAGGAAGGGCTGCGCGGACTCCCCGGTGTGACCGGCGTCGCGAGTTCGATGGTCCCGCTCCTCTCCGGCGACAGCTGGGGAAACGACGTGCGCGTGCAGGGTTTCGACTGCCTCCCCGATACGGACTGCAACTCGCGCTACAACGCGATCGGCGCCGGCTACTTCACGATGATCGGTGTGCCGATGACTGCGGGGCGTGACTTCCAGCCGTCGGACGTGTCCGGCGGGACGAAGGTCGCGATCGTGAACAACGCCTTCGTGAAGAAGTTCAACCTCGGGCGCGATGCGGTCGGTAAGTTCATCGGGCGCGCGGGCGGCAACGACTCGTTGGGGATCCAGATCGTCGGGCTCGTTCCCGACGTCGCGTACAACAGCGTGAAGCAGCAGGCGCAACCGGTCTTCTACCTGCCATGGATGCAGCAGGGGATCGTCGGGCAGATGTACTTCTACGCGCGCACGCGCCTCCCCAGCGACCAGCTGATCGCAGCGATTCCGACGATGCTCAAGGGGATCGACCCTACCATTCCGGTGCAAGACCTCAAGACGCTTCCGCAGCAGCTGCGCGAGAATGTCTTCCTCGACCGGATGATCTCGATCCTCTCGACCGCATTCGCGCTCCTGGCGACGCTCCTCGCCGCGGTTGGACTGTACGGGGTGCTGGCCTACTCCGTGGCGCAGCGCACGCGCGAGATCGGGGTGCGCATGGCGCTCGGCGCCGACAGCAAGCGGGTGCAGGGGATGGTGTTGCGCCAGGTCGGCGGGATGGTGGCGATCGGCGCGACGGCCGGTGCGTTAGGCGCGTATGGGCTGGGGCGCGCCGCGCAGTCGCTCCTGTTCGGGCTCGAGGGGCACGATCCGTTCGTCTTCACGATGGCGGTGCTCCTGCTGGGGGCGGTGGCGTTTGGCGCCGGATGGCTCCCGGCGTTGCGGGCGAGCCGCACGCAGCCCATGCGGGCCTTGCGCTACGACTGATCGCCAGTGAAAGAGCGCACGTCGAGAATGCGGCGCGCGCTCATACGCCCGGCGCGCGTGCGCCGGGCGCATCCGAGTGCCTCAACGCACGCGGGTGAATCGCAAGTGGCGCACGCGGCCGGCTTCGACGAGGTAGCCGGTGATGCGTCCCTTCGCGTCGCGCTGGACCTCGATGACGGTCCCGCGGTTGGTGAAGCCGTCGCGATACGCCGGATCGAGCGTGCCCAGCGGGCGATTGTTCGCATAGACGACGAGCTCGCCCTTCTCCAATCGCCAGGATTGTATCGCCTCCACCTCGTCGCTTCGATAGTCCCCGGCATACTCGGCGAGCGCCGCGGGAGTGAGTGCCACCGGATCGACGCTCGTGTAGACGACCGAATCGGTGGGGGTGCGCACGACGAGTCGCGCGGAGGGTGCCGCGGCACCCTCGATGCGGATCTCGGTCGAGCCTCCCATGCGGAACCGGGTGTCGGCGAGCGGAATGAGCGCATTCCGTTCCGGGTCGAGGAGGACGAGCGTATCCCCTACAAGGCGTGTGCGCCTCACTTCGCCGCGCTCGGTGTTGCGCCACACCCCGGTGAGTGCGGACAGCGTGGTACGGGACGGGTGCGCGGCTGGAAGTGCGGCGAGCTGCGCGCTCCAGATCGCCGCGCTATCGGGCTGCATGCGATCGCCCAGGTAGATGCCGGCCACCTTGCGCGCAAGCGAATCGGGACCCGACGTGGTGAGATTGCAGAAGGTGGCGACGGCAAGGTGTTCGTCGGGGAATCGCAGGAAGTGCCCACGATAGCCAGCCCAGCTTCCGCCGTGCGAGATGACGCGGAGTCCGCGGAGCGTCCCGACATTGAGGCCGATGGCGTACGCCTGCGTCGCTCCCGACTTGGCTGGTGAACCGTCGTTGAGCATCGTAGCGGTCGTCATCTGCCGGAGGATGTCGCGCCCGCCGACCGTGGCCGAGTCGTAGTTGTTGAGCCAGCGGTTGAAGTCCTCGACGGTGGTGTGCACCGCCCCCGCGCCGAGGATCGCGCCGTCGTAGGTCGAGCGCGCGACGCGAAAGCCGACGCCCCGCGGGGCATATCCTTCGGCGCCGTTAGGCAGGATGGTCGTCACGTCGGCGAGATACCGCGTGTCGTGCATCCCCAGCGGCGCGAAAATGCGTTCCTGGGCGAACTGGTCGAGTGACTTGCCCGTCAGGCGATACACGATCTGCGCGGCGAGAATCCAGCCGGTGTTGGTGTACAGGTAGCGGGCGCCCGGTTCGTAGTTCGCCTCGGTGGCGTGCGTGATGACGCGCAGCGCATCGACGGAATCTCCTTCGAACGTGCGTCCCGTCTGCGACATGAGGATGTACAAGTCGCGAAGCCCGCTCGTCTGGCTCAGGGCGCGCCGGAGCGTGATGCGGTCGGCGTACGGCGGGAGTTCGGGGATGTACTTGCGAATCGGGTCGTCGAGCGAGAGTCGCCCTTCCTGCTGCAACATCAGGATCGACATCGCGGTGAACTGCTTGGAGATCGATCCCACGTCGAGCACCGAGCGCGGCGAGAGTGCGACGCCGTGCTCGAGGCTGGCCATCCCGTAGCCGCGCGCATAGAGAATCTTTCCGTTCTTGTAGACGCCGAGCGCGCACCCCGGGGAGTCGGTGCGATCGAATCGCTGGAATACGCTGTCGGCGCGAAGGGCGCGGGCGTCGCGGGTGCCGATGATATCCTGGCTCCACGCGCTCGGCGCGACGGCGGCGAGCGATGAACAGACGACGACCGCACGGAAAGCGAGGCCGGCGGGGCGGAGCGTAGCCGAGCGGAAGAGGTTGCGGCGCATGAGAGGCATCGCGGGAGACGGAATTCGGGGCGGGGGCGAGCGCCGAATCTGACGCGTCGTATCGCGACTTCGCCAGCACATCCCCGAGTCGCGGCTGCTGAGGGCGCCCTCCTCGCGCGCGTTCGCCCGCGCGATAGTTTCGATGTCACGTTTGCCGCATCCCGAATCGCTCGCTGGAGTCACCATGACGCGCCCGCTTCTCGTCGGTTGTCTCGCCGCCTTGATGAGTCCCCTGACCCTCGCTCGTGCGCAGTCGACGTCGAATCCCGCCGCCGAGTGGTGGCGTCATGTGCAGGTGCTCGCCGACGACTCGCTCAAGGGGCGCGAGACGGGGAGCGCGGGACACGAGTCGGCGTCGCGCTACATCGCCGCGCAGTTCCAGAAGGCGGGGCTCCAACCGGCGGGAACGGATGGCTGGTTCCAGCGCGTGCGCTTTGTCGAGTCGTGGGTGCTGGCCGATCGGGTCTCGCTCGCGCTGAATGAGGGAGGGGCGTGGTCGCCGCTCGCACTCGGGCGCGATCTCCGCATCACACCGCGCCCGTCGACGGGAAACGTGAATGCGCCGCTCGTCTTTGCGGGGTACGGGTTGTCGCTTCCGCAGGCCGGCGTCGATGAGCTGTCGGGACTCGATGTGCGTGGAAAGATCGTCGTGTACGTGAACGCGGTGCCGAAGGGATTGTCGGGGCCGTTGCAGGCGCATGGCTCGCGCTCGCGCTGGGTGGCAATGCAGCGCGGCGGGGCTGTTGGTGCCATCGCCGTCGGACTCGGCGACGCGTGGAATCCATCGGCGCCGCAGGGGGCGACCGTTTCGCTCGCCGACGCCGCGCTCGACGATGCTGCCGGGCAGCGGATCTTTGGGACCGCGAGCCCTGCGCTCGCCGCGCGACTCTTCGCAGGGAGTGCGATCGCCTGGGACAGCGTGCGCGCGATCGCCGCGCGCGGCGCACCGCTCCCGGGCGGGGCGCTGACGACGTCGTTGCGGGCGACGTTGCCCACACGCAAGCGCAACTTCACCTCGCCTAACGTGGTGGGGATCCTCCCGGGCACCGACGCCGCGTTGCGCGACGAGATCGTCGTATACACGGCGCACAGCGACCACGTGGGGACGAGCAAGACGCCAGCGCCAGGCACGGACAGCATCTTCAACGGCGCAATGGACAACGCGTCGGGGACGGCGACGCTGATCGAGACGGCGCGGCTCGTCGCGGCGCGCGGGGGGAACAAGCGCACCGTCGCCTTCGTCGCGGTCACCGGGGAGGAGAAGGGGCTCCTCGGCTCGCGCTACTTCGCGGCGCACCCGTCGTTCAAGCGCGGGACCGTGGTGGCCGACCTGAATACCGACATGTTCCTCCCGCTCGTACCGCTCACCGGTGTGTTTGCCTACGGCTACGACGAATCGGATCTCGCCGACGACCTCGATGCGGCGGTGAAGGAGCGGGGGCTCGCGGTCTTCCCCGATCCGCAACCCGAGGAGAACCGCTTCGTGCGGAGCGACCAGTACAGCTTCATTCGTGTAGGGATCCCGGCGCTCGCCTTCAAGGTCGGGTATCGTCCCGGGACACCCGAGGAGAAGACCTGGCTCGCCTGGGTGCGCGACCACTATCACAAGGTGAGCGACGACACGACGCAGCCGATCGACTTCGGCGCCGCGGCGGCATTCAACGCGCTGTACGCCGAGTTGGCGATGCGGGTAGCGAACCGCACGACGCGCCCGGCGTGGCGGGCGAATTCGTTCTTCGCGACGCCGGCGCTCGTTCCCTGAGGGGGGCGCAGGTCCGGGGAGCTGCAACGCCGCTGACCGGTCGATCGTCCTTGCCGCATGACATCGATTCGCTCGTGGGTGTTGGCGTTCGGGATGGTTGGGGCGTTCGTCGCGTGCAGAAATGATGAGCGCATGCCCCGCGAGTGGGGGCCTATCTCGAAGGGCACGGGTGAGGAGTGCCCGAAGGTCGCCGGGCGCTACCTCGATTCGTCGGCCCCGATCACCCAGATGCTGGCGGGGCGCTTCGTCGAGTCGCGTGACGGCGACGCCGAGTGGGACTCGTTCGAGCTCGCGCCGCCGACGGCGACGGGGATGGATGTGACGGTGCGCTACACCAACGGCGAGGAGCGACACGGGCGCGCGCGACGCGGCGGTCCGTACGACGGCGACTTCTACTGCGCCGACGGATGGCTCCAGGTTGGCGATCGATACATGCCGAACCGATGGGACGATGAGGAGCTCTCGCGGGGCTTCTTCCCGCGGCGGCGCGGGCTACGCGTTGCACCCGGCAAGGACGGCGCGCTCGTTGCCCGGCTCGACCTCACGCGCTACGACGAGTTCACGATCTGGTGCGGCGACGGGTGCAAGGGGATTCCGCTGCCGTGGACCTTCGAGACGCGCTCGTCGTGGAGCGCTGCGCATCGTTGGAGTCCGGATGCGCTGCGGGCGCACGCGTCGAGGGCAGGGCGGGTGAACGCGACGGCGGCCGCGGCACCGGCGAACGCGCTCGACGATCGGCTCGCGCGCGAAGAGGCGGCGCTGGAGAACGGGGTGCCGGTTGCCGGTCTGGGAGAGGTCAGGGCGCGCGCGCTCGGGGCGCTCGTAGCGGGAATGCTGCTCAAGGCGGTCGCCCCACGCGACAGCGGGTGGCAGTTGTCCCTCGAGTTCGACGAGTTGTCGCAGCTGCAATCGTACATGGTGCGGCTCTCGCAGGGCGGACCGGTCGCCGAAATTCGGGTGGCGCCGCTGTACCGGGCGAAGACGCCGGCCGGGCGGTGGGTCGACGTGGTCTACGTGCGTTACGAGCCAACGCGATAGACCTCTCCGGCGAATGCAGCGCGGCCACCTGACGCGGCCTTCCCTGCAAGAGAGCGTTGGGGGACCCTCTATCGCCCGCGTCCGGAAGCGGTAGATTCTCGCCCCCCGGACTCCGCTCCTGGCTCGCCGAGGCGTGCGCCGGCCCTCGCGAGCGACGCCCCCAGCCGGTGCCACACGGGTGATCCCGGGTGATCTTCGTTTCCTGGAGGGTCGCATGCGTTCGATGTCCCTCGCCCCCGCACTCCTGCTCTTCGTCGTTGTCGCCTGCACCGATCCCGGTCCGGCGGCGCCGCTCGCCCCGACCGACCCGTCGCTCGCGCGCGCGACGGCACCGACGCTCGCCGCTCCCGTTTTCGACCTCGCCATCAGCCAGCGCGGGACGCTCCTCGCCGCAGAAGGATTCGTGGGGGTCTCTGAAATCCAGGGGAATACCACGAACCTGATCGGCGCGCTGACTGGGGTCACAGGAATCGGTGCCGTCGGGAGCAACGATGTCTTCGCGCTCACCGGAGCGGCCTTCGATCCCGCACAGGGCGCGACCGAGAAGCGCCTGTTCCGAATCTCGAAAGGCAAGGTGCGAGAGATCGCCGACCTGGGGGCCTACGAGAATGCCGTCGATCCCGACCAGGTCTGGAATACGAACGGACCGGACTCCAACCCGTGGAACATGGCGCGGCTGAACGGGACCAGCTCGCTGGTTGCCGATGCGGCGGGGAACGACATCCTGCACGTGAGCGGTGAAGGCGTCATCGACTGGGTGGCAGTGCTGACGCCGCAGGTCGTCTCGACTGCGCACTTCAAGGAACTGATCGGGTGCCCGCAGAGCGGGGCGCCGGAGTGCGCGCTTCCGCCAGCGATCCCTGCGCAGCCGGTGGCGACGTCGATCGCGGTCGGGCCGGACGGTGCCTACTACGCGGGTGAGCTGAGCGGATTCCCGGCGGCGCCGCGCACGTCGCGCATCTGGCGCATCGAGGCGGGGAGCCGCCATGTGCTCTGCCCGAGCGCGCAGTGCACGCAGGTGGTGACGGGGCTGACGTCGGTCGTCGATATCGAGTTCGGCCCTAACGGAATGTTGTATGTCGCCGAACTCGACGCGGCTACCTGGCTCGCCGTCGAACTGGGCGCCGGGAGCGGTCCGTTGGCGCCGGTGAAGGGGGGACGGGTGAAGGCATGCGACGTGTCGACCGGCGTGTGCACGGTGATTGCGAGCGGACTCGCGCTCCCGAGTGGACTCGCCGTCGATGCGTCAGGCGGCATCCGGGTCGCGGAGAACGCCTCGATCCCCGGGACCGCCTCGGTGCGCAAGGTCAACTAGCTAGCGGCGGCAGGAGGCCGGCATCGCTTACGTGCGGTGCCGGCCGGCAGTCGCATCCGCGGAACGGCCTGCGGCCTCTCATTCGATGGGGGCGACTGTCGGCAGCGACAGTGTCGCCAGGTGCAATGCTCCCTTCGCCTGCACGTCGAACGTCCCGCCGTGTACCGCGGCGATCCACTGCACGATCCGCGTCCCGAGTCCGCTCCCCGTCGATTCCTTCGCCTCGGTTCCATCCTGCGGGGAACTCACGCGAATCGATGCGCGGTCCGCGCCGTGCACGACGACTTCGGTCGTCACGCTTCCAGCGCCGGTCGCGTGCCGGCAGCCGTTCTCGAGCAGTTCCAGGAGTGCCTCCCGCAACAACTGCGCATTGCCGCGCACAGCAACCGGCGCGATCTCGCCAAGTGCCAGCGCCCGTCCCGCCGACGCCGCGCGGGCGCGCATGAGGTCCGTGCACTCGAGCACCAGTCCATCCAGTTCGACGACCTCCTCCAAACGCGGCTTGCTCCCCGCCTGCGCTTCGGCGAGGAGCATGAGGTCGTCGACGCGATGTCGCATGACGGTGGCGGCGGTCTGGATGCGCTGGAGCGCAGCGCGCGTGCGTTCGGAATCGGGTGCACCCCGCTGCTGCTCGACGTCGGCCTCGCCCAGCACGAGGGTGAGGGGAGTACGGATCTGGTGCGCCGCTTCGCGCACGAAGCGCTGGTTGCGCTCCTGCGCGTGCTCGAGGCGGTCGAGGAGGGCGTTGAACTCGCGGGCCAGCGTCCCGATCTCGTCGTCGCTCCCGCTCCCGGGGAGGCGTTGCGAGAGGGCGTCGGGGGAGAGCGCAGCGATCGCCTGGCCGAGTTCGCGTGCGGGGCGCAGCGCGCGGGTGGCCATGAGGTAGCCGGCACCTAACGAGAACAGGATGAGGAGCGGCGCGGCGACGGCGAGGCTCGAGGCGAGGAGGCGCGCGTCCTGCTCGATCGCTTCGGTGGAGCGCCAGGCGACGACGTCGTAGCGCCAGTCGTGCCCGTCGACCGGCGCCGTGGGACCGGCGAAGGCGACGGCTTCGAGCGTGCTCCCGTCGTGGTCGACGGAGAATCGTCGCGCCGTCGCGCGGCGCGCGGCATCGACCATCCGCGTCGCGAGCGCGGCGCTGTCGGTGGCGCTGAGCGCGGCGCCGTCAGGGCGGACGATCACCCAGCGGTCGCTCGGCGTCGGCCACTCGACCAGCACCTCGTGGGCGGCATACGACATCGACGAGTCGGGCGTCTCGCGCAGCTCGCGCAGCATCGCATCGCCCACACCCGATGCGAGCGCGACGAGTTGGGCGTCGAGGCGTCGGTGGCTCTCGCGCCGCAGGTAGCCTAACGCGACCGTCGCCAGCAGCGCGAGCCCGATGCCGAAGGCGAGGGCAAAGCCGCCGGCGAGGCGCAACCGCAAGCCGTTACTCGGCATCGCTCCCCGGCGCTCGCTCGGAGAAGAGATATCCGACCCCGCGTACCGTGTGGACCAGCGGAACCAGCCCTGCGCGATCGACCTTGCGGCGCACCCGCCCGACGAGGACGTCGACCGCATTGGCGACCGGGTCGAAGTTGTCGTCCCACACATGCTCGAGGATCTGCCCGCGAGTGAGGACGCGCCGCGGGTTGCGCAGGAAGTACTCGAGGAGGGCGAACTCGCGCGCCGTCAGGAGCAACGGCGTTCCGCCGCGTTGCACCTCGTGCCGCCCAGGATCGAGCGACAGGTCGAGGAGAGAGAGCACCGGCTCGAGAACGTTGGCCGGACGACGCGCGAGCGCGCGCAGGCGTGCCATCAACTCGACCACGTCGAACGGCTTCGCGAGATAGTCGTCGGCACCAGCATCGAGTCCGTAGACGCGGTCGTTCACTGACTGGCGCGCCGTGAGGATCAGCACCGGCGTGCGGTCGCCGCGCGCGCGCAACGCGCGACAGACCTCGAAGCCGTCGGTGTCGGGGAGCCCCACGTCGAGTACCGCGAGATCGTACTCAGCGCCAGCGAGCGCGTCGAGCGCGCCGCGCCCACTGCTTACGGCATCCACTGCCCACGCCGCGTCGCGGATCACGCGCACGAGGAAGTCGCGCAGGGAGGGATCGTCCTCGACGAGTAGGACACGCATGCCCGCAAGCTATCGCCCCCGCTCGCGTCAGGGGCGAGGGGACATGAGGCGATGGTCGGCACCTCGAATGGCGACGAGGAGCACCGGGACGACGAAGAGCGTGATCGGGGTCGAGAGCGCCAACCCGCCAATCACCGCCAGCGCGAGCGGCTTCTGCAGCTCGCTCCCGGCGCCGAGTCCGAGGGCGAGGGGGAGGAGGCCGAAAAGGGTGCACAGCGTGGTCATGAGGATCGGGCGCAGACGCACGCGCGCCGCCTCGCGAATCCCGGTCTCGAGGTCGACCCCGGCATCGGCCATCCGGTGGTAGGTGAAATCGAGGAGGATGATTCCGTTCTTCACGATGAGCCCGATGAGCAGAATCAGTCCCATGAAGGATGACACGTTGAGCGCGGTCCCCGTTGCCAGGAGCAACGCCAGCGCCCCGACGAACGAGAGCGGCGCCGCCACGAGTATGACAAACGGTTCGGTGAAGGAGCGGAACTGGAGCACCATCACCGTGAGCACGCTGACCGCAGCCAGTCCCAGGACCAGCAGGAGCGCGCTGAACGCGGCCTGTTGCGAGGCGTAACGACCGCCGAGCTCCACGCGAATTCCCTCGGGCGCCGGGTGTGCGGCAAGCACTGCGCGCACGTCGGCGATCACGTCGCTCAGCGAGCGCCCTTCCACACCGGCCGTGATATCGATCATCTGCTGCTGGTTCTCGCGCAGGTGCTCGCTCCGCACGTCGTGCGTGCTGAAGTCGGCGAGCGTGCCTAACGGGGCGGTCCTCCCGGTCGCCGGCGCGAGGACCGGAAGTGCGTTCAAGCCGTCGGAGCTGTAGCGCACCGCGTCGGGGGCGCGCACGCGTACGCCGATCGAGCGATCGTCGAGGCGCACCTCCCCCGCTTCCACGCCCAGCATCGCCCCGCTCACCGACGCACTCACTCCCTGCGGCGTGAGCCCCAGCTGCGCCGCGGCCCCGGTTCGCACGCGCATCGCCATTTCAGCACTAGGCTCGGCGATCCCGCCAAAGAAGTCCTCGAGTCCTTCGATCTTTTCCACCTCGGGAGAGAGCACGCCGGCGTAGTGCTCGAGGGAGTCGAGATCGGGGCCGAAGAGCTTGATCTCCAGCGGACGCGACGCCCCCGAGAGATCGTCGAGGATGTCGGAGAGAATCTGGATGAACTCGGTGCGTACGCGCGGAACGCTCCCCTCCGCCTTGGCGCGCACTTCGTCCATGACCTCGAAGATCGTGCGCGAACGTTGGGATGGCGGAACGAGGCGCACCGCGATGTCGCCGGTGTTCTGCTCCGTCGCGAACATCCCGAGCTCGGCACCGGTGCGGCGCGACGACCCCGAGATCTCCGGCGTCTCGGCGAGGATGCGCTCGATGACGTGCAGCTGACGATCGGTCTCGGCGAGCGCCGTTCCTCCCGGTGTGAAATAGTCGAGGATGAATGCCCCCTCGTCCATTTCCGGGAGGAAGCCGGTGCCCACGACGCGATAGGCGACGACGCCGGCGGCAACGAGCACCAGCGCGACCACCAGCATGGCGCGAACGTGATGGAGTACCACGCCGAGTGCGTTCGCGTAGCGGTCGGAGAGCGAGTCGAGCGCCCCGCCGATGCGCCGCGCGAGCGTGGGAGGGCCCGACGCCGTTTCCGCTTCGGCGTCCGCGCTGGTGAGGAATTGCTTGGCAAGGAGCGGAATGAGGGTGAAGGCGAGGACGAGTGAGACGAGCACGCTCACCGTGAGCGTGAGCGAAAGAGCGGCGAAGAACTGCCCCGGGACACCCTGCAGGAGCCCTAACGGGAGAAAGACCACCACCGTGGTAATCGTGCTCGAGGTCACCGGCCAGACCAGCTCCTGCACCGCTTCGCGCACCGCGAGCGTGCGGTCGGGGGTGAGTCGCGCGTGGCGGACGATGTTCTCGGTGACCACCACCGCATCGTCGATCACCAACCCGATGGCGATGGCCATCGCGCCTAACGTCATCAGGTTGAACGTCTGCCCCAGGAGCCACATGAGGAGGACGGTGATCGCCAGGGTGAGCGGGATCGCCGTGGCGCTGATGGCCGTGATGCGCAGGTGGCGAAGGAACAGGAGGAGGACGATGACCGCGAGCGCTGCGCCGATCAGCATCGCGTCGCGCACCGACGCCACGGCATCGCGCACGAGCGCCGACTGGTCGTAGACCGCCTTGAGGTGCACGCCGGGCGGGAGCGACGCCGCCATCGCGCGTACCGCGCTCGCCACCGAGTCGGATACCGAGATGGTGTTCCCGCCGACCTGGCGCGTCACGTTGATGAGCGCGGCCGGCTTGCCATCGCCGGCAACGATGCGCACGTGGTCCTCGGTCCCCGGCACGACGGTGGCCACATCGCGGACGCGGAGCGCCCCCTTCACGACCACATCCGCGACGTCTTCGGCGGTGTGCGCCTCCATCGCCGAGACGACGAGGTACTGCTTGTAGTCGCGCGCGATCCGCGCCACGCCTTCGACTGCAATTCCCTCACGGATCGCGGCGGCGAGCCCGTCGTACGTGAGTCCGACAGCTGCAAGGCGCGCCGGTTCGGCGATGACCTCCACCTCACGCACGTCGGTCCCCTGCACATCCACGCGCCCTACACCGGGAATGCGCGACAGCACGGGCTTGATCTGGTAACGAGCGATGTCGAAGAGGGTCGCCGGATCGCCCCCTTCGAGGTTGTAGGTGAGGACCGGGAAGAGCGCGGGGGTGAGGCGCTCGATCTCGACTTGCAGCCCCGGCGGCAGGTCGCCACGAATCTGCTCCACGCGCGTTCGCACGAGCTGGAGCGCGTAGTTCATGTCGGTGCGCTCGGAGAAGAAGATGTTCACCTCGCTCGCACCGCGAATGGAACGGCTCTTCACGTGCTCGACGCCCGGGACGATGCTGATCGCCTCCTCGATGGGGCGGGTGATCGCGAAGACGACTTGTCGCGCACCGAGCGACGATCCGGTCGCCACGATCGCCACCCGAGGGAAGGTGAGTTCGGGATAGATCGCGCT
Source organism: Gemmatimonadaceae bacterium (assembly GCA_044225935.1). Lineage (GTDB taxonomy): Bacteria > Gemmatimonadota > Gemmatimonadetes > Gemmatimonadales > Gemmatimonadaceae > SCN-70-22. Next base: position 15,296 of record JBGAHX010000059.1, read on the forward strand.
CGGCAGCCGCAACGCGGCCCCCGCCCCCGCCACGCTCACGAGCGTGATCACGAGGTAGACGAAGCGGCGTTGCTGCGCGAGAACGTCGAACAGCGCCCATCGGCGAGCGCGCTTCCCGGACGGCATGGCTGGCACCCCCTCGGTTGGGATCGCCGCGTCGCCCACGGGCTCGCTCGTGTGCGCGCCGGCGTGCGCGCCGGTGTGCGCGCCGGTGTGCGCGCTCGGCCGCTCGCTCACGGCTTGGCACTCACGACGGTTGCGCCATCGTCGATGCCGAACGCTCCCTTCGTCACCACCTGCTCGCCGCCCGAGAGCCCCTCGGTGATCCAGGCCATGCCGTTCGACCGCCCGCCGATGGTGACCGGAGTCGCATGCGCCACGCGCGCCGAATCGACCGTGAAGACTTGGAACCCTTCGCCCGTCGGGACGAGCGCGACCTCCGGGACGACCAGCGCGCCCGAGTGGCGCGCGACCGCGACGCGCCCCATGACGACTTCGGCGATGCGCAGCGTGCGTGTAGTCTCGGTGAGCGCTACGCGCACCATGACGCCGCCACTCGCGCTGTCGACGACCGCCGCGACTTCGCCGATGCGCCCGATGGCGATCGAGTCGCCGGTGGCGGTCGATCCGGCGTAGAGCGTGACGCGTTGCCCGACCTTGGCGCGCGCTGCATCCGCCGGCGACACGGTGAGGACGACGTCGAGCGCGCGCACGTTGGCGATGTCGACAAGCTGCTGCGTAGGCTCGACGTTGGCGCCGAGGACCGCGCTGATTCGCGTGACGGCGCCGCCGATCGGCGCTCGTAGCGTCGTGAGTTCCTTGATGCGACGTGCGGCCACTGCGTTCGACCGCGCGTTCGCGAGCTCAGCGGCCGCCGCCTCGGCGTCCTTGCGAGGGAGGACCCCAGCCTCGGCGAGACGCTGCGTGCGCTCAGCCGCCTGTTCGGCGGTGCGGAGCGCGCTCTCCGCGCTCGCCGCCGCGGCATCGAACGGGGCGTGCTCGAATTCGATGAGCGGATCGCCGGCGCGCACGTTGCTCCCGGCCGTGACGAAGACCTTCGCGACGCGTGCGGGGGCGGGAGCGGCGAGCGACGCGACCTGCCCGGTGCGCGGGGTGACCGTCCCCACCGCCTCGATCGACTCGTCGAACTCACGGGACTGTACCGGTTCGACCGTTGCCGCGATTTGGGCAGCGACTGGCGATCCTGCGGCCGCGTCGTCCGAATCGCTACACGCCGACAGCAGGAGGATCAGGAGAAGCGTGCCTGTCACGGGAGCGCGTGTCATCGCCCGGATCGGTTGTTGGTGAGGCGCAGGAGCCTGAGGCGCGAGGCGGCATCGCGAACCGCGCCGAGCGCCTCGATGAATTGGGTGCGGATGTCGAGCGACGCGCGCTGCGCTTCGAGCACCGACGGCAGTGCCGCTGCTCCCTCGCGAAAGGCGAGGAGCGAGAGTGCGGCGACGCGATCGGCGCTCGACACCAACGCTTGCGTGCGCGTGAGTCGCTCGCGGGCGATCGCCTGCTCCCGCTCGGCCACGGCCAGCGAAGCGTTCGTCTCCACCTCGGCGACGTGAAGGAGCGCGGTGCTGCGATCGAGTTGCGCCTGTGCGACGAGCACTCCGCCGCGATTGCGATTGAAGAGCGGGAGCGGGAGCGACAGGCCGATGGTCGGGAGGACCTGGCTTCCCGTCCCCCCGGGCTCACCGCGCTCGAAGCCGACGAGGAGCGAGGGAGGAGCGAAGAGACGTCTGCGCTCCAGCGAGAGCGCGAGCTCGGCCGCCCGCACCTCCGAGCGCGCAGCCGCAATCAACAGCGGTGTGCCGCTCGAATCCTCGGTCGCGCTGGCGCCGGCGTCGAGCGAGTCGGCGAGGGCGATCTGTACCGTGGTCTCGGTCATCCCCATCGTCGACTGCACGGAGTAGAGCGCGCTCGTGGCGGCGAGCGAGTCGATTGCCGCGGCATTGGCAAACTGTCCCGAACTGAGCTCCGCCAGCTGCACATCGAGCTCGCTTCCATCGCCGGCATCGCGCCGCAGGCGCGCGAGCGTCAGGAGTGAGTCGGCGTCGCCGGCGGAGCGCGCCGACAGACGCGAGCGCTCCAGCGCGACGAGCGCGTGTGTGTAGGCGGTGTCGGCGTCGTAGCGCGTCCCCTCGATGTCGAAGCGGGCGCGGAGCGACGCCGCCACCAGCGCCGCCTCGGCCGACTGGATGCGCAGCGAGCGCTGGGCCGGGATCCAGGCAGGGAGTTCGAGCGAGGCGTGCTGCCGCGGCGTGCTCTGCGTGTGCTCGAGCGTGAGCATCGGGTTGTCGAACTGGCGTGCGGCGACGACGTCGGCGCCGGCGGCCGCGGAATCGGCGCGGGCGAGCGCCGCGCGCGGTGCCCGAGCCAACGCAGTGGCGATCGCTTCGCTCCGCGTGACGGTGCGCCCCTGCGCGCGCACGTCGTGCGGGCACACGAGCGCGGTGAGCGTGACAGTCGCGAGAACGCGGAGCAGCGTACGTGCGCGCGCGACGTCGCCCTCGCGCGCGCGATCAGAGCCGGGGAAACACTCCATCAATCGTGCCGTTCGCTACTTCGGCTCCACGACCAGGATCGCGAACGAGCCGGGGATCATGAGAGGGCGGCCGGGGCGGCCACCGGGTGTCGTGGGGGCGGGAGCCTGCCCGTATTCTGCTGCCGCGAGGTAGACCCGGTGCGTCTTCGGGTCGAGCGCCATGGTGCGAGAGCCGCGCTGCGTCTTGACGTTCTCCACCAGCGTGTAGTGATCGGGGGAGTCCTGCTTCACCACGCTCAGCGTGCCGTCGCCACCGTTGGAGGCGAAGACGAGCTTGCGCTCGGCGTCGTAGGCCGCGGCGTCGACCCCCGGTCCGATCGGGATGAGGGTGATGACCTTCCCCGTCGTCGGGTCGGAGACCGCCATCTGCGAGTTGCCGCACACCGAGAAGAGGCGTGTGTGCGTACGGTCGAGCGCCAGTCCCGAAGGCTCCTCGCATCCCGGGAGCCAGTAGCGCTTCACTTCCTTGAGCGCCTTGGTGTCGATCACCACGATCTGCCCAGTGTCGGTCTCGATGTTGACGTAGAGGAGCCCCTTGCCGTCGCTCTGGGCAAACTCCGGCTTGCCGGGGAGCGGAATGGTGCCGACCACCTCGCCGCTCTTGGCGTCGATCGCGGTGGCGTTCTCGCCGCGACCGTTGAAGGTGAAGACGCGCCCGGTTGCCGCGTCGAAATGAATCGCGTCGGGGTTCGCCCCCGTCACCTTGATCGTCCCGAGCGTCGCCAGCGTCTTGATGTCGAAGATGGTGACGGTCGTGTCGCGCCCGTTGCTGGTGAAGCCGCGGTTGAGCGCCGGAGCCAAGGCGACGCCGTGGATCCCGTTCGTGTTTGGCACCTCGCCGATCACGCTCTCTTTCTGGAGATCGATGACCACCAGCTTGGTGGCATGCGACGTGTAGAGCCGGTCGCCGTCGACGAGCGCGTAGTCCCACCCGCCGTCGCCCCCCACCGCGATCTTGCGGGCGAGGTGGTATCCGCTCGCTCCTTGTGCGGAGAGCGGCGGCGCGGCCGCGACGAGCGCCACGAGGGAGGGAATTGCAGCGAGCCGCAGCGCGGCGACTGCGCGGCGCGCGCGCGTGGACAGGGCTGGAGCGTGCGACATGGCGGGCCTTGGATGCGGAGGTGCACCCAAGCTGGCCCCACCGGATGACAGGACGATGACAGGGGGTGAAGAGCGGGAGCGAGGCTCGCCCGCGCTCTGCTCCGCTCCCCCCCCGCGAACGCTCTCAGTCGCTCCGCCGCGCTCCGAAGCGCGAGCGGGCGCGCGGTCAGCCGCGCGGGACGAGCGCCACGATGCGCACCGGTCCCCCTGACCCCCCTTCGATCTTCATGGGAAGGGCGATGATCGTCGCTCCCTTGGGTGGGAGGACCTCGAGGCGCGCGACGTTTTCCAGTCCAATCACCCCGGCCGCCGACGCGACCTGGTGGACGATGAAGTCGGCGCTCGGGCCGTAGTCGATCGAGGCGACGTCGGCGCCTAACGCGGCGACCTTGCGCTCGCTGACCAGGTAGCGCGCCGCCTCGACGCCGTAGCTCGGGAAGTGCAGCTTCGTCGTCTCGCCAGGCGTCGCGTCGCCAAAGTACGAGAGCCGGTCGGGCCAGCGCTGCCCCCACCCGGTGCGCAGCATGACGAAGGCGCCGCGCGGAATCGCACCGTGCGCCTTCTCCCACGCAAGCACGTCTGTGCGCGTGAGGCGATAGTCGCGATCCTTCGCCGCCTGTGCGCGCACGTCGATCACCACCGCCGGCCCGATGAGCTGCTCGATCGGGAGGCGATCGACCGAGAGCCCCCCTTCGTGAAAGTGGATCGGGGCGTCGAGATGCGTCCCGCCATGCTCCGGCGCCGAGAACGCATACGACGAATAGAAGTAGCCCCCGGGTGTCTTTCCGAACGACTGCTGTTGCAGCTGGAAGCCGGTCGTCTGGTTGGGCCAGTAGAGCGTCTTGGCGTTGAAGGGGTGACTGAGGTCGACCAGGCGCTGGCGCGTGAGGTCGATCCCCTGCGCTGGCGCCAAGCGAGCTGTCATTGCGATCGAGACGACGGCGGCGAGCGCCACGCCGAGCCGGCGTGCGCACGAGTGAGACACGCCGATGGGAGCGATGAATCCAGTCATGGCAACGGGGGGATACGGGGGACGGGAATCCCCTATCCTCGCGTGCCGGCGTGCGCGACGCCAGCACCCGCACCTCTGTCGAATCGCTCGCGGCGCATTGCTGCGTCGTGGCGCGTGGGACATTTTCGCCGGCGAGCCATCGCACGAATAGTCGGCGGCCGCGCTGGCGCCGAGCGTCGGCCGGAGGGCGTCGCCGATGTGTGAGCTGACCTCTCGTCCCGTCCCCAACTACAATGACCTTGCCTCCTCGTCCCGACGTCCCCGCCCACGATTCCAACGCGCATCTCTCGTCGTCGGCACCGCTCACGCGCCGAGCGGCGATGCAGCGACTCGCCGCCATCGCCGTCGCCGCGCCGGCGATCCTGCGTGGGCGCTATCCCGTCTTCTCGCCCGATGGCGTTCTCGTGACGGAGTACTCCGCCCGCGCGATCAAGCTCGTGCAGGAATCGGTGGTGATCGACCTCCTCAACCAGTTCCGCTTTGCCGATTTTGCCGAGAAGCCGCCCAAGAGCCAGCTCTGGCTGAACACGGCGCGCAGCATGACGCCGGCCGACTACGAGGTGTATCGCACCTCAGGCTATTCGGTCATGGCGCTCGGCCACAGCCCCCGCGACTACGCCGACGGGATCGACTTCTTCGCGCACTGGAACGGCTTCATGGCCGGCTACCCCGACTGGTTCATGCGCGTCGACGATGCCAGCGACTTTGCGGCGATCAAGAAGTCGGGGAAGGTCGGGATCATGATCACCTTCCAGAACTCCGACCATTTCCGCTCTCCCGATGACGTCGACACATTCTTCGGTTTGGGGCAGCGACTCTCCCAGCTCACGTACAACTATCAGAACCGAATCGGAAGCGGCTTCCTCGAGGAGCACGACGGCGGGCTCACGGTCTTCGGTCGCTCCATCATCGAGCGCATGGAGAAGGTAGGGATGGCGGTCGACGTGTCGCACTGTGCCGATCGCACCACGCTCGACACGCTCGACTTCGCCAAGCGTCCGGTCGTCTTCTCGCACGCCAGTTGTAGGGCGCTCCTCCCCGGACACCTGCGCTGCAAGACCGACGAGATGATCCAGAAGATGGCCAAGTCGGGGGGCGTGATGGGGATCCCCTTCCTGCGGATGATGGTGCGCCAGCAGGAGCCGGTGACCATCGAGAACGTCCTCGATCACTTCGACTACGTGAAGAAGCTGGTGGGAGTCGAAGCGCTCGCCGTCGGGAGCGACATGGACGTGGTGGGGAATCCCAACCCGGTCAACGGCCCCGGCGCCGGCAATCCGGCCACCCCCAACTTCGACCGCTACCAGCTGCATGTGGATGCCAAGGGAGAATGGATGTTGACCATCGCCGGGCTCGATCACCCGAAGCGCACCTTCGACCTAACCGAAGGGCTCATTCGTCGTGGCTACACCGACGCGCACATCACCGCGATCCTCGGCGGGAACGCGATGCGCGTCTTCCGCACGCTGTGGGGGGCATGATGCGCGCGACGGGGACGTTCACGGTGCAGATGACGCCGCAGCCGCCGGACGATTTTGCGGACGGCACGAGCGTGGCGCGCCTAACGCTTGACAAGGTCTTCGAGGGCGACCTGACGGCGCGGAGCAAGGGACAGATGCTGAGCGCGATGGGGCACGTAAAGGGCTCGGCGGGCTACGTGGCGATCGAGCACGTGCGGGGGACGCTCGCCGGATGGGAGGGGTCGTTCGTGCTGCAACACAGCGGGACGATGAATCGTGGGACGCCCACGCTCGTACTCGCCGTGGTACCCGACTCGGGGACCGGAGCGCTGACGACACTCGCGGGAGAGATGCGCATCCTCATCGCCGACGGGAAGCATTCGTACGAGTTCGACTACACGCTGGATACCCCTCCGCTGCCGGCGTGAGCGTGGGGCAGCAGCCGGACCACGCGCGGCGCTAGACGCCGAGCCAGGTCCAGTTCGTGTTCGCCGGGTCGCACTCCTCGGGACGCACCGGGCGCATGAAGACATCGATGCTGAGGTACAGCACCTTGGAGAACGGATAGAGCGCGATTGGGGCGACGAACATTCCGCCGGCCGCTCCATAGGTGATCGCGTCCCAGTTCACAGTCGGCCACGACAGGATCAACGCGGTCCCGAACAACACCGCGAACAGGAACTCGGCGACGATGAGGTTGAAGAACATCGCCCCGGTGAAGTACGAATCGCTCGACCGCTCGAAGCGGAAGTGACACGTCGCGCAACGGGTATGCACCGTCCCCCACGACTTGAGCACCGGCGACTGCCCGCAGTTTGGGCAGCGCAGGCGCAACGCGCGCCCGAAGAGACGCAGCGCGTTGGTGAGGGTCCGGTCGGGCTCGGCGTGTGGGGTGGGCACGTTGACGTGACGTTCTAGTGAAGCGTGTGGCACGGGTGGGACGAGGGCTCGGGTACTCGCAATGCTGCGACCGCGCAGGCGCTTCCGCCGCCTCCCCACGCCTGACCTCCCGCGCTGATGGAAGGTAACCCGGTCCCCCCGCCGCGTGCCTGACCCGGCAATCCCGGGCGCCGCAATGCTGCATCTGCGCTGAGAGTTTGCCAATCTCTACGCGTTGCTCGGGAACCCTGCGCCGAGTCGTGTCATTCTCGTCGGGCACGGAATCCCTGGACCCTCGATCGGGAGTGCGCACGTGAACGGAGCCGAAGATCGACGCCTCGCTGAAGACGCGCGTCGCCTGGTGAATTGGAAGCGGTGGGGCCCCTACCTCTCCGAACGGCAGTGGGGAACGGTGCGCGAGGACTACTCGTCCGGCGGTAACTGCTGGGATGACTTCCCGCACGACCATGCGCGGAGCCGGGCCTATCGCTGGGGCGAGGACGGACTCCTCGGCATCAGTGACCGTGAAGGGCGCCTGGCGTTCGCCGTCGCCCTCTGGAACGGGCGCGACCCGATCCTCAAGGAGCGGCTCTTCGGGCTGACCGGTCCCGAAGGAAACCACGGCGAGGACGTGAAGGAGTGCTACTACTACCTCGACGCCACACCGACGTCGTCGTACCTCAAGGCGCTGTACAAATATCCGCAGCGGGCCTTCCCCTACGCCCAACTGGTCGAGGAGAACCGGCGGCGCGGGAAGGACCAGCCGGAGTTCGAGCTCACCGACACCGGCGCCTTCGACGAGCAGCGCTACTTCGACGTCGTCGCCGAATACGCCAAGGAAGGCGCCGAGGATGTGCACATCCGCCTAACGGTGCACAATCGCGGACCCGACGACGCGGAGTTACACCTCCTTCCCACGCTCTGGTTCCGCAACACGTGGTCGTGGGGGCGGAAGGGAGAGAAGTTCCCCTCGCCGCCGTCGATCCGCGCGCGCGATCCGCGCAGCGTGGTCGCCGAGCACGAGACGCTGGGGAACTTCGTGTTCGAGTGCGACAGTGCGAGCAGCGGGGAGGAGCCGACCTGGCTCTTCACCGGTAACGACACGAACGCCGCGCGCCTCTACGGCAGCACGAACGTCACGCCATTCGTGAAGGACGCGTTCCACGACTACGTGGTGCGCAACGATCGATTCGCGGTGAACCCGGCGGGGCACGGGACCAAGGTCGCCGCGCTCTTCAAGCTCAACGTGCCGGCCGGCGGACGTACCGTCGTGCGCCTTCGTCTCCGCCCCGACATCGCTCGCTCCGACAAGACCGAGCGCGCGTTTACGCTGGCCTTCGACGAAACCTTCGAGCGCCGCATCGAGGAGGCCGACGCCTTCTACGCCTCACGCATCCCGGCCACGCTCACCGCCGACGAGACCGCGGTCGCGCGACAGGCATACGCCGGTTTGCTGTGGTCGAAGCAGTTCTACCACTACGCGGTCAACGAGTGGCTCGAGGGTGACCCGTCGCAGCCGGCGCCTCCCGCCGAGCGCAGGCGCGGGCGCAATGCCGACTGGTTGCACCTGTACAACGCCGACGTCATCTCGATGCCCGACGCGTGGGAGTACCCGTGGTACGCCGCGTGGGACCTCGCCTTCCACGCCCTCCCGCTCGCGCGTGTCGACTCGCACTTCGCCAAGGAGCAGCTCCTCCTCCTCCTGCGCGAATGGTACATGCACCCTAACGGACAAATCCCGGCGTACGAGTTCGCGTTCGGCGACGTGAACCCGCCGGTGCACGCGTGGGCGGCGTGGCGCGTCTACAAGATGAGCGGCGCACGCGGGGAGCGAGACGTGCTCTTTCTCGAGCGCGCCTTTCACAAGCTCATGCTCAACTTCACCTGGTGGGTGAACCGCAAGGATCCCGAGGGGCACAACCTCTTTGGTGGCGGCTTCCTCGGGCTCGACAACATCGGCGTCTTCGATCGCTCGCAGCCTCTTCCCACTGGCGGGCACCTCGAGCAGGCCGACGGCACGGCGTGGATGGCCTTCTACTGCGCCACCATGCTCTCGATGGCGATGGAACTCGCGCGCACCAACCCGGCGTACGACGACGTGGCCTCGAAATTCTTCGAGCACTTCGTGGCGATCGCCGACGCAATGAACTCGCTCGGCGGGAACGGGTTGTGGGACGAGGACGACGGCTTCTACTACGACGAGTTGCACGTGGGAGGCGAGCACATCCCCCTCAAGGTGCGCTCGATGGTCGGGCTGATCCCGCTCTTCGCCTGCGAGATCCTGGAAGAGGAGACAATCGCCGCGCTCCCCGGCTTCTCCAAGCGCATGAAGTGGTTCCTCACCAACCGTCCGGAGCTGTGCCGTCACATCGAGACGCGCGCCGAGCCGAACGGTGACGGGACGCTGCACGAGCATCGCCTGCTGGCAATCCCGTCGCGCGACCGGCTGGAGCGGGTGCTGCGCTACCTCCTCGACGAATCCGAGTTTCTCTCGCCGTATGGCATCCGCTCGGTCTCCAAGGTGCACGAGGCACAGCCGTACGTCTTCCGCGTGGGGAGCGAGGAGTTCCGCGTGGGTTACGACCCCGCCGAGTCAAGCAGCGGACTGTTTGGGGGGAATTCCAACTGGCGCGGGCCGATCTGGTTCCCGCTCAACTATCTCCTTATCGAAGCGCTGGAGCGCTACGCGCACTTCTACGGCGACGAGTTCACCGTCGAGTGCCCGGTGGGGTCGGGGACGATGCTTACGCTCGACCAGGTCGCGCACGAACTCTCCATGCGGCTGGCGAAGCTCTTCCTCCCTGAGCAGGGCGGTCATCGCCCGGTACACGGCGGCGAAGAGCGGTACGCGCGTGAGGAAGCCTGGTCGGATCTCGTCCTCTTCTACGAGTACTTCCACGGCGATACGGGGCGCGGCGTGGGGGCAAGTCACCAGACCGGGTGGACGGCGCTCGTCACCCGCTGCCTCGAGACGGTGGCTGCAAGCCGTCACAAGTCGAAGCGTGTCAGTCACCACGCGCACGAGCACCGGCACCCGACGTCGCACGACGAGGGGTTGCTTCACTTCGAGTCTTCGGCGAGTGAGTCCCTTGCGTCCTCTTCGAACTCCGCGGAGCGCGTGCCATGAACCCCAACGCCGAATGGCTGGAGAGCGACGGATTGGGCGGCTACGCGATGGGGCGCGTCGACGGGATCCGCACACGCCGCTATCACGCACTGCTCACCGTCTCGCGTCGCCCGCCGACCGAGCGCGTCACGCTGGTGAACGGCTTCGACGCCTGGCTCGAGACGAGCGACGGGCGTATCGCCCTCACCGCGCAGCGTTACGTCCCCGATGTGACGGCCCCGGCCGAGCGCGCCGCGCTCGTCGACTTCTCGCATCTTCCGTGGCCGACCTGGCGCTTCGCGCTGCCTAACGGCGCAGAGCTCGCGCAGGAAGTCGTCGTGGAGCACGGATCGCCATTAGTCGCGATCTCGTGGTCGACGTCGGCGCCGCTCGACGACACGCTCGTCGTGCGTCCGTTCCTCTCCGTGCGCGACACGCATGGCACGACGCACGAGAACGCCGGCTTCGACTTCACCCCACACGTCGCCGGCCATCGCATCGACTGGCGCCCCTACAGCGGTGAACCCGGCGTGACCGCGGTGACGAACGGCGACTTCGTTCCCGAGACCAACTGGTATCGTTCCTTTCAGTACGACGAGGAGCGTGCGCGCGGACTCGACTTCGTGGAAGACTGTGCGGCGCCCGGGACGATTCGGTTCTCACTGCGCGATGGGCGTGCGGTCCTCGCCTTCGGCAGTGACACCCCGGGCGAGTCATCGCTCCTCGACGCCCGTGCTCAGCGCTTGTGGGATCTCATCTCGGGTACGGAGCGCGCGCGCCGCGCCGCCTTCCCTACGCCGCTGCACCAAGCGGCCGATGCCTACGTGGTGCGTCGAGGTGCGAACGGCGGACGTACGATCATCGCCGGCTACCCATGGTTCTCCGATTGGGGGCGCGACACGTTCATCGCTCTCCGCGGTTTGTGCATCGCGGGGCGGCGACTGGACGACGCGCGGGCGATCCTCCTCGAATGGGCGCACCACGTGAACCAGGGGATGCTCCCGAACTTCTTCCCCGAAGGGAGGGCCGCGGCGGAGTACAACTCGGTCGACGCATCGCTCTGGTACGTGATCGCGGTGCACGACTATCTCGCTGCTGCCGAGCGAGAGGCAAGCCTCGCGGTCTCCGACGAGCAGTCGCTGCGACGGGCCGTGACCGACATCGTCAGCGGCTACGCGAACGGGACGCGCTACGGCATTCGCGCCGATCGCGATGGACTCCTCGCCGCCGGCGAACACGGCGTGCAGCTCACGTGGATGGACGCGCGCGTCGGCGACTGGGTGGTGACCCCGCGCATCGGGAAGCCGGTCGAGATCCAGGCGCTCTGGATCAACGCGTTGCAGGTGGCGGCACGCTGGGAGCCGAGCTGGGGCGAGGTCGCGGCGCGCGCGCGTGCATCGTTCGCCGCGCGCTTCTGGCAGGAGGGGAGCGGGTCGCTCGCCGACGTGGTCGATGTCGATCACCAACCCGGCGTCGTGGATCTCTCCTTCCGCCCGAACCAGCTCCTCGCCGTGGGCGGGCTTCCCTGGCCGCTGGTAGAGTGGGAACAGGCGCGCCGCGTGATCGAGCGCTGTGAGGCGTCGCTCTGGACGCCAGCCGGCTTGCGCTCGCTTGCACCTGACGACCCGCGCTACGTGGGACGCTATGGCGGCGACATGCGCACGCGCGACGGCTCCTATCATCAGGGGACCGTGTGGGCGTGGCTTGCCGGCGCCTTCATCGAGGGGTGGGTGCGCGTGCACGGTGACACGCCCGAGGCGAGGCGCGAGGCGCGGCAGCGCTTCCTCGACCCGATGATCGCCCACTACGCCGATACGGTCCCCGGACAGCTCTCGGAGATCGCCGACGCCGACGCACCGTGGGCGCCGACCGGCGCGCCCTTCCAGGCCTGGTCGGTCGGGGAAGCGTTGCGCCTGGCGGAGAAGGTCCTCGCCCTGCCGCCCGATGAATCTTCGGCGCCCGCTTCGGCCGCCGAGGCACCTGCGCGGCGTGTACGTCGCACCACCGACACGCCCGCGATCGCGCGATGAACGCGCAACCCCGTCAGCTGCACATCGCCGAGTACGCGATCGAAGCAGGCGCGCTCGGGAGCTTCATGCTCTCGGCGTGCCTCTTCGGGGCGCTCGTCTTCCACCCCGACTCGCCGGTGCGTCGCTATGTCCACGCGCCGCTGGCGATGCAGGCGACGATGGGAGTGCTGATGGGACTCACGCTGGTGACGCTCGTGTACTCGCCGTGGGGACGACGAAGCGGCGCGCAGATGAATCCCGCCTTCACCCTCACCTTCTATCGACTCGGTAAGATCGCCCCCGCCGATGCAGCGGCCTACATCGTGGCGCAGTTCATCGGTGGAGCGCTCGGCGTCGCCGTTTCGGCGATCATTCTCCGGATGCTGCTATCGCACCCGAGCGTGAACTACGTGGTGACGCGTCCCGGACGTGCTGGAACAGTCGCCGCCTTCGCCGCAGAGGTGGGGATCAGCTTCCTGCAGATGCTCCTCGTGCTCACCGTGTCGTCGTCGAAGCGATGGGCGCGCTACACCGGCATTTGCGCGGCGATCGGCGTGGCCACGTATATCACGCTCGAGTCCCCGATTTCCGGGATGAGCATGAATCCCGCGCGCAGCGTCGCGTCGGCCGTGGTGGCGGGGGAGTGGCACGCGATCTGGATCTACTTTGCCGCGCCGCTCGCCGGGATGTCACTCGCCGCCGCGCTCTTCACCTGGCGCATGGGGCGCGCGGCGGTTCCGTGCGGCAAGCTGATGCATGCGACCCCTTGTCTGTTCTGCGACTATGCCGCAGCGAACGCGCAGCGGCAGCACGCGCACGCGAGCGAACCCGCCGCGCGATTCGGAACGGCGTAGCCCTCCCGGCACCGGCGCGCGCTGGGCCGCACGCCGGCTCGCTCCACCCAAATCAGTAGCTGCAGGACGCGGGAACTCTCCTCCCGAGAGCGTCATTACAGCCGCCGCACGAGATCATGGGATCTCGGCCGACCCCAGGCGGATCAATGTCCAACGAGACGCACTTCGACGTCATCATCATCGGTAGCGGCGCCGGCGGTGGCACGCTGGCCTACACGCTCGCCCCATCCGGAAAGCGCATCCTCCTCCTCGAACGCGGTGACTACGTCCCGCGCGAACCAGAGAACTGGAGCACGCTCGAGGTCAACAAGAACGGGCGATACAACACCAAGGAAGAGTGGCGCGACATACGCGGTCGCGCGCTGCATCCGCACACGAACTACTACGTCGGCGGGAACACCAAATTCTACGGTGCCGCACTCTTCCGCCTGCGTCGCGAGGACTTCGGCGAGATCCGCCACCACGGCGGACTCTCCCCGGCCTGGCCGATCACCTACGACGAGCTCGAGCCGTACTACACGGAAGCCGAGCATCTCTACCAGGTGCATGGCGAGCGTGGTGTCGATCCGACCGAGCCATCAGCGTCGGCGCCGTACGCCCATCCGCCGATCAGCCACGAGCCGCGCATCCAGCAGCTCGCCGATCATTTCCAGGCGCACGGCCTGCACCCGTTCCACACGCCGTTAGGCGTGCGACTGAACGAGCGTAACCGCCGCACCAGCGCCTGCATCCGTTGCGCCACGTGCGATGGGCACCCCTGCCTGGTGAACGCCAAATCCGACGCGCAGGTTCTGTGCGTCGACCCCGCGCTCCAGCACGAGAATGTCACGCTGCTCACTAACGCCCTGGTGAAGCGGCTCGAGACCTCACCGTCTGGAACGTCGGTGCGCGGAGTCGTGGTGGAGCGCGCCGGTCGCGTCGAGCGCTACTCCGCCGACCTCGTGGTGGTGAGCGCCGGCGCGATCAACTCTGCGGCGCTCCTTCTTCGCTCGGCAAACGATCAGCACCCGAAGGGGCTGGCGAACGCGTCGGACATGGTCGGGCGTCACTACATGGGGCACGTGAACTCGGTCCTCATGTCGATCTCCAAGTGTCCCAACCCGACCGTCTTCCAGAAGACGCTCTCGGTGAACGACTTCTACTTCGGGTCGCAAGAGTGGGCGTTCCCGATGGGGCACATCTCCTTCGTGGGGAAACTCGACGCCGCCACGCTCTCGGCGGGCGCGCCGGCGATCGCCCCGCGCTGGACGCTCGACCTCATGGGGAAACACTCCCTCGACTTCTGGCTCACGTCGGAAGATCTCCCCGATCCCGACAACCGCGTCTCGCTCGACCGCGACGGGAACATCGTCCTGGCCTACACGCCAAACAACGAAGAGGGACATCGCCGGCTGCGCGCCAAGCTGGAGGACCTCATGCGCCGCCAGCCGCCGTGCGCGATTCACGGCAAGGACTGCCACGAGGGATTGCACCAGCGCTCGCTCTTCCTCGGGCAGCGCATTCCGCTCGCGGGCGTGGCGCACCAGAACGGGACGATTCGTTTTGGCGACGACCGCCGCAGCTCGGTGCTCGATCGCAACTGCCGCGCGCACGACCTCGACAACCTGTACGTCGTGGACGCCTCGTTCTTCCCGTCGAGCGGCGCAGTGAATCCGGCGCTCACGGTGATGGCGAATGCGCTGCGCGTGGGCGATCACCTCCTCGAGCGTCTCGGATCGTCGCGCCACTCGGTGACCCGCCGCATTCCGCAGCAGCTCCTCGAGCCGGCGACGATCCCATGATCTCGTCG
>JBGAHX010000131.1:0-3603 GCA_044225935.1 Gemmatimonadaceae bacterium
TTCGGACCGCCGAGTCCATCTTCGCCACGAGACCTTCGTACGTTAGGCCCGGACGCCAGGCGTCTCGCGGTTTGAGCGAAATGGTCGTCTCGAACATGTCGAGTCCGGCAGGATCGGTGGCCGTGTTGGCGCGACCGGCCTTCCCCCAGACGTGCTCGACTTCCGGAAACGACTTGAGGATGGAGTCCTGCTGCCGGAGCATCTCTCGCGCGCGCGCCACGGGAAGCCCTGGCAACGTCGTGGGCATGAAGAGAATCGTTCCCTCATCCAACGGCGGCATGAATTCACTGCCGGTTCGCGTCCACGGGATCCACGTGACGATCAGCGCCACCACAGCCGCAACGATCGTGGGACCACGATGCGCCAGTACGAAGTCGATGACCGGTCGGTACACTCGGATCAGTGCCCGGTTGAGCGGATTGGCACGTTCACGATAGATCCTTCCGCGAACGAACAGCCCCATCGCAACCGGGACCAGGGTGACGGAAAGCAGGCTCGCCGCCGCCATCGCAAAGGTCTTCGTGTAGGCGAGCGGCTTGAACATCCTCCCCTCCTGCCCCTGCAGCGTAAACACCGGGAGGAATGACACAGTGATGATCAGCAGCGAGAAGAACAACGCTGGTCCGACTTCCTGAGCGCTCTCCACAACAACACGCCAGCGTTGCGCGGCCGTGAGCTGTTTCGTGGAGAAGTACCGTGTACTGCTGCCGTCCACCGGCTCTCCGGCTGCGCGCTCCAGGTGCTTGTGCATGTTCTCGATCATCACGATCGCGGCGTCGATCATGGCCCCGATGGCGATCGCGATGCCGCCGAGTGACATGATGTCGGCGCTCACCCCAACCACCCGCATGGCGAGAAACGCCATCAGAATGCCGATCGGCAGCGTGAGGATCGCCACGATCGCGGAACTCACGTGCAACAGAAAGACGGCGCACACGAGCGCGACAATGACCGACTCCTCGAAGAGCTTGCTCTTGAGCGTTTCGATCGCGCGCTCGATCAACTCGCTGCGATCGTACACCGGGCGGACCACCACACCGCGTGGGAGGCCCTGCTGCACCTCCGTCAGCTTCGCCTTGAGCGCCCTGATGGTTGCCAGGGCATTTTCACCAAACCGCATGACGACGATGCCGCCCACTGCATCTCCCCGGCCATCCAGGTCGGCAATGCCACGCCGAATGGCCGGACCAACGCTCACACGCCCCAGCTCGGCGATTCGAATTGGCGTTCCACTGCTCGTCGCCCCAACCACCACGTTCTCGATGTCGCCGATGTTCTTGAGGTAGCCGAGTCCGCGCACCATGTACTCGCGCTCCGAGAGCTCCATGACCATGGCGCCCACATCGGCGTTGGCATTCTGGATCGCGCTCATCACGCGCGTGATCGGCACGCCGTAGGCGAGGAGCTTCGCCGGATCGAGGTCGATCTGGTACTGCTTCTCGAATCCGCCGATCGTGGCTACCTCGGAAACGCCGGGAACGGCGGTGAGCGCGTAGCGGAGATACCAATCCTGCACGCTGCGCAACTGGGCCAGATCGAGTCGACCGGTCGTGTCCTCCAACGCGTACTGGTAGATCCACCCGAGCCCCGTCGCGTCGGGACCGAGCGTGGGCGTCACGCTGACCGGGAGCTTTCCCTTGATGCCGTTGAGGTACTCGAGCACGCGCGTGCGCGCCCAGTACAGGTCGGTGTTGTCGTCGAAGATCACGTAGACGAACGAGACACCAAAGAAGGAATACCCACGCACCGTGCGCGCGCCGGGGACCTTGAGCATCTCGGCGGCGATGGGATACGTGACCTGGTCCTCGACGATGCGCGGGGCCTGCTCTCCGTACTCGGCCTGCACGATGACCTGCACGTCGCTCAGGTCGGGGAGCGCTTCGAGCGGCGTGTGCCGCACGGCCCACACCCCTCCCGCGACGCCCGCCGCGACGAAGACGAACACGAGGAGCCGGTTCGCGACGGACCAACCAATGAGTCGCTTGAGCATGGCGCTACTCCTCGTGCTTCGCGTGATCCATGCCGGGCATGTTGGGCATGGGTTTCGGCTTCGGCGCGGTAGGTGACGTCGTCTTCGGAGCGGTCGCGCCCTTCGCGGCCGGCGGCCCCATGTCCATGCCCGGCATGTTTCCCATCCCGCCGAATGCCGTGCCGAGGTTCGACTCGGCGTCGACGAGGAAGGTGGCTGAGGCCACCACGGTGTCACCGACGGCGAGCCCGCGCACGATCTCGATGCGTTCATCGGTCGCGAGGCCGGGGACGACCTCGCGCGGTTCGAGGAGCCCGCTCCCACGCTTGATGAAGACGAGGTTGCGATCTCCCGTCGCGAGAAGCGCCGATCGCGGGACGCTGAGTACGGCGCCTGCGCTACCCGCTCCAACGATGCGAAGCGTGGCGTACATCCCCGGCTTGATCGCGAGGGCCGGGTTCGCGAACTCCACGCGTACGCGCGCCGTGCGCGTCTCGGGGTTGAGGGTCGGATAGACGTAGGTGATACGCCCGGTGCGCTGTTCACCGGGAAGCGCCTCGAAGGTCGCGGTCGCTGTCTGTCCGACGCGCACCGCCGCCAGGTCGCGCTCGAAGACGTCCCCCTCGAGCCAGACCGTGCTGAGGTCGGCCACGCGGTAGAGCGCTTCTCCTCCCATCATGCGCTGGCCGGCGAGCACGTTCTTCTCGATCACCACACCGCTCGCCGGCGACGTGATCGTCAGCGTCTTCCGCACCTCGCCCGTCTGCTCGATGCGCGCGATCTCGGCGTCGGAGATGTCCCAGTACGAGAGCCGGCGACGCGCAGAGGCGAGGAGGTCCGATGCACCCTGCACGGCGTCGGTAGTTCCGCCGCTCACGTCGTGCGAAAGGCGCTTCGCCAGCAGCAATTCCTCCTGCGCCGTCACCAGCATCGGCGAGTAGATCGTGAGCAGCGGATCGCCCGCGCGTACCGACTGGCCGGTGAAGTCGACGTAGAGCTTTTCCACCCAGCCGTCGATCTTCGGGGAGATCGTCTTCACTCGGCGCTCGTCGAGCGTCACCTGGGCAACTGCGCGCACCTCGCGCGAGAGCGGCTCCGTCGAGGCCACCGCGTACGTCACACCGATGCGCCGTTCGGCATCGGACGTAAGGGAGACGGGCATGGCGTCGGTGGATGTTTGCATTGCGCCATGGTCGTGACCGGGCGCGCTGGCCGCGACCTCGGGAGGAGTGCGCGTGGCGAGGTACACCGCGACGAGCGCCCCAACGAGCGCAATGCCGAAGACCGAGATGGCGATCAGGCGTCGCGCGCCGCTTCGTGAGCGCCCAAAGGGCGCGTCGCCCTCCCGCGCATCGGTCTGCTTCTCCGTCAGCGGTGTCATCTCGACTCTCCTCCGACCAGCGCGTCGCGCGAGGTCGTTGCGGTTATGTAGGGGTCCATGAGTGCCCTTCCTGTCAGCATCTCCAGCGCTGCCCACGCCTTTCCCTCGTCCGCCTCGAGCGCAAGGAGCTCCTGCCGGTAGCGATTCACCGTCATCTGGTCGTCGAGGAGCGTCATGAAGTTCACGCGCCCCACGCGGTACGACGCGAGTGCCGAGGTGACGGTCGCTTGCGCCTGGGGGAGCACCGTCGTGC
>JBGAHX010000060.1:0-29198 GCA_044225935.1 Gemmatimonadaceae bacterium
GGGGAGTGGGATGGACCGATCTCGCGACGCGCGACGACGCTCGTCAGAGCGGTCGCGTCTGGTGCCCGAGATGCAGGTGTGCGCGAATATCTGCGCGTGCGCGTCTCACCACGGCTGGCCGCGACGTCATTCCAACCTCCCCTCCTTCAACGTCGCCAGCATGCGCGCCGCCTCGGTTGGGGAAATGCCGTGTGTGGTCTTCTGGTGGAAGCGCCGCTCGAGATACTGCTCGAACGAGATCCACTCTCCCTCGTACTCGACGGTGCGACTCCACGCACAGATGTGGGCGAGTTCGTTCACGCGCGCTTCGAGCGCCCGCTGCTGCCGCGCCGCGCGCGAGACAAAATAGGCAATGAAGGAAAGCACCATGATGCGGATGCTCGCGTTGGCGATGAGAAAGGCCGGCTGGTCGATCACGTCCACGTAGTCGGCGAAGGCCAGGCGGGCGAGCGGCAGCAGTATCGAGAGCGTCACCGCCCATGAGCGACGGCAATACCACGCGCACAGCGATACCGGGACGAGAAAGAGAACCGGGAACTGCAGGAATGGGCCGGTCCAGACGTCGACAGCGAGGATCAGGAGCCCGAGCAGGAGATAGCTCACTGGACTCGAGCGGATTCGGCGTGTCCACTCGCCGTCGGACGGCGACTCAGGTGGAACCATCGAATTGCGGACGACAGGGAGGAGAAAGGGCGACGATCGCCGGGAGACGCGAGCGGACGAGGCGTTGTTCAGGCGTGGATGCGCTGGTCAGCCGCGCGCCAGCGCCTAGACGATGCGCCGTCTGCGCGACCGAAGCAATGCCGACAGGTGCAAACGCCAGCTCGCGTAGATTTCCAACTTCGAATCGGCGCAACGGGATCAGCGCCCGCTCACGTCAGAAGTGCGGCAACGCGCGCCCGCTCAACGCTGCACGCACCAGCTCACCCGCGTACGCATTCGCCGCGCGTGCCGTCGAATGGGATTCCAACCCGCGACGCCACGAGTCGGGCGCTTCGGGATGTACCCCCGCGAGGATGACCCACCCGTCGCCTAACGCTCCTTGCACGACGGCCGGCGTGGAGTCGGGATAGGTCCCGACGACCGCTCCCCATCCGGTCAGCTCGGGGCCGTCTTCCCAGTAGTGCTCGATCGGCGCTCCTTCGGCCCTGCTCACCGTCACTACAGCCTTCCGCACGCCACGCCGCTCGGCCGAGTAGAAGCCGAAGCGCACGCCGGAGGTAAGGTTGAAGCTGTTGTAATACTGCGCACCGTCTCCGGCGAGAAACGCGCCGGCGCAAATGCCGAGGAAGTTCACTCCGTGCTGCACCGCGTCGCGCACGCGTGCGGTGGTGGCGGGCGTGAGGCTTTCGGCCATATCGATGAAGTTGCCGCCCGGGACGATCAGGAGCTGGTAGGCGCGGAGCTGTGTGTCGTCGAGCTGGTTGAGCGCTGCCGACGACGTCGTGCGATACGCGAGCGTTTCGCCCTCGAGGATGCGCTCGACCGCCGCGACGTCATTGGGCGAGGTGCCGGCGCCAGCGAAGAGCAGGATCGGCGGTCGAGCGCTCTCCGCCGGGGGGCGGCACGCCGCGGCACAAAGGGCGAACAGCAGGATGCGCGTGCGTCGACCGGCGCGCATCACGCGTCGCTATCCGGTGGCGAGCCCGTTCCACGACCAGCGCGGGATGCGCAGATCGTCGGGAATCTCGTCGGTGCGGCTGGGATAGGCCGCCATCGTCTTCGTCGTGGTCCAGGCGAAGTATTCGCGCAACGCCTGTCTGAGGCGCGGATCGTCGATCGCGATGTCCTCCATCGCCTGGTCGAAACAGGCGATGGCGCGCTGGTCCATCTCGTGGTGCTCGCCGTTGCCGCTGTGCATGCGCACCACCGACGACTCGCTCCCGTATTGCTGGGAGTACGTCGGTGGTCCCCCCCACGCCTCGCCCCAGTAGGCGGCGAGGCGCTCGGTATGATCGGGATGAAAACCGTGGCTGAACGCGTGCGACACGATCTCGTCGGCGAGGACGCGCTCGTGCCAGGCGTGCGCCAAGCGGCGCACGCCGTCTGTACCTCCAACTGCCAGAAACAGCGTTGTATCGGTCATCGTGCGTTCAGGGGACGACCTTCTTCGGTGTCTGCTGGTGAATCTTCTCGAGGTACTTCTGGAAGAAGAACTTGTGGATGTCCATCATGTTGATCTCGCGCCCGTCGATGTACGACTGGATGATGTTGCTCGTCATGTCGAGCGGCGTCCCGGTCGTGATGAGGAGCGTGGCTTCCTTCCCTACCTCCAGCGAGCCGACCTTGTCGGCCACGCCCATGAACTGGGCGGCGTTGATGGTGACGGCCTTGAGCGCTTCCTCCTCAGGGAGGCCGAAGGCGACGGCGACGCCGGCTTCCCACGGGAGGCGGTTGCTGTACAGTCCACCCGAGCCGCCGGAGATGGCGAACTTGACACCAGCTTCGTACAGTTTGGCCGGCGTCGCGTATGCCGCGTCGTATCCCTCGTAATTCCGGTCGGGCGCGGCCATGGTCGAGGTGAGAATCACCGGGACGTTTTCCGCCTTGAGGCGATCGGCCACGAAGAGCGCGTCGCGCCCGCCGCGAATCACCAGCTTCACGCCCTCACTCTTTCCCCAGGTAATCGCGTCGTTGATCTGTGCCGCCGTCTCTGCCGCCACCACGACCGGGATCGCGCCATCGAGCGCCGGGATCATCGCTGCATAACGAGAATCGGTGGGAACGTCCTGCCCCGCCTTCACCGCATCGCGATACGCCCGCGCCTCGCCGAACCAGTCCTTGATCTGTTGCACCTGCTCGGCGTAGCTCTTGGGGGGCGGCTCGTTGGCGTTGCGCCCGCCGGGACCCCCGAACCCGCGCCGCGGACGTCCATTGGGATCGGGCCAGCGCACGTTGAGCGCGGCGGCGCCCTTCATGGACATCTCTTCCCACGTCCACCCTTCGAGCGAGAGTGCCGACGAGAGGCCGGAGATCACGCCACCCTCGGGCGTACTGAACGCGACGAGTACGCCGGCCGTTCGCGTCGTGCCGATGTGCCGGCTCTCGGCGTTGACCGCCACCTCGGCGCGCACGTTCGGATTGAAGTCGCCGATCTCCCGGATGTCGTTCGACACGTCGACCGCACCGATCTCGGTGATGCCGACCGAACTGTAGGCGTCGATGAGCCCCGGATAGATGTGCTTCCCGCTCACGTCGACCACCTTGGCCCCGCTCGGCGTCGCGATCTCGGGGCCGCCGATCGCCGCGATCTTGCCGCGGTCGAAGACGATGGTCCCGTTGGTGATCGTCCCGTTGGTGACGGTGTGGATCGTCGCCCCGCGCAGCACCACTGGCCGGTCCTGAGGCGGGACGGTCATGCGCACCTGCGCCTGCAGCGCGGTCGGTGCCGAGAGCGCCGTGACCGCCAGCGCGAGGAGTGCCCGGCGAGCGGAGAGGCTGGCGACGAAGGAAGCGACGGTCGGCATGATGCGCATGGTTAGGGATTCGCTGCGATGGAGTCGGGTCATTGGCGTGCACCCTCCGATCCACGGGGGCGCCCGTTGGCGCCGCCCGCTGCATTCTCGGGGGGCGTCGCCGCGAGCACGGCCTGGATGAGCTGTGCACGCTCGCGCGCAACCTCTTCGCGGTTTGCCTTGTCTTCCTCGAGCGAGAAGTAGCGGCGCCCTTCGACCCACGTCTGTTCGGCCTTGGTGAACTGCGAGAGCGGGTTGCCGCTCCAGATCACGAAGTCGGCATCCTTCCCGGCCTCGAGCGAACCCACACGGTTGTCGATCCCGATCGCCTTGGCCGTCTGGTTGGTGACGGTGGAGAGCGCGGCGATTTCCTCCACGCCGGTGCGAAGAAGCTTCCCCGCTTCCCAGTTCATGCGCGTGGAGATCTCGGCGTCGTCGGAGTGCAGCGACGTCACCACGCCCGCCTCCATCAGGAGGCGCGCGTTGTACGTCGTGTTGTCGTACGCCTCCATCTTGAAGGCTCCCCAGTCGCTCCAAACGGCGGCAGCGACACCCGACGCCTTGAGCTCACTGGCGATCTTGTAGGCTTCGACGCCGTGCTGCAGCGTCTGCACGCGGAAGCCGAACTCCTCGGCCAGTCGTATCAGCGCGAGGAACTCGTCGGCGCGGTAGCCGTGCGACGTGATCAGGAGCTTCTGGTGGAGGATGTCGTTGATCGCCTCCATGCGCAGGTCTCGGCGGGGGGGCAGCCCGGTCTTCTCCTTCTCCCAACGCTTCCACTCCTTCTCGTAGTCGCGCGCGGCGAGGAAGTGGTCGCGGATGATCTCCTGCACCCCCATGCGCGTATTCGGGTAGCGCGTCGGGCTCCGCTTCGGGTTCTCGCCTAACGCGAACTTCACCGTGCGCGGCACTCCCTGGTACTTGTAGTCGTCGGGCAGCCCGCCCCAGCGGATCTTCACGTACACGTTCTCGCCGCCGATCGGGTTCGCCGATCCGTGGAGGATCATCGTGGTGGTGAGGCCGCCGGCGAGCTGGCGATAGAACCAGATGTTGTTGTGGGTGATCACGTCGCCCATCTGCACTTCGGGGACGATGGCGAAGCCGCTCTCGTTCACCGAACTAACACCGGCGTGCGTGTGCGGGTCGATGAGCCCCGGGGTCACCTGCTTCCCGGTGGCGTCGATCTCCACTGCGCCGGCGGGAGCCGTGAGCTTCTGCCCGACGCGCACCACCTTGCCCGCTTGCACGAGGAGGTCGGCATTCTCGAGGCGTCCCTGCGGTCCCTGCGTCCAGATCCGCGCGTTACGCACGATGACCGCCGCCGGCTGCACCGGCGGCGCGGTGCGCCCGAACTCCATCGAGGGGCGCAGGAAGGGGAGGTCGATCTTGGGGACCTTCGAGGCGACCGCGCCGCGCGCCGGACCGGCAAACGATTCGGTGCGGGTGCCGCGATAACGAGCGTCGGTCCCGTTGGGGAGCGAGAGCCAGCCAAAGAACGACGAGTCCTGCACCGAGCCCGTCAGCAGCATCGCCCCTTCGAGGTCCATCGCCTCGCCGGGAAAGGTCGCCTCGACGCGCCCGGTCTCGGTCGTGATGCGCGCCGAAGTCAGGTTCACCGACTTGCGCCCGGCGATCTCGATCGTACCGCGAATGCGATTGAGCGGCCCTTCGAGGCGCAACGTCGCGTTGGCGAACGTCCCCGGATCGGTCGAGGCGATCGTCCACGTACCGCGCGGGTCCACCTGCGGCGGGCGCGTGACGCCGTAGCGCGTCCCCTGCACCCACACGTCGCGCACCGCGGCTTCTTCCTTGAACAGGTCACCGTCGGCCACCACGAGGTTGGCGACCTTTCCCACCGCGATCGTCCCGTACGACTTGTCGATGCCGAGGAACGAGGCGGGGACCGTGGTGAGCGCGGCGAGCGCCTTGTCGGGGGCGAGCCCGCGCGCGACGGCCGTGCGAAGGTTCGGAAGGAACTGCGAGAGGGATGAAAGCCCGTCGGCGGTGATGGCGAAGGGAACGTTCGCGGCGGCCAGCTGCGCCGGGTTGGTCGGCGCGAGATACCAGTGGCGCAAGTCGGCGAGCGACGCGTTGGCGGCGGCTTCGGGGCTCGACACGTTAGGCGCGTCGGGGAAGGCGAGCGGCACGATCAGCGGCTGCGTGCGCCCCTTGAGCACGTCGATCAGCTTGTACTGCTGCGCGAGCTTGTAGGCGCGAAGGTATTCCTCCTCGCTCCCCGTCTCGAAGTAGACCGGCTGCTCTCCCTTGACCGCCTTGCCGAGCGCGGCGAGCGCCTCGCTCGTCTCGGGCGTCTGGAGGGCACGCCCGCTCGCCTCGTAGGCCGCCCACGCGCGCGGATACCACTCGGCGTCCATGAAGGTCTGCTTCATGAGGGCGATCGTACCCATCGAGGAGTTAGGGTACATCCCGCCGAGGGCGAAGGAGCGGTTGAAGCCGATCGACTGGACGAGGTCGGGGCGCAACACGCGCTCGCGCACACCGGCATCGCCGAGGTTGAGTACCGAGGCGGTCCCGCGGAAGATCCCCTGTCGAGGGACCGCGAGGGCGGTGCCGAAGCCGAGCGAGCGGAGCGCGGTACGACGCGTCGAGTCGTCCTTGAGGTTGGCGGTCGTGCTGAACCAGGCGCGCACCTGCGGATTCCAGTGCGTCGGTCCCACGTCGCCCCCCTGCGGTGGCGTGTCGCCCCCCAGGTCGGCCGAGGCGTCGATGAAGCCCGGGTAGATCGTGAGTCCCTTCACGTCCCAGACGCGGGCGCCCGCGGGGGCGGCGAGGTTGGCGCCGACCGCGGAGATGACGCCGTTCCGTATCACGATGGTGGCGTTGTCGAGCACCTGGCCAGGCGCTGTAACGACGCGCGCGCCGACGAGGGCGTGGAACCCCGTCGCGTTTTCGCGGAGCCCGGTCACGGGCTGGGTGCGGGAGGACTGCTGGGCCTCGAGCGATGCGGCGGCGAGCGCCGCGACGCCGAGTAAGAGACGAAACAGTTTCACGAGGGCTCCGGGGGGGAGGGAGTTGAGTCGCTTGCGGACGGCTGGTGCGCGACCTGCGCGCTCGGGACGCGCCTCACGGTATACGTTGGCGCGTGGGGAGGCGCTGGGCAAATCGGCGCATTTCGTCCAGCAAGCTGGCGTGGAGATACTGGCCAATCGTGGCGGCTCCCCCGTGAAGCCGAACGTCCTCACCCGCAGCGACCGCGTGCGCGTCGTCCCGAGTGCCTGAATGCCTTCGGTCACGAAGTGGAAGACGCTGCCTCCCGATCGCGACATGAGACGTGTGGGAGGAGAGTGCTGGGCGCTCTGCGCGGATGCAGCTGTCGTTAGGCCGAGCGGGCCTAGAGTCAAAAAGCATGTACCGCACGTCGTGCCACGAACGTGGGTTGCACGCCCTCGAAAGTGCATGGCACCGCGCGACTGGCGTGCTGAGCGGTGCCCGGTCGAGACCTGTTCTTTGCAGATACGCCTCCAATTCATCTGTGATTCACGCAGTGACCGGGTTCCGTGGCGGAGCGCTGAGCCCGCTGCGTGGTCGGCGGCGCAGCGGCTACAACTGGATAGCGTCTTGCGACAAAGGGGCAGGCGGCCGTCCCCCGATCGACCGACCCGCAACCATCCGCCCTCATGTTCTGTTCATGTCGCTCCTGGATCGGGAGGCGTTGCCGGCACTGCGCGTGTAGGTGAGTCATCGCCGCCCTCCGGGTGGGTACTCACCTGACAGGAATTGGCGCACGTCCCCATACATTCTTGTACGAGTCGATGCAGCTTCTCGATTGGGGGGCGGGGCGGTCAAAGGGATGACTCATTCCAATCCGCATCCAACGCGCCATGAGTGTCGAGGCCCGGCCAAGCGCCAAGGGAGCAACCACGCTCGATTTCCGGCTACTGGAGGCCTCGCCCGATGCGGTCGTCGTAGTCGATGCCGATGGGGTGATCGTCTACGCTACGGCGCGGATCGAGCAGCTCCTCGGGTGGCGTCCCGACCAGCTTCTCGGCCAGTCTCTCGAGGTGCTCGTGCCGGCGCACCTGCGCGAGCTGCATCGCGAGCAACGCGAGGTCGTCACCGATGCTGCGCGCCCCCGGTTGATGCGGCGCGGCGATCCCCAACGCGCGCTGCATCGGGATGGGCACGAGGTTCCGATCGACGTCGCGCTTTCCCCGATCGATGGGCCCGAAGGGCGCCTAGTTGTGGCGTACATCCGGGACAGCGCACTGCGCGTCCAGGTTCTCGAGCAACTGCGCCTCTCCGAGGCGCGCTTCCGCACGCTCGCGGAGCAGGCGACTGACGGCATCTTCGTATCGGACGCCCAAGGGCGATACGTCGACGTGAACGATGCCGGCTGCGCGATGTTGGGATATTCGCGCGAGGAGCTCCTTGCCCTGTCCATCGTCGACGTCGTCGCGCCGTGGGAACTGGAACGCGTCCCGCGGGAGACTGGCAGGCTCGGGGACGCGCCGCTGCGGAGCGAATGGTGTTTCCGTCGCCGTGACGGTACGACCTTCGACGGAGAGGTCAATGGCCGCCAGCTGTCCGATGGACGCCTGCTGGGCGTGGTGCGCGACATCACCGAGCGCAAGCGACAGCAGGAATCAGAGCGACGCTCCGCGCGCTTAATCGATTCCGTGGCCCGGGCTTCGAGTAGCTGGATCTACGTCTTCGACATCGACGACAAGGAGGTCCGCTACTTGAATCGATCGATTCTCCAGGACTTGGGATACTCGGAGGAGGCGGCACGCCCGACCGACCTCGCCACCTTCATGGGCTACTTCCATCCCGACGATCGGCAACGGCTCCCCTCGTTGCTTCACGAGTGGCGCACGATGCCCGACGGCGCGATGCACGAGGGGGAGCTTCGCCTCCGTCACTCCGACGGAAGCTATCGGACACTGCTCGGGCGCGAGACGGTGTTCGCACGACACGTCGACGGGACCGTGCACCAAATCCTCGGCACCCTCCACGACGCCACGGCCTTGGCAAACGCGGTCGGCAACCTGCAGGAGAGCGAGGGTCGCTACCGCGCGCTGGTCGACGAGCTCGACGTCGGTGTCGTGCTGCTGGACGTGGTTCACGACGGCGTGCTCCATGCGAACCACGCGGCACAGGAGGCGCTGGGAATGAGCGCCGGCCAGCTGGCGACGATTGGCAGTCGCGCGTGGCCGACAACCCTCCTCCACGAGGACGGTACCGAATACGAACCTCACGAGCGGCCATCCGTGGTCGCTGCCCGGACCGGCCTTCCGGTTCATGGCCTGATCGTGGGTTCCGCGGCAACGCCGCCGAAGGTCGATCGATGGCTTCAGGTCACCGCCATTCCGCGCCACGACGCCGAGGGCACCGTGACGCAGGTCGTGCTTGCGATGACCGATATCACCGCTCGGAAGGAAGCCGAGGACGCCCTCCGCCGCGCGCGCGAAGAATGGGAGCACTCGTTCAACGCGCTCACGGACTGGGTCTGCGTGCTCGACCGTCGGGGACGAATCATCCGGGCAAACGCCGCCATGCATGCCGAGTTCGAACCACGGCTCGGGCCACTCGCCGATCGCGATCTGGGCGAGGTGTATCCGGAGGATGGTCCTGGTGGCGCCAGCCGCCTCGGGGACGTGCTCTCCGGTGGACCTTCCATACAGTTCACGACATCTCTCGGGCGGTCACCCGGTCATTTCGTGGTCTCCTGCCATCCGTTGGGCCCGGCCGGTGGTGCCGTGCACGTAGTGCGCGATGCCACGCATGAACGGCTCCTCGAGGATCAGTTGCGACAGTCGCAGAAGATGCAGGCGATCGGGCAGCTCGCGGGCGGCATCGCTCACGATTTCAACAACCTCCTGACGGTCATCATGATGGCTACCCAGGACGCCCTCGCCGATCCGGCGCCCAGTGTCGCGGCCTCGCGTGACTCGCTGCACTCGATCCACGACGCCGCGGTTCGTGCTTCGCTCCTCACGCGCCAGCTCCTGCTCTTCGGGCGCAAGGCCGATTGGGAAGAGGTGATAGTCGATGTCAACGACGTGGTGCAGCGATCCAGCCAACTCCTCCGGCGCGTGCTTGGCGCGCAGGTCAGTCTCGTCCTGAAGATCTGCCCGGAGGGAGTGACCACGCGCGCGGATCCTGCGCAGTTGGAGCAGGTCGTGGTCAACATGGCGCTCAACGCGAGGGACTCGATGCCGGGGGGCGGAGAGCTGTCCATCGCCACGCGTCGGCGCACGATCACAGCCGCCGAGCACAGCGCGCACGCTGCCCTCGCGCCGGGGAAATATGTGGAGCTCGCCATTGGTGACACGGGGTCCGGCATGACGCCCGACGTGATGGCACACCTCTTCGAGCCGTTCTTTACCACCAAGCCGCCCGGCAAGGGGACCGGGCTCGGGCTGTCTACCGCCTACGCCATCGTGCAGCGTGCTGGTGGACAGATCACGGTGGAGAGTCGCGTCGGCGCAGGCACGACGTTTCGCGTACTGTTGCCGCAGGTGGATGAACCGGCGGGACCGCGTGTGGCCGCCGGGCCTCCGTCACACGCACTCGGCGGATCAGAGACGGTGCTCCTGGTCGACGACGAGGATGCGGTACGCGCCGTGATCGCGCGGGCGTTGCGCGCGCGCGGGTTCCGGGTGATCGACGTCGCCGCGGGCACGGCCGCGCTGTCGATCCTCGAGCACGACGAGCGGACCGTCCACGTCCTCGTAACCGATATGGTCATGCCGGGGATGGGTGGGATGGAGCTCGCGGAGCGCGCGCGCGCGATCCGGCCCGAGCTTCCCGTGCTGTTCCTCTCGGGCTACAACCCCGATGCCTTTCACGGCGCGCCGCTGCTCGGTCCCGCCACACGCGTGCTGCAGAAGCCGTTCGACGTGGAGGTCCTGATTGCCAAGGTTCGAGCGTCCATTGACGCCGCTACGACGGCGGACTGACGCCCTGCGTATGGGAATGCAGGAAAGACGCCGGAGTGGCAACAGGGGTGACCGTCGGCAGCTACAGCCCGACGGCGAAACGCAAGCCGACAAACGTCGAACTGAATCGGGAGATCCGACTCCCATCCTGTCCGCCGAAGATGTTGACCCGCTTCGCGAACACACCGGCTTCGGTCCGGCCGAACCGGCGGCCGACGTCGACCGTCGGCGCGACGAACAAGCCGTCGTCCTTGTAGTACGTCCCGGCAGTTGCCCCTTGAACGGGCTCGGACCCCTGTCGCGACATCGCGTTTACGATCAACCCACCCAGGTGCACGCCACCTGAGACAAACCATGACTTGCCATACGACAGTTCAACGACCGGACCGGCGGCCTGGTAGTTCATCGTCGTTGCCGCAGCGTTGTCCGAGTTGGAGACAAGCGTTTCAATGCCGATGCGCAGGAACGGCCGCACTTTGACGAGGAAGAAGAACCCTGACATGTGCGGACCCTTCGGACCATCGGGTGCCAAATCGCCAAAGGCAGGGTCAAGTCCAGACAGGTCCATCGTTCCGGTGACCAGGGCCGAACGAATTCCCACCACGTACGTTCGCTCGGCATCCTGGGCCGCCGCCTGTGCGGCGACGCTGGCTACCAGGAGACCGGTCAGAGCAAGCACCTTCACCACGTGTCACCTTGCTGTTGGAGTGTGGAGTGATGATCGCTCCGCGAGGGCCCGAAGGCTTGAACGAAGGGGCTTACTTCAGCGACCCGGCCACCCTACCATTGGCGCCATGTCATTTCTGATAGGTACGGGGATCGCATTGGCCGTCGGGGCGTTCGGTACGATCACCAAACTCGATCGGGAACGCGCGTTCTACCCGACGGCACTCGTTGTCATCGCGTCGTACTACATACTCTTCGCCGTGATGGCGGGAGCACCCTCGGCGCTCGGCCCCGAGCTCCTCGTCTTCGCCCTTTTTGCGATGATCGCCGCCTGGGGATTCCGGCGCGACCTCCGCATCGTGATCGCTGGCCTCGTTGCGCACGCAGTGCTGGATTACTTCCACGGCGGGATCGTATCGAATCCTGGAGTCCCGTCCTGGTGGCCGGCCTGGTGTGCCGGCTACGACGTCGCGGCACCAGCCTACCTCGCGGTCATCGTCTGGAACGGGCGGGTACCAGCACGTCCAAATAGCGCAGGCCACGCGCGTCGGGAAACGTAGTCTCCCCGGTCAAGACTCCGTCGGTATCAGTCTCCAGAGTCCGTTCCAGCACGCTCGCACGCTGAGGACTTCATGAGCACGCGAAGGAGACCAGTCGACGTCACTCACGTGATCGAGGACAGCATGGTGACCTGCAAGGGACTCCCTCTCATCCCTCCCGCACCACGCTAACCGGATCCAGGCGCACCGCCCTTCGCGCCGCCGCGACGCACGCGCCCGCACCGATCGCGATAAGCAAACCGCTCACAGCGGCTAGCGTCAGCGGATCGGTAGCCTCCACCTCGAAGAGTTGACTCGCCAGTATCCGAGTCAGTGCCAAGGCGGCGACGAGTCCTATCGAGACTCCAATCAGCGGTAGCCGAATGGAGTCGCCGATCACCAGGCGCAGGACTCGCGCTGGCGATGCGCCGAGTGCGACCCGGATGCCGATCTCCTGCCACCGCGCGGCCACGACGTAGTGAGCGAGGCCGAAGATCCCGACGCCGGCGAGCACCACGCTCAGCCCGGCGAAGCAGGTGAGCAGCACGGTTTGCAGGCGCCGCTGCGCCGCGAACCCATCCAGTCCCGCTTCGGCGGTTGCCACCGCCGCGATCGTCACGCCGGGCACGAGGCGCGTTGCCAATGCCCGGACCTCGGCTGCAAGCGACATCGGCTCCCCGCGAGTCCGCACGAGGAGATCCACGCGTCCCGACGCCGCAGGGACAAACGTCCCGTAGTATTGCGGGATCACGGCGCGATCGAGACCCTGGCGCCGCATGTCGCCGACGACGCCGACAATTACGCGGCACTCCTTCATCGCCTCGTCGAGACAGAAGCGTTGATCGATGGGATCCTGTCCACCGAAGTACCTGGCGGCGAACGTGGCGTTCACGAGGACGGCGTCGTCCGCGCGCTTGGCGGCGAACAGCGACGCCACACGCCGGCGCGCGTCGTCCCTGGTGGGAAGACGGCCGCGCACCAGCGGCACGTGAAGCGTATTGAAGAGCCCAGGCGAGACGAGCGCTTCGGCCAGCTCCCCGGTCGGCATGTTCGACACGGCTCGTCCAGGAATCACGATCGACTCATTGCCTGAGCCCCCGATGAAGAGGTCGTCGATATACCCCGCGGCCTCGACGCCAGGAATCTGCCCTACGCGATCCACTAACTCCGTCATGCGGTCGTGCGCCGCCTCGGCCCGCGTGCGCGCCATCTCCACCGGACTCACCCCGGGCACCAGCATCGGTGCGCGCTCAGCCGGCAACTCGAGCCTGACGGTCAGCACGTCGTGGGGGTCGAAGCCGGGATCGACGGCGGAGAGTCGGTGAAGACTGCGCAGCAACAGGCCGGAACCGGCGAGGAGGACCATGGTGAGCGCGCACTGCGCCACCACGAGTACGCCACGATGACGGCGCGAACGCACGCCAGCGGTCGCGTGGCTTGCCGTACGCAGTAGCGCGTTCGTGTCACACCCGGCGATGCGCAGCGCCGGCGTGATGCCGAAGACGAGCGCCGAAAAGAGCGACATGGCGCTTGCGAAGGCGAGCACGCGCCCATCGAATGCCAGTTCGTCCAGGCGAGGGAGCGCGCCAGCGGCGAGGCGGGCGATCGCCGGTGAGGCGACGACGGCACACCCGACACCGGCCGCGCCGCCGAGCGCGGCCAGCACGAGGCTCTCCGCGCCGAGTTGGCGAGCGAGACGCCAGCGGCCGGCGCCGAGCGCGGTTCGCACCGCGAACTCACGTTGGCGGCTGGCCGCATGAATGAGCAGGAGGCTCGCAACATTCGCGCAGGCGACGAGCAGTACGAGTGTGACCGCACCGAGCAGGATCCACAGCGTCGTGCGCAATCCGGCGCCGGCGACGGTGTCGAGCATAGGGACGACCGAGGGCGCGAATCCGGGGAAGTCGGGCACGGTCGTGGGGTAGGCCGCAGCGAGGCGCGCGCCAACGTGCGAGAGCTCAGCGCGGGCATCAGCAACACTCGTGTTGTCGCGCAGGCGGGCCACGGCGATCCATCGCCGCGCCGATGGTGCGAAGGGCTCGTCCCGATCGCGTGCGAAGCGCCAGTGCGTAGTCGCGGGGGTCCAGATCGCCGTCAGCCGATCGGGAAAGAAGAAGGACGGCGGCATGACGCCGACTACCGTCAGGTGCACCGAGCCAGCCGGCGATCCGTCCTCCATCTCGAGCTGCTGGCCGACGACGTTCGCGGCTCCACCGAAGTACTGCATCCAGAAAGCGTGGCTAATCACCGCGACGGGGCGCCTCGAACTCACGTCGTCCTCGGTGATCGCGCGCCCTGCTGCAGGCCGAGCGTCGAGCGTGGAAAACACCGCACCCGAAACCCAACCGGCCCTGGCGCGCGAGCGCTCGCCGGTCTGCGGTGCGACGGCCGCGACGCGCTGTGTGGTGAACCATGCGACGCGTTCAAACGCTCGAGATCCCGTGCTCCAGTCCTCGATCGTTGCAACCGCCGTTCCTTCAGCGGACAAACCACGTCGTACATCGTCGGTCTGCAGCACGACCAGCCGCTCGGGCTCCCGATACGGGAGCGGCCGAAGCATGACCGTATTCAAGACGTTGAACATCGCCGTACTCGCGCCGATCCCAAGGGCGAGCGTGATGATCGCCGAACAGGCGAAGGCGGGCGTGCGCCGCAGCCCACGCAGGGCAATGCGGACGTCGGTCGCGAACGATTCGACGTGTGACTCCCACCCCGAGTCGCGAACGCGGTCGCGCGCGGCCGCGATGCTGCCCAGATCCAGGCGCGCCGCCCGGTCGGCAGCAGCACTGGACAATCCATTGCGAACTCTCTCACGTGTGGCCTGCTCGACAAAGTGCTGCAGTTCGTCGTCGAGGTCGCGCAACGCCTGGTCGCGATGCGTGAGCGAGCGGACACCGGCGCGCGCGGCGCGCCAGACACGGACGAGCCACTCATCCGGACGGATCATCAGCCGGTAGGGTGAAGGGGGCTCTCTTCCTCCTGATTGACAAGAGGAGCGACGGCGTCAGTATGCGAGCGTCTCCTCTTGATTGTCAAGATGAAAGGGACGGACCGCATTCGAGGAGATCGCTTCCTGGCCATCGCTGTCGTCGGGCGACACCGGCGCGCCGCGACCGCGAAGTCGCGTAGCGCGTTCTCGCTCATTGGACGGATGCCGGCGCGGTTCCTATCGATTTGCGCCAGGCCACCCCTCACCCAATGTCCGTCGTCGACGCTCCATCCTCCGAGGGGAGCTCGCAACACCTTCGATCCCGATCCACCCGGTGCCGTCGCTCAGAACGACGCGACTGCAACAACGTCCGATGCATTCGCTCGTCGCTCCGGACGTGTTGAGTATTCACGCGGACTCCGAGGTGCAGCGCAACAGCGGTGAGAGCCCGCGGACGATCGACGAGGCCGCACCATATATCGAGACCGTGCGCGAGGACGTGCTCGAAGGACTGGGTGCTGGAGCGACTTGTCGCAGCTGCACCGAAGGGGATCAAGGTCCAGGACACGAAGGGGGAGTGCGACCGGAAGAAGGTGCCCGAGAAACACCATACGGTGAAGTGCACATACGAGCATTATCGGCACACCGACGAGTCGGTCGAAGTCAAGCGTGCGGGGGTATGCGCGTAGAGAGCGGTGCGCGCTGACGCCGAAACGCTAGCGATCGCCAGCGGATCCTGCATTCGTGCCATGCGCCTCACCCGGCTCCCGTGGTGCCACCAACAACTCCCGCGCCGCCACCAGCGCCTCCGGCGACCCCGCAATCGCCAGCAGGTCTCCCGCCTGCAGCCGTTCCTTCGCCGTCGGCTTGACCGACTGCATCATCTCGCCATCGCTCCGGAGAATTGCAAGGATCTCGGCGCCTGTCTCGCTGCGTACATCCAGCTCGGCGAGCGAGCGCCCCACCGCGGGATCTCCTTCGCGAATGCGGAGCGACGCAGGATCGCCCAACCCCGGGAGGAGCGACGCCACCCGCTCCATGGTGCGCATGAGTTCCTGCTCGCTCTCCTTCACCCGGTCGTGCTGCGTCAGCGCCATCACGATCACCTCCGCGCCCGCGAGCGAGTGGCCATAGAGCGCAGTGGCGCTCCGCCACACGACGACGATCATTCCCAAACCGAGGAAGGAGAGCGCACCTGCGCTCACCAGCCCCGGCGCAATGGGCAGGATGAGGGCGATGAGCGGGAGGGCGCACGCGGCAAGCAGCGCCAGGTGCAACGTGGCGATGAACGCGGCGCGCGGTGCGAAGGCGCGATCGAGCTTGCCGAGTGCCGGCAGCGGCAGTGCGCGCCGGGCGAGTGAGAGGGCGACGAGGCGAGTCATCCGCACCAGCCCCGCGACGAACGGGAACGCCCCAACGAGCGACAGCGCCAGCACGGTACGGCGCCCCGCGGGCGGCGACCAGCCGAACCACTCCTCGACCAGCGGCGCCAGCCGCCCCATCTCGGCGGCGGCGGCCACGATGAGGCCGGCGATCAGCGCCACGTCGGCAACGATCAGCCACACGACGCGCCGCAGCCCCCCCTCGCGCTTCTCCCGCACATCCTTGAGGCGGGCGAACCATGAACCGTACAGCGAGACAAAGGTCTGCAGCGCTGGCGGGAGTCCGCGATCGACCCGATCGGCCACCGGGCCCGAGATGCGGACGAGCCACGGCGTGACCAGGGTGGTGAGCGCGCTGACGGTCACGGCGACGGGATACAGGAACGGGCGGGTCGCCGAATTCATCGCGCCGACGCCGGCGATGACGAACGAAAACTCGCCGATCTGTGCGAGGCTCATCCCCGCTTGGATCGCCCGCCGGACGCTGTGCCCGGTCAGGAAGGCGCCGACCGAGACGGCGATCATCTTGCCTGCCACCACCAGCACGGCAAAAACGAGGATCGCCACCCAGTTGTCGCGCACCAGCGCGGGATCGATTGCCATCCCGACCGATACGAAGAAGATCGCGACGAAGAGATCGCGCACGGGGAAGATCAGGAGCTCGATCTGTTCCCCGACCCCCGACTCGGCCACGAGCGAGCCGGCGATGAACGCGCCTAACGCGACGGAGTAGCCGAAGCCCAGCGCGAGGAGCGCCGCGGCGAACGAGATACCGATCGCCACGACCATGGTCGTCTCGGAGCTCCCGAGCGCGTGCACCATGCGCACGAAGCGCGGGATCGTCACGCGACCGACGGCGATGAAGACGACGAGAAACGTCACGAGGCGCACACCGGTGAGCAGGAGTGCCGCCCCCGACGGATCGCTCCCGCCGGCCAGTGTCGCGAGGAGCGCAATCAGGAGAATGGCGATCACGTCCTCGACGACGAGAATGCCGAAGACGATGTCGCGCACCGCCCCCTTGATTCCCTGCTCAGCGAAGGTGCGGGCGACGATGGTGGTACTCGAGATCGCCACCATCGCGCCGGCGACGAGCGCCTCCATCGTACTCCAGCCGAACAGCGTTCCGGTCGTGAAGCCGAGCGCGAACATCGCGCTCGACTCGGCGAGTGCGGCGAGTCCTGATGTGGCGGCGATTCGTACGACGCGCGCGAGACGGAACTCGAGGCCGAGCGCGTACATGAGGAGGACCACGCCGAGCTCCGAGAACTCGACGACCATCCGCGGGTCGACCGAGAGCGGAATCGGCACGTACGGCCCCACGATCATGCCGGCCACTACGTAGCCGAAGACCGCGGGGAGCCGCAGTTTGCGCGACACGACCGTCGTGATCGCCGCCGCGCAGAGCACGACGGCGAGGTCGCGGAGGTAGAGATGCGTTTCGTGCACGAGCGAAAACTACCATGCGGCGCGCAAGCGTCACCGCTCCGCGGTGAATCGGCGCTCAGTGGGGAAGCGCACGGTCACCGCGGCGGGGGGAGCGGAGAGCGAGCGAAGCGCTCACCTACCGATTCAACAAGATCTCCGTCCGCACATACACAAACCGCCCATTGTATCCGAACGGCGACGCCCCCGGATACGGGAACGTTCCGTTGTTCGTGTTGTCTTCCACCGTCTGCACGTCGGGATAGACGTTGAACAGGTTCCGCGCCCCGATCGACACGTTCACGGCATCGAACCGATAGCCGATCTCCGAATCGAACAGCGTCTTGGCCCCGAAGGTCTCGATCCCGCTCGAGCTCCCGTCGCGGTAGTTGCCGTAGTACGACAACCGCCCCAGTGCGTGCAGGCGCGAGATGGAATAGTTCGCGGCAAACGAGGCGCGATCGTTCGGTCTGTTGCGCTCGATGGAGTTGCGGGTGACTTCGTCCAGCGCGTCGGTATAGATGGTCGCCGTCCCGCGCAGGATCGCCGGCAACGGGTCGACGCGCGTGATCGCATTCTTCGTGTAGTTGTACGCGAGCGAGAAATCAAACGTCCCGCTCCCGGCGAGGACGCGATAGTTGCCCACGACGTCGATCCCGTCGGTCTTGGTGTCGAGCGCATTGGTCGGGAACTGCACGCCGGCGATCTGGGTGAGCCCGGAATCGGCCAGGATCTGCGCGACGACCGGGTCCGACGTCCCATCGTACGTGGTGCCTAACAGGATCCGGTCCTTGATGCCGATGTGGTAGTAGTCGACGTTGAAATTGAGGTCGTTCGTCGGCGACCAGGCGAAGCCGGTGCTCAGGTTGACGGACTTCTCCTCCTGCAGCGGCTTGGCCCCGAAGATGCGCGACGCACGGTTGGTGACGGGGAAGTTGCCGATCTCGATGAGCACGCCGTTCTGGATGGCCGTGGTCGTATGGCTGTACCAGCTCTGTGCGAGGCTCGGCGCGCGGAACCCGGTGCTCGCGGCCCCGCGCCAGACGAACTTCGGATTCGGCTGGTAGCGGAACGCCGCCTTCCCGGTGATCGCCTCTCCGAAGTCGCTGTAGCTCTCGACGCGACCGGCGGCGTTCACCAGGAAATTCTTCGAAAGGTTCGTCTCGAGATCGATGTAGCCGCCGATGTTGGTGCGGCTGTTCTTGCTCGCATCGCTCGGTGCGAATCCCTGGAACACGGACGAGCCACCCTGCGCTAGTCCCGAGCTGTCGGCAGTCTTGTGGTATCCCTGAATCCACGACGCGCGCTCGCCGGCAATCACCTCGTAGTTCTCGCTGCGGAATGCGACGCCGAAGGCGACGTTCACATCTTCGGGAAGCCCGAGCTTCATCGGGCGCGAGAAGTTGGCGCCGAGGTTGAACTCGCCGCGCCGGAGCGCCCCGGCGTCGAACGACGTCTGGTTGGGAATTCCCGGATCGTCGGCGGTGCCAAGCACGCCGTCGGGGCCAGGGGCGGTCGGCGTGGTCAGGCTGGGCCCAAGCGACGAGTTGAGCGTGTTGCGCAGGTTGAAGTCGAAGCCGTTGTAGCCGTAGTTGGCGCCGAAGTCGGCGGCCCACTTCCCGAGGTTGGTGCGAATGCCGCCGGCCGCCGAGTAGTCGATGACGCTGGGGCGGAACTCGGGGAGGAAGCCTAACGGGTAGATCTGCGGCCAGTTGCGCGAGTTCTGCGGCTTGCGGAAGAAGCCGTTCCCGGTCCCGTCACGATCGGAGTAGCCGCCGAAGGCGTAGAGTTCGGTCGTCCCGGAGGCGCTGAGCGGGAGGCGCAGGTTGGCGAACGTGTGGATGTCGCGCTCGAGCCCGTCCCCCCAGTGTACGTTAGGCTGCGGGACGCCGTTGCGCTTGATGATGACTCGGCAATTCGCCACCGAGTCGGCGATTCCGTTCTCGTCGCCGAAGCTCCCGTCGGGGCAGGCGCGATTGGTCGACTCGCGGTTGAGGTACTGTCCGAAGAGGGAGAGCGATCCGCGACCGAGCCTCAGTCCCACGCCGCCGTTGACGTCGTTGGTGGTGCCGTCGTTAGGGTACCCCTTCCCCGGGCGATACTGTCCCGTGCTCGTATTGATGAACGGGGAGAACTGCCCCTCCTTGAGCACGAGGTTCACCACGCCGGCGATGGCGTCGGAGCCGTACTGGGTCGACGCGCCGTCGCGCAGGACCTCGATCCTCTCGATGGCGCTCGACGGGAAGGCGTTCAGGTCGACGCCACTCGATCCCGGCGCGGATCCGTTCGAGAAGACGTTCAGCAGCGACGTGGTATGGCGCCGCTGCCCGTTGATCAACACCAGTGAGTGGTCGGGCGAGAGTCCGCGCAGCGTAAACGGGCGCACGATCTCGGTCGCGTCGGTCACCGCCTGCTTCGGAAAGTTGACCGACGGCGACAGGTTGGCCAGGATCTGCGTGGTCTCCGTCGACCCGGTACGCTTGAGCTCCTCGACCGGATACACGTCGACCGGCACCGCCAGCTCCTCGGCGGCCGCGTGTCGCGCGCGCGAGCCGATGAGCGTCTGTACCGGGGCGAGCTGGTAGGCGGAGCGCGTCATCACCACGTCGACGTTGGCGACCGCGGAGGCGGTCACCGTCACCTGCAACGACTCGGGGGCGAAGCCGAGCGCGCGGATGCGCAGCATCTGCCGTCCCGTGGGGACGCCGCCGAGCGTGTAGCGCCCGCGCCCGGTCGTGGTAGTGCGAAGCCCGGTGCCGTCGATCGTCAGGACGGCGCCGACGAGGACGGTCCCGGTACTGTCGGTGACCTTGCCTTCGAGTGTTCCCACCTGCGCCGACGCCGTGCGAGCACTAACCATCGAAAGCGAGACTGCAGCTACCAACACTCCCAGCACACGCATGACGGATCCGGGCATGAGCCCCTCCGGGCTTCGGGGTGCACCTGTGGGCGACGCGTTTCGCCCAACATGCGTGTTTCAGGATTGTCACGACAGCCCCGCCACTGTACGCTCAGCAGGCTGAGCGGCACGGGACGGTTGGACACACCAACCAATTGAGGAGGGGCACCTCCTCGAACCGCTTGCCGCACCCCATGCACGCGCGCTACGGTTCGCCCCGTCCTCTCGTCTCCCATCTGCCACGCCATGCGCATCCATCTCGTCGACGGCACGTTCGAGCTCTTTCGCGCCCACTTCGGCGCTCCCGGTTCCGTTGCCCCTGACGGGCGGGAAGTCGGCGCCACCCGGGGTCTCCTCCGCTCGCTCTACGCCCTTCTCAAGGAAGACGGCGTCACGCACGTGGCCGTGGCCTTCGACCAGGTGATCGAGTCGTTCCGCAATACGCTCTTTGACGGCTACAAGACGGGCGAAGGGCTTCCCCCCGAGCTGCTTGCCCAGTTCCCGCTCGCCGAGTCGGCGGCTCGCGCGCTCGGCGTGGTGGTGTGGCCGATGGTGGAGTTCGAGGCCGACGACGCGATTGCGACGGCGGCGGCGAAGTGGCAGGACGACAAGAAGGTGGAGCAGGTCGTCATCTGCTCCCCGGATAAGGACCTCGCGCAGTGCGTGCGCGGGAAACGGGTGGTGATGTTCGATCGCATCCGCCGCAAGGAGACCGACGAAGGGGGCGTGGTGGAGAAGTTCGGCGTCCCCCCCGCATCCATTCCCGACCTGCTCGCACTCATCGGCGACGATGCCGACGGCATCCCGGGGATCCCGCGCTGGGGGGCGAAGTCGTCGGCGGCGGTGCTCGCCCGCTATGGATCGTTGGACAAGATCCCCGACGACGAGACGGCGTGGGAGGTTCCGGTGCGCGGCGCGGCGACGCTCGCGGCACAGCTGCGCGACAATCGCGAGGCGGCGGTGCTGTACCGCACGCTCGCCACGCTCCGGCGCGACGTCCCGCTCGCCGAGTCGATCAAGGACCTCGAGTGGAAGGGGGCGGATCGCGCTGCGCTCACGACGTTGTGCACGATGATCGGCGACAACGGCTTCGTCGAGCGCATGCAGCACTGGCGGTAGTGAGACACGAGCGAGCGCGCCTTATGCCTGTGGTCAGTCGAACTGGTTGCGCATGTGGTGCGCGAGGTTGCGGATCTTGTCGCGCAGGAACTCGCGCAGCTCGGTGTTGATCTCCTGCTCGTCGAGCGCCTTCTCCATGCACCAGAGCCACTCGTCGCGCTCGCGCTCCCCGATGGTGAACGGGAGGTGGCGTGCGCGCAGCCGAGGATGACCGTACTGCTGTTCGTAGAGCGGCGGGCCACCGGTCCATCCAGTGAGGTACATGTACAGCTTCTCGCGCGAGCGCTTGAGCGACGCCGCGTGCAGCGCGCGCACGTGCACCGCCTCCGGCGAGGCGTCCATGAGGTCGTAGAAGCGGTCGACCAGGCGGCGGATCCCGGCGTCGCCGCCGAGCTGTTCGTAGTGCGTGGGAACTGGTGGAGTCGTCATCGCGATGCCGTGCCGCGGCTATTCCAGTGTCCCGCGCCGCATCCCTAACGACACGATGCGCGCGAGGAGCTGCGAGTACTCGAATCCCGCCTCGGCGGCCGACGAGGCGAACTCCTCGCTCTGGGCGATCTCGGGGTTGGGGTTGGCCTCGATGAAGAACGGCGTCCCGTCGGCGCGCAGCCGGAAATCGAGGCGCGCGTAGCCGTCGAGCGAGAGGAGACGATAGATACGGCGCGCCGTCGAGATCATGCGATCGTGCACGTCCTGCGGAAGCTCAGCGGGTCCCTGGAAGATCCCGCGGCGCAGCTGGTGCTCGAGATTGTGCTTCACGCGCGACGTGGCGATGAGACGCGAGCGTGGCGCGGCGTTCTCGAAGAACAGTTCCCACGGCGGGAAGACGGCGAGCCGATTGTTCCCGACGATCCCGACGTAGATCTCGCGTCCGTCGATGAACTCCTCGACGATGGCGTCGCTCTCGATGGAGCGATGGATGAACTCCACCCGCGCTGCCAGCTCGGCATCGCTGTTCACGACCGACGCCTGCGCGATTCCTACCGACCCCTCCTCGGTGAGGCTCTTCACGATCAACGGAAAGTTGAGCAGTCGCGAGCGCTTCACTCGCCGCCCGCGCTTGACCACGTCGAAGCGCGGCA
The DNA here is from genome assembly GCA_044225935.1 of Gemmatimonadaceae bacterium. Lineage (GTDB taxonomy): Bacteria > Gemmatimonadota > Gemmatimonadetes > Gemmatimonadales > Gemmatimonadaceae > SCN-70-22. The sequence continues at coordinate 22,396 of JBGAHX010000060.1, forward strand.
ATGCAATCCGGTGGTAGGCCAGGACCTTCTTGCTCAGCGCCTTGTCGCGTGCCAGCACGAGTCCGCGCGGATTGCACCCGGTGTACGGAACGCGCAGCAGCTCGAGATAGCTCACCACGTGGTGATCGAACGCCCGCAGCCCGAAGAAGTCCTCGAGGAGGTTGAAGACGACGTGCGGCTTCCACTCCTCCACCGCCTCGCGAATCGGGAGGAGCTCGTAGCGCACGCCGAGCTCGCGCACGTCGTGCCCCTGCGCGCGCAGCGTGCGCAGCACGTCGTACTCGGTCTTGATCTCGTACATCTCCCGCTCGCTCAATTCCTCGACCGACGCCGGAGGAATGAGCTCGGGCTGCATGAGGACGAGGATGCGGAGCCGACGCTTCTTTGGGCGACTCATAGGGCGATCGAGACGCGTCGGCTGTAGAGGAAGTGCACCGTGCGCACAGCGAGCATGCCGGCGAAGTCGAGCAGCACCTGACGCTGTCGCCCACCGACGCGCAGCTTGAGTTCGCGGCAACGCCCGATCATGTCACGCAGCAGCTGGTCGAGGGTGAACTCGTACTCGCCGGTCCAGCGAGCGACCGTTCGCCGGATTTCAGTACGATGGCGCTGAATGAACGCCGAGGCCAGCTCTCGCGAGGCGTGACGTGGCTCGTCGGAGAAGACCTTGCGCAGCTCGCGATCGTACGTGGTGGGAAAGTCGACGGAGTACTGCGCGTGCTTGGCGGCGTAGTGTTCGCGCAACGTGGTCGAGATCTCCGACACCGGCTCGATGCGAGAGCGCGAGCGATGGACCGGGCGCATGCCACCGATCTCCTGCATGAGCGCATCGACATACTCGAGCTTCTGCAGTGCGCGCCATCCCTCGTACCGTCGCTGCCATGTCGCCCGCGGGCCGAGCCACACGGCAAACGTCTCGGCGAAATCCTCGTCGGGGTGCGCCTGCGCGTAGTAGAGGCGCAGGTGCTGCACATAATTGCGGCTGGCGGGATTGGGTGTGTACGACTCGGGGTACTTGGTGGATGACAGGCCGAACAACTCGCGCCACCGCTTGCGCCGGTTGAGCGCGAATGCGTGTTGCATCGCGTGCCCCGTCTCGTGGCGCAGGATGCGCAAACAGTCGGTGCGAGTCCCCCCCTCCACCTCGAGCATCATGCTGCGCTCGAGTCGCATCAGGCGTGGGTGCGCGAGGTAGAAGGGGATTCCGATCCCCGGGATCCCGGCCGGTGAGAACCACTCGTTGGAGAGCCAGCAGTGCGGGCGCAGGGTGAGCCCGCGCTCAGCGAGTTCGCCGTAGAGCTCGTCGACACACTCCTCGAGCCAGGTGCCGGCGAGCTTGACCCCGAGGTCTCGGATGCGCCAGTCGAGGAGCTCCTCCCGCGGGAGGTCGGCCCATGCCTCCTTCGCCCGCGACTTACGCGCGGGTGACACGTGGTGCGGGCGAGGGGCAGGACATGGCGTCGAGCGGGTGCGAGCGAGAGTAGAGCGGAGGGGGTGCCTCGCGCAGCTGCACGGGCAACCTCGCGGAACGACACGGCTGAGGCAAGGCGCCGAGTGCCGGTGAGCGTTGAGGCTGCACTCACGCGGTCGCGTTCGTCGCATCACGCGTGGCGCGCCGTCCACCTCGCCAGCATTGCGCATGGTCGATCACCCGGGGACATTCGAACGCATGCCCACGACGCGCCGATCCCGCCCGACCGTACGCGTGCTCGTGGCCGCTCTCGCGGTCGCCTTGGGGATCGTGGCGTCGATCGCCGGCGCGCAGCGGTGGCGCCGAGTGCAGATCGAGCCAAACGTCGCGTACGACGCGCGCTTTACCTTCGTGCGCCTCCGCTACCAGGTCTACGGGCGAAGTGGATGGGAGTTCGACTATCCGGCGATGGAGCGGAACTTCATGACCATCGTTGACGACATGACGTCGATCGCGCCGCACACGCGCGAGAGCAACATCCTCGACATGGATGATCCGGAGCTGCTCAAGTATCCCGTCGCCTACCTCTCCGAACCCGGGTACTGGCTCCCCGATTCATCCGAAGCGGCAGGGCTGCGCACCTGGCTGGCGAAGGGAGGCTTCCTCATCGTCGACGACTTCTATGGAAGGCAGTGGGACAACTTCGAGCGCTCGATGCGGCGCGTCCTACCCGGGGCGCAGATCTTCCCGATGGAGGTCACGCACCCGGTCTTCGACTCGTTCTTCCACATCGCCACGCTCGAAGGGATGACCCATCCCGACGGCGCACAGTACAAGGCGCAGTACCTCGGCATCTACGAGGACAACGACCCTAGTCGCCGGTTGCAGGTGATCATCAACTATAACAACGACATCGGCGATTACATGGAGTGGTCGGGCGAAGGGTGGTACCCGGTGAACCTCTCCAACGACGCGTACAAGCTCGCGACGAACTACGTGGTGTACGGGCTGACGCACTGAGGGCGAGGGAGACGATCGGCGAGCTATTCTCTGGATCCGCCAGCTGGCGGCCCGGCGCTCGATCCAAACAGGTGCGACGCGGTTGACAGGACGGCGAACGAAGCGAGCATTAGGGCGTGTCGTCGGTCGAACGGTCACATTCACTGCGAATGGGAGGGGGATGATGCGACGCGTGTTTGGTTGGGCGGCTGCGATGCTGTCGGTGTCGGTTGCACCGACAACCACGGCGAGCGGGCAAGGATGGACACACTTGCCCAACGGAGGATGGGCGTACTTCACCGACTATACGACGACCGGATTCTTTTCCTGCGGAACGCCGCGCTATCTCATCGGCTCATGCGTCGCGTCGGGCAATACCGTAACCCTCACCAACGAGCAGTCAGGCTCGACGATGACGATTGCATTTCAGGGGGTGCAGCAAACGATCAAGGTCGGACCGAAGGTGCAGCGCCTTTCACTCGGGAGTTTCGTACGTACCACGACCGGAAGCGTGCCCTTCGAGTTTCCGCCGACGACCGGTTACTGGCAACGTGTCTTTAGCTTCGGCATCAACCTGACCAGCACGACGCCGCTTCTCGCGTCTGCGTTGTACGGCACGAACTACTACTACCGCGGCGGGGTGCTGCGAGGGGCGGGGCAGCAATTCGGCACGAAGTCACTACCTATGCTCGGAATTCCCGGTGCACCGACGCTCGGCGAACTACAGTTTTTTCACGCGACCCCCCCCGAACTCGATCCTTCCAATGAGACACTAGATCTCGGGGTGAGTGTGGTTGCCACACCGGAACCCGTCACCGCGGTCCTCCTGGGTACCGGAATGTTCATCACCTTCGGAGCTGGCGCCGCGTCGCGTCGGAGACGAAATCGCGTGGCGCGCGAGTCGGCGAGCGGTGACTGACATCGGGTGAGCACGGAGCCGAAAGTCCGACGAGACGCTGAGATTCCGTCGTCATCGTGCGCGTGATCGCTGGACGCCGAAACATGGGGGGTTAGCGTTCCTCGCCACACCCTTGGGACTCGACCGTGCTCTCCTACCTCCACGGCACCTCCTCCACGCCCCTCCTGGGCGAGACGATCGGCGAGAACCTTCGCCGCACCGTCGCCGCCCATGGAGATCGCGACGCGCTTGTCGTGCGCGCGAGCGGATATCGCGCCACCTACCGCCAGCTCTGGGACGCCACCGGCGAAGTGGCTCGCGCCCTCATGGCACTCGGCGTCCAGCCCGGCGATCGCGTGGGGATCTGGTCCCCCAACCGGTGGGAGTGGGTCGTCACCCAGTTCGCCACCGCGCGCATGGGGGCGGTGCTGGTCAACATCAATCCGGCCTACAAGTCGGCAGAGCTGGAGTACGCGCTCAGGCAATCCGGCACCTCGCTCCTCCTCCTCGCCCGAGGCTTTCGGACGACGAACTACGTCGAGATGCTCGACTCCGTTCGCCCCAACTGTCCGCAGCTTTCGCGCGCCATCGTACTCGACGACGAGTGGGACGATCTCGTTGCCCGCGCCGGCGAGGTCAGCGACGAGACGCTCGCCGAGCGCGAGGCGGCGCTGCAGTTCGATGACCCGATCAACATCCAGTACACCTCGGGGACGACGGGCTTTCCCAAAGGGGCGACGCTCTCGCACCACAACATCCTCAACAACGGCTTCTTCATCGGCGAGGCGCTCAAGTACACGCCGGACGATCGCGTCTGCATCCCCGTCCCTTTCTATCACTGCTTCGGGATGGTGCTCGGGAACCTCGCCTGCACGACGCATGGCGCGTGCATGGTGATCCCCGGCGAGGCCTTCGATCCCACCGTCGCCCTGGAGACGGTGCAGGCCGAACGTTGCACTTCGCTCTATGGCGTGCCGAGCATGTTCATCGCCGAACTGGCGCTCCCGGACTTCGTGACGTTCGATCTCTCAACGCTGCGCACCGGGATCATGGCCGGTTCACCGTGCCCGGTGGAGGTGATGAAGCGCGTTCAGTCGGAGATGCACATGACCGACGTGACGATCTGCTACGGGATGACCGAGACGTCACCGGTGTCGACGCAGAGCGCGGTCGACGATCCGCTCGACAAGCGCGTGAGCACCGTGGGGCGTGTGCACCCGCACGTGGAGGTGAAGGTGATCGATCCCGAGACCGGGGCGATCGTCGAGCGCGGGGCGACGGGAGAGCTCTGCACGCGCGGCTACTCGGTGATGCTTGGCTACTGGAACGACGAGTCGGCAACGGACCTGGCGATCGACACAGCGGGATGGATGCACACCGGCGATCTCGCGACGATCGACGACGACGGCTACGTGCAGATCACCGGCCGTATCAAGGACATGATCATCCGTGGGGGAGAGAACATCTATCCCCGTGAGATAGAGGAATTCCTCTATGCACACCCCGCGGTGCAGGATGCGCAGGTGATCGGTGTGCCGAGCGATCGCTATGGCGAGGAGGTGATGGCCTGGATCGTTCCGCGTCCGGGGATGAATCCAACCGCCGAGGATATCATCGCGTATTGCAAGGGGCGCATCTCGTCCTACAAGATTCCGCGCTTCGTGAAGTTCGTCGACGGCTATCCGATGACGGTGACGGGGAAGATCCAGAAGTTCCGCATGCGCGAGATGGCCGCGGAAGAGCTGGCGAAATCGTGACCGCATAACGAGCGATTCCTCCGTCGACGAGTTCACAGTCTGATGATCCTGCCGGCGTTGCAGTCCCTCGTCTTCTCGTCTTCTCGACTTCTCGTCTTCTGATGACTAAATCCCGAACGTTTGTCGTCGCCCTGGGCGCGATCCTCACGGCGTGCGGTGCACCCAAGGATGGGGGCACGGCGACAGCAAGCGACACCCCTGCCGCAAGCGCCGCCTCCACCTACGGCACGACCACGCCCGCTTCGCGCGAATTCGCTGCGCTGGTCGACGAGTACCTCGACGGATGGGGCGCCTTCTATCCGTCGATCGCCGCAGGGAACGGACTGCACACGCACGACGACAAGCTCGAGGACTTCTCGGCGGCGAACATCGCGAGGCAGCTCGCCTGGTTCCGCGACATGAAGGGGAAGCTCGATCGCATTCCGTCGTCGTCGCTCACCAACGACGAGCGCGTCGATCATCGCATCCTCAGTGGGATCATCGACGGGTGGATCCTCGACCTCGACGTCGCGAAGAACTGGCAGCGCAACCCGATGATCTATGCGGCCGCCATCGCCGATGGGGTGCACAACCTCATGACGATGGCGAGCGCGGCACCCGAGGTGCGGATGCTCCGCGTGCGTGACAAGCTGCGCGGGGTGCCAGCGCTACTCGATGCGGCGCGCGCGAACCTCCAGAATCCACCGCGCGTGCTCGCCGAGCGCGGGCTGGCGATGTTCCAGGGGGCGAGTGCCATGCTGTCGCACGACCTCGCACTCGCACTCGACGCGCCACGCGGCGAAGCGTGGGACGCGATGATGGCCGAGGCGTCGAGCGCCCAGCAGGCGATCGATGCCTTCATCGCCGAGTATCCGCGCACGATCCTCGCCCGCGCCAACGGGCCTATCGCGTTAGGCAGGGACTACGTCGAGGCGCGCTACCGTGCCGAGGAGCTGATCGACCTCCCGACGCCGCAGATGCTGGAGATCGCCCAGCGCGAACTGGCGCTGGAGCAGGCGCTCTTCGTCGAGAAGGCGCACGCCGTCGACTCCACGCGCGAGGCGATGGTCGTCTGGCAGGACGTGCTCCGCGATCACCCAAAGCGCGGAGAGCTGGTCGACGCGACACGACGCGTGGTCGATGAGCTGCAGCAATTCGTCACCAGCCAGGGATTGGTGCGCCTCCCGAGCGACGACCGCGTGATCGTCGAGCCATCGAAGCCATTCGACATCGGGTTGGCGTCGATGCACGCCTCACCGCCCATGGAGCCGGCGCCGGTCAAGTCGATCTTCTACGTGACAGACGCGGGTGCCGACTGGACGCTCGAACGGCAGGACAAGTGGCTCGAGCGCTTCAACTATCCTTCGTTGACAATCACCGCGGCGCACGAGGCGATGCCGGGGCACTTCGTGCACTCGCTCTTCATGCGCAGCACCCCAGGGAAGATCCGCCGCGTCTGGATCGGACTCAATCCCTTTCCGCAGCCCTCGAGCGGACAGGACGGCTGGGCGCACTACGCCGAGCACCTCGTGATCGAACAGGGGTTCAAGCGCGAGGATCCTCGTTATGCGATGGCGCAACTCTCGGAGTCGATGACGCGCATCTGTCGGCTCATCGTGAGCCTCAACGTGCACGCCAACGGGTGGAGCATCGAGCAGGGAGCGAAGTTCTTCGAGGAGAACGCGCACGTCCCCGGTCCCGCGGCGATGCAGGAGGCGACGCGCGTCGCCTACGACCCGACCAACGGCGGCTACTTCCT
>JBGAHX010000061.1:0-29028 GCA_044225935.1 Gemmatimonadaceae bacterium
TGGTCGGTGGTGGCGACATGAAGCTCGGTAGTAGTCATGACTGAAGCCCGCGCGACGCGCGGGCTTCGACAGCGTGGGCACCGATTAGCGAACGAGCGTGAACGGTGCCGAGACGCGGACCGACACGTTGCGCCCTTGCGCCAGTGCGAACCCCTTCTGCGTGTCGAGGAAATCGCGATACGGGGTGTCGAAGAGGTTGGTGACCTCGACGTGCAGGTCGAGCGGCTGCGCCCCGACGATGACGCGACCACCGAAGCCCGCTTCACTCACCGTGTATGCCGGGGTCGACGAGATGCCGTAGCCCGCGGGATTGGCGTCGAACTCGGCGTACGGCTCGGTGGGGCCGGCGATCGATTTCGCCCAGGCGTGCCGCGCCCCAATCCGCACGTACGGCGCCTGCACGTGCGGGACGCGAACAGGAGACCAGCGGAGCGCCGCGCGCGCCTGGTCGGCGGGCATGAGCGGCAACGATTCGGTGGTCGAGAGGTTTTCGCTCCTGAGCGCGGTGTAGCTCCCGTCGAGTACGAGGCGTGGGAGGAGTTCAACGTCGCCCCCCAACTCCACACCGCGAATGCGGGCGTCGGTTTGCGTGTTGCGGTACACGATGCGCGTCGTGCCATTGACCACCCGCGTACGACCTGTGTTCTCCATGTAGATGTAGTCCTGGATCGCATTGCTGTACGCGGTGAGGGTCGCGCTCGCGCGTGCCCCCTGGTAGCGCAGCCCGCTCTCCACGCTCACCGAGCGCTCGGGCGCCAGCGCCGGGTTCCCCTCGAGCCAGCCGAAGGCGGGGCGGTTCTCGTCGGTATAGAGATCTTGCACCGCCGGGGCGCGGAAGCCGGTGCTCACGCTGCTGACCCAACTCAACGCATCGGTGAGTCGTACACCGGCGCCTAACGAACCGTTGAGCACCGAGAAGCGTCGCGCCAGAGCATCCTCCTGCTGCTCGGGCGGGAGTGCGCTTACCAGCGTCCCGATGCGCGCATCCTGCGTGCGATGGTCGTAGCGTCCGCCAACGGAGACGGTCACACGGGGGAGCCGGTACTCCTCGAACACGAACGCCGCTGCGTTCCCGATGCGCGACGAGGGCTCGATGCGCGACCGGATCGTGCGCCCGCGCTGATACTGGTACTCTACCCCCAGCTTGCCGGCAAAGCCGTGCACCGCCGGATGCTCGGCCTCCATGCGCGCCGTCGTCACGGTGCGACGCAGGTCCTGGTCCCATGAGTCGTTGGCGCGCGCCTCCTCGTAGCGGTTGGCGACCGAGGCCGCACGCTCGATGCGCAGGAGCTGCCGGGTGATCGACGGCTTGAGAACGAGCGGGCCGCGCAGCAGCGTCCCGCGCAGGCGCAGCTCGTGGTTGCGCATCTCCACGCCAGCCGGCTTGCCATTGGCGTTGGGAAAGTTGTTGAAGCCGTCGAAGCCGTCGTACAGGAGCTGTAGCTGTCCCCATCTGCCGGACGTACCGAGCTGGCCATACTGGGCGCGCTGGTCGTAGTTGGAGTTGGCCAGCACACCCGTGTACAGCGGATCACCCTTCTGCTTGGTGACCGAAAACGGGCGCGCGTCGGCGGTGCGGAAGTCGCCGGCCACGCGCCGATTGACCCCGGCACGCACGCCGACATGCTCGCCGACGTTCCCGGCCAACTCGGCGTTGCCGTAACGCTCGCCATTATTGCTGAAGTACTGCGTCTCCACGCTCGCCACCAGCTGCGCGTCGCCCTCTCCACCGCGCGGGAGCGACTTGGGGAGGAAGTTGATCGCGCCCCCCATGGCGCTCGACCCATAGAGCACGCTCGCCGGACCACGGATCACCTCGACGCGATCGACCGAACCGAATGAGATCGGCGGCGTCCAGCGGCTCGTCCCCTGGAACGACTCGATCGGGATCCCATCGCGGGTGAGCCGCACCTGCCCCTGGCTCATCCCGCGCAGCACCGGATTGCCGGCCATCGGGCCGGTCGTGATCGTCGACACACCGGGGATGCGCTCGAGCGTCTTCCCTAACGATGCCGTACTTACCGACTTGAGCCGGTCGGGGTCGATGGCGGCGACGTCGAGTGGCGTGGTCTGATCCGTCGCCGTCGCCGCTCCCGTCACCACCACCGGGACCAGTGTCACCGACGAGGCGCGAAGCGTCGCGTCGAACGTCGCCTCGCGCCCCGCGTCGAGCGACAGCTGTCTGGTTACCGGCTGGTGCCCGAGTGCGCGCACGACGACGACGACCGACGTCGACGGGAGTCCGCGCAGCGCGTAGGCGCCGCGACTGTCCGTCGTGACGGCGCGGTCAAGGACGGGGAGCGTCACGTACGCGCCAACCAGCGGAACCCCGTCCTCGCTCCGCACCGTTCCGACGATCGAAGCACTTTGCCGCCCCTCGACGGCATCACTGCTCGCTTGCGCCTCAACCTTTGACGTCGATGCTAGCGCCGCAATGGCGATCGCGAGTCCCCAACTTCTCGTGCACATGAGAGTCTCCCCGGTTCATGCGTTGATTTGCCAGGGAGGCAAAGCACGGGGTGTGCCGACTCGCGCGTGATCAGCAAGTCATTGTAGGCGAACACGTTAGGCTCGGCGGCTGGCGAGTGGCTCCCACACCCGCCCGTGAGGGGCGCTGGGTGGCAGCGCGCACCGGACACGGCCCATCACCCGAAACGGCATCGGACTACGCGGCGCCTCGGCGGGAGATTACGCGCGCGGCGTTTCGGGGGGCGTCACCGAGCGCGGCGTGAACGCGATGGGCGTCCGCCTTCCTGCCACGAGATGCCGCACCGCGGTGGCAAATCGGCGCGGGGCCGCCGGATGATACGACAGAAACAGATCGGGCTCGATCAGCTCCAACTCCATGAGAAGGAGGCGCCCGTCGCGCTCGCACGCATCGACACGCGCGAACAGCCACCTTCCCGGAAGGTGCGCAACGATCGCCTCGGCTTGCGCGATCAATCCCGGTCGGGGGACTTCCCCCTCGAGCGAGCCACCAAGCTCCCGCTGCACGCGGAAGTCGCCGGCCCCGGTGCGTTTGCGGACCGCGTGCGAATACTCACCGCCAAAGAAGAGCAGCGACCACTCGCCGTCGGTGACGATCTCGGGGACGAATGGCTGCACGAGCATGTCGCGCGAGGAGAGCAGCTCCGAGAACGTCTCCTCGTGAGCGCCTGACTCTCCGCTCGCGACGCGCGCCGTTCGCGCGGCTGACGCAGAGATCGATGGCTTGTAGACCACCTCATCCCATCCGGTCTCGGCGATCACGTCGGCGAGCGTGATCCCCGAGTCGCGGTCGGCGACAAACGTCGGGACGGTAGACACGCCGCGATCCTCGAGGTCGAGGAGATAGCGCTTGTCCATGTTCCATCGCACCAGTGCTGGCGGATTCCACAGCGCGACGGCGCGATGCTCGAGGTGCGCGAGCCACCCCTCGAAGTCACCGGCACGTTCGCTGTAGTCCCACGTGGAGCGGATCACCACGGCGTCGTACGCCTGCCAGTCGACGAGGGGTGAGTCCCACACCGCGCTCTCCACGGTAGCCCCCTGCTGTCGCAGTTCGGTTACGGCGAGACGATCGTCCTCGCTGAGCTGGGGGAGGGCGCGATAGGTGACGAAGGCGATGTGCATGCGGGAACGTTCGGGCGGTCAGCTCCGCGACGGGTCGCTGCTCAGGCGCGCCAAACCTCTCCGTGCCTCGTTCACATACGGAAGCAGCGATGGATCGGCGTGTCGCCAGGCGTTGGCGACATAGAGATACGCGTCGATCGCCTTCGGTCGAGCCCCCAGCCGCTCATTGACGCGCGCGCGTTCGAGCATCCACATGACGCGGAGTGCTGGCCACGCCATCAGGTCCTGATCGAGGACCGCCGCCGCCTCCTGGTCGCGCTTTCGTGCCGACAACAGGAACGCCAGCGGAAGGCGCGCCTCCCAGCACCACCCCGCGCAGGCCGAGTCGGGAAGCGTCAGCGCGCCGATGGCCGCGGTGGTGTCACCGCGCGCGATCGCCTGCAGCCCTGGGATCAGCCGGTTGGGGAAGTTCGGCAGCCTTCCAGTGCTCGCCAGCTGCATGGCGTGCCGAAGGCGCGCGGTATCGCCACTCAACGACCAGTACACCGAGCCGATCGCGATGCGCTGCGAAGAGTTGGAGTCGGCGAGCCACCGATCGAAGAGGCGCGACGCGCTGTCGCTCGGGGCAGCGCGCAGGAAGGAGGCTTCGAAGAGCGGGATCCACTGGCTGGTGTCGGCGAGCGCCAGCGATTGTGCCACGTGCCCGCGGGTCAGGAGCGCGCCCGCATACGCCATGCGCGCCTCGCGCGAGAGCGCGGCCGGCGCCCGTCCGGCGCGCGCTGCCTCGAAGAGCGCGCGCGACATCGCCACCTGCGTCTCGGCGGAATCCATCAGCGGACCGAGCATGCCGTACGCCGCTTGCAGCACCTCGGCGCCGGCCGTCGCCACGACCGAGTCTCCCGAGAGCGCTGTCGCGTGCGTCGTGTCCATGAGTTGCTGCACCAGTCGTACGGAGCGTCCGTGCACGTCGTTAGGATCGAGGGCGAGGTAGCGTGCGGCGGAGGTGCGCATCGCGTCGACGTCCTGGTCGTGCGCGGCGAGTTCCATCTGGTGGATGTAGGCCGGCGCGAAGGCGGAGTCGAGCGACATGGCGCGCTCGAAGGCGTCGCGCGCCGAGCGCATCGAACTCCGCGACGGAAGGAGCCAGCGCGTGAAGTGATACTGCACGTCGCCGAACTTGAACCACATCTCCGGGTCGTCGGGAAAGCGCCGCACGCCATCGTCGAGCAGGGTGGTGACGCGTTCGACGAGCTGTGTCTTGTCGCGCAGCTTCTGCGCGGCCGACGCCAGCTGCAGCGCGGCGAACATCGAGTCGGCGGCGACCAGGAGCGACTCGCGCGGGGTGAGGCCGCGATTGAGTGTTCCGGCACGCAACGCGTAGGTGTAGCCGTCGTGAGAGAGTCCGAGGTCGGTCGTGAGGCGCCAGCTGAGCGCGTTGCTCAGGTGGCGGAGCGCGGGGGCGAAGGTGGAGTCGAGGGCGATCGCGCGCTGGTAGTGCGCGGCGGCCGAGTCCCAGTCGCTGCGGCGGTAGAACTGTTCGCCTTGCAGATACGCCTTGAGGGCGGGGAGCGACGAAGAGCCGAGGGAAGCGAGACGCGTCGCGCCGATCGCCCGCGTGCGCCCGAGTTCTCGCAGGATCGCGACTGAGAGCGAATCGGCGAGCCGGTCGATGTGCGACACGTCGTCGCGCAGTTGCACGTCGGTGGCGACGCCGGTCGCTGTCTCGACGATCGTGGCGGAGGCACGCACCGAGTCACGCCCCGACGCGACCAGGTTGCCGAAGATCGTGATCCCGGCGCCGGTCCGCTCGGCGAGTTCGCGGGCGCCGTCGCGATCCATGCGCGCTGGAGCGCGACGCAGCACGACGGTGGGCGGGACGCTCCGGAGCGGCCCTGCACCATCGAGGTTGTTGGAGATCAGGTCGACGAATCCCTCGCGCCAGACGCCGAGCTCAGGGCCAACCACCTCGAATGGGGCAACGGCGACGAGGTCCGGGTTGCTCGATCCGGCGTCGCGTTGCGCGAAGCGCGCGTACCCGGCGATCGCCAGGAGCAACGCGGCCGCGGCAGCGATCCACGGCCAGCGGCGCGCGGTCGGGCGGTACGCGGCGCCACGCCCGGACCACGCCGAGCCTAACGATGTGATGAAGGCGTCGGCGGTCTGGTAGCGGTCCTCGGGGCGCTTGGCCAGGATGCGACGGAGCGCGCTGGCCAGCGCGCGCGGCGTGTCATGGCGCAGCGATTCTACCGGGCGCGGTGCGCTGTTGAGGTGCGCCGACATCACTTCCATCGGCGAGCTCCCGGTGAAGGGAGGGCTCCCGGTCAGCATCTCGTAGCCGATCACGCCGAGCGAGTAGAGATCGGAGCGTCCGTCGATGTCGGTTTCCCCCGCCGCCTGTTCGGGCGACATGTACCCCGGCGTCCCGACCGCCATCCCGTGTTCGGTCAGTCGTACGTCACCTCCGTCCGGCACGGGAGTGTTAGGGCGCATGAGGACCGCGGAGATCCCGAAGTCGGCGAGGATCGCGTGCCCGTCGGAAAGGAGGACGTTCTCGGGCTTCAGGTCGCGGTGCACGATTCCGCGTTCGTGCGCGAAGGCGAGGGCGCTCCCCAGCTCGGCGAGGATTCGCACCACGTCGTCGACCGGGAGGCGCTCCTCGCGCCGCAGTCGGTGGCGCAGCGTCTCCCCTTCGATGAAGGGGGTGATGAAGTAGAGGAGCCCGTCGTTGGTCCCGGTGGAGAGGACGGGGAGGATGTGCGGGTGCTGGCCGAGAACCGCCGTGACCTGGAACTCGCGGCGGAATCGCTCGGCGAGGAGGTCGTTGGTGAGCTCCGGCGCGAGGAGCTTGATGACCACCGACCGACCGAGCGCCGTTTCGGTGGCAACGAAGACGCGACTCATCCCCCCGCCGCCCAGCTCTCGCTCGACGCGGTATCCGTTCCCGACGGCAGCCTGAACGCGGGACAGCAGTTCGCTCACATGGGGGGAGGGCGAAGGGAGCGGGAAGTCACTCACCGCCTGACCGTGCTATTCCGGAAGCGCGGAGAGGTTCCCCGCGACCAAGAGCTGCGCCACAATTGAGACTCATCTCGTCTTCCCGTCTTCCCGTCTTCTCGTCTTCTAGAGATCCGTGGGCGCAGAATCCGCTTGCACCATCGAACATGACGGACGTCTGGTGAAGGGACGCGCGCTGTTCGAGTCCGACCATCTGCTCTTCAGGTCCGACGCGATTCGCGTGAAGCTGCCGCTTTCGGAGCTCACGCGCTCCGACGCGCGCGCTGATGCGCTCCATCTGGAACGCCGAGGCGAGTCGCACGTGTGGCGACTCCCACCCGGCGTGGCGGCCAAGTGGCTCGAGAAGATCCGCAACCCGCGGTCACTCCTCGACAAGCTCGGAGTGAAGGAGGGGATGAAGGTCGTCGTGCTATCGGTGAAAGACGACGACTTCGTAAAGCAATTGTCATCGCGCGTCGGCGCGTTCGGGACGCGCGTGGCACGCGACACCGACATCGTATTCTTCGGGGTCGAGACGCTGGCCGGTCTCGATCGATTGAGTGCACTCCGCGAGTCGTTGGTGTCCAACGGCGCAATCTGGGTTGTGCATCGCAAGGGAAAGGAGGCGTCGCTTCGTGACGTCGACGTCTTCGCCGCGGCCAAGCGCGCCGGGCTGGTGGACAACAAGGTCGCATCCTTCTCGGCGACGCACACGGCGGAACGATTGGTGATTCCCAGGTCGGCGCGCGGAAAGAACTAGGGCACGCGCGTCAAGACGCACGACGCCCCGCGCGATGGCGGGGCGTCGTGAGGGCGTCATGACGGCGTCGCGAGTGCGCGCTCAGCTCCGGTTACGGCGGGGGGAGCGTTCCCGCCCCTGGTCCGGAACCCGTCGCCGGACCACAGATGATCTCACCCGACGGCGTGCCGAGGATCGTCTCGCGCCCCACGTACATCGTGCACTGAGAGCCCGGCATTGCGGCGTGCTGCGCGGTCGCCAGGAAGCCGCTCGCGTAGTCGCTCGATGAAATCTGTACGGAGACGTCGGAGGTCGAGCGCCAATCGATCGCCGAGCTGTCCGGAGAGTAGAGCTGGTTCTCGGCCCAGTACGATTCCTCGGCGATGCGCAATTCGCCCAGGTCGGCCTTCATGGAGGCGGTCCAGGCTTTCTCGCGCATGAGTCGGTACTTGGGGACAGCGATCGCGGAGAGAACTCCGAAGACCGCCATCGCGACCAGCAATTCGACGAAGGTGAATCCCGATCTTGGACGTGGCATCGAAGGCTCCGGGTGGAGGGGCTGAGCTGCCGAGCTTGACCGTCGGGGAAAGCAGGACCGGTGCCAGTGTGACACTCCGTTCCCGCGCCGTGACGGTGCCGCGGATTCGAGCGGAGAATCGCCCTTGCCACCAGGGGAGGGGCGAACACGTGTCGGTCGCGGAGTTCTCGCCCTATTTACCTGCGCCAGCGGTGTTTATGGTCGCGAGTAGAAACGGATGATCCGCGCGTCGCGCCGTCATGCGCGCGCTTCAATCTGGTGAATTCGGCCGGACCGACGTCGCTCCAGCGGTGCGATCTGCGTCACTCGTTGCGTTACGCGGAGAGCCCGGACCGTCACGCGATTGTCGGGCGACCCCAACGCTCCCGAGAATCGTGCCGAAATCGGTCACTCACCGAGCAAATGCCGAAGCCGACATACGCGCTCGGATGGGTCAACTGACCCGCGCGACGTCGATTCAGTCGCCCCACAATCGTTCATCAGGAAAATCTCTCGAATTCTTGAAACCGGATCGGCGTGATACACGTTCGATGCAAGTGCTTGCTTGCGTTCTATCTCATCTCGCCCATTTTGCGCGTTCATGACGGATAATCGCGAAAAGCTTCTGCATGCTGCGGGGCGGATCTACGCCGAGGTCGGATTCCGGGGGGCGACCACCCGACGAATCGCCGACGAGGCGGGGGTGAACGAGGTGACCCTCTTTCGCCTGTTCGGATCCAAGAGCCAGCTCCTCGCCGAAGCGATCAACTGCCAGGATCCCATGGGGACCGTCTCGCTCCCGTTGGAGCCGGTCGACCCGTGGAATGAGCTCCACGTGTGGTGCGAAGGACATGCGGTCGCGCTGCGAGAGATGCGCGCCATGATCCGGAAGACGATGGCCGACTTGCACGAGCACCCCGAGATGGGGCCGCATCTGTGCCGCGGTCAGACGCCGCACTTCAATGAACTGGTGACGTACGCCAAGCGCGTGGTCGCCAAGTACCCCTCTGCCGCTGGCGCCGACGTCGTGACTGCGTGCTCGATGCTGTTCAGCGCGCTGTTCGGCGACGCGATGGGGCGCGACATCGTTCCCGACGTCTACCCTCAACCCGAACACGAGGCAACGGCGCGCTACGTCCGCGTCTTCCTTCGTGCGCTCGGCGTTCCACCACGCGACGAGTCGGCCGCACACGCGGCGACCGTCACCGCTCCCGCTGCGGAGTCGGCCTGAGATGCGTCCCGAATCCCCTCTTACATCTCCCATGAAGTCCTACAACCTGAGGTCCTGCCTCGCCGTACTCGCGACAGGCATGGCGCTGGCGGTCGGCGCCGGTGATCTGGCGGCGCAGGGCGCGCGTCAGATTTCACTCGAGGATGCGTTGCGCCTGTCGCAGGCGCAGAGCGAGGCGCTGCGCATCGCGCAGGCAGGCGTGATGCGCTCGCGCGGGCAGCAGATGCAAGCGCGCGCGCAGTACCTGCCGCAGTTGAGTGGTTCGGCGGGATACACGCGCACGCTGGCCACCCAGTTCTCCGCGTTTTCGTCAGGGCCGGCTCCCCAGCCTCCGCCGACGGTGCCGCCGGTTCCGCCGACGGACACGACGACGTACTTCCAGCCCTGTACGCGCTACCTGGCGCCGACCGGTGCGACCGAAGCCGATCGCCTGGCTGGGCTCGAACTTTACTCGCGCTGCTCCTCGAGCGGCGGTGGGCTCGACTTTTCGCGTGTAGGCTTCGGCGCGAAGAACCAGTACCAGTTGGCGGCGAACGGTTCGCTCACGCTCTGGTCGGGCGGGCGGGTGCAGGCGCAGAACCGCGCCGCAAGCGCCGGGCGTCGCGCCTCCGAGATCGAGCTGGCCTCGCAGAAGGCGCAGCTCGCGCTCGACGTGACCTCGGCGTACTACGACGCCGTGCTCTCGGACCGCCTCGTGGCGATCGCCGAGTCGTCGCTCGCCTGGACCGAAGGGACGCTCAAGCAGACGACGCTGGCGCGCCAGGTCGGCAACCAGTCGGAGTTCGAACTCCTGCGTTCGCGGGTCACGCGCGACAACCAGATTCCGGTGCTCCTGCAACGGCGCACCGACCGCGACCTGGCGTACCTGCGACTCAAGCAGCTCCTCAACCTCCCGTATCAGGAAGAGGTGCGCCTGACGAGCGACATCAATGAGCCGGCGGAGTCGCGCGACGTGCGCACCGCGGCCAACACGATTCCGTCGAACGTGGCGACCGAGATGGACACGAGCGTCATGAGCCGCGCGCCCGTGCGGCAGCTCGACGAGGCGCTCAAGGCCAAGGAAGCCCAACTCTCGATTGCACGCAACGAGTGGATCCCGACGATCAGCGTGTCCACGGCCTACAGCCGTGTTGCGTTTGGCGCGGGGGGAATCCCGAGCTGGGGGAACTGGCTCAACAACTGGACGGTTTCGCTGGGTGCCTCCTTCCCGCTCTTCACCGGGGGGCGGCTCCGCGGCGAGCAGATGATCGCGCAGGCCGACGTCGATGAATCGCGCGCGCGGCTCGACCAGACGCGCGAGTTGGCCGCCCTCGATGCGGAACAGTCGATCGCACAGTTGCGACAGGCCGAGGCGGCGCTTGCCGCGAGCGTCGGGACCGCCGAGCAGGCGGCGCGGGCATTCTCCATCGCCAACGTGCGCTACTCCGAGGGGATCTCCACGCAGATCGAGCTCTCCGAGTCGCGGCTCAACCTCGAGCAGGCGCGGACCAACCGCGCGATGGCGGCGCGCAACCTCCAGGTCGCGCGCATCCGCCTGGCGCTGCTCAAGGACCTCCCGTTAGGCGCGGGAAGCGCATTCAGCGGCGCGAGTGCAGGCGCCGTCGCCGCGCCGAGCGTCACGGGCGCGGGCGCCGCCACCGCCGCACCACGCAGCACCACGCAGCAGGCCTCGAATTCACAGATCCCTCAATAGCGGAGCCCCCTCCTCCCATGTCAGTCATACTTATGCATCCCATGCTGCGCGCCAGTGCCATCACCGCGCTCGTCCTCGCTGCCGCTTGCGGCAGCAATGAGGCCGACGCGAAGTCCAAGGGCGACGCCGACCCGCCGGCTGCAACGTCGGTGAGCGCCGAGAACATCGAGGTCGTCGCCGTGCAGCGGATCTCGTCCGGACCGGCGATCTCCGGATCGCTCACTGCCGAACGCGAGGCGACCGTGCGCGCTCAGGTCGCCGGCCCCATCCTCTCGACCAGCGCGGAGCAGGGGAGCCGCGTGTCGGCGGGGACGGTGCTCGCCCGCATCGACGATCGCACGATCCGCGACCAGTTCCTCGGCGCTCGTTCGGGCGTGACCACCGCACAGACCGCGGCCGACATCGCGGCGCGCGAGTTGGCGCGCAACGAGAAGCTCTCCGAAGCCGGTGCGATCGCCGAGCGCGATCTCGAGGCGGCGCGCCGCAACAACATCGCCGCACAGTCGCAGCTCGATGATGCGAAGGCGCGTCTGTCGCTTGCACAGAAGCAGGTGGACGATGCGCAGGTGCGTGCACCGTTCAGCGGCGTGGTGAGCGAGCGCTCGGTGTCGGCCGGTGATGTCGTGCAGCCGGGTGGTGCGCTCTTCACGATCATCGATCCGCGCTCGATGCGGCTCGAGGCGAGCGTGCCGGCGGCGCAGCTGGCAGCCATCAAGGTCGGCGTCCCCGTGTCGTTCACCGTCACCGGATATCCGGGGAAGACGTTCAGCGGGAAGATCACGCGCATCAGCCCGGCCGCCGACCCGGCGACGGGACAGGTCCGGATCATGGCGTCGATCCCTAACGAGAAGAGCACGCTGGTGGCCGGCCTGTTCGCCGAAGGGCGCGCGCAATCGGATTCGCGCGACGCGCCGGTGGTTTCCGCGAATGCGGTGGACCTGCGCGGCGTGCGTCCGTGGGTGCTCCGCCTCAAGGGGGGGCGCGCCGAGAAGGTCGAGGTGGACGTCGGACTCAAGGACGAAGCCACCGAGAAGTACGAGATCGTGAGCGGAGTTGCCGCTGGCGACACGCTCCTGATCGGTGCGGCGCAGGGCATCACACCGGGAACGCCGGTGCGCGTCGGCGCACCGAACGACCGGGCGGTTACCAAGAATTAGTCGGGGAGAACCATGTTCATCTCGGATTTCGCGATCAAGCGACCGCTGATCACCGTGGTCGCGATGGTGGCACTGGTGGCCTTTGGCCTGGTGGCACTGCTCAAGCTGCAGACGGACGAATTCCCCGACGTGGCGCCGCCCATCGTGACGGTGGGGCTGGTGTATCCCGGCGCGTCGCCGGACGGTGTGGAGCGCGAGCTCCTCGATCCGATCGAGGAGGCGATCTCCTCGATCGCCGGCGTGAAGCACGTCAACGGCCGAGCCGAAGACGGCTTCGGGCTCATCATGGTCGAGTTCCTCTTCGACAAGCCGCTGCAGGAGGCGACGCAGGACATCCGCGACGCGATCTCCGGCATTCGGCAGGACCTGCCGACGGAGCTCGAAGAGCCGATCATCAAGAAGTTCAACGACACCGATCTCCCTATCGTGTCGCTCGCCCTCAACTCGTCGACGCTGACGCCGGCCGAGTTGACGCGACTGGCCGACCCGGGGATCTCGCGTGAATTCCGCTCGATCGCCGGCGTGGCCGAGGTGACGATCCCCGGAAAACTGGAGCGCGAACTGACCGTCGAGCTGCGTCCCGATGCGTTGCAGGCGGCGGGGATCGGCGTGTCGCAGGTGGTGCAGTCGTTGCAGCTGCAGAACCTCGCCGCGCCGGTGGGGAACGTGAAGGGGGCGCTCGACGAGCGTTCGATCCGCCTCAAGGGGCGCCTCGACTCGCCGGCCGAGTTCGAGAACATCGTCGTGGCCGAGCGCGACGGACAGTTGATTCGCCTCGGACAGGTCGCCCACGTGAAGGACGGGACCGCCGAGCAGCGCACGCTCGCACTCTACGCAGACAGTGCAGGACGGGTGCGCGAAGCGGTGGGAATCAACATTAAGAAGTCGAAGAGCTACAGCACGACCGACGTCGCGTCGCAGATCCTGTCGCGCGTCGAGGAGATCCGGAAGCGCCTGCCCCCCGGGACGACGATCGATGTCGTGAAGAACTCGGGGGTGAAGGTCGAGCACTCGGTCACCAACGTGCAGGAGACGCTGGTGGAGGGGGCGTTCCTCACCGTGCTCGTCGTCTTCCTCTTCCTCAACTCTTGGCGTTCGACCGTCATCACGGGCCTCGCGCTGCCGGTCTCGGTGATGGCGTCGTTCATCGCGGTATGGGTGCTCGGCTTCAAGCTCGAGACGATGTCGCTGCTCGGCTTGTCGCTGGCGATCGGTATCCTGATCGACGACGCGATCGTGGTGCGCGAGAACATCGTGCGGCACGTGGAGATGGGGAAGGATCATTACACCGCGGCACGCGAGGGGACCGATGAGATCGGACTCGCCGTGGCCGCGACGACCTTCTCGATCCTCGCGGTGTTCGTCCCGATCGCCTTCATGCCGGGCGTCGGCGGGCAGTGGTTCAAGCCGTTCGCCCTCACGATCGCCTGCTCGGTGCTCGTGTCGCTCTTCGTGTCGTTCTCGCTCGACCCGATGCTCTCGGCGTACTGGCCCGACCCGCACGTCGAGGAGAAGGACAAGAGCTTCATCACGAAGGCGCTGGATCGATTCAACGCCTGGTTCGACCGGCTGGCGCACACGTATCGCGATGTAATCGCGTGGGCGCTCGATCACCGTGTGGCGGTCGTCGCCATCGCGGTCGGGACGTTCGTCTTCGCGCTGGCGATGCCGGCGATCAAGATCGGCAATCGCACGTTGGTGGGCGTTGCCTTCTTCCCCGCCGACGACAATGCCGAGTTCAACGTGAAGGTCGAGACGCCGCCGGGGTCGAACCTGGACTACACACGGCTCAAGACCGAGGAAGTCGTGCGCGTCATCTCTGCGCACAAGGACCTCGTGCGCTACTCGCTATCCTCGCTTGGTGCCGAAGGGAGTTCGGCCGTCGACGTGGCCAACATCTACGTGAAGATGGTACCGAAGGACGCGCGCAAGGTGAGCGTGGAAGGCTTCACCAACACGTTGCGTGGCGAGCTGTTGCAGATCGGTGGCGCCGACATCTCGGTGTTCGCCACCGACTGGGGGGGCGGGCGCAAGCAGGTGGCCATCGAGATGCGTTCGACCGATGGCGACAAACTGGCGGCTGCTTCGGAGCGGGCGCTGGCGGCGGTGCGTGCCGTCCCGAACGCGGTCGACGTGGGGCTTTCGTCGAAGGGACAGAAACCCGAACTCAACGTCGAGCTCAATCGCGGGCTCGCCGGTTCGTTAGGCATCAGCGTCGGGCAGGTCGCCCAGGCGCTCCGTCCCGCCTTCGCCGGGATCGACGCCGGCGACTGGCAGGATCCGAGCGGCGAGATGCGCGACGTCGTCGTGCGACTCGCCCCCGAGGCCCGGCGCCGCGCGCAGGACCTCCGCCAGCTCCCGCTGGTGGTGCAGGGGCCCAACGGCGCGCCGACGGCGCTCCCGCTCGGGCAGGTCGCGAAGATCGAGAACGGCGTGGGACCGGCGGTGATCAACCACCTGGACCGCGACCGCGTGGTGAACGTGGAGTTCAACGTGGCCGGTCGCTCGGTGGGCGAAGTGACCAACGATGCGCAGGCGGCGATTCGATCGCTCAACCTCAGCTCCGACATCCGCGTGACGCTCGGCGCCGAGGCGCAGCAGCAGAACGAGGTCTTCGGGCAGATCTTCCTCGCCTTGGGCACCGCGCTGATGCTGATGTACCTGATCCTCGTGATGCAGTTCGGGTCGTTCCTCGATCCGTTCGCGATCATGATGTCGCTCCCGCTGTCGCTGATTGGCGTCATGCTGAGCCTCGCGATCTCCGGCAACACCATCAACCTGATGTCGCTCATCGGCGTCATCCTGCTGATGGGAATCGTGGCGAAGAACGCGATCCTGCTCATCGACTTCGCCAAGTGGGCGCGTGAGAAGCAGGGGCTCCCGCTGCGCGAAGCCTTGATCGAGGCTGGTGCGATCCGGTTGCGCCCGATCCTCATGACCACGTTCGCCCTCATCGCCGGCATGTCACCGGTGGCGCTGGGGCGCGGCGAGGGCTCGCAGTTCCGCGCACCGCTGGGGATCGCGGTGATCGGCGGCGTGATCACGTCGACGCTGCTGACGCTTGTGGCCATTCCGACCTTCTACGAAATCCTCGACCAGATGCGCACAGGGCTGGCGCGTCGCTTCGGGTTCGGCGTCGCGCAGAAGACGGCGGAGCACCGGGTGCCGGAGGGGCTCACGCCGGCGGCGGGGGATTGACGAACGGACGGGAGACGGGGGACGGGAGACGGGGGCGCCCCCGGTCGCGGTGCGGCCGGGGGCGTTTCCTTTCGTGAACTGAGAGACGCGTGAGCGACTGTTGCAACGAGTCTTCATCGCGAACCCTCTTTCGCGCTCCGGGTTATTCTTCGAGCGTTCTGGGGCGTTTCGTGAACAGGAGAGCCGAAGCGCGAGCTCAGCCCGCGCGACGCTTCCCGCTCCATTCCGCCACCGTCGCATCGCACGCGTTCGTCGATCGAGAATCACACATGCGAACCACCGACACTCACTTGCCGCGTTCGTCCGCTCGAATCCTCCCTGTCGTATTCGGTTCCGTCCTCATCTTCGTCGCTGCATCGCTGGCGGCGTGCGGAGGGACGAAGGACGCCGCACCAGCTTCCGATAGCACGACCGCGACCGCTGCGCCGAGCGGGGCGGCCCTTCCCCTCAAGGGTCCACATGGCGGAATGCTCGTCGCCGTCGGTAACGGTGTTGCGCAACTCGAGTTCAACGTCGACACGACACAGGGAGTCGTCGTGCTGCGTGTCTTCGATGGCGCAGCGAAGGAACCGATTCGCCTGACGCAGGGACGCATCGACATGACGATGCTCGACCTCGTGGAGGGCGGGGCCGACGTGACCACGATTCTCGCCGGGCGCGCGAGCGACAAGACCAAGGAGACAATCGAGAATACCTCGGTCTTCGTTGGCTTCGTGCCGCAGCTCGTTGGGCACCCGCGGTTCCGCGGGCGGGTTCAGCGCATCGAGATCGGCGGCCAGGTGTTTACCGACATTCCCGTCTCATACCCGCCAGGCGCAACCGCCTGAACGCTTCGCCGGTGTCGAGCCTCATTCCTCCGTTCGCCGAAATTCTCTCCATCGCCAGCATCGGCGAGCAGTGGGGCTACCTGACGTTAGGCATTTCCTCGGTCTTCACGGAGGAATTGGCGCCGCTCCTGGGCGGATTGGCGGCGGAGCAGGGGCACCTGCGCCTCTCCGGCGTGATCCTCTCGACGGCGGCCGGTGTCTTTCTCCTCTCGGCGATCCTCTACTTCGTTGGGCGATGGCGCGCGGCGTGGGTGCGGCTCAAGCTGCGGAATTCGCCCCCGATCGTGAAGCGACTCCTGCGCGCGATGCGCTGGAGCCCGTGGCGCAGCACATTGTTGGCGCGCGTCGCCTTCGGCGGACGTATTGCGCTCCCTCTGGCATGCGGCGCGGCGCACGTTCCGCCGTGGATCTTCCTCACCGGGACGGCGGTCGCTTCGCTCGCGTGGGCCGCAGTGCTCGCGGGACTCGGCTGGGCATTCGGCGAGGGCGCCGTCCTCCTGCTCGGGGAGGTGCGACGATACGAAGGAGTGCTCGTGTTGGCACTCCTCCTTCTCGGGCTCAGTGTCTACTGGTGGCTGCGCAAGCGCACGCGCGAGCGCACCGCTGCCGCTGAAGCTCGCGACAGCGCGGGGTAACGCGCGATCGCGATTGCGGTCTCGCTAAGAGTCCGCGCCCTTCAGTACGGCCTCCACCGCGGCCACGAGTTCGTCGGGGCGGAACGGTTTGGGGAGCACTCGTGTCGCACCGAGGTCGCCCGCCGAGTCGAGGGCGAGGAACGACGCGCGTGAATCGCCCCCCGACACCGCGACAATGCGTACGTTCGCGTCGCGACTACGCAGCGCGATGATGGTCTCGATGCCGTCGACATTCGGCATGTGGAGGTCGGTCACGACCGCGTCGGGGTGCACGGCGTCCCACATCGCCAACCCCTCGGCGCCATCCTTTGCCAGGTGCACTTCATATCCGCGCACTCGCAGCGCGCGCGACATCACTTCGCGCATCGCTGCCTCGTCTTCAATGATCAGAATCTGCGTCATGTCCATTACAATTGCGTCCAGCACCTTCGGTTTCCGTCGCGCCGCGAAGAATGGCGCGGGGCGAGACGCAATCTACGTCGTGCACCGCCCCGAGGTGTCAGGCCGAGTCGGTCGAGGCGATGGGATACTCATCGGTTCTGAGCGGCGCCTGCGCTGGCGGACCCGACGCGCCGAAAGTCACAATGAGCGCGACCGCACCCACAATGACGGCCGAGGCGACCAGCATTCGCGGGGTAAGTGCTTCACCGGCGAAGAGCCACCCCAGGAAGACTGCGACGACGGGATTCACGTACGCATACGTCGAGACGCGGGCCGGCGTCGACACCGTCAGGAGGTACATGTACGCCGAGTAGGCGACGAGCGACCCGAATGTCACGAGGTAGAGAAAGGCCCACCAGGCGATCGCCGGCGTGGCCGCGGGGGAGAAGCCGCGCCACTGCCCCGTGAGTGCGGAGAAGACCGAGAGGAGCGCTCCTCCACACAGCATCTGCATCCCGCTGAGCTGCGGCGCCGAGACGGGGCGCGGCGCATGGCGCGCGTAGAGTGAGCCCGCGGACCAGATCGCCGTCCCGACCAACACGGCGGCAGCGCCTGCGGCGTTGATCGACCCGCCTCCCATCAGGTTGCCGGGCCCGACGAGGATCGCTACGCCACACAGTCCGGCGAGGAGTCCGACGCCGATGCCCGTACTGGGACGGTGCTCGCGGTGTTGCAGCCAGTCGAACAGGACCATCCAGCACGGGGTGATCGCGACGAGGAGCGACGCGATCCCCGACGGGATCAACCGTTCGGACCAGGCGACGGCCGCGTTCGACACCATGAGCATCGAACCGACGATCGCCGCCGATCGCCAGTGCAGGGGGCGAGGTGCGGGGGCACCGCGCCAACGGGACCAGCCGTAGAGAATCAGCCCGGCCAGGAGAAAGCGCACACCGGCCATCCCTAACGGCGGGATGGAGGCCACCGCGTACTTGATGAACAGGTACGTGGAGCCCCAGAGCAGGTAGACGGCGAGGAAGGCGAGCGCGACGCGGCTGCGCGGGGCGTCGGTCATCGCCAGCGGAAGAGGCGGAGTGCGAGCGCGAAGCAGAGCACGAGCCAGGTGAGCATGATGCCGAGTTCTCCGGCCATCGCCGAGACACCACTCCCCTGTAGCATGTTCATCCGCATCGCATCGACCACCGCCGTGAGCGGGAGCGCCTGCACCACCGGCTGCACGGCGTTGGGGAAGTTGGTCGAGGCGAAGAAGACACCCGAGGCGACCCACATCGGGAGCATCACCACGTTCATCAGCCCAGACGCCCCTTCGAGCGTACGGGCGCGCGAGGCGATGAGGAGCCCGATCGCCCCGAACATCAGTGTCCCCACGATGCAGACGAGCGCGAAGGCGCCCAGCGAGCCGCGCATCGGTACCCCAAACACGAGGATGCCGAAGGTGACGACGACGAGTACCTCGACCACCATCATCACGAGGCGCATGATGAGGTAGGAGAGGAGGTACTGCGCGCGCGACATCGGCGTGGCGATGAAGCGCTTGAGGAGCTTTTTGCGCCGAGCGTCGACGATGCCGAAGCCGAGCCCCCAGATCCCGCCCCCCATGAGGTTCATGGCGAGCAGACCGGGGAGGACAAAATCGATGTAGCGGGAGCCGCGTTCGCTTACGAGCGACTCGCTCACGCGCACGGGGTCGGCACGCCCGGCGGCGCGCTGCAGCGCTTCATCGACGACGAGTCGCGCCGTGCGCGCCTCGGGGCGCGCGGCGTCGAAGCGATACTCGGCGGTGGCATGTTCGCCCGGGACGACGAGGAGCGCGATTTTTCCGATGCGGAGAGCGGTCGCCGCTGCGGTATCGTCGAGGATCGCCACGTCGAGGAGCGAGTCACGCGCGAGTGCCGCGCGCAGCGAGTCGGCGCCGGGGGCGGTGGCCAGCACCGCGACTTTCGACACCTCGGCAGGGCGCGACCGGAAGGCGATGCCGAGCCCGGTCGCCAGGAGCAACGGGAAGACAAAGGTCCAGAAGACTGCCTCGGGCTCGCGGTAGAATTCGCGAAAGCGTACCAGGACGAGCTGGAGCAGCGGCGAGAGGCCCGCACTTGCGCCTGGCGGCGACGACATGCCGGATCCGGTGGAGGCGCGCCGGTCGTCGGGGGGCGCGACAGACGTTGCCATGTCAGTTGTCCCGCAGGTGACGGCCGGTGAGCGACACGAAGACGTCCTCGAGCGTGGGAGAGTGGGTGCGCAGTTCGGTGAGGGTGAAGCCGTGACGCGCGATGAGGGCGAGCAGTGCCGGGATCGTCTCGTGCGCCGCCGTCACCTGCAACGCGTGCTGACCGCCGTCGCTCCGGGCGCGCAGCACCCCGGGGAGCGCGCCCACCTCGGCATCGTCCAGGCGTTCGCCGTCGCCGACCGCGCACTCGACCACCTGCTCGGCGCCTAACGAACGAATCAGCGAGCGCGGCGTTCCGAGGGCGATCACCGCGCCCCGGTCGACGATCGCAATGCGGTCGCACAGGCGCTCGGCTTCGTCCATGTAGTGCGTGGTGAGCATGATCGTCGTCCCGCCGAGCCGAAGCTGCTCGACCAGCTCCCACAGCTGCCGGCGCGACTGCGGGTCGAGCCCGGTGGTCGGCTCGTCGAGGAAGACCAACGCCGGATTGCCGGCCAGCGCGCAGGCGACCGACAGGCGCTGCTTCTGCCCGCCCGACAGGGCGTTCACCCGGGCATCGCGCTTCTCGTCCAGCTGCACGCGGGCGATCACCTCGTCCACCGAGGGTCCCTCCCGATAGAACGAGCGGAACAAGCGCACCGTCTCGGCGACCGTGAGCTTCTCGGCGAACTGCGACTCTTGCAGCTGTACGCCGAGCTGCTGGCGCAGCGCCGCCTCGTCGTCGCGCCACCGTTTGCCGAGCACGACGACTTCGCCACCGTCGGGCTCGAGGAGCCCTTCGCAGATCTCGATGGTGGTGGTCTTCCCGGCGCCGTTGGGGCCGAGGAGACCGAAGCACTCGCCGGCAGCGACCTGCAGATCGAGTCCGTTCACGGCGACGACGTCGCCATAGCGCTTGACCAGCGCGCGCACGTCGAGGGCGAGTGGGGGGGCGAGCGACATTGGATGAGAATAGTGGATGGAAGGCAGGACGGGAGACGGGGGACGGGAGACGGGAGTGCCGGCGCGCTGCGCGCGCCGGCCAACGCCCGAGCCAAGTCAGTCGAGTGCGGCTGCCGCTGCTCTCGCGCGCGACTGACGCAACGGGCGCCGCACCGCGGCGCCCGTTGCACTCCCGTCCCCCGTCTCCCGTCTCCCGTCCCGAAGGCTTCGAAACCTTGCCCTTCACCGGCCGTAAAAGTCCCTGTCGCCTCCACCTTTGCGTCCGGAGTATTCCATGCTTGCCGTCCTCGCGCTCGCGCTCGCCCTCCAGCAAGTCACGGTGCGAATCGGCGAGCAGTCGGACAAGGAGCGCGCCGACAGCGTGAAGCGGCAGATGGCGCGCGACTCGATCCGCTACGAGATGATCGAGCGGCAAAACGATCGCGATCGGCGCCCGGTCCGTCGTATTCCGCTCACGCCCGAGCTGGAGGCGAGTGCCTTTCTCGATCCCGGTGCTCGCACGCTTCTCCTCCGCGCGCGTGATGCGCGCCTGCGCCAGGATTCGTCACTCCTCAACTACGACGCCAAGGCGTACCAGCGCCTCTCGGTCGGGATGGGCTTCCGCGCCTTCGGGCGCGATCGCCTCCTCTTTCGTAGCGAAACCGCTTCCCGCGTGCGCTGGTCGCGCGGCGGGGGCGTGCACATCGACCTCAACGGCTCCCGCAGCGTCTTCCCGTCGCTCAAGGTCGACGATGGCGAGGCAGACCTCAGCGATGCCTCGCCGATCCCCTACTATCCCGGGCGCGAAGCGCTGTGGATCGGCTCCGGGAAGGTGCGCGCCGAGGTCGACGAGAACGAGCTCGTGCACCCCATCGCGTTAGGCGCGGAAGCCTACTACCGCTACGCCACTGGCGATTCGCTCACCATCACGCTCTCCGACGGCAAGGCAATCCGGTTGCGCGAGCTGCGCATCGAGCCGCGCCGTCCCGAGTGGAAGCTTTCGGTAGGTTCGTTCTGGTTCGACGTGGAATCCGGACAGCTGGTGCGCGCGGTGTACCGCCTGGCCGTTCCACTCGACATCTGGACGATCGTCGACGAGGAGACGAAGCGCGAAGCCGAGGAGGCGCGAGCGCGCGGACAGAAGGCGAATCCCGACGACGAGGTCCCCGGCTGGGTGAAGGGGATGATGAACCCCATGCAGGCGTCGCTCGAAGCGGTCACGATCGAGTACGGCCTCTTCGGCGGGCGCTTCTGGCTCCCGCGCGCACAGTACGCCGAGGGGTGGGCGCGCGCGTCGTTCATGCGCATCCCGTTCAAGATGGAAGAAGGGTTCAAGTACGCGAGCGTGAACGGGACCGACACGATGCCGACCATGCCCGAGCGCATGACGCGCCGCCAGCTGCGCGATTCGCTCTTTGGCGGAGACTCGACGCGCTGGAGCGAACTCACCGACGCGCAGCGGAAGGAGCGAATCGGGATTCTGATGCGCGCCGACTCGACGCGACGCGTGCGTAGCGATTCGCTGCGCAAGGCGGACTGCGCGGCGACCGGGCACTACACGCGAATCGAGTCGCGGATGGACAACGAGTTGGTTACCGCGATGCGCCTTCCGTGCGATCCCAAGGCGCTCGCCGAGTCGCCCGACCTCCCACCGTCGATCTTCGACCCGGGAGAAGAATTGTTCGGCGTTGCGCAGCGCGACGAGTTGCTCAAGGAACTCGACTTCTCGTTGCAGCCGGTGTGGGCGCCGATGCCGGTTCACCTCACGTACGGGCTCAGCCAGATGCGCTACAACCGCGTCGAAGGGTTCTCGGTTGGTGCGCTGGCCACCGAGCAACTCGGACGCGGCTATTCGTGGGACGCGGCGGCGCGCATCGGGACGGGAGACTGGATGCCGAACGTGGACCTCGGGGTCACGCGGACCAATGGTCGGGTGAGCTGGCGGCTCGGCGGATACCACCGCCTCGCGGTCGCCAACGACGACTGGGGGACGCCACTCTCGTTCGGTGCATCGCTCGGCGCGCTCCTGTACGGACGCGACGAGGGATACTACTTCCGCGCGAGCGGATTGCAGCTGACGCGGACGCTCAACCGCGGCGGCGGGCTCATGACGCGCCTCTTCGCCGAGCGACAGGGCGACGTTTCGGTCGAGACGAAGTTCAACGTGTCGCGCGCGCTGGGTGGCGGGAGCGAATTCTTCCCCAACATCCGCGCAGCCGACGCGACGGTGGCCGGACTGGCCGTTCGCGACCTGCGGAGCGCGGGGCTCGATCCGCGCGGCTTCCGCGTGCAGAGCGATGTGCGCCTCGAAGGGGGATGGGTCTCGATGGACAGCGCCGACGCCACGCTCTCGCGCGCGTACGGTCGCGCGGCGGGCGAACTCACGTTGAGTCACTCGCTGGGTGGCTCGCTGGCCGGCGCGCTCACCGCCGGGGCTGGTGTGAGCCGCAACGCGCCACTCCCGCAGCGCGGCTTCTACCTCGGTGGATCGCAGACGGTGCGCGGGCAGCTGCTCGGTGCAGCTGGCGGGCTCACCGGTGGCGAGGCGTTCTGGCTCGGGCGCGCGGAGATCGCGCTCAATCGCGAGGCGGTTCGCCCGGTCATCTTCGGCGACGTGGGGTGGGCAGGAGCGCGGAGCGAGTGGCAGCACCCCGGTCGCCCGATCAGCGGCGCGGGGATCGGGATGTCGGCGCTCGACGGACTGATTCGCCTCGACCTTTCACGCGGGATTTATCCGCGCAAGCAGGCGCGGCTCGATCTGTACGTCGAAGCCAGATTCTAGAAGTCATCCCACAAATCGTCCGCGGCCGCCGGCCGCCGACTGTTCGGGAGATCAGTCGTAGATATCGCGAACGCGCCGGTGCGCGGAGTGTCGCACACCGGCGCGCGATGCGCCGCCTCGTGCCGGCGCCCTAACTACGAAAAGTTTCCTGGGTAGCCGCCATCGTCATGGTGCGCTGCGTCACGAACGGCGCGTCGTCTTGCCAGCCGAGCCCAATCACGTACATTCTCGCCGCGCATTCATCCCGGCGCGTGGGTCGTGAACTCTGTGGCGGAGCGAATCGACGATGTGGGAGGACTTCAAGAAGTTTCTGCTGAAGGCGAACGTGGTAGGGCTCGCGCTGGCGGTGATCGTCGGTGGCGCGGCCGGGGCGCTCGTCAAGGCGATGACGGACGACTTCCTCATGCCGGTCATCGGCGCGGTGCTCCCCGGTGGCGAGTGGCGCACGTGGACGCTCGACGTCGGTTCGGTCAAGTTCGGCGTCGGTGACTTCGCGGGCGTGTTCCTGAACTTCGCGATCATTTCCTTCGTCGCGTGGCAGATCGGGAAGGTCTTCGTGAAGCCCGACCCGCCAGCCCCTCCCGCGCCGCCGACCAAGGCCTGCCCGTTCTGCCTGAGCACCATCCCGGCAGCTGCAACGCGCTGCGGCCACTGCACCTCGCAGCTCTAGGCGTTGGTCTAAATGCGATCGCCGGCGGTGCGCACCGCCGGCGATCATCGCGGGGAACGTCTCGCGCTAGAGCGTGATGGTCCCCGAACAGACGAGGACCGACCCTCCCCCCACGCGCACCGCGGTGACCGTTCCCCCCGCGACGTCGGCCGACAGGTGCAAGAGGCTCGGTCGTCCCATCTCGTACCCCTGCTCGACGATCCAGCGCAGCGTCCCGTCGCCGGCCATCTGTCGTTGCGCGAGGTAGCCGCCGAGTGCCGCACACGCCGACCCCGTGGCCGGATCCTCCGGCACCGACTCGCTCGGCCCGAACATCCGCGCGCGCACCTGGTGCGCCGGATCCTCGGCTTCCAGCGCGAAGATCATCATCATCGGCGCGACGGTCGGGGCGAGCGTCCGTTCCCACACGTCGGTGCGCAACCGGGCGCGCCGCACCGCATCGCGCGAGCGCAACGGAATGAACGTGAATGGGACCCCGCACGAGACCACCTGTGGATGATAGGCGCCGGAGAGCACATCATCATCGCCTAACGACAACATCGCCGCCAGCTCCGACGCCTCTGGCGCCGGCGGCAGGACCTCCGGAAGCTTCGCCACCGAGAGCTCGGCATAGACCGGGACGCCTCCCTCGCAGCGAATCGTCACCGGGACGGGGCCCACCCCTTCCTCGAAGACGATGCGTGTCTCGTCGCCGTCGAGCGGTATCGCCCCGGTCATCGCCAACACCATCGCCGACCCGACCGTGGGATGCCCCGCAAACGGGAGCTCGCTCCCCGGCGTGAAGATCCGCACGCGCCGCGTGTGCGCAGGATTGTCTGGGGGGAGGATGAAGGTCGACTCGGAGTAGTTGAACTCGCGCGCGATCACCTGCATCTGCTCGGTAGTCAACCCGCGCGCGTCGGGAATGACCGCGAGCTGGTTGCCACCGAAGCGGCGGGTGGTGAAGACGTCGACGGTGTGGAAAGAGTAGTCGGGCATGTAGAGATGGGAGAACTGGACGGGAGACGGGGGACGGGAGACGGGGGTGCGCGACGTTGTCGCGCGGGAGAGTTGCCGCGGTTCAGTCAGATGTGCACAGCAACACCGCTCGCGGTAGTGAGCTTCGGCGACGCGCGAAGCGCGTCTACTCCGTCTCCCGTCTCCCGTCCGCAGTCTTCCTACTCCTCCCCCATGAACGGATACCCGTACGCGACCGGCGGCACGAACGTCTCCTTGATCGAGCGCGGGCTCACCCAGCGCAGGAGGTTGAGCTTCGAGCCGGCCTTGTCGTTGGTCCCCGAGGCGCGCGAGCCGCCGAAGGGTTGCTGGCCAACGACGGCGCCGGTGCACTTGTCGTTGATGTAGAAGTTGCCCGCCGCGTTGCGCAGCGTGACCAGCGCTTCGCGCACCGCCTGCCGATCGTTGGAGAAGACGGCGCCGGTGAGGGCGTAGGGCGACGTGCGGTCGATGGTCTCCAGCGTCTCCATCCACTTGTCGTCGTCGTACACGAAGACGGTGAGCACGGGGCCGAAGATCTCTTCGCACATCAGGCGATAATCCGCGCTCGGCGCCTGCACGAGCGTGGGCTCGATGAAGTATCCCTCGTCGCCCTTGGCACCGCCGCCGGCGATGATCGTCGCGTTCTGCTTCGCGTCGGCGAGATAGTCGGAGATCTTGTCGAAGGCGCGCTTGTCGATCACGGCGCCCATGAAATTCCTGAAGTCGCGCGTGTCGCCCATCTTGATGTCGGCGATCATCGCGACTGCAGCGTCGCGCACCTTGGGCCAGAGCGACTTGGGAACGTACGCACGGCTCGCCGCCGAGCACTTCTGCCCCTGGTATTCGTACGCGCCGCGAATCAGGCCAACGGTGAAGGCCTGCACGTCGGCCGACGGGTGAGCGATCATGAAGTCCTTTCCGCCCGTCTCACCAACGATGCGCGGATACGTGCGGTAGTTCGCCATGTTGCCGCCGATCGTCTTCCACATCGAGTTGAAGACGCCGGTGCTCCCGGTGAAGTGCACGCCGGCCATGTCGCGGTGCGACAGGACTTTATTGCTGATCATGACCGGATCGCCGGGGACGAAGTTGATCACGCCCGGCGGGAGCCCGGCCTCCTCGAGCACCTTCATCACGTAGTAGCTCGACAGCATCGCGGTGGCCGCCGGTTTCCACAGCACGCCGTTCCCCATGAGCGCCGGCGATCCGGAGAGGTTGCCGCCGATCGCGGTGAAGTTGAACGGCGAGATCGCGTAGACGAATCCTTCGAGCGCGCGATAGTCGGACATGTTCCAGACGCCCGCGCTCGACATCGGCTGCTCGTGGTAGATCTCCTGGGCGTAGACCGTGTTGAGGCGCCAGAAGTCGATGAGCTCGCAGGCCGCGTCGATCTCCGACTGGAACGCAGTCTTGGATTGCCCGAGCATCGTTGCGGCGTTGACCGTATCGCGCCACGGACCGGCGAGGAGGTCGGCTGCCTTGAGGAAGACGGCGGCGCGATCTTCCCAGCTCCACTGCGACCACTCGCGCTGCGCTTCGACCGAGGCGGCGATCGCCTGGTCGACCTGTTCGGCGGTTGCCTTGTGGTAGTCGGCGAGGATGTGCGCGTGCTTGTGCGGCATCACGGCATGGCCAATGTCACCGCTCCGCATTTCCTTTCCGCCGATGATCGCGGGGATGTCGACCCGTTCCCCCGCCATGTCGTTCAGCCGCTTCTTGAGCGATGCTTTCTCCGGTGAACCGGGGGCGTACGAGCGGATGGGCTCGTTCGCGGTGGGGGGAATGCGCCGGACGCCATTGAAGCCAGCGGCGCCGGGGCGCTGGGCCGAATCGCTCATGGGAACCTTGGGGGCAGAAGAAAGGTCTTTATGGGGCTGCGCGCGCGTAACGCGCGCAGAGGCAAGATAGTCCCTGCCATATTGGGCGCCACCGCACTGTCGGGATCGTGCGCCGTGCAACGTGTCTGGTAGCGTGAGCCAGTCATCCCTTCTCGTGTCGAGGCAGAGCATGCGTGGATTGCGGTGGAGTGCCGAGTGGCTGATGGCCGTCTGGCCGATGGCCCTGGTGGTGCTCGGAGCGTGTGGCGGTGGTGATGGCGGAGGACCCGCGAAGGTCGCGTCGGTGAACGTCACGTCGTTGGCCACGCAGATGGAAATCGGCGCGACGCTGCAGTTCACCGCTGCGCCGAAGGACGCCAAGGGGAATGCGCTCACGGGGCGTGTCGTCACGTGGGAGTCGTCGGCGCCCACGATCGCGTCGGTCACCAGCTCGGGCGTCGTGAGCGGCGTGAGTGCGGGCGTGGCGACGATCACCGCGACGTCCGAAGGGGCGAGCGGCACGGCGCCGATCACGGTCGTTCCGGTTCCGGTGGCGGCGGTGCTCATCGACAATCGCTCGCCGAACGTGCGCGAAGGCGGAACCGCGCAGCTGACCGCGACCGTGCAGGATGCCATTGGGCGTGCGCTCACCGGGCGCACCATCACCTGGTCGAGCGCAACGCCGGCGATCGCCACGGTATCGCAGGCGGGACTCGTCACGGGCCTCACCGTTGGGACGACCTATGTGCGCGCCAGCAGCGAGGGGAAGACCGACTCGGTCCCGATGCTCGTGAAGTCGATCAACGCTCCGACGATCGCCTCGACCGGGCCGGCGACCTGGGTCCCGCTCGGCGCCGCGACGATCAGCGGGACCAACTTCTCGTCCGACATCGCCGGCAACGAAGTACTGGTCAACGGCGTGAAGGCAGCGATCACTGCGGCGTCCACGACGTCGCTCAGCATCGTCGTGCCCTCGGCGACCGCGCTCCCGTGTTCGCCGACCGGACCGGTGCCGATCTCGGTGTCGGTGGGTGGTGACGTCGTCACGTCGAACGCGAACCTGGCGATGGCGACGCAGCGGCAGCTCGCGCTTGGGGAGTCGATGCTCCTCACGTCGCAGGCCGACCTGATGTGCAACGAGTTCAGCGTGACCGGCGGGACCTATGTCGTGACGGCGTACAATGCGGCGACGACCTCGTCGCTCGCCCAGTCGTTCCAGGTGGTGGGTGCCGCGCTGGCTGCGCCCGCATCCACGAGCCTGGCGCCGTCGGCCGTGATTTCGTACTCCGCCCCAGCGACCGCGTCGTTCGGGCCCATCGCGATGCCCACGACGCGCACGCGCGACGAGCGCCTGGCGATCGGGCACGCTGCGGCGCTCGAGGCGAGCAACGACTTCCTGCGAACGCACACCAACCTGCGACGCGCGATGGCCGCCAAGAAGGCGCGCGAGCGCGCCGCCTTCGCCCGCACCGCGAGCCCGACCACCGCCGCCGCCGTGGCGCAGGCGGTGCCTAACGTCGGCGACCGGTTCACGCGGCGCATGATGAAGACGTTCGGGGACTACACCACATACGACGAGGTGCGGACGCGCGTGGTGTATGTCGGGCCCAAGCTGATCATCATGGAGGACTCGCTCTCGCCGCTGGCCGGCACGATGGACAACGAATACGTCGCCATCGGTACCGAGTTCGACCGCGACATGTACGGCTACCTGTCGAACTTCGGCGATCCGCTCGTGCTCGACGCCGAGACCGACAACAACGGGCGCGTCATCGCGATCTTCTCCCCAAAGGTCAACAACTACACGATCGGGAGCGGTGGGAGCCTGCTCGGCTTCGTGACGTCGTGCGACTTCGCGCCGAACACCGACCCCAACCCACTCAACGCCTGCGCGCCCAGCAACGAAGGGGAGTACTTCTACGCGTTCGTCCCCAACCCCAACGCGACGGGGAATTCCAACTGGTCGCTGGAAGATTGGCGGCACTACGCTCGCGGCACGATGCTCCACGAGTTCAAGCACGTCGTGATGTTCGCCGAGCGTATTGCCCTCGATGCGAGCCAGGCCGAGGAAGGGTGGCTGGAGGAAGCGACCGCGCAGATGGCGACGGAATTCTGGGCGCGGAAGCTCTACTCCAACAGGGGACAGAAGGCGAACATCACGTGGGCCGATGGGCTCATCTGCGACTACGTTCGCCCGGGCGACTCACGCTGCGCCGACCCGGTCGAGGCCATCGGGCATCACATGGGCTTCTTGTACGCGCACTACACTGCCAACGAGTCCAAGTCGATCATCAACAGCAGCGACAACGTGATCTACGGAAGTTCGTGGTCGTTCGCGCGCTGGGTGACCGACTCATACGGCGGCCCCGACGAAGGGATGTTCCTCCGCTCCCTCGTCATCCAGCGCGACGATCGCGGGATCGGTAACCTGCAGAACCGTACGGGAAAGACGTGGGCCGAGATGCTCGGCT
This sequence comes from Gemmatimonadaceae bacterium, assembly GCA_044225935.1. Classification (GTDB taxonomy): domain Bacteria; phylum Gemmatimonadota; class Gemmatimonadetes; order Gemmatimonadales; family Gemmatimonadaceae; genus SCN-70-22. The sequence continues at coordinate 28,752 of JBGAHX010000061.1, forward strand.
ACTGGTCGCTCGCGTCGGCGTCGGACGATTATCCCGGCGGTACGATCAACGACCCGCGGGCGCGCCTGCAGAGCTGGAACACGCGCAACATCCTCGCGACGATGAGCGCCTCGCTCCGCTATTCGGACGGATCGCAAGCCTTCCCGAAGCCGTGGCCGATCAACATGCGTTCGGTTTCGTTCGGCACCTTCCCGAGCGCGATCCGCAACGTCTTCGCACTCCCCGGCGGCGGCTTCGCCGCGTGGGAGATCTCGGGGACGCAGACGACGCCGCAGGT
>JBGAHX010000062.1:0-28508 GCA_044225935.1 Gemmatimonadaceae bacterium
AACATTCCCATGCAGCCCTCGTCGAACACGCCGAGGATCGCCTGCTCGCACTGCAGCTGGCGGCCGGAGTCGGCGCCAGCGGCGCGTTCGGCGTCCAGCGAGGAGGGGAAGGAGTCGGCGGCCAACGGGCGCGCGTGCGACATGTCGTGCACGATGCGTCCGGTCTGCAGCCATTCGGCGAGCGCCGACTGCGCGAAGTGGTCGCTGAAGTCGGCGCTCCAGATGGTCGAGTAGTCGACGCCGGCCTTGGTGAGCGAACCGTTGAGATTCAGCATCCCGACGAGCCCGGGCCATTGCCCGCTCCAGTTGGCGAGCGTGAGGATCGGGCCGCGATGCTTGATCAGTCCGGGGAGCACATGACTGCTGTACTGCCACACCGCCTCGGCGACGACGAGCTGCGCGTCGGGGTCGATGGTCCGGAAGACTTCGATGCCGCGCGCCTGACCGTCGAGAAATCCGTGGCCGGCAGCTGCATCCACGGGGTGTCCGCGTTCGACGCGGCGCCCGAGCCGCGCAAAGGCGTTGGTGACGAGTGATTCGAGTTCGGCCTGCGCGGGCCAGCAGGTACGGTTCGCGCTCGGCCGCGAGTCACCACTCGCCACGAGGATGATGTCGCGTTCGCTCACGGCTTGCCTGACGAGCGCGCGGGGGTTGGGAAAGAGAGCCCGCTCCCGATCGGATAGTCGTCGCTGATCTTCACCGGGAGCTTCCCGTTCGGATCGAGTTCTCCCTTGAGCGCGCGTATGAACGAGGAGAAGTAGATCTCCTGATTGCCGAACCACCCGCGCTCGCCGTAGCCGACGAGGTAGGCGGGGACGTCGGGAATCTTGCGCAGGTGGTGCGGGTTGCCGTAGGTCATCGCGACCACCGCGCGCGGTTTGGCGGCGATGATGCGCTGCATGAGCGCGAGGTCGGCATCGCGAAGCGGCGTCGCGTCACCCAAACGATCGCGAGCGACAAAGAGCGACAGGATCACGAGCTCGGCGTCCTGCGCGGCACGCCAGGCTTCGTCGCGACTCGCAGAATCGAGATGCGGGCTGAGTGTGAAGCTCTTCGCCCCCGGAAATGCGGTCGCGAGTCGCGCGGCGAGTACTGCGGGGCCGGGCTCGTTGTCCAGCTTCTGCACGCTGATGTTGACGATGCGCGGGATCTGTGCGCGCGCCAGCGGAAGGACGCCGTCGTTCTTGAGCATGGTGAGCGATCGGTCGGCGACCTCCTGCGCGATCGCCCAGTGCTCCAGCGTCCCCACCTTGGTGTCGATGCGTGTCTCGTCTACGAGCCGCACGTTCTGCAGATTGAGGCGCGCCTTGAGGGTGAGGAGCCTGCGCACGGCATCGTCGACACGCTTTTCGCTCAACCGCCCGCTCCGAACGGCGGCAGCGAGTGCCGCGATGGTACGCACCGGATCTTTGGGCTTGAGGATCAGGTCGTGGCCCGCCTCGAAGGCGCGCACCGCGACCTCCTCCGCCCCGAAGCGCGCCACGACGTAGTCATACCACAAGTCGTCGGTCGTGAGCATCCCTTTGAAACCGAGCGAGTCGCGCAGCCAGTCCGTGGCGATGCGCTTCTCGACCGAGGCGGGGAGGTCGGAGCCGCCGGTGATGGAGGGGACGGCGACGTGCTCGGTCATCACATAGTCCACGCCCGCATCGATCGCCCGGCGGAAGGCGCCGAACTCCTGCGACGCGACTGCATCGGCAGGTTTGGGATTCCAGGTGAAGTCAGGGTGCGCTGCATAGCGTTCCACATCGCCGCGTCCGGGAAAGTGCTTGGCGGCGGTGAGCATCCCGTTGTCGTGATAACCGCGCACGTACGCGCGCACCATGCGGCCGAGGAGATCGAGGTCGCCGCCGAATGAACGCACTCCTTCGGCGGGATTCGTCGGGCGCCAGGCGATGTCGACGGCGGGGGAGTAGGTGAGGTGCACCCCCATCGCCCGTCCTTCGCGCGCGGCGGCCGAGGTGGCGCGATAGACGAGCGAGTCGTCGCCGGCAGCGGCAAAAGCCATGTTGGCCGGATACTCCGTAGCGCCCGACACCTGCTGTCCGGGCCCGCCCTCGAAGTCGCCAGCGATGAGGAGCGGAATGCGAGCGACGCGTTGCAGCCGGTTGAAGAGCGAGGCGACGTCGCGCGGCGTTCCGCCGTAGAAGACGAAGCTTCCGACGCCGTGATCGCGGGCGAGCGCGGTCCACCACTGTACGCGCGGATCGCCATCGCTGACGTACCACCCCTGCATGTCGACGACGACGAGCTGTGCGACCTTCTGCTCGAGGGTGAGGGCGCGAAGGGTGCGCTCGACCCAAGCCTTTCCCTGCGCTGTCGGGGCTCGCAGCAGGCGAGGCGAGGGCGCGGGCGAATTGATACGCTTCGCCGCCGCTGGAGAGGCGGCCTGCTGCGCCGCCGCTGGGGTAGCGGCGCGGAATGCGAGGAGGGCGAGAGCGACGTGGAGCGCCAGGCAGCGCGCGCGGCGGCGTGACGGCATGAGAGACCGGAAAGGGGCGCGCGAATGTATGGCGCGGTTGCTCGGGAGGCAATCACGAGGCGATAGCGGCGCGCGCCCCCTAGCCGCGGGCACCGAGCGGGGGGATCTTGAACGCGAGTGAGTGCCGCAGCCTAACGACATCCCCGGTTGCCCCATGTCCCGCTTCCGTCGTCGCCGGCGCATCGTGCGCCCCGCGTTGCTCCGCGCCGTCGTCACAGCCGCAACGCTCGCGGCGAGCTTGGGCGTCGCGCGTCCCACCCTCCTTCGCGCCCAGCTTCCTCCGGCGCTCGACCCGTATCGCCTCACCGCGCCGCGCAACTTCGAAGCGATGCGTTCGTCGAGCAACAACGCCGACCACGAGAGCAACGACGACAGCAAGCGTCCGCTGCCGGGAGAGACGGTCGTACTGGCCGATCTGACGGGGCCCGGGGTGATCACGCACATGTGGATCACCGTCGCGGCGAGCGAATACGCGTGGCCGCGCCTCCTGCGGCTCCGCATCTACTACGACGGCTCGTCGATCCCGAGCGTCGATGCCCCGCTCGGCGACTTCTTCGGCGTGGGACACGGGATGGAGCGCCCCCTGACCTCGGTCATGGTCCGCAACAGTTCCGCCGGACGCTCGCGCAACGAGTACTGGCCGATGCCGTTCCAACGGTCGGCGAAGGTCACGATCACCAACGAGGGACAACGGCGCGTGACCAACCTCTACTACCAGGTGGACTGGTCGAAGTACGCGGCGCTCCCGGCCAACACGCCGTACTTCCACGCGCGCTATCGCCAGGCGCTCCCCACGAAACTCGGCGCGCCGTACGAGGTGCTGCACACGAAGGGGCGCGGGCACTACGTCGGGACGGTGTTCAGCGTGGTGCAGAACCAGCCCGGGTGGTTCGGCGAGGGAGATGACTACTTCTATGTCGATGGCAAGGCGAAAGCGAACATCGAGGGGACCGGAACGGAGGACTATTTCAACGACGCCTGGTCACTGCGCGTGGCCGATGGACCTAACTTCGGAGTGACGGTCGCCGACGGGACCGACCTCGGGTCGCGCATGACCGCGTACCGATGGCATGTTGCCGATCCGATTCCGTTCACGAAGGAATTGCGCTTCGACTTCGAACATGCGGGGTGGACGTACAACAACGACGGGACGGTGCGGAGCGCGTTCGAGGAGCGTGAGGATCTCTTCAGCACCGTGGCCTTCTGGTACCAGCAAGGGATCGCCACGGACCAACCCGAGCCGCCGTATGGATACGCGCGCCTCCCGCACGGCAACGCGACGCAGATCGAGGTCGAACGATCGGCAGCAGATGCGGTGGGGACGCGGGGAAAGGTCGAGGTGCAGAAGGAAGTCTTCTGGGGAAAGGACATCCTCTTTTTCGGTGGTGAAGGCGTTGGCGCCCGGGTCGACGTCCCCTTCGACGTCCCCGCGGACGGGCACTACGAACTCATCGCGCAGATGGCCGGCGCCCCCGACTACGGGACGTACAGCGTCCTGATCGACGGGAAGATCCCCGGCAGCGGGACCGAACTCGAACACGAGCCAGGGGCCAACATGGGGACCGGGCTCTCGATCGATGGCTACTACACCGAGCTCTTCGTCGGCGAAGATCGGGTTCTTGGCTGGCCGCGCCTGACGAAGGGGCGTCACGTCGTCACCTTCACCTGCACCGGGAAGAATGCGGCGTCGACCAACTACTTCCTCGGGATCGACGCGTTGGTGCTGGCGCGGGTGGTGGGTGACGGAGGGACGCGCACTCCCGACATCGCCCTCGCCTCGAATCCCGCTGACCGGCTGCGGACAATTGGAGCCTCGCGCACACGGGCGATCGCGCAGCTCCCGGCGCTCCGCGCGGGACTGCAGGACGCCTCAGCCGAGACGCGCGTCGCCGCGGCGTGGGCCTTCACCCAGCTCGGCACCGGCGCCAAGCCGGCGATCGCCGACCTGACCAAGGCGTTAGGCGACGGCGATCACGTCGTGCGCGGACTGGCAGCGCTGGCATTGCGCGACGCCGGCGGCGTTCCCGACGCCACAATCGACGCGCTCGCCGCGCGGCTGGATGACCCTGACGATGGCGTGCGCATGGCGTCTGGCTGGGCGATTGCCTTGCAGGGAAGGCGAGCGATGCGCGTATTCCCGGCGCTCTTGGCAGCGGGAAAGCTCGAGGGGCAGAACCGCCACGTGCAACGCGCGATCGCCGACGCCTTCGGCGCGATCGGTCCCGACGCGCGGGACGCGCTCCCCGTACTGGAGGCGCTGGCGAAGGGGCCGACGGTGCGCTGGAACGCGGTCGCGGCGATCAAGCGCGTGAAAGGCGAGACGAAGTAGCGTAGCGTACCAAGAAGCGCGGAGCGCTCCGACCTGCGGGGCGCTCCGCGCTGTGGGTCGGGATGCCTAACGTCCGCCCGACGCGTGCCACGCCGCGAGCACTTCCTTCTCGCGCTCGGGCGTGATCCCTGCGCGCAGCTTCTCCTGCTGGTCGGCTGGGCGCGAGTGATACCAGGCCATCCCGTCGCGCACCGTGTCGGCGAGCGGACGGAAGGTGAGCCCGGCGCCTAGCGCCCGATCGATCTTGCTCGTGCAGTAGGCGAGCGTGCTTGCCCCGGGGTACGCCCACACCGGCATCTCCACCCAGGAGCGCACATTCTGCGTGCTCAGGAAGGTCTGGGGGACCCACGTGAACTGCGCGTCGTTGGCGTAGACGCCCTTGATCCCGTACAACATCCCGCCGATCCCGATCGGCTTCTCGGGGCCGACGGCGTTGAACACGCCGGCCGTGTGCGACTCGGCGAGGCGAACCATCCACTGTGACAGATCGCGCACGTCGATCCACTGCACCGGATCCTCATACTGTCCCGGCGCGAGAATCTCTCCCCCCTTCTCGATGCGCCAAGGCCAGTACGTGAAGCGGTCTGAGAGGTCGCCAGGGCCGACGATGAGTCCCGGGCGCACGATGGTACTCTTCCCCGGAAATGCCTCCTGCACCAACTGTTCGCAGCGAGCCTTGCGCGAGCCGTATCCCGCCTTGTCGGCCTCGGGACCGCTGATCGGCGCGAGGTCCAGCAGCGGCGAGTTCTCGTCGGGGCGCACCGAATCGCTGTTGGCGTACACGCCGGTGCTCGACACGTAGATGAACTGCCCTACCTTTCCCTTGAGAATGGCCGCCGCATCGACGATCCACTGCGGCTTCCCGGTCGGGTTGTCGATCACCACGTCCCACGTGCGCCCCTTGAGTGCGTCGAGCCCGCCGGGCACGTTCCGGTCCCCCTGCAGCTTTTCCACGTTGGGAAAGAGGGACGGATTGGTCTTGCCGCGATTGAACAGGGTGAGCGTATGACCGCGCTCCACGGCGTAGGTGACCTGCTCCGGCCCGATGAAGCCGGTCCCGCCGAGGATGAGGATGCGGAGCGGGGCACCGCTCCGCGACGATCCGGCGTCGCCGCCTAACGGCAACGTGACGGGACTCGGCGAGGGCGCAGCGTGGGCGCCCTTGGCACCGAGGGCGAGGGCTCCACCGGCCAGGGCAGCCGAGTGGAGGAAGGTGCGACGGTCGACGGGCATCGCGAACCTGGCGTTTGGGGTGGGGGGGCAAGCTTCGCCACAATGGTACGCGCCAAGCTATGCAGGGCGTTGGCCGTCACGCACCACGGGGCGGGCAAGAGGCCACCGCGCGCCACCAACCGCGAAAGCCGGGGACGAACCGCACGTCGTCCCCGTTGCGCCAGCGGAGTTTACAGCGGGATCCAGTAACTGACCTTTATCAGGAAGGTGTTATCGGTCGGCGCATGCAGGAGCGCTGCGAGGTCGCGACGCGCCGAGAAGTCGCCGCGGACCACTTCGCTCCGCTGGCGTCGCTGCCAGACCAGGAAAATCGACGACCCCGGGCGGTACTCCCACCGAAGGACGGCATTGCCGATCAGCGAGCGCACGTTGAAGTCCTGCTCATCGACGGTGAGGTCCGACGTCCCGTTGCCGTCGAGGTCGAAGTGGCGCACGAGATCGTCGTCCAGGCAGGTACGCCCTCCTTCGCAGACGACTCCAGCGTTGGTGCTCGTCACCGTCCCGGCGCCGAACCGATCGAAATCGAAGCTCCCCGCCGTCGACAGCGTTTTGTAGTTGGAGTAGTCGCCGGTGGAGATCAGCGGTTGCGCAAAGAGCTGGAAAGAGAGCGTCGGCGAGAACGCGGCGTTGATGCGCGTCGGGAATGACAGCTCGCGACGCGCCACCTCGCCGAAGATGTAGTACGCGCCGAACGTAGGGGCACCGGGGAGCCGCTCGCTCGTCGCCACGTACTGCGCGCCGATCGTCGAGCGCGAGTAGCGCGGTTCGACTTCAATCTCGACGCGCGACGATGGACGGACGCGAATCTCGAGTCCGGCCTGTGTCTCGTCGCCGCTGCCGAGCGCTCCGCGGATGAGGGAGAAGCTGGGCTCCAGCGCGAGGATCGCGCGATTGTCGGTCTGCACCGAGACGCGAGTCTGGAAGGAGCGCGGCTGGAGCATCAGCGGACCGCCGCGCGTCCCGGTGCGGTCCATGGTGTTGGGGCGGTACTCCGAGTGCGTGTCGATGCGCCAGAAGTTGTTGAGCTCGAGATTCGTGTTGAGGTTGATAGATCCGCCCACGTGCGCGCGCCCCCACGCTGCGGCGCTCGGGTGGCCGGCGATCGCGTCGTGTGACCAATTGTTGAACATCGACACGCCGATGTTGTACGAGCGGAACCAGCGCCCTGGCGTGATCTCCCGGTAGTTGATCCGCGCCCCGCCGTCGAGCACTTCCTGCCTGGTACTGAAGCCGACGTCGTTCACCTCGAACCCGGGCGTCACCTCGGCGGCCCAGATCGACCCTGTCCAATGATCGCCGCGACGCTTCTCGAGCGTGGCGCGCCAGTCGACGCCGGCCATCTGCGTCGCCGACGAGTCGATGTGCAGCTGACGGGCGTCGGGGCGCTGGAAGAAGTGGTTGCTCGCCTGCTGCAGCCTGAGCATCGCGGTCGAGTCGCCACGCACGTCGCTGGCGGCGACGTAGCCGAAGAAGGCCCACGTGCGGTCGTGCCACTGATGCTCCCAGTCGATCCCCGTGTTGAACGCCGTTCGCGGGAGAAAGTCGAACGATCCGTTGCCGGGAAGGCTGCGCTTCAACGCCGAGCCGATCCACCCGATCGTCGACGCCCCGCCGTTGAAGTCCTGCCGCAGGCGCAGGACGCCGTTTTCGGCGCGCGGCTCGACGAGGAATTGGCGCGACGGCTCCGACGGTGAGAGATAGGCGCGTCCGTCGGCCTGTTCGGTGATCGCCACCAACGCGCCTAACGAAAGACCACGCTCGGTACGCCCGGTCACCTTGGCAGCACCAAGGATGTTCACCGATGAGGGGACGTCGGCGAACAGCGTTCCCTCGGGCGCGCCGCCACGCGGCGAGCGTCCCAGTCGGCGGCTGTAATAGAGGCGATTGCGCCCTCCGGACAGCGTGAAGTCGAAGATGCGCGCGTCCTGCACGAAGAACGGTCGACGCTCTTCGTAGAATTGTTCGAAGGCCGAGAGGTTGATGATCGCCGGATCTCCCTCGACCTGCCCGAAGTCGGGATTGATCGTCGCGTCGAGTGTGAATTGCCCGCCGAGTCCCACGCGCACGTCGCTTCCGATGCGCGAACTCCCGTCGCGCCCGGTGCGGAACGGGTTCCCCGCTTCGGCGGTTCCGCGGAAGAGCGATCCCGAGGCGTATGGCCGCAACTCCAGTCGCCGCGCGGCGGGAGCGCGCACTCCGGTGAGAGTGGCAAACTGCGAAATGATGCCGCGTTGCAGCCGCGAGACGAGGGCGAAGTGCGTCTCCTCGTTGGTGCGCAGGCGGCGGCGCGCGAAGTTGATTCCCCACGACTGCGGCGTATCAGAAGCGCGATAGCGCAGCTGGGAGAGCGGGATCCTGAGCTCGGCCGTCCACCCCGCCGAATCGATCGCCACCGCTGAATTCCAGACGGCATCCCACGCACGATCGCGCTCCGAGTCGTCGAAGATGAACTCGTCGCGCTGCACATTCGCCGCATTGACGCGGAAGAGGTAACCGGTGCGACGGTCGTGGTTCGGATCGAGCGCGACTTCGAAGAAGTCCGCTTGCCCGTCCTGGTCGCGTCGTACGAGCTGCCGGGCGATGGTCTCCGGCTCGTGATCGAACATCCGAGCGCCGATCCAGAGATACGTGTCGTCGATGAGGATGCGGACTTCGGTGTCCTCGTCGGCCGGACGCCCCTCGACCGGGACGCGCTGCACGAAATGCGTCGCGACGTCGGCCGTCAGCCACGCCGCGTCGTCGAGGCGCCCGTCCAGCCGGATGTCGCTCTCGCGTATGGTGAGGCGCATCGAAGGCCGCGTGGCGGATCGTGTGCTGCGCGCAGGGGCGGCGTCCCCCTCTTGCCCGCGAAGCGGGAGAGAGAGGGCGTGGCTACAAAAAAGAAGCGCCGCTGCCAGCGCGGCGCGTACTCGAAAATTCACAAGCGATGCGACTGGGGGGAGCCCGACCGCGGGTAAGTGCGCCAGATCAGCTAAACAGTATACGCACGAGTGCGGCGAGAGGTTGCGGTTGCGCTCGTCGCGGCCGCGTCAACGCCTCGTGCCCAAGGATGCGTCACGCAGTGCGTTGAGCGCAGAACGTAGGAAGTCTCTCATCTGCACGCGCTGCGAAGCGCCGTTGGCGGCGACGTGAGAACCGGACAGCACCGCGCCGATCCACTCGAACGTGTGCCAGCGCCCTGCGCCGGCCAGCGCTGCGCCGAGTGCGTCCCTCGAAGGCGCCGGGTATGCGTTGACGTAGAAGTACGGTTCATCGTAGTACGTGTCGCCGGGCGAGAGCCCCGCGCCAGTCGTGCGCCCCTCGCCGACCGTGATGAGCGTGGCAATGTCGAAGTGGTGCGGCCAGCAGCGCACCGGCGAACCATCGCGTGCTTCGCGAATCTCCTCGAGCACTTGCGCGGCGTCGCCATACCACGCGGCGAGCGCGGCGAAGGCCTTCCGGTCGCCGACATCGAACGACGCGCCGTCGGCGAGTGGGTGCGTGGGTATCTCGAAATGACGCGCGAGCGTGAAGCGCACGGCGTCGAGCCCCGCGACGGACAGTGCCGCGCGCACCCGATCGGTGAGCGCGGCGATCGAGCGTCCGTGCGCTGGCAGTTCCACGTCGGGAAAGCCATCACGGATCACGAGGAGTGCTAGGTCCGCCAAGCGCAACGCGAGCGACACGCCGTCAAAAGACGCCGACACCAGCGCGCCACGTCGCGCGTCCCACGCCATGCTCGTGTGGCTGTCGTCACGCGCGTGCGGGAGGTACGAGATCCCGAATCCCGAGACAAACTGCGCGCAGTAGTGCAGCTGCCCGCGCGCGTCGGTGAGTGCGCGCGCGAGCGAAGGATCGACGGGAATCCACGCCGCGGCGGCGTCGGAATCGCTCATGGTGCCTCGAACGTTGGCGTTGGTCGGGTCAGGGGTTCGACACCTCGCGAGTCATAGGTCCGCTCAGGAGAAGAAGGTTCCCGCGTGAATGCGCCTTCCCTGGGCGACGGCTTCCAGAGCCGGAAGGCGTCCTCCTCAGGGCACGACCTTCCCCGGGCGAATGCGGATCCCGTCGCCAAACGTCGTCGCCAGGAGGAGCACCATCTTCGTCGCTGGGAGGGCGCTCGGCCAATCGGCCCACTCGGTGAGCGTATGCTGGTTTCCTCCGTACGACCGCCCGATCGAGATGCTCGGGATCTTTCGCACCACACCGACGTTTGCGTCGGTGCTCCCGGTGGCCACCGTCGTCGGAGCACCCGGCGGGCCGACCTTGATGCCGAGCGCCTGCTGGATGTCGACCGTTGTTTGTACGAGCGGATGCGCGCGTGCAGAGGTGAGTTGAGCCGCCGTTCCGCCGGCGCCATTCTTCTGTTCGACTTCGACGCGCAGCCCGACCTTTTCGGCGTCGGCCGCCTCCTTGGCGATGCGGCCAATGGTGCGATCGAGCGAGTCGAGGAGGACCGGGTCGGGGCTTCGCAGGTCGACCGTGAAATAGAGTTCCTGCGGTATGCCGTTGAAGATCACGCCGCCGTGCACCTGTCCGACATTGATCACCGCGCCATCGGGGAGCGCGGGATACTGCAGCTGGTAGAGTCGGTCGATTGCTGCAGCGAGCGCCTTGACCGGCGTCGGCTTTCCGCGTGACGTGACCGTGTGCGACCCTTCGCCGGTGAAAACGTAGCGCGTCCAGTAGATCCCCAGCGCGCCGTATGCGACGGGACCGAGCCCGCCGTCCATCGCGATGAGGAGGTCGGGGCGCGGGTTGTGCTGGAGCCAGTACTCCATCCCCTTGAGACCGAGTTCCTCCTGCACGGTCGCGACGAAGACCAGGTCGCCGCGCGTGCTGACCTTCGCCGCGTTCATCGCGCGAATGGTGGCCAGCATGTTGGCGACCGAGGCGCTGTTGTCGAAGATGCCGGGTGCGTGCAGCGTGTCACCGGCACGCCGCACCTTGAGGTTGGTCTCCATCGCGTGGACGATGTCCATGTGCGCGGCGAAGACGACCGTCGGTCCGCCACCAGTCCCCGCACGAACTCCCGTCACGTTGCCGATGGAGTCGACCGAGACCTTGAGCCCCTCGCGCTGCATCGCCGACTTGACGTAGGCGGCGCGCTTCTGCTCATGCGTGGACTTGGCCGGCATCTCGGCGATGGCGATCCACTCTTCCACCTGTTTGGGGAAGTTGCGCTCGAGAACTCCAAACGCCGCTTTCACGTCGGCGCGCTCGAGGAGTGCCGGATCCCATGAGGTGGGGTACGACTGGGCGGCTAGCGGGGAGGCGAGGACGAGCGAGGCAAGCACGAACGAAGGAAGGCGCATGGGAAGCGGGATGGGAGACGGGAGGTGGCGGGGGACACGTCTTGGTGACCGTGGCTGGACCGAACGGGTCTCAATTATGTGCGCTTGTTGCCGCCTCCGCGAATCGAGACTCACGTTGAGGGGCGAGCCGTACGATGCGAGGGGGGAGGCGAGTCACGAGAGGAGTTACAGGGGAGAGGAGGGGAGAAGCGGATGGCTTTCAGCTCTGTTGAGTTTGGGAAAATGCTGCGACTTCACGCATTGCCGCTGACGTTGCTTGCCGCATGCGGGAGCGGTAGCGAAGCCTGCGTCATGCCACCATGTCCAGCGCCAATTGCACTCCAGCTGGACGTGCGGTCGGCGGCGTCGGGGAGCGCGCTGAACGTGACGGTCGCGGTGAGCGGCGCGGCAACCACGACGCTTCCCTGCGACGGATTCTGCGTCGTGACCGGGGGCCCGGGTACGTACCAGCTCGACGTGAGCGCCCCTGGCTACACGACGCTGCACTCGACGGTGCAGGTCGGGGGTGTTGCAGCGCCGAAGTGCGGCTGCGTCTCCTCCGATACCAAGGTCGTCGCGATCTCGCTCATCCCGGCAGAGAGCTGAGCCGCCCGGCGCGGCTCAGCTGCAACCTGCCTAACGCAGCGCCTGCACCACCGGCATCCTGCTCGCCGAGCGCGCCGGGAAGAAGCCGCCGAGCACTCCCATCACCACCGCGAACGCGATCCCCGACAGGAGCAACTGCGGCGTCACGCGGAACGCAAAGGCGATCTCGCTGAAGCTCGACCAGTTGGTCGTGCTGGTCACCACGCCGTTGATCGGGAGCGCGATGAGGCACCCGAGCACGCCGCCGATGAAGGCGATCACCGCCGACTCGGCCAGGAACGACAGCAGGACATTGCGCGGCTTGAAGCCAAGCGTGAGGAGCACGGCGATCTCCGGGCGTCGCGAGGCGATGGACGCATACATCGTGTTCACCGCGCCGAAGATTGCCCCTACCGACATGATGCTGGTGATCATGATCGCCAGGAACGAGAGCATTGCCCCGAGAAGCTTGGACTGGTCGGCGTAGTACTTCGACTCCATGTGCGCGTCGACCTGCAGCCGCTGATCCCCCTCCAGCGCCCGCTTCGCTTCAGCGAAGCCCGCCGGGTCCTTGAGTCGAAACGTGACCGACTGATAGGTCGAGCCGCCCCGCATCGCGCTCTGGAACTGCTCCGCTTCCCCCCACACCTCGGACTCGAAGCTCGAACCAGCCGCCGAGAAGTGGCAGACCACCGTCCAGTTGCGTCCCGCGAAGTGCAGTACCTCGCCGATCTCGGTGTTCTTGTAGCGCGGGACGATTTTGTCGCCCACGCACACCTCGCTTTGCCCGCTGGCGAAAGGGCGTCCCTCGATGACGATGTTCTTGCGCACCTCGAACGCGCGCTGGCTCACGCCGCGAATCACCACGTTGGCCAGGCCGACGGAGTCGGCACCGCGTCGTTGCAGGTTCATCACCACGTACGTCTCCGGACTCACCAGCGGCTTTCCGTCGCTCCCGAGCGCCACGTGCGGGAACGAGCCGATGATGTTCACGTCGGCGCGCTCGACGCCGCTCGACATCTCCGAGTCGGCCCCCTTGCGCATAACGAGTACGTTGTCATCTCCGCCGGTCTTGGTCAGCGCGGTGGCGAAACCGTTGGCGAGGGCGAGCATCGCGATGAACACGGCGACCACGAGCCCGATGCCGAGGGCAGTGAACGCGGTCGACACGGGGCGCTGGATCACGCTCCGCACATTGTAGATCAGCGGGATCTTCATTCGACCCTCCGCAGCGCCTGCACCACCGGCATCTTCGCCGCCTGGTAGGCGGGAGCGAAGCCGCTGGCCACCGACAGGAGCAACGCGATCCCGGCGCCGACCATCGCAGTCCCGTTGGTCACGTGGAAGTCGGGGAGAAATCCGAAGGCGTTGAAGTTCGTTGCCCGCGGCAGGATGATCGCCAGCCCGAGCCCGATCACCGCGCCCGAGATCGCGATCACCGCGGCCTCCACGATCACCAGCAGGAAGATCGTGCGATCGGTGAAGCCGACCGTCTTGAGCACCGCCACTTCGCTGGTGCGCTCACGCTGGTTCATCAGCATCGCGTTGGCGGCGATGAGCAGGATCGCGAAGACCACCGCCATGCCGATCGTCCCCATGAGCAACTGGATGTTGCCGAACATCGTCATGAAGCCGGCGCTGAAGGACTGCTCGGTCCCCGTTTTGGTCGGAGCCGGCGAGTTGCGGAACTGGTCGTCGATGGTCTTGGCGACCGTTCCCGATTGTGCCGGATCGTCGATGCGCAGGATGAACCATCCGGGCGAAACGCCGCGATCCTTCTCGCGCTCGTACAGGTAGTCGTAGTGGAAGAGGAACTGCTCGTCGCCGTACGCAGGATCTTTCAGCGTGTAGGTGCCGCGAATCGTGAAGGTCCAGTCGCCGGGGAAGATGGTCCCCTGCAGCGTGATGTTGTCACCGATCTTCCATCCGAACGCCTTGAGCAACCCCTGACCGACGATCACCGCCGTGCGCTCGCGGAGGAACGCCGCCTTCTGGTCTTCGGGGACGATGAAGTCGTTCTTGTACATGTCCAGATACGACGCCGGATCGACGGCAAACGGCCCGAAGAACTTCTTTCCATCGCCGTACTTGCCGCCGAACCAGTTCGCCCACGTCACCCCGGTCACGTGCGGGACGGCGGCGAGGCGCGCCGAGTAGCTCTGCGGGAGCGGGAAGATGAACGCCGTCGCGTTCTGCACGATCATGCGATTCGCGGCGCCGAGCTGGCTCGAGATCTCCAGTTGCGTGACGACCGTGCGGAGCGACGCAAAGAGGAAGAGCGCCAGCGCCACGCTCATGATCGTGAGGATCGTGCGCAGCTTGTGTCGTTTGAGGTTCGACAGGACGAGCGGGAAGTATTTCATGTCGAAGCACCCTCCAGCGCCGCCTGCCGCTCGACGAGGACTCCCTTCTCCAGGTGCAACGTCACCTTCGCGCGCTCCGCCGCCTTGGCGTCGTGCGTGACGACGATGATGGTCTTGTTGAACTCCGCATTGAGGCGCTGCAGGAGCGTGAGCACCTCCTCGGAACTCCTGGCGTCGAGCTGCCCGGTCGGCTCGTCGAGAAGGATGAGCTGCGGGTCGGCGACGATCGCGCGGGCGATCGAGACGCGCTGCTCCTGACCGCCGGAGAGCTGGCGCGGAAAGTGATCCATGCGATCGGCGAGCCCCACCACGCCTAACGCGATAGCCACGCGCTCGGCGCGATCCTTCTTCCCGAGGTTGGTCAGCAGCAGCGGCAGCTCCACGTTCTGCTGGGCGGTGAGTACCGGGAGGAGGTTGTACGACTGGAACACGAAGCCGATCGTGCGCGCGCGCCACGCCGCCAGTTGCGCCGTGCTCATCGCACTCACCTCCGCCCCGCCAACCTTTACGCTGCCGCTCGTGGGCTTGTCGAGTCCTGCGACGAGGTTGAGAAGCGTCGACTTCCCCGAGCCCGACGGTCCCATCAGGGCAGTAAAGCTCCCTTCCTGGAAATCGATCGACAGCCCCGTATAGACGTCGACCGACTGCGCCTCGCGGCGGAACGACTTGTACACGTCACGAATCTCGACCAGCGCCATCGCCGTGTCCCGTGTGGAAGGTGGAAGCTGCAGTTGCAGCGCGCCGCGTTGGGCGCGCGTCGTGTCTACGTGCCGATCCTTACGCGCATTCCGTCGGTAGGAGAATCAATCCCGCCGACGAGCAGCTGCTCGCCCCCGTTGAGTCCCGACCGTACTTCGCGAAAGCCGGCGCTCACCGGTCCCGCTTCGATCTCGCGGCGCACCAGTCGCTCGTCGCGTACGATGAAGACCACGCTCTTCCCGCCGTCCTCGTGCACCGCAGCTTGCGGTACCCGTACGACTGGACGCGACGGCGCCGCGACCGCGTCCGCCTTGGATGCGTCCTCTTCAGGCGGCTGCTGAAAGTCCACGCGCGCTCCCATCTCCGGGAGGATGCGCGAGTCGCGATCGGCGATCGATACCTTCACCTGCACGGTGGCGCGCTGCCGATCCGCCGTCGGCACGACCTGTCGCACGGAGCCCTTGAACGACGTGTCGGGATAGGCATCGAGTGTGATCAGCGCCGGCAGTCCCTTGGTGATGCGCGCGATGTAGGCCTCGTTCACATCGACTTCGACCTCGAGCGTCGCCAGGTCGGCCATCGTCACGACTGCGCCGCGCGTGAGGCCACCGCCGACGCTCGGCGCGACCACTTCGCCTACCTCGGCATCCTTGCGCAGCACCGTCCCCGTGAACGGCGCGCGGATGATCGTGTTTTCGTTGTTAGCCACCGCCAGTCGAAGCCCTGCCTCGGCGACGCGTTGACGCGCCTCCGCCGCACTCACGCGCGCCTCCGCCTGCGCGGCGCGGCTTTCGCCGTTCTCCAGCTCCTGCGCCGAGACGAGGTTTGCGTTCTGCGTACGCACGTCACGCAGCCGCTTTGCCTCGCGCGCCGCCTGGTCGCGATCGGAGCGCGCCTCGATAAGGCTCGCCTCCGCAGCGGCCACGTTTGCCTCGGCCTGCCCGACCGCTGCCTGGAAGTCGGCGTTGTCGAGTCTCGCAATGACCGTCCCCTGCCTGACGAACGATCCCTCGCTCACCCCGAGGAAGGCGAGCCGCCCGGCAGTCTTCGCCGAGACCGACGCCTTGGTGCGCGCAACCACGTAGCCGTTGGCGGTGACTGTGGTCTGCGCCCCCGTTCCGCTTCCGCTCGATCCGACCGCTGCGCCGACGGTCGCGACCTGTACAACCGGCACCGAACGGCTCCGCATGTACCAGACGCCGCCGGCGATGAGGACGGCGACGATGAGCAGGAGGATGAAGTTCCGCATGACCGCGCTCTGCACGCCGGGGGGCGGCGCGTCGCGGTTGATGCGGAGCTTGGAGAGATCAGCGGGTTGCGTCATGGGGCGACAAACCTACGGGCGTCCGGGGGGCGGTGTCCATACAGACGCTACGTGAGGTTGGTCAATCAGTTTCTGCGCGCAGGCGGCGTGACAACGCGCGAGTGTGGGTGTAGCGTGTCGTTGCAACACGGGAGAACGAACCACGTTGAAAACGGGACATCCCTTTGACTGACGCGGGACCGAAATTCATCGCCGAGGTGGTGCGTGACGCCGATACGGCGCTCCACGCCGCGATGATGCTCCTCCTGCCGCAGCTCGATCCGCAGGCGGCAATCCCCTCGATAGGCGCTCTGCAAGCAATGCTCGATGCGCCGAGAACCCACCTGCTCGTCGCGCGTGCCGCACCAGGCTCTCGTCTGATTGTCGGGATGCTGACGCTCTCCATCGTTTCCACTCCCTCTGGCGTGCGCGCGTGGATCGATGATGTCGTCGTCGACCGCGGGTCACGCGGGCGGGGCATCGCCACGGGGCTCATGAACGAAGCGTTGCGGCTGGCGGCAGCGCAGCAGGCCACGACCGTCGCGCTCACCTCTCGCCCGGAGCGCGTTGCCGCCAATCGCTTGTACGAGCGGCTCGGCTTCGTGCGCCGCGAGACGAACGTCTACCGATACGTCATTGAAAAAGATCGTCCAGCGCAGTGAACGCCTTGCTGAGAACGGCTGCCGTCGCGTGAGGCGCGCATGAGCGTGCGCGATACCTCGTCGTCGATGACGCGCCGCTTCGGCGTGGTGCAGGCCACGGCGCTCAACATGACCAACATGATCGGGATCGGGCCGTTCATCACGATCCCGCTCCTGGTCTCGGCGCTGGGTGGCCCGCAGGCGATGCTGGGCTGGCTCGTCGCCCTGGTCATCGTGCTCGCCGATGGGATGGTGTGGAGCGAACTCGGCGCGGCGATGCCCGGCTCCGGCGGGTCGTTCGGATACTTGCGTCGCGGCTACGGCGAGGCGCGCGTCGGTCGGCTGATGGGGTTCCTCTTCGTCTGGCAGTTCATCCTCAGCGGCCCGCTGGAGATCGCTTCCGGCTACATCGGGTTTGTCCAGTACCTGGGCTACGTCTGGAAGGGGATGTCGTCGCGCGAGACGGCGCTGGTGATCGTGGCGCTCGGTGCGCTCAACGTGGCGCTCCTCTATCGGCGCATCACGTCGATCGCGCGCATCACGGTCACCCTCTGGATCGGGACGATCCTGACCGCGGGCGTCGTCATCGGCGCTGGACTACTGCACTTCGATCCAGCGGTTGCCTTCGACTTCCCTCCGGGCGCCTTCAACTTCTCCCTCGGCTTCTTCATCGGGCTGGGCGCCGCCTCGCGCATCGGCGTCTACGACTATCTCGGTTACTACGACATCTGTTACATCGGCGACGAGGTGGAGAATCCCGGGCGCGTGATCCCGCGTTCGATCTTCCTCTCCACGATTGCCGTCGCCGCGATCTACGTCGCGATCAACCTGTCGATCATGGGGACGGTCTCGTGGCGCGAGTTCGTGCCGGCGGATTCGCATCCGGTGTCGAGCTTCATCGTCTCGGTCTTCATGGAGAAGCTGTTCGGGCGCGGTGTGGCGACTGCGTTCACGGCGATGATCTTGTGGAC
This sequence comes from Gemmatimonadaceae bacterium, assembly GCA_044225935.1. Lineage (GTDB taxonomy): Bacteria > Gemmatimonadota > Gemmatimonadetes > Gemmatimonadales > Gemmatimonadaceae > SCN-70-22. The sequence goes on from JBGAHX010000062.1 coordinate 17,880, forward strand.
GGCGTTCGGTTCGGTATTCGCGCTCCTGCTCGGCTATTCGCGCGTTCCGTTCGCGGCCGCGCGCGACGGATACTTCTTTCGCGTCTTTGCGCGATTGCACCCGACGGGGGGATTCCCCACCGTGTCGCTCGTGGTGCTTGGAGTCCTCTCCGTGCTGGCGAGCTTCGTGTCGCTCGGGATGGTGATCGATGCCCTGATCACCACGCGCATCCTGGTGCAGTTCATCGGACAGGTGGGCGCCGTGACACTCCTCCGGCGACGCGAACCCGACATGCCGCGCCCGTACCGGATGTGGTGGTATCCGCTTCCGAGCCTGGTCGCCCTCCTCGGCTGGATCTTCATCCTCGGCACCACGCCCCCCGCGGTCGTCGCCGCGGGGATCGGTGCGCTCGTACTCGGGCTCGCGTCGTTTGGCGTCTGGTCTTGGCGTCGCGGGACCTGGCCGTTCACGGCCGCGGTGGCGCGATGAACGCCTAACGCCGAGTCGCGTCGCGGATGGCGAGCAGTCGCACTGGCGCGAGGAGTCCGGACGGTGTGAGCGGCGTCGCCGGCGTGAGCTCGTTCGCCGAGGTGAAGCCACCGCCGTTAGGCGCATTGGTCCATGCGTGCTTCGTGGCGCCCGGCTGCAAGTCGCCGACGAATCGGTTCTGCCAGGTGTTGGCGACGATGATTTCTATCGTGTTCCTCCCGGCGGTGACCTGACCGGTGACGTCGACCCGATACGGCGGCGCCCAAGTGGCGCCGGCCGCCTTTCCGTTCATGCGCACCTCGGCGACGTCGCCGACCCGCCCGAGGTCGAGCACGATCCGCTCTCCGGTCGAGCGCCACTCGGATGGGACGTCGATCGTGCGCTCGTAGGTCGCCGCGCCGGAGAAGTAGCGGATGTCTGGTTCGCTGCGATCAGTCCACGAGCCGATGCCGGTTCTGATGGTCGCGGGAGTCGATGCACCTGGCGGGAAGCGCAGCGTCCACTCCCCGTCGAGCGCGGTCAGCGTGCGCTCGCTCGCCGGCACGAGCGTAGAAGTCGTAGCGGTGGTCAGCGCGCGGAACACGACGAAACTCGATGCGTAGGGGGCGAGCGTGAGGTCGACATGCGTGACGCCGCGCTCCATGCGGTACGCAACGGGGAGCGTGCGACCGCTGATCGCATCCCACAGCTCGGGGGCGCGTCCGCTCGTGCGGAACGAGATCGAACTCGCGACGTCCTGCTCTCCTTGGTTGGTCACGAAGTAGACGTCGCCGTCAGCAAGGCGCCGGTGGGCGAATCTCAGGTCGGCGTGTGCCGACGCGGTGTCGTACGCGAAGTCCGGCACGACGCGCTCGTCGCGCAGCACCGCAGTGACGTCGGCCGTGCGATAGACGCGACCCTTACCCGTCGTGCGCGGCGCCGTTCCCTCTCCCCACATCGCGTCGGCGATTGCACGGACCGCACGACTCTCTGACGTGAGGCTCGGGGACGCCAGCGGCTTGGGACCGGCCACCACGGCTCCCGCCGTCACGAGCTCGCGCAGCTTCGTGACCATCGGGAGCGTCATGCGATCGAGCCCGCGCGGGAGCACCAGGAGCCGATAGCTCGCGCCACCCGGAAAGGCGATGCGCCCGTTTTCCACGCGCGCGAGCCTGAGCAGCGCGTCGGCGTTGACGTAGTCGAAGCCGTACTCGCGCAGGTCGGCCGGGTCGCGCGCATCGCGATACGGCACACCCGACGGTGCCCCCTCTCCATAGAAGTAGAGCACGTCGGCGACAGGCGTCCCCTGCTGCAGGAGGAACGAGGAGCGCGCGAAGTAGTCGATCCACGGGCGCGCCATCTCGCCCCACGTCTCGTGCCGCGTGAAGACCTGACCGAATGGCCCAAGCGTTAGGCCCGGACGGTGCGTGTCGTCGGGCTGGTGCGGCGATGTGTGCAGGACGAGGCGATTCACTCCCATCGCCATGTACTTGTCGACCACCCACTTGAGTTTCCACGGTGTCGACGACCACTGCGGAAGCGACGACGTCAGCGCTTCGGCTGCGACAAGCGGCTTGCCGTACACGTGCGCGGTCGAGCGCGTCTCGATCACGTCGGCGGGAAACTCCATGGACGGCGCACCCTGGAACGCCGCGGGCTTCCCACCGAACGGCATCGCCCAGAACTCCCCCATCGGGATGTCGGTGAAACTCTTCGCCTGCATCCCGTCGGCGACCGTCGGCCACGCCGCGCCCGTGGCCTCGCCGTAGTATCCCAGCCCGTGCTCGCGGGCGAAGGCAGTGATGGTCCCGTAGTGATTCTCGGCCACCAGATCGGCTAGCGTGCGACGAAAGTCCCAGAGGAACGCGTCGCTCCGCTCGGCGCTGTCCACCACGCGCCCCGCGAGGACGGGGAGAAAGCGCGTGGCATCATACCCGCGCCGGGCGCGGAACTCGGCGAGCATCCGCGCGGTCCAGTTCTCCTGCCCTGCTTCCCAGCTGTCGGTCAGTAGGTAGCGGAGCCCCTTGGCTCCCACGAGTCCGCCGAGTGCTTCGGTCACCGGCTTCATGTACGCATCGAGGTGTGCACGCACCGCACGCGCGTCGAACTTGTCGACTTCCGGTCCGGTCCCTTCGGGCGTCGCCGGATGGTTCTTCTCGTCGGTGAGCGAATAGCCGGTGCGCAGGATGATCCACTCGCCAGCGGGGGGAGTCCATGCGAGCGTCCCGTCCGCGCGCAGTTTGTCGCTCACGTCGATGACGTCGGAAAGTGCGATGGCGTCCTTCCGCGCGACCGTCGGAGTGTGGACCGCATCGGCATCGGCGAGTACGCCGAAGCCGGCGCGATCTTCGAAGAGGTCGACCCGCGCGCCGGGCACGAATGCCAGCTCGGCGACCCTCAGTGACGGAGGGCCGAAGGTCGGTTCCTCTGCGCGTTCGAAGACCACGCGAAAATGCGATGCGAGCGTCGCCGGAAAGGCAAAGGTTCGCTGTGGCGTCGCGTTGTGTGCCTGATCGACGATGCGCCGAAGCATGCGCCACGCTTCACCGTCGTGGCTCGCCTCGATGCGCCCCTGCGGCCCGGTTGCGAAGCGCCCGCCGAGCGGTCCGATGTAGGTGAGCGCCCGCATCGTCTGCGGCGTTGCGAAGTCGAACTGGACGATCGTCGGCGCGGCGGGAGTCGGGACGGGGAGTGCGACAAACTCGAGCACATCGCCGTCGATGAGTCGCGACGCGTGCACCGAGCTCCCGTTCACCGCGACCTTCGGTGCGAGCGAGGCGAGCGAGACGTCGCCGTTAGGCGACGGAAAGGCGAGCACCTTGACGTCGCGCGACAGGTGCACGCCGTCGGGCTCGCGCGCCCCTCCCCAGTCGTAGCGCGGAATTCCCTGGAACGGCCCGGGCATGTCGGGGAGGGGCGGGAGCACCCCGACGGGGCGACTACCACGGACCCGCTTCTCCGCCCAGACGAACTTCTTCATCCCCATTTCGGGGGTGACCCATGGCCCCCCGGTCTCGCTCCAACCCGGTGCAGCCGCCATCGCGAACTCGAGCCCGAGGCGATCGGCCTCCTGCGCGGCGAAGTGAAGATTCGCCTGCCACTCCTTGCTCAGCACTGTCACGCGCTGGGGGACGATCTGCGGTGCCCCCATGTCGCCGTCGAACATCATCGCACCGGCGATCCCGATGCGGTGCATCCACTCGAGGTCCTTCGTGATCCCGTCGCGCGAGACGTTCCCGCTCAGCCAGTGCCACCAGACACGCGGTCGCGCATCGGCCGGCGGATCACGAAAGGCGGCGAGCAGCGCATCGCGCGACTCGCCGCCTCGTGACGGCTCCTGTGCGCCGAGCCCGACTCCAACTGCTGCCAGCAGGGCAGGGATGAGGACGAGCGGGCGCACAGAGCCAGTCATCGATGTACTCCTATTGCACGACCTTGCGTTCAGGATCCATCAGCTTGCGGGCAAAGTACGTGAATTCGAGCGCCGTGGTATGGGCCTGCTGTGCGGCATTCGCGCCCGAGCCATGTCCCCCCTCGATGACTTCGTGGAACAGGTAGGGGAGACCCATCGCCGACATCTTCGCCGCGAACTTGCGCGCGTGTTGCGGACCCACGCGGTCGTCCTTGGTGGTGGTCCAGATCAGCGGCTCCGGATACTTCACCCCCGGACGCAGGTTGTGATACGGCGAGATGGAGGCGAGGAACTTGCGCTCGTCGGGGTTGGACACGCTGCCGTACTCACCCACCCACGACGCGCCGGCCTGGATCTGTTCGAACCGTAGCATGTCGAGGAGCGGGACCTGGATGTCGACGGCGTTCCACAATTCGGGGCGTTGGGTGAACTCCACTCCCATCAGCAATCCGCCGTTGGAGCCCCCCTGAATGCCAAGCCGTCGCGGCGAGGTGATCTTTCGCGCGATGAGATCCTCGGCGACCGCGGCAAAGTCGTCGTAGATCACCTGCCGGTGCGTCTTGAGCCCAGCCTCGTGCCAGGCGGGACCAAACTCGCCACCGCCGCGAATGTTGGCGAGGACGTACACGCCCCCTTGCTCGATCCACAGCTTCCCGATGTCGGGATTGTAGTTCGGCGTCATCGACGCCTCGAAGCCGCCGTAGGCGTAGAGGATCGTGGGGTTCGATCCATCGCGCGCCATGCTCGTCGGATGCACGACGAAGTAGGGAATCTTCGTCCCGTCCTTCGACGTTGCCTCGAGCTGTTCGACTGTCGCGTGCGACGCATCGAAGCGAGGCGAGAGCGCCTTCACCTGTGCCGCCGTCGCCTTCGATGCGTCGGCAAGCCAGATGCTGCTCGGTGTCAGAAATCCGGTCACGCTGATGAACGCGTCGTTGCGCGCCGCGTCGGTGTCGATGACGTAGGTCGAGACGTTGTCGGGAAGGGCGATCGGCGACCGGCTCCACGTGCCGTCAGCTGCACGCTTCGCCACGAAGACGCGCCCCTTCACGTTCTCGTACGCGCCGATCAGCAGCCGGTCGCGCGTCGCCGCTACGCCGCCCACGGATTCGCGCGCCCCGGGTTCGAAGATCGCGACGGGGGCGAGGGCGCCGGGCTCGCGCATCGCTGCCGCGAGATCGAACGCCGCCACCGAGCCGGTGCGAATCGTCTTTCCTCCCGCCGTCCATGCGTCCGACAGCTGCACGATCACCTGCCCGTCGATGAGCTCCGCAATCCCCGACTTGAGCGGCATCGAGAGCTTGGCCACGTCCGTCGCGCGCACGATGTACTTCTCCGCCTCGAACGTGCTGAGCGGGCGATCGATAATGCTGACGCGGTGCCCCGCGGCGTCGGTGAGGGTGAGCGGTGACACGCCGTAGCCGCCATCCGTCGCCGAACCGCGATAGATCTCGACCGCGTCGGCGAGCTTCTGTCCGCGCACGAGGCGCTTCACGATGAACGGATAGCCGGAGCTCGTCACCTCTCCCGGCTTCCACTCCCGCGACACGAGCAGCGTGTCGACGCCTGCCCACGACACCCGCTGCTTTCCTTTGGGGATCTCGAATCCCCCCTTCACGAAGCTGCGCGTGACCAGATCGAATTCGCGAACCGTGATGGCGTCCTCGCCGCCATCCGAAAGGAACAGGAGACAGCGACGCTCCTCCGGCTTTGCGCAGGTGGACCCCGCGTACACCCAGTTTGCCTTCTCGACCTTCGCCAGCGAATCGAGATCGAGCACCGTCGTCCACTCGGGCGACGTGGAGCGATAACTGGCGAGCGTCGTGCGTCGCCAGATGCCGCGCACGTGCGCCGAATCCTGCCAGAAGTTGTAGAGCGCACCTCTCAGGAAGCGGGGGTAGGCAAGCCGGTCCTTGGCCTGCGCCATCGCCAGCGCCGACTTGTAGATCCCGGCGTAGCGCGAGTCCTTTTCCAGCACCGCCGCGGTCTTCGCGTTCTCGGCCTTCACCCACGCCATCGCGCGAGCGCCGGTCATCTCTTCGAGCCAGCGGAAGTTGTCAGTGGTGTCAGGAGGCGCAGCTTGCGCCGCGAGGAGCACTGGCACGAGCAGCGCCGGCGCGAGGAGCGCGGATAGCGAGAGGGGAGTGAGTCGACGCATGGCGGGAGCGGGACGGAGGTGAGAACGGCGTCAGGCGACAACCGCGTCGGGAGAGGGCGCGTGTCCAGCGTCGCGTCATGAGCCGACGCGGTGTGGGGTGAGCCGTCCCCTCCGCGGGCGACGCCCGCACCGACGCTCGCACCCGCGCTCGCACCCGCGCTCGCACCCGCGCTCGCACCGGCGCTCGCACCGGCGCCCGCATCGGCGCGCGCACCGGCGCGCGCACCGGCGCGCGCTTCGCCGCAGCGCTCGACGGCTGTGCGTATCGACACGTCGCCTCGGCGAGAGTCGCCGCTCGCTCCCGCGACCACTATCGGCCGGGGCGGTCGACATCTCGCGGGACGATTGCTAGTCGAGCCGAATCGCGTCCACCGGGTCGATCGCCGCGGCGCGATGCGCCGGGAGCCAGCAGGCGGCGACCGCCACGAGAAGCAGCAGAAGCGTCACCGAGGCCAGCGTCGGTGCGTCGGTCGTCGAGACGCCGTAGAGCGATCCCGCGAGGGCGCGCGTGGCGAGCAGCGCAACGGCCACGCCGAGCGCGGTGCCGGCGACGGCGTGCAGAAGCCCGCGCCGCACCACCATCCCCACCACCGTTTGCCGCGATGCGCCTAACGCCATCCGAACCCCGATCTCGCGCTGGCGCGCCCGGACCGTGTACGACAACATTCCGAAGATGCCCATCGCCGCCAGCAGCAACGCGACGCCGGCGAAGGTTCCGAGGAGCGCGGTCCAATGTCGCGGCTGGGCGATCGAGGCGTTGATGCGCTCGTCCATCGTGGCGGCGTCGTCGAGCGGCACGAGCGGATCGACCGACCGCAACCGATCGCGCACCAGCGCCGCGACGAGCCCTGGCGCGCCACTCGTGCGCACGAAGAGGTTGAGGTTGCGTTGCCACCCCTCGCTCAGCGGACCGTACACCGCTTCGGCGGCGCGATCGAGCCCGTTGTATCGCACATCGCTCACCACGCCGATGACCGTCGTCAGGGGACAGCTGGTGCAGCCGCCACTCACGAGCTGTCGTCCGACCACGTTTCCTTCCGGGAAATAGCGACGCGCCCACGCGCGACTCACCAGGACGACCGGATACGCCCCACCGGTGTCGGTCGGCACGAACATGCGCCCCTCGAGCAGCGCGATCCCGAGCGTGCTGAAATACTCTGCGTTCACGAAGGGCCACGGCGCGTTCGGCTGCGACGTGCCAGGAGCGACCGGGTGATCGACGAGGTCGAAGTTGTTGTTGTCGCCGGAGCCGAAGTCATCGGGCGGCATCATCGAGCTGAGCCCAGCCTCGGTGACGCCGGGAATCGTGCGTACGAGCGGAAGCGCACGATTCCAGAAGGCGCCGGTCGAGTCGCCGGTCGCGTAGCGCCCTGACGGGAGCGCGATGCGCAGCGTGAGCACGTGTTGCGGATCGAATCCCGGATCCTCGCGTTGCAGCCGTAAGAAACTGTTGAGCAGGAGCCCGGCGATTGCGAGGATCGGGAGGGCCAGCGCGAACTGCGCGACGACGAAGGCGCTGCGCGCGGTTTGGGATTGCCGCCCCCCTCCGACCGAACGCGCCCCTCCTTGCAGCCTGGTCGACGCATCGCGCTTGAAGAGCATGAGGACAGGAGCGACGCCGACGAGCAGCGCCGACAGCACGGCCACCGCGATCGCGAAGCCGATGGCCCGGGCGTCGAGCTGCGCGTCGGCGAGATGGGGCATTCCCGGCGCGATCGCGATGAGCACCCGCAACCCCGCCGCACCGACGGCGATTCCCAGCGCGGCCCCCGCGCCGGCGAGCACCACGCTCTCCGTCAGCATCAGGCGCAACAGCCGGAAGCGCCCCGCCCCGAGTACCGTACGCAGCGAGAGTTCGCGCCAACGCCCGATGGTCCGCACCAGCATCAGGCTCGAGACGTTGGCCACCGCGATAAGGAGGACGAGGGCGACGGCGGCGGCAAAGAGCCGTAGCGCGGCGCTCGCATCGCGGAGGAGGGCGCTGCGCACGGGAACGGGATCGAGGCGTGCATCGCGCTGCTGGAATCCCGAAGCCCACAGCGGGAAGAGTCGCTCGCTGATGTCGGCAAGGTCGCGTGCGGCCGCATCGTTGGTGACGCCGGGTGCCAATCGTCCGACCGCTCGCAGGAAGAACGGGCCGCGACGCGTCGGCTCCTTCAGCTGCAACGCGGGCCACACGACGGCGCGCACACCCATCAGCTCCCGCGCGCTCGCGGGGAGCACTCCAACGACCGTGTGCGGGACGCCGTCGACCATCACCGAGCGCCCGATCGCCTGCCCCGCGCCGCCGAGCGCACGTTCGGCGAGGGCGTGGCTGACCAGCGTGACCGCGGGTGCGCCCTGCCGTTCATCCTCCGCCGTGAGGGGACGGCCGTGCACCGGTCGCACGTCGAGGGCACGAAAGAAGCCGGCCGTGGCATTCCCCGCGGTGACGCGCTCGGGCTCTCCCCCCGCCGAGAAGGATGCAACGCGAGCTTGCAGCGCGCCGAGCTCCGAGAAGCTGCGCTGCTGCGCCTCGATGGCACGGTAGTCGACCACCGAGAGCGGTGCGCGACTGGTGGGAGAGAAGCGCTGGAAGATGACCACGAGGCGGTCGTAATCGGGATTGACCAGGACCGCGTCGACCGCGCTGAAGACTGCAGTAGTCGCGCCGATCCCGACCGCCAGCACCGCCACGGCCGAGAGGGAGAATGCCGCATTGCGACGCAGCGAGCGCGCGGCGTAGCGCACGTCCTGCGCGAGATCGACAAACCACCGCGTGCCGCGCGCGTCGTGGTGCTCCTCCGTGAAGCGCGTCACGCCACCGAACGCGACCATCGCGCGCCGGCGCGCCTCGGCGGGCGTAATCCCGAGCGTGCGCTGCAGCTCCTCGGCCTCGAGCTCCACGTGTTGCTGCATCTCGAGCGCGAGGTCGCGATCGAGTGAGCTGCGCGCCGTCAGCGACCGCGCGCGGCGGAGGAGACGTCTGAAGAACGTCGTCATTGGCGTGCTCCGGTCAGGTGGCGGCAAGAATGTGTTCGACCGCTTCCGAGAAGCGGCGCCACTGCACGCGCTCCGCCGCCAGCTGCTTCTTCCCGTCGGCACTCAGCGTGTAGAACTTGGCGCGCCGCCCCTCGGGGCTCCGTTGCCACTCTGCCGTGATCCACCCCTTCTCCTCGAGACGGTACAGCGCGGGGTAGAGCGATCCTTGCCCCACCTCGAGCACGTCGTGCGACAGCTCGCGCAGGCGCTTCGAGATTCCCCATCCGTGCAGCGAACCGAGGAGGAGCGTCTTGAGGATCAGGAGGTCGAGCGTCCCCTGCAGGAGGTCGGTGCGTGGAGGCATTGGGCGCGGGCGGGCAGGAGGATCAGGCGAGTTGCGCACGTAGCGGCCGACCGGGAGTCGAACGGCGCAGCCGAGTCGAGTCGCCATACCTCGATGTTCGACAATACGCGGTACTTGTGTCGAATGTCAAGGCATCGTCAGCCCAGCGGCCGGCGGGCAAACGCCGCCGTGGGGATGGCGACGCATGTAGGGGATGGCACGTAGAGCATCGCGGTGCTGCCGACGACGTGAAGCACCTCAAAACCGCCGGCAACCGTGGCGCTCACTCCAGTGTCTAAGGTGAAGAACCTGGAGGAAGCATGTCCGATCCGCTTGCCGTCATGAAGGGAACGATGGACGTCCTCGTGCTCAAGGCGCTCTCGTGGGGGCCGATGCACGGCTTCGAGATCTCCACCTGGCTCGAGGAGCGTTCGGGACACGAACTCGCCGTCGACGACAGTGCGCTCTATCAGGCACTGCATCGGATGGAGGAGCGTGAGCTCATCGAGGGGGAGTGGGGGGTCACCGAGAACAACCGGCGCGCCCGCTTCTATACCATGACGACGAACGGGCGCGCCTTCCTCCGCGCCGAATCGGCCGTCCTCGTGCGGTACGCCAGCACGATGACGGCGCTGCTGCAACTCCGCTCTCGTTAGGTCTCACCGATGAGCGAACGCCGCCCCGGTACCCGACGTGCCTTCCATCTCGGGCTGCATCGCCCCGATGCGGTCGCGCACGACATGGACGATGAGCTGCAATTCCACCTCGACGCGCGCATCGCCCACCTGGAGGCGCGCGGGTTCACGCCCGAGGCGGCGCGCGCCGAAGCGCTGCGACGCCGCGGCGCCGACCTCGCCACCTCTCCCAAACCCCTCCACCAATCTGCGCAGCGCAAGGAGCGCTCCATGGCAAGGCATCGCTGGCTCACCGACTTCCGGCACGATCTCGCCTACGCCGCGCGCGGCCTCGCACGCCGCCCGGGCTTCACTACCGTCGCAGTCCTCACGCTCGCCATCGGGATCGGGGCGAACACGGCGATCTTCAGCGCCGTTCGAGCGCTCCTCCTCCGGCCGCTCCCCTTCCGCGACCCGGCGCAGTTGGTGGCCGTCAGCCTCACCACGCCGCCTAACGCCGAACGTCCGGTGACGCGCACGGTCGGCGGGATTCCGCTCGGCGAGCCGACGGCGTGGTCGTTCGCCAAGTACGAACTCTATCGCGACCAGCAGCGCTCACTCACCGAGGTCGCCCTCTGGCGCGATCGTCCCGGAACGCTCACGAGCGGTGACGCCGAGCGGCTCACCGGCGAG
>JBGAHX010000063.1:0-27748 GCA_044225935.1 Gemmatimonadaceae bacterium
GTATCGACACGTTGGGGACACGCCTGTATCGCGTGTTTGGAGTCGCCGCGCAGCGTCAGATGAGCAGACGCTAACGCGCGGCACTCGATGACCCGGCCGGGTCTCGAACCCGGGACCTACGGATTAAAAGTCCGTTGCTCTACCAACTGAGCTACCGGGTCGCGTTGTGGGATCCAATCTAGCGGGGGCGCGCACGCCGATCCACCGAGCGATCGCGCGTGAATTGGATGGTCCTAACGGACGAAGGCCCCGGCGAGTGCCGGGGCCTTCGTATGGAGCGATGGTGCAAGCTGTCGTCGATCGTGTGGTGCGTCGCGAGCAGTCTTACTGGATCGCCGCGGTCATGGCGTCGCCGCCCTTCGTCTCGATGACGAAGACGACGCGGCGGTTGGCCTGCGCGCCCGGCTCGTCACGCTCGGCGCCCTCTACCACCTGGCGCGTGGAGCCCATGCCGACGGTGCGCATCGAGATCCCCTGGACGCCAGCCTGCGTCAGGTACGACGCGACGGACTCGGCGCGGCGCTTCGAGAGCGCCTCGTTGTAGCGATTGCTGCCGGCCGGATCGGCGAAGCCTTCGACCGTCAGGAGCGAGCCACCGTAGTACTTGTTCACGACCGAGACGAAGCGATCGAGGCTCGGGCGGTCTTCATCGCGCACGGCGTCGTCATCGAAGGCGAAGGTCACGGGGAAGGCGAACTTCATCCCGTTCTCCATCGCGGTGATCTTGGCGCCGAACTCGGTGCGGAGCGCGGTGAGGTCACGGCGCAGGGCCGCGACGTCGTTCTGCAGCGTGGCGACTTCACCCTTGACCGCGGTGATCTCGCTGGCGTTGGCGCTGTCACCCTGGGCGCGCGCGACGCGCTCGGTGGACAGGCCGGTTTCGACGGTGTTGCGAACGTATCCCTTCGTGGCACACGCGCTCAGTGCCACCGCCGCGAGCGCAGCCGCGGACAGCTTTCGAAAACCACTCATGATGAACTCCTCAGGTAGGCTGAGTTAGTCGGATGGATGAGCCGCGCTGCCCATGAGGTGGGCCGTCCGCGAAGGCAGCGTGCAGGCACAGGGATAGTATAACCGCTACCGCCGGAACCGCGTGTGACCGCTGTCACACCCTAACCATCCGCTAATTCAGGGCGCGGCGCCCGGCATCGAGGGTTTCCACAACCACTCGCCTCCATCTACCACCAGGATGGCGCCGGTGATCCACGTCGCGGCAGGCGAGGCCAGAAATGCCACCGCGTTCGCCACGTCCTCCGGCGAGCCCCAGCGCCCCAGCGGGATCGTCCGCTTCGCGTGCTCGCCCATCGCGCGCTCCACCGCGAAGACGTCGACCGCCGGCGAGCCCGGGGGTGGCGCGAAGGCTTTGCGCACTCCTTCGGTAGGTATCGGACCAGGGGCAACGGCGTTCACCCGGATCCCGTGCCGCGCCCACTCCACCGCGAGCGTGCGGGTGAGCGCATCGATCCCCGCCTTGGCGGCCGTGGCGTGCGCCATCATCGGCCAACCGCGGTAGTGTAGCGTCATCGAGATGTTGATCACGCACCCGCCGCCGGCGCGCAGCATCGCGGGAAAGGCCGCCTGCGTACAGAGGAACGTCCCGGTGAGGTCGATGTCGAGCACCGCTTTCCATGCGTTGTACGACATCTGCTCCGACGGGACATAGAAGTTTCCGGCCGCATTGTTCACGAGGAGGTCGAGGCGCCCGTGCTGCTCGGCGACGCTTGCCATCGCCGCCTTCACGCCATCGTGGTCGCGCACGTCGAGGGTGAGTGCATGCACGTCGCCCCCCGCCTCTCGCAGCTTCGCGCTCGCCTCGGCGAGGCGATCGGCGTTGCGGCTGGCGATGACCACCGTCGCGCCTAACGACGAGAGCAGCGTGCTGATCCCCAGCCCGATCCCGCTCCCTCCCCCGGTCACCACGGCCACGCGCCCCGAGAACAGCCCCGGACGGAAGATCGACTCGCTCATGCGCAGGGTGCTCCAGTTGCGGATGGTTGGGACATCGGCGACAGCATCTCGTCCAGCTCCGCGTCCTCCTCGCGCGTCGCATCGGCGCCGAGGGCGAGGGTGAGCTGCTTGACGCAGAAGGAACGTCGATGGTGCGCGGTGGCGCCCAGCTGGTCAAGCGCGGCCAGGTGCGCCGGCGTTCCGTACCCGGCATTCTGCTCCCAGGCGTAGCCGGGGTGCCGCCGCGACAGCTGCCGCATCAGGCGGTCGCGCGTGACCTTGGCGATGATCGATGCGCACGCCACCGCGTAGCACTTTCCGTCCCCCCCGACCACCGCGGTGTGATCCACTCCGAGCGTCCGGATCGGGCGTCCGTCGACGATCACATGGTCGGGAACGCAGCCTAGACGCCCCAAGGCGCGGCGCATGGCCAGCGTGGTCGCGTGGTAGATGTTCAGGCGGTCGACCTCGCGGGGAGAGGCTGCGCCGACCCCCAGGGCGAGGGCACGAGCGCGAATCAACCCCGCCAGGCGCTCCCGCTGGTCGGGGGGGACGCGCTTGGAGTCGTCTACGCCCGAGATCGCCCGCGCGTCGGCGGGCATGATGATGGCGCATGCGACAACGGGGCCCGCCAAGGGGCCCCGTCCGACTTCATCGATTCCGGCGATCAGTACGCCATAGCGGTCCCGCGCCTCGCGCTCGATGCGCGACCACCGGGGGGAGCGCCGGAGCGGCACCGCCGCGCGATCCCTCGCTACGCCTTCTGCCCGGCGTCGCCCACCCGCACCTTCTTTTCCTTGATGCGCGTGGCCTTGCCGGTCAGGTTGCGGAGGTAGTAGAGCTTGGCGCGGCGCACGCGCCCGCGGCGCACGACGACGATCTCACCCAGCATGGGGGAATGCAGCGGGAAGATGCGCTCTACCCCGACGCCGTTCGACACCTTGCGCACGGTGAACGAGGCACTGACCCCGCTCCCACGACGCGCGATGCACACGCCTTCGAATGCCTGCAGGCGCTCCTTGTCGCCTTCCTTCACGCGCACATTCACGCGGACGGTGTCGCCGGAACGAAACGGCGGCACTTCGCGAAGCCACTCCTTCTGGGTCTCGATGAACGGATGCATATGACGCTCGGGTCGGTCTGGGCCCGGTCCTGGATGGTTTTCGGGAGACCCGTAACGTACACGGCTCGTTGACCTTCCGCTACCCTTGGCCCGCGAGCAAATGGTCTCCGCCCCGCTGGCTCGGCGGATTTCCCTACTCGATCGCCCCGCGAATGGCAGGGCGCAGCGCGGCGCCGGCGCGGTGCACGCTCACCGCGAACGCACGCGGGTGCTCCCGCAGCTCCTCGGCGAGCACTCCGGCACTCGTCCCCCGCGGGAGTGACATCGTCCCGCGCAGCTGGATGTAGCGCGACCGAAGCGCAACGTCGGAGAAGAGCGTGGCGACCACATCGTCGCCTGGCGCCCCTCCACCCCGCTGGAGGAAGGCGCCGCTGAACGCTTCCTCCATCGGATTGTAGATCGTCGCCAGGTATTCGAAGGAGTCGTCGTCGTTCACGACGATTCGCACAGTCCCCCACGCCTGCGAACCGACGGTCGGCGTCGTCGCCGGCACGGAGTCGGTCGACGACAGTCGCGATGTGAACACGCGCCGGACCGGCTCGGCACTGCGGGCTTGTTGAATGGACCCGGCGCGAGACACCCGCGCCTGCGTCGCCATGGAAGCGCAGGCGGCGCACGGTGCGACGATGGTCAACGCGCAGAGCAGACGACGAATCACGCGACAGTCGATGCGAAGGAGACGAACGGGGGGGATTGCAGCTGGAGTCGCGGTGTTCCAGCCGGCGGGAAAATCGACCACGACAGTATGCACCCGACGGGACTCGACGTCCAGCAGGAATTATCCGAAGAGCAAGCTCCGCTCCCCTTACACCGAAATTCCCGGGGGGATACATGCACGGTCGCCGCTCTCTTTTGCATTCCCCGCAGGAGTCACGTCGCGATCTCTAGCTCGACGTATCGTCCCGACGGGATGTGCGATCAACGGCATCGGAGCGATGCTCTGTGCGCCCCTCACCCTCGCGTGCCGCGCCCTCGCGTGCCGCGCCCTCGCGCGCCGAGCCCTCGCGCGCCGAGCCCTCGCCTGCGGCGCGCTCCAGTTCGGCGCGCTCGCGGGTGCGGCGCACCCCCTCCTCACGACGCCAGTTGGCGATCTCGCCGTGATTTCCCGAGAGGAGCACGTCGGGAACCGTGTGACCCCTAAACTCGGGCGGACGCGTGTAGCTCGGCGCGCTGATCCCTCGGTCGTCGTAGAACGAGTCGGTGCGCGCGCTCTCGAGGTCCGACATTGCCCCCGGAAGAAGACGCGCAACCGCATCGACGATGGCCAGCGCCGCCGGCTCGCCTCCGCTCAGGACAAAGTCCCCGATCGACAATTCTTCGGTGGCCAGGTGGTCGGCCACACGCTGGTCCACGTCCTTGTAGTGACCGCAGAGCAGCGTGAGCTCGCTCCCCTCGGCGAAACGATTCGCGTCCGCCTGCGCGAACGTCTTGCCGCGCGGCGAGAGGAGGACGATCGGTGCATTGCAGCCGAGCGACTCCACCGCCTCGAAGAAGGGCCCGGGTTTCATGACCATCCCCGCCCCGCCGCCGTACGGATAGTCATCGACCGTGCGGTGCCGGTCGTGCGTGTAATCGCGAAGGTCGACGACGCGATACTCCACGCTTCCGGCCGCGGCGGCGCGCGCCGGGATGGAGAGCGAGAGCGGGACGCGAAAGAAGTCGGGGAAGATGGTGACGATCGTGATGCGCAGCATCGTCAGTCGAACAGACCGTCGGGGGGATCGATGACGAGGCGCCCCTCGCCGACATCGACTTCGGCAATGAACTCGTCGCGGTACGGGAGGAGCACCGTGTCCCTCGTACGCTGGATCTCGAGCAGGAGCCCGTGCGCCAACTCGTAGTAGCCGATGACTGTTCCGATCACCGTCCCGTCGAAGCGCTGTACCTCCAGCCCAACCAGGTCGTGCAGCCAGACCTCGTCCTCTCCCGGGGGCTCGAGTTCGTCGGTCGGGACGAGGAGGTAGCGGTCGCGCCAGAGGTCGGCGGCGGTACGGTCTTCGATCTCCTCGAACGTGACGAGCAGTCCGTCGTTGAACGGACGCGCGCCCTCGACGTGCAGCTGCGGTGGGTTAGGGCCGATCTCGCCGCGCGCGTTCCCCGCAAAGACACGCGCGCCGGGCGCGAAGATCGCGTCCGGCGCGTCGGTCAGGAGCTGGACCACCACCTCGCCGCGCACCCCGTGCGCGCGGCGCACACGACCTACGATCGCGTGCGACGCGTCGCGCGGCGCGGCGGGCGACACGGGAAGCTCAGGCTTCGTCGCTCTTCTCGGTCGTCTCGGCGAGCGGAACCGCCGCCGCCTGCAGCTTGCTGGCGAGGCGCGCCTCGTGGCGAGCCTTCATGATGCCGGCGCGGCGCAGGATCGAACGCACGGTGTCGCTCGGCTGCGCGCCGACGTCGAGCCAGTAATTGGCGCGGTCCTGCTTGAGGTCGACGGCCCCCTCGGACTTGCGGGGCTGATAGGTGCCGATGATCTCGATGAACTTCCCCTCGCGCGGCGCGCGCGAATCGGCGACGACAATGCGGTACATCGGAGACTTCTTGCGTCCTTCACGACGGAGACGAATGCGAACCATCTGACACCTCAGGTCGAACGTGAGTGCTACTACTCCGTGCTCCTCGCGTCACGCGGCATTTCCGCGGCGCACACGGATCTTTATAGAAGACGAGTTTTCTGAAGACGAGAAGACGAGAAGTTCGACTTCGGGAGACTCGCGTTCTTCCAATGCTAACTACGCGGAAGACGAGTTTTCAGAAGACGAGAAATCTCGTCTTCTCGTCTTCTCGTCTTCTGTCACCTCATAAACGGCATCTGCATGCGGCCGCCACCTGCCGCCTTCTTCATCATCTTTTGCATATCCCTAAACTGCTCGAGCAGGCGATTCACTTCGCTCGTGGGGCGGCCGGCTCCCTTCGCGATTCTGGCGCGGCGCGAGCCGTTGATCATGTTCGGCGTCTTGCGTTCTTCCTTCGTCATGGACAGGACGATCGCCTCGACATGCTTCAGGCGCTTGGGGTCCATGTTGGCGCCCTTCAGCATCTTGCTGTTGACCCCGGGGAGCATCTTGAGGATGCTCTCCATCGGCCCCAGCTTCTGCATCTGTTTCATCGCCGAGAGGAAGTCCTCGAGATCGAGCCCTTCCTTGCGGACCTTCTTCTCCATCCGCTTCGCCTCGTCGGCGTCGAACGCTTCCTGCGCCTTCTCGACGAGCGACACCACGTCGCCCATCTGCAGGATGCGACCGGCGAGGCGATCGGGGTGGAACTCCTCTAGCGCATCGGACTTTTCGCCGACGCCGATGTACTTGATCGGCTTCTTGAGAACGCCGTAGATCGAGAGCGCCGCACCACCGCGGGCGTCGCCATCCATCTTGGTCAGGATGACACCGGTGACGCCCAGCGCCTTGTGGAAGCCTTCGGCGATGCGGACCGCGTCCTGGCCGGTCATGCCGTCCGCTACGAAGAGGATCTCGTCGGGGCGAACGGCATCACGCAGGCGGACGAGCTCCTGCATCATGTCTTCGTCGATCTGGAGGCGACCGGCGGTGTCGAGGATGACAACGCGATCGCGGGCGCGCTTGGCTTCCTCGATGCCGGCGCGGGCGATCTTGACGACGTCCTTCGTTCCGCGATCAGCGTAGACCGGGACCTCGAGCGAGGCGCCCAGCGTCTCGAGCTGGTCGATGGCGGCCGGGCGATAGACGTCGGCGGCGACGAGGCGCGTCGGGCGCCCTTCGCTCTTGAGCTTGCGGGCGAGCTTGCCGGCGGTGGTCGTCTTACCGGAGCCCTGCAGCCCGACCATCATCACGATCGTGGGCGGGACGGAGCTGAGCTTGAGCGGGGCGCGCTGCTCGCCCAGCATCGCGGTGAGCTCGTCGTGGACGATCTTGACGAGCTGCTGCGCGGGCTGGACGGACTTGAGCTGGGAGACTCCGACGGCCTTCTTCTCGACCCGCTCCAGGAACTCGCGGGTCAGCTGGAAGTTGACGTCGGCCTCGAGGAGAACGCGCCGAACCTCCCGCAGCCCTTCCTTGATGTCCGAATCGGTCAGGACACCGCGGCCGCGGAGCTTGGCGAAGACGCCGGAGATTTTGTCGGAAAGCTCGTCAAACATAGAGCCAAGAACGATAGCCGCCCGGTGTTGGATAGACAACGGGCTACGCGACTTGGGAGGCCTCGGTGGCACTGTCGTTCCGCTCGGTCGCGCCCCTCCGGCTCACGGCATACCTTACGCGCGCGATACGCAACCAATGTGACGCATGACGCGTCTGGAATGCGTGCCGTGTCGTGACGGGAGCACGAGTCCCCCGTCCCCCGTCCCCCGTCTCCCGTCCGATCTTGATGTCCCGTCCCCAGCGTCGCGACGAAATCCTCGGCCAGGAACTGCCGCCTACGCTGCCGCTCATGGCGCTGCGCTCCACGATCGTGTATCCGCTCGGTACGATCGCGGTGCAAATGGGGGCTCCCGAGAACCTGGCGCTGCTCCGCTCCAATGAGGACCAGGGGTTGATCGTGGCTCTCGTCGTGGCCTCTGGCGACGTCGACGACCCGATCGACAACCAGAAGTTCATCGGGCGAGTGGGAGTCGCGGCACGGGTGCACGAGCGCATCAACCTCCCCGGCGACACCGTCCAGATCACGCTGCAGGGGCTCCGCCGCATCACGGTGGAATCGATCGAGCAGGACGAGCCGTTCGTGATCGCCGGCGTGCGGGGGGCGAAGGAGCTCCCGGCCGATCCGGACGAGCTGGATGACCTGGTCGCGCGCATCGCCAGCGCCGCCGAGACGCTCGCCGACCTCGTGGAGCGCATCCCCGACGAGGTCCCGCAGATCCTCAAGATGAACGTCTCCGACCCGGGGCGATTTGCCGATCTCGCGGCGACGAACATGAACTTCCGGATCAGCGACAAGGACGAAGTGCTGCAGCGCCTCGACGTGGGGCAGCGGCTCCGCTTCATCCTCACGCGCCTCGAGCGTGAGGTGGCGCGGGCGCGGGTGATGGAGGACGTGAAGAAGCAGACCGAGGTCAAGATCGAGCAGCACCAGCGCGAGTTCTATCTCCGGCAGCAACTGCGCGCGATCCAGGCCGAGTTGGGGGAGACGGATCCCGGGGAAAAGGACGCGATCGAACTCCTCAAGCGCGTCGACGAGGCAAATCTTCCGGAGCGGGTGGGACAGGAGGCGCGGCGCGAGACCGAGCGGCTCCGCATGCTCTCGCCGGCGTCGAGCGAGTACCAGGTCATCCGCACCTACCTCGACTGGATCCTCGCCCTCCCGTGGCACAAACGATCGGGAGACGAGGAGATCACCCTGGCCAAGGTCGAGCAGGCGCTCGACGGGCGGCACTACGGGTTGCAGGAGGCGAAGGAGCGCATCGTGGAGTACCTGGCGGTGCGCAAGCTGCGCGGCGGCGACCCGCAGGGCCCGATCCTCTGCTTCGTCGGCCCCCCGGGAACTGGCAAGACGTCGTTGGGGGAGGCGATCGCCACCGCCATCGGGCGGGCGTTCTATCGCATCTCGGTCGGCGGCGTGCGCGATGAAGCCGAGATCCGCGGGCACCGGCGCACCTACGTCGGATCGATGCCGGGGCTCCTGCTGCAGGCGCTGCGGCGTGTTGGGGTGAACGACCCGGTCCTGATGATCGACGAGATCGACAAGATGTCGGGGGGCGGTGCCTCGGGTGACCCGACGGCGGCGATGCTCGAGGTACTCGACCCGTCGCAGAACCACGACTTCGTCGACCACTACCTCAACCTCCCGTTCGACCTGTCGAAGTGCTTGTTCATCTGCACCGCGAACAACCTCTTCGACATCCCTGCCCCGCTCCGCGACCGCATGGAGGTCATCCGCATCGCGGGGTATACCGTCGAGGAGAAGGTGGAGATCGCCTGGCGCTACCTCCTCCCGCGGTTGTGGGAGGAGCACGGGATCACCGACAAGGACATCCAGTTCACTGACGAGGTGCTGGGCTTCATCTCGTCGCGCTATTCACGCGAGGCGGGGCTCCGCAACTTCGAGCGCAACATCGCGTCGCTCATGCGCAAGCGTGCGCGCCGCAAGGCCGAGGGGGAGGAAGGGGCGTGGGTCGTCGATGCCGCGTTGGTCGAGAAACACCTGGGCGCCCCCAAGTACTCCGCCGAGGAGGCGGAAAAGGAGCCGGAGATCGGGACCGTCACGGGACTCGCCTGGACCAACATGGGAGGCGACATCATGACGATCGAGGCGCTCCGCATGCAGGGCTCGGGAAAGCTCACCGTCACCGGGCAGTTGGGCGACGTGATGCGCGAGTCGGTGGATGCGGCGCTCTCGTTCGTGCGATCGCGCGCCGACGCGTTAGGCGTGACGACGCAGGACTTCAAGGAGAGCGACCTGCACATCCACTTCCCGGCCGGCGCGGTGCCGAAGGATGGTCCGAGCGCGGGCGTCGCGGTGACGCTGGCCATTGGATCGGTGCTCAGCCGGCGCGCCGTTCGGCGCGACGTGGCGATGACCGGCGAGGTGACGCTGCGCGGGAAGGTGCTGGAGATCGGCGGCGTGAAGGAGAAGACGCTCGCCGCCTATCGCGCCGGGCTTCGCGAGGTGATCCTCCCGGCGGGGAACGAGAAGGACTTGCGCGAGGTGCCTGACGAGGTTCGTCAGAACATGCACTTCACCTTTGTGAGTGCGATGGACGAGGTGTTCAGGCTGGCGCTGCTGCCGATTCCCGCGACGGAACTGGTGGATGTGGTGTCGACGGAGGGGCGGGAGCGGGGAGAGACGGCGAGGCAGGCGCCCATCAGCACTGAGCTGACGTAGGGAGCTACATCGCCCTCTGTATCAAATACAGAATCATCCCCGCCAGCCCCCCCACCAACGTCCCGTTGATCCGGATGAACTGCAGGTCGCGACCGATCGCCAGCTCGATGCGCTGCGACGTCGCGACGGGATCCCAGCGCCTAACGGTGGACGCGATCAGCTCTCCCACCTCGTCCTGATACCGCTCGGTCACTGCGACCACACCTTCGACGAGCCACGCATCGACCTTCTGCATCAACAGCGGGTCCGCTAGGATCGCATTGCCGAACGCGGTGAGTCCGCGCTCGATACTCTCGGGATTGAAGCCGTCGGGGTTCTCGGCGTGGCGCGCGATCGACGCCTTGGCATCGCTCCACAGCGACGCGCTGAACTGCCGCACGGTGTCGGCCTGCAGCAGGTCTTCCTTGATCTGTTCGGCCTTGAGGATCACCTCGGGGGACGCCTGCAGCTTGACGATGAACTCGTCGATGGCGTTGTCGAAGCGCTCGCGCAACGGATGGTTGGGATCCGCGTGCACGGCCTTCACGGTGCGCTCGAGGGCAGCGACGATGCGCGCGGCAATCTTGTCGTCGACCGCACCCGGAATCCACCAAGGGCTCTCCTTCTCCACGCGCTCCCGAATCAGGTCTTGGTTCTCGGTGATGCCCTTCGCCAGCAGGCGAATGGCATCATCGAGCAATGCCTGATGACGATTTCCCGCCGTGAGCAGCGAGAGCGCGCGCCCGAGCATCGGCGCGACCTGCGTCTTCTGCACGCGGCCGACGACGGCCTTGGTGATGACCTGCTCGACATCCTCGTCGCGGAGCACGTTGGCGGCCGCGGCGAGCGACTTGGCCAGTTGCCTCGCGATTCGCCGCGAGTTCTCCGGCTCCACCATCCAGCGCGCCATGCGCTCGGCGGCATTCAGCGTGTGGAGCTTGGCGACAATCACGTCCTTGTGCAGGAAGTTCTTCTGCACGAAGGCGCCAAGCGTGACACCCACCCGGTCCTTGCGCGTGGGAATGATCGCAGTGTGCGGGATGGGGATCCCGAGGGGATGCTTGAAGAGCGCGGTGACGGCGAACCAGTCGGCGATCCCCCCCACCATCGACGCCTCGGCGGTCGCCCGCACGATCCCCAACCACGGATAGCGCCCCTCGAAGATCCGCGCGACGATGAAGATGACCGTGGCGATGACGAGGAGCGCCAGCGCCCACGCCTTCATGTTGCGCAGGCGCACCTGCCGTAGCGCCTCGTCCTCGGGGCGCAGCGGCTGGGGGACGGAGAGGGAGTCCCGGGTGACGGGCGACCTGCTCGTACTCCCGACGGTCACGCTATTCCTCGAGGGTGACCTTTTTCAGGTCGATCACGTTCGTACTTGCACCTGCCGGGACGTCGACGTACAGCACGACGGGGCGTCCGTGCACGTCGCCGGCGGTGACAGCAATCGTGCGGCCACGCGCCGAGTAGACGCGCGTATTCTCCGACGCCTGTGACGGCTTCACGTTGCCGAAGCGCTTGAGGATCGCCGTGTCCATCAGATCGAAGAACTCGGCGGCATCGACCGACGTATCCCAGACGCTCAGCCAGGCGAGCCCCTCGCCGGCGCGCCCGCCCGACTCGAAGAGGACGTATCGGTCGCCGTCCCACCCTGCTGCCCCTCGGTAGGCCGCGTCGCGATCCTTGAGGTGCTCGAAGAGGAAGAGGCGCGTCTCGAACTCGCCGAGGTCATTCTCGTAGATCACCTTCCCCGGCGGCGCCGGAAGCGTGACTTCGGTCGGGTCGTCGCGGTTGAGGAAGTAGCGATCGTCGTGCATGACCTGCTCCGACGACACCGGCATCTGGTCGAAGGGAGACTTTCCCGGGTACTTCTCCTTGAAGGCGCGCATGAATTCCGCACCGGAGAGGTAGGGGAAGAGGAGCGTCTCCTGGATCAGCATCGGTGCCGAGGAGAAGATCGGCATCGACGAGTTGTTCTCGCGAATGACGGTGCGGACGCGGTCCCACCCGCCGGGGAGATTGGCGATCGCCGTCCCGCTCCCGAGCATCGAGGCGAGCTGCTCGAAGGTGGCCTGCCCCTCCACCACGGCCTGCGCGGCGATCTGCCGGTCGTTATGGCGACGGACCTTCTGCAACGAATCGAGATTGAAGTACTGATCCTGCAGCGCGTGCACCAGCTCGTGCGAGACCGTCACCGCAACCATCTCGTCGGACGCCCCCTGCACGATGTACAGCACCTTGGTGGTCGGGTCGAAGTAGCCGACGATCTGCTCGGTGAGGAGCGAGAGCATGAACTTCCGCAGGTCGAGCGTATCGGGGAGAAGTCCGAGGCGCTTGTACGAACGCTCGCTCCCGGTGATTTCCTCATCGGGCATGTCGGTCTTGAAGCGCGCCTCGAGGAACTGGCGCACTTCGTCCTTGGTGCGTGCCTCGAACTTTGGAGGGGTCTTGAACTTGAGCCCAGTCGCCTCCTCGAGTCGCGGGATGGCGTTGGCCACCTTCGACGCCACGGGGTCCTTCGCTTCCTTGCCGCCACACGCCAGTACCGCCAGCAGCAACGCCGCTGCGCCGATCCGTGCCATCACTCGCTCCATCGTACGGTTTGTCCGGTGGCCAGGGCGACCACTCGGGCGACATCCAACCCGCGCACCACGATGCCATCCTCGATGAGCAACGCGCGCAGCTCCACGTCGAGCACCGGGAGCGAGGGTGCCGCGACCGATTCGGTGCGCGCCGGCGCGGGAGTGGCCACATCGGATTGCGTGACCGGCGCGGGGGCAGGCGCAGGCTGCGCACTCGCCGGCGCGGCGGTGAAGATCGCCTCGATCTCGGCGCCGAAGCGCTGCAGCGCGTTCAGCCCGTCGCGCGCAATGGTCTCGAAGCCGTCGTCCTCGCCGCTGCCATTTTCGTCGTGTGTGGCCGCATGGCCATTGCGCTTCACCTCGCCATGCGCGCGCAGGAGCGCGCGACGGCGCGTGATGAGCGCCTCGGTGCGCGGTGCATAACGAGCGATGGCCTGCGCGTGTGCGCACGCCTCGTCGAGCACGTCGATCGCGCGATCCGGGCGCTTGCGGTCGAGCATGTACTGGTCGGTCAGCTCGACGCTCGCCCGCAGCGCTTCGTCGGTGATGGCCACGTTGTGATGCCGCTCGAGGCGATCGATTCGCGCCCGTAGCACGTCCATGGTCTCGGCCGAGGTGAGCTCGCGCACGAGGACTCGCTGGAATCGCCGCTCGAGCGCCGGGTCGCCGCAGATCCAGCGATCGTATTCCTCGTTGGTCGTGGCGCCGATGACGCGGAAGTCGCCGTGCACGAGCGACGGCTTGAGCATGTTCGCCGCGTCCATCGCCGAGCCCATGGCGCTCCCCTGCCCGATGAGGTTGTGAAGCTCGTCGATGAAGAGGACGACGTCGGGATCGGCCGAAGTTTCCTTCACGAGGGCGCGAATGCGCTCCTCGTACTGGCCGCGATAAACGCTCCCGGCGAGGAAGGCGACGTGGTCGAGGGCGAGAAGGCGCGTCGACCGGAGCGCAAGCGGGACGTCGCCTCCAACGAGGCGCTGCGCCAACCCCTCGACGATGGCCGTCTTGCCGACGCCGGCCGGCCCAACGAGCGCGGGATTGTTCTTCCCGTGACGGAGGAGGATGTCGATGACACGGGCCACCTCCTCGTCGCGACAGCGGACAGGCTCCAACCGCCCCGCACGCGCCTCACGTGTGAGGTCGCGCGTGAAGCGCCCGAGCGCTCCCGTCACCGGCCGGTCCAGCTCCGTGTCGTCCATCGTCACTCCTGCAGCGTACGGCTAAATCCCCAAGTATTGCCCGAGATACCACGAAACCAGCGCATCGCCCCACACCAGGACCACCACGGCCGCCGGTGCAAGGAATACCCCGAATGGTACGTGCGGGAGCTCCACGGGTGGAGAGCCCAGCTCGAGATCGATCTGCTCACCGCGCGGTGCGCCACGCAGCCTGACGACGGGATAGACGACGCCGACGAACGCGACCGCGCCTAACGCCGCGCCGATGAAGAGGACGAGGAGCGCCCGCGCCGGCCCGACCGCCGCCCCCACTACCGCCATCAGCGTGATGTCGCCGAATCCCATCGCCTCCTTCTTGAGCACGACCTCGCCCAGCCACCCAACGATCGCCACCGACCCCGCCCCCGCGCACGCACCGATCAGTGCGTCATACGGAGTCGCGAAGGGAGAAGGTTCATTGCGGAAGACCGCCACCATCGCGGTGACAAACAGGAAGATGAGCCCGCTCACCGTGAATCCGTCGGGGATCAGGTAGTGCTTGAAGTCGGTGACCGCGATCCCGAGCATGATCGTGGCGAAGATCGCCACCCGGAGCGCGGCGAACGTCGGGCCGAAATACAGCGCCGTGGCGAGCCAGAGCAGCCCCACCACCAGCTCCACGATCGGATATTGCACCGAGATGGGGAGTGCACAGCCGCGGCAACGCCCCCGCAGCAGCAGCCAGCTCACCATCGGGAGGTTGTCGTACCAGGCGATCGGCAGCGCGCACTTGGGGCAGCGAGAGCGCGGCGAGACGACCGACTCGTTATGCGGCCAGCGCCCGATGCAGACGTTGAGGAACGACCCGATGCAGGCGCCGATGGTGAAGGCGAAAGTGCCGAGGAAGGCGTCGATCACGGGCGCAGCTGGTGGAGCAGGATGCCGGCGGCGACGGCCACGTTGAGCGACTCGACCTCCGGGCGGATGGGGAGCGTGACGCGCTGGACGAGCGCCTCGCGCACCGATTCGGAGAGCCCTCCCCCCTCATTCCCGACGGCGAGGGCGAGGCGCGCCGGGGCGCGGAGCTCGGCCACGTCGGTCCCGCCGAGTTCGGCCCCCCACAACGCGATGTCGTGGGAGGCGCAGGCATGCTGCAGCGCCTCCCACGTAGCATGAACCGCCGGAAAGGAAAAATGGGCTCCCATTGCGCTACGGACGACTTTGGCGTTCCACACGTCAACGGTTCCCGGAAGCGCGACCACGGCGTCGGCGCCGAGGGCGGCCGCCGTCCGAATCAGCGTCCCGACGTTGCCGGGGTCCTGTACGGCGTCCAGGACGAGGAGACGGGTGGTCGGGCGAGACATGAGCTCGTCGCTGTCGAACCGATAGTTGGGGATGCGCGCGACGGCGAGGACCCCCTGCGGCGACTCGGTGGCCGCCGCGCTCTGGAACTCCTTGTCGGTGACGTCGGTGGTAGCGACACCGCGCGCTGCGAACGCCGCCTTCAGCGCCTCCCCGCGCGCGCTCTCGGCGAGTTGGGGGGCGGCGAGGACGCCGACCACCTCCACGCGCGATTTCGCCAGCTCCTCGCACGCGCGGATCCCCTCGACGACGAACATCGCGTCGCGCTCGCGCGCCTTCCGGCGCGTGAGGTCGCGCGCCAGTGTCAGGAGTCGCATCGAATCTCGCGCTCGCGGTGTATCATCGCGCGGAAGAGCTCCGGTCGCATGGAGCGCGCAGATCGCCAGTGCCGCCTCGACATGCCACTCCTTCGTTCGTCCCGCACGTCAGTGCTTCGCACGTCAGTTCGCATCTCCCGCGTCGTTGACGCAGCTCGTCGGCGCGCGCGCCGCGTGATCGTTGCACCTGCCACCGGCATTGTTCTCTCGTCGCTTCTCCTCGCCGGGTGCGCGATCTCCACCCAGCGGGAAATCGAGATCGGGACCGACTACTCACAGCAGGTGAACGCCCAGCTCCCCATCGTCAAGGATCCTGAGCTGGTGCGCTACATCAATGTGCTTGGCGATTCGATCGCGCGCGTGGCGGACGACAGAAATCTCGACTGGCGCTTCTTCATCGTCGATAGTCCCGACGTGAATGCTTTCGCGATTCCCGGAGGGTTCGTGTACGTGAACCGCGGGTTGATCGAGCGAACGACGGCGATGAATCAACTCGCCGGAGTCCTCGGTCACGAGATCGGGCACGTGGTGCACCGGCACAGCGTCAAGCAGATGCAGACCGGGCAACGCCTGAACCTCGGGATGATCCTCGGCTGCGTCCTCACGCCGATCTGCACGAATGGCGGTGACATGGCGGTGGGGATGGCCGGCCAGGGGATCATGGCGTCGTTCAGCCGTGGCGACGAGGCGGAATCGGATCAGTCGGGGATCGAGTACACGATGCGCGCGGGGATCGACCCGCGCGGTATCCCGGAGATGTTCCAGATCCTCATCAAGGAGCGGAACGAGCGCCCGTCGGGCGGACTCGACGCCTGGTTCCGGACGCACCCAATGGAGGAGGACCGCGTCGCGGCGACGCAGGCGACGATCGCCAAGTACAACACCGCGCTGCTCGACCGGCTCACTCGCGACACGCCGCGCTACCAGGAATTCCGCAAGCGAGTGATGTCGCTCCCTGTCGTGTCGGCCGGCTACCGGTAGACGGCGCTGGCGGGGGTCGGGATGACGGCCCCGTCCGCAACGTGCGCGCGGTCACCGCGCGGCACCCCGATCACCTCGCATGACTATCGCGCCCGCCGAGGGAGCGCGCCCGCCAATGGCGCCCACCCGCTCGGCGAGCGCCATTCGCTGGGAATCCATGACGCGCTGCGCGCTCCCGCGTCCAACCAGTGGGTGCCAAACCGACGTCCATACGAGGAGTGCCTGTTCCATGACGCTGTTCCGGATGACTCAAACCGCTGCCACCGTCGCCGCGCTCCTGATGACCATCGCCGTTCCCGCGGCGGCGCAGTCGCCGGGACGGCTCCCGCGAGTCCTGAGCGTGGGCATCGGCGGCGGCGGTACGGTCCCCGTGGGGGATTTCGCGAATGACGTGAAGACCGGCTGGAACGGGCTCGCCTTCTTCCAGTACGAGCCGATCTCCGAGAATCCCTGGGCGGTACGAGCCGAGGCGCAGCTGTCCAAGGCGAAGTACACCGACGACCTCCTCGCCGACGCCGGTGCGACGGACGGTGACAACCTGAACAACAAGGTGCTCTACGTCGGGTTGAGCGCCGTGTATCACCTCGCGAAGCGTGCGTCGGCGGTGCGCCCGTATCTCGTCGGTGGGTTGGGACTGTATCAGCAGACGGCCACACTCACCGATGGCAGCGGCGTAAGCGTGAGCGATTCGGAGGCCGGATTCGGCTTCAACGGCGGCGCCGGGCTTCGCTTCGGTGGAGCGATCGGCGTTTTCGTGGAGACGCGATTCCATCAGTTCAGCATTACGCCGACGGGTGGGGAGAAGTCGACGGCGCAGTTCATTCCCGTGTCGGTTGGAATTCACTTTTAGGGACGGGAGACGGGGGACGGGAGTGCACAACGGGGCGCCTGTGGGCGCCCCGTTGTGCGGTCTAGGCGGTGCACGGCGCTGTTAGAGCGAGGCGATCAACCCTTCGATCAGGCGCTCGAAATCCCTGGCGGCGACCTTGGTCACGGCGATGACGTCGGCGTGGTCGATGGGTTCGGGCGAGAGGCCGGCGCCGGGGTTGGTGATGCAGCTGACGGCGACGCAGCGCATTCCCATGGCGCGGGCAACGATGACCTCGGGGACGGTCGACATACCGGCGGCGTCGGCGCCGAGTCGTTCGAGCATGCGCACTTCGGCCGGCGTTTCGTAGCTGGGCCCCAGGAGACCGGCGTAGACGCCCTCCTCGAGGCGGATGCCGAGCTCGTTGGCGATCTTGTGCAGCTGGCGGCGCAGTGCGGGGTCGTACGGGTCGGACATGTCGGGAAAGCGGACGTCGCCCGGCACGACGCCGCCGATCAGCGGATTGCGGAACATCAGGTTCAGGTGGTCGGCGATGACCATCAGTTGCCCCGCGCCGAAGGTGCGCCGGATCCCGCCGGCGGCGTTCGAGAGGATGAGCGTGCGCGCGCCTAACGCGTGGACGACGCGGACAGGAAACGTGGCATGCGCGACGTCGTGTCCCTCGTACATGTGAAAGCGACCGGCGAGGGCGAGGACTTCGCGCCCTCCAAGTGTCCCGTGCAGGAGTTCGCCGGCGTGCCCCTCGACGGTCGGCTCGGCGAAGCCGGGGATGTCGCGGTACGAGACGCGCGTGGCGTTCGCGATGCGCCCGGCGAGGCCGCCGAGCCCCGAGCCCAACACGATCGCGGCGGCCGGAGACTGTATCGGGAGGCGCGAGCGCACGAGCGCGAGCGCGTCGGCCAGCGGGAGATCTGCCGGCGGTACGGACTCGTCAGGCATGGCGCAGCGCCTCGATGTCCGCCTGTGCGCGCAGGATGAGCTTCGCCCGCTCCTCCTCCGGGAGGAAGGCGCCCTCGAAGCCGTTGAGCGCGACCTTGGCCAGTTCGTCGAAGGTGAAGTCGAGCGACTGCGCCGCGTGCTGGTACTCGTCGACGAGCCCGACCCCGCTCATGAGGCGGTTGTCGGTGTTGAGGACCACGTGCAACCCCTGGTCGAAGTAACGGCGGAACGGGTGCGACTCGTACGACTGCGCAGCGTGCGTCTGCACGTTACTCGTCAGGCAGATCTCCAGCGTGATGCGCGACTCGTTGACCTCGTCGGTGAGGACGGGATCCTCGAACAAGCGGGTCGCGTGTCCGATGCGCGTCGCCCCGCACTGGTGCACCGCCTGCCAGATGGAGTCGGCGCCATCGCCTTCGCCGGCGTGGCAGGTACAGGCGAGGCCGTGCGCGCGGGCATGAGCGAAGGCGTCGGCGTGCGTCGCTGCCGGATGCCCCGCCTCGCCGCCAGCGAGGTCGAAGCCGACGACTCCGCCCGACTGGTGATCGACGGCGAGGCGCGCCAGCGACATCGAGGTGTCGGGCGGGAGGTGGCGCAGCGCGCAGACGATCACACGCGCGGTGATGTCGTGATCGCGCTCGGCGCGGTGGAGCCCTCTGAGCGGCGCCTCGACCGCCTCACCTAACGACAGTCCGCCCTGCACATTGAGGATGGGGGCGTAGCGCACCTCGAGGTAGCGCACCCCCTCGCGCGCGGCGTCCTCGGCGAGTTCGTACGCCACACGTTCGAGCGACTCGGCGGTCTGCATGACTGAGAGCGTCGTGGCGAAGCGCGCGAGGTAGTCCTCGAGGTTGCGGGCGTCGCGCACGAGCATGTGGTCGGCGAGCGCCTCCGGGTCGTCGCACGGCATGGCAACGTGCTGGTCGCGGGCGAGTTCGAGCATCGTCGCCGGACGGAGCGAGCCGTCGAGGTGGCAATGCAACTCGGCTTTGGGGAGTCGCTCGAGGAGCGATCGTGTCAGGACCGGGGTCATGCCGACGCGTCAGGCATCTTCGGGTTCGCCGGCGCGCGGGCGGTTCCCCACCACCCGGAATATGGCACCGTTGTACAGCGGTTCGCCGTCGACGACGGCGAGGCCGCGCGAATCGGTGATGCGTCGCGAGCCGCTATCGACCGCGTCGGCGAGCGCGGCATCGAAGACGCGCACCGCGTCGACCGGGGAGCCATCAGCGGGAGCATCGACGCCCCGCCCGTTCACGTACACGCGCACGGTCGCGCTCATGGTTGCACGGGAATGATGCGCGCGTCGGTTGGCGGGCGCACAGGTGAAGGGCGCGAGCGCAGGTAATTCGCCAGCGCATCGCGATCGATGATGTCGAGCTCGCGGACGGACTGCGAGGGATCGGTGATCCCGAGGTCGTCGCCGCCAGCCGCAAGGAAGTCGGTCATGATCACATGGTAGACAGCACGGGGCGCAATCGCGCGTCCGTCGGTGAAGCGTGCGTCGACGATGCGGCTCCCCGCGGGGCGCGAGAAGTCGACGCGCACTCGTGCGCCGCTCAGGTGCACGGAGCCTTCGGGCTTGGCGGCCACGCGCTCGAGATACCCACGGAGCTGCGTCCCGGTCATGCGCACCGAGACGAGCGCGTTGCCGAACGGTTGAATCTCGAAGAGCGAGCCTAACGTCGCGACGCCGGCGTTGAGCGTGGTGCGCACCCCGCCGCGGTTCATCACTGCCACGTCGCCCTTCCCTCCCCAGCGCTGTGCGTCGGCGATGAGGTTGCCGAGCGTTCCGGTCGGGCCGCGCTCCATCCGCTCGGCGATCGTCGCGACCGGAGCGGCAAAGGCGCTGGCGGTGCGCGCAAGAACCGAGTCGGTGTACGCCTTGATCTCCGGATCGGCGGCGAGCGAGTCGGTGAGCACGTTGCGGAGCATGGGATCGGGCCACGTGCTCCCGCCGATCGGGAGGTCGATGATCCCGACCGCCGAGCCGGCCCACCACGACTGCACGATCGGGATTCCCTTCACGCGCGTGGTGACCGGCGAGTGCGTATGTCCGGCCACGATCGCATCGATCTTCTCGGTCACCTGCTGGGCGAGGTCGACAATTTCGCCGGAGCACGATCCGTCGTTCTTGTCGCAGAAGGCGCCGGCATGGGCGATGACGACGACGAAGTCGGCGCCGCGGGCGCGCAGCGATCGCGCATGCTCGTCCACGACCGGGGCCGGATCCAGGAAGCGAAGCGACGCCACATTCGCCGGTTTGGTCGTCGTCGGTGTCTTGACGGTCGAGACTCCAATTACGCCGATCCTGGTCCCGCCGACGTCGATGAGCGTGTCGGCGCGTAGCCAGCTCGGGATCTTCCCGGTCGTGTCGCGCACGTTGGCGGAGAGAATCGCATAGGGAGCCTGCCGCATTCGCGCGCGGAGCGAATCGATCCCCCAGTCGAACTCGTGGTTGCCTAACGCCGACGCCGACAGGCCGAGCCGGGCGAACATCGTCACCACGCTGGCGCCAAAGGTCATGTTCGACGCCGGCGTCCCCTGGAACTCGTCGCCGCCGTCGAGCCAGATGCTCCGACAGTTGGGTGGAACGCAGGCGGCGCGCGCATTCTTGATCGCGGTCGCGAGCTGCGGGACGCCGCCGCGGGCCACGCGATTCGAGTCGACGCGCGGCTCGAAGACGCCGTGGAAATCGTTGGTGGCGATGATGCGGATCCAGCGCCCCGATGCGAGGTGCGCGTCGGACGAGGCGCCGCGGGTCGCGCGCGTGGCGGGTGCCGCGTCGAATCCGGGGCCCTGCATCGCGCGATAGGCCGCGTCGGCCGCACTCGCCGGGACCAACTCCCAGTTGCGTTGGGCGAAATCCTCGGGGCGAAGCGTCCCTCGGCGCCTCACTTCAGCGATGAGGAGATCGCGGATCTCTTCCTGGTGATCGTACACGACCGGGGCGCCGCTCAACATGGCGTAGCCACCACCCCCCGTCTGCCGATAATTGTTGAGCGCCATCGTGAAGGAGTCGCTGTCCTTCACCGGAACGCCCTTCACCTCGAGACGCGTGACTCGGCTCCCGATCGGCTTGGAAATGTCGAGCGTGTAGTCGGCGCCGGCGACGATGTCGAAGTTGTAGCCGGGAATCGTCGGGTCGAGCGGGGATCGCGCGTACTCGGGTGTCCCTACCGTGCGATAGTAGCGCGACGAGAACTCGAGATAGTCACGCAGTTGCTTACCCGTGATGCGAACTGCACGGAGCGTGTTGTCATACGGATACAGCCGCGCCACCTCGGCGACGGTGATCGGCCCGGCGTCGAGCGAGGCGCCGATGTCGAAGGCAGCGGTCGAGGCGAGGTCGGTGCCGGCAGCGCGTCGTTCGACCTCGAGCATGAAGTCGATGAGCGGCGTGTCCTTCACACGCGCCGAGTCGGCGCGCCAGGCGACGGGGGTCGAGCCGAGTGTCTGGTTCACCCAGCGCACCGTGGCGTCGTGCGCACGCTGGGTTGCGGCGAGGATGCCGGGATCCTCGACATGCCCGGCCTCGCGCACGACGACGCCCTTGGTACTCGCGACGTGCCAGGCCCCCCCGTGGCGAACGAGCGAAAGCGTCGCCAGCGCGACCGACGTCGCCCAGTTGCGCGGCTGCACGATCGTCACGCCGTTGATCACCGTGTCGGCGACTTCGCGGTGCGAGTGACCGATCACCACGAGGTTCACGCCGGGGACTTCGCGGGCGATGCGTGCCCCGACGTTCTCGCTCGGCATCCCGGTGGCGACGGTGTCGTAGCTCGAGCGCTCCCCAAGCCCGGAGTGGATCACCACCACGACGGCATCGGCGCGCGGGCGCACCGCACGCACCTCGCGCCCTACCTCGGTCACGATGTCGCGGATCTGGAGCTTTCCGGTCAGGTTGTCGCGATCCCAGACCATCGCGCCCGGATTGGTCGCTCCGACGATGGCGATGCGCACGCCGTTCCGTTCGACCGTGCGCGACGCGGGAAAGGCGCGCGAGCCATCGGGTCGATAGGCGTTCGCCGCCAGGAAGGGAAACGACGCCTGGCCGACCGCGTGCATCAGCGTCGGGAGGCCGTAGTTGAACTCATGATTCCCCACGGCTGCCGCGTCGTAGCGCATGGCGTTCATCGCGGCGATGACGGGGTGGGGGGCAGCAGAATCGACGCGGGCCGCGACGTAGGTCAGCGGATTCCCCTGGAGTAGGTCACCGGCATCGACGAGGACGAGTCGGCCGGGATTGGCGCGCCGCGCCGAGTCGACGATGGTGGCCGCGCGGGAGAGTCCGCGGAGCGAGTCGGGGGAGTTGGCGAAGTAGTCCCACCCGCGCAGCCGTCCGTGGACGTCGGTTGTGGCGGCCACGACGATCTGAGTGCTGTCGCCGGCGGTGGGGGTGGTGGCGGTCCCCCTGGCCGGGGCCGACGCGCACGACCAGCTCAGGGCGGCGCAGGCGCCAAGTGCGAGGACAGACGGGCGATGCATGGAGAGAAGCTAGCCGGGCCCAAGTGGCAAGGGGAGCCGATCGACGTCGATTGACCGAACCGTCACGCGCGGCAAGCTTGAGGGGGGAAACCTGCGTCCCCCGCCGGGCGTCGATACCAAACCGTGACGCCCCGCACGCTTCTTTTTCATCCCTTGATAAACGAACGTCCTGTGCGCGAACACACTGCGGTGTTTGTCTCGTGAAGCCACTCGTCATCGGCATCGCGGGGGGGACGGGGTCGGGCAAGTCGACAGTGGCTCGTCGGGTGGCGGAGCAGCTCACGCTCCAGTCCGTGGCCTTTCTCGACATGGATGCGTACTATCGCAACCATGCGCACCTCTCCATCGAGGAGCGGCGAAGGGTCAACTGGGACCACCCCGACGCGTTCGACATCGACCTGCTGGTCGCGCATCTCGCGCAGCTCTCGCGCGGCGAAGGGGTCGAGAAGCCGGTCTACGATTTCGTGACCCACACGCGCTCGGCGACGACGCGCTGGATCGCGCCGGCCGATGTGATCGTGGTGGACGGGATCCTGCTCTTCGTGGATCACCGCCTGCGCGAGCTGTGCGACGTGAAGGTGTTCGTCGATGCCGATGCCGACATACGACTCGCGCGCCGCATCAAGCGCGACATGAACAAGCGGGGACGTCCGCTGGAGGAAATCCTGGAGCAGTACATGAACACGGTGCGCCCGATGCACCTGCAGTTCGTCGAGCCCAGCAAGCGCTACGCCGACGTGATCGTGCCGCGTGGCGGCCACAACCCGGTGGCGATCGAGATGATCACCGCCCGGATCCAACGTCGCTTCGAGGCTGCCCAGACATGAACATCCGTCCTGCCCCCGGCAACGAGCGGGTGCTCGTCGTGGATGATGAGCCGGATATCGTCGCCCTGGTCGCCTATCACCTGGTGAAGGCCGGGTATCGCGTCTCCACCGCCGCAACGGGCCCCGATGCGGTGGCTCAGGCGCGCCAGGAACGCCCTGCCCTTATCGTCCTCGACCTCATGCTTCCGGGAATGTCGGGCTTCGACGTTCTCGAGCAGCTGCGCGCCGAAGAGGGGACGCGCGACGTCGCGGTCCTCATGCTCACCGCGAGAAAGGATGAGCCGGATCGCATCAAGGGGCTGTCGTTAGGTGCGGACGACTACATCACCAAGCCCTTCTCGCCGCAGGAGCTGATCCTGCGCGTCGGCGCCATCCTTCGCCGCATCCAGCAGGGGCAGCAGCCGGCGGGCGACACGCTGCGCGTGGGGCCGATCGCCATCGACCGTTCGGCGCACCGCGTCTCGGTCGACGGGCGCGACATCGAGCTCACGCCGACCGAATTCCGCCTCCTTCTCACCCTCGCCGAGCGTCGCGGGCGCGTGCAGGCGCGCGCGCACCTCCTCGAGACCGTTTGGGAGGCAGCGCCCGACATCCAGACGCGCACCGTGGACATGCACGTGCAACGATTGCGCACCAAGCTGGAATCGGCTGGTGAACTGATCGAGACGGTACGCGGCTTCGGGTATAGATTGAAGGCGGCCCAACCGCGTAGTGCGTGAGGCTCTCCAGAAGACTCCTCGCAGGTTCGCTCCTCGTCATTGGCGTTCTGGTGCTGCTGGTCGTGCTCTCGCTCGACTGGCGGCTCCGGGTACGGTTGCGCGCCGACACCACGGTCGAACTCCTCCGCGAAGCGGCGCTCATCGCCGATAGCTGGACCGAGGGGATGGACGCCGACTCGCTGGCCAATCGCGCTGGCGCGGCGCTCGGACATCGCGTCACCATCATCACCCCCGACGGCGTCGTCATCGGCGACTCCGAGTTCGACCAGCCGGCGTTAGGCGCGCTGGAGAACCATCGCACGCGCCCCGAGGTCATCGCCGCCATCGACAGCGGGACTGGCTCCTCGATCCGGTTCTCCGCCTCGGCGGGCGATGAGGAACTCTACGCCGCGCGGCGCACCCCGCTCGGCTTCGTGCGCGTCTCGATATCCACCGCGGCACAGGGGATCATCATCCGTCGGGTGCAAACGGACGTGCTTGTCGTGGCACTGGTCGCCACCGTGGCCGCGCTCCTCCTCGCCGCGCTCTTTGCCCGGTCGGTTACGCGACCGATTCTCGAACTGCGCGATGATGCGCGGGCGATCGCCGCGGGTGACCTGTCGCGACGCCCCTCACTGGTCGCGCCCGCGGAAGTAGGAGAGCTCGCCTCCGCCTTCCATCGACTCGCCGAGCAGCTGACGGCCCGCGTGCGTGCGCTCGAGGCTGATGATGCATTGCTCCGCGCGCTCACCGAAGCGCTCAACGAAGGCGTCGTCGCGCTGGACGGGCGTCAGCAAGTGCTGCACATGAACGCGGGGGCGCGCCGGCTGCTCAACGTGCGTGACCCGCTCCCCTTCCCCGCCGATCGCCTCCCGCGCGATCGCGTGCTGCGCGATGCGCTCGCCGCGGCGCTCAACGGCACATCGACCGACGCGCTCGAGACGCAGCTCAGCGACCGCGCCGTCACGCTCACCGCGCGCCCGCTGGACGGCGGCGGCGCCGTCCTCGCACTTCTCGACGTCACGCCGATTCGCCGCCTGGAGACGGTGCGCCGCGACTTCGTGGCCAACGTCTCGCACGAGCTGCGCACCCCGCTCACCGTCGTGAGCGGTTTCGCCGAGACGTTGCAGGACGACTCGCTCCCCGCCGACGATCGCGAGCGCTTCTCGGCGACGATCCTCGCCAACACCCGCCGGATGCAACGCATCGTCGACGACCTGCTCGACCTCTCGCGCATCGAGTCCGGCGGGTGGCGCCCGAACCCCGTGCAGGTCGACCTGCGCGCCGTGGTACAGGAGATCTTCAGCGGTGCGCGCAGTGTCGCCGACAAGAAGAAGATCGCCCTCGTGTCGGCGCTCCCCTCCGATGTGCCGGCGGTGTACGCCGATCCTACGGCGCTGCGCCAGGTGCTCAGCAACCTGGTCGACAACGCGCTGCGCCATACTCCAAGTGGGAGCGTGACGATCTCCGCTCGTCACGAGGATGACGGCGTCCTCCTGTGCGTGCGCGACACCGGGGTCGGAATCCCCGCCGAGCACCTCCCGCGCATCTTCGAGCGTTTCTATCGCGTGGACGCGGCGCGCTCGCGCCATGAAGGGGGAACGGGGCTCGGCCTGGCGATCGTGAAGCACATGGTGGAGGCGCACGGAGGGCGCGTGCGCGCCGAGAGCAGCGCCGGGGGCGGAACGACAGTGAGCGTGCTCTTTCCGGGGAACAGCGACGCGGCGACGTCGACGCCAGCGGCGCCGGCGCTCATCGCCGTAGGCCCGACCGCCTAGCGAGTAGGGTCGCTCAGCCGCCTAGCGAGTCGGGTCGCCCAGCCACCTCGCCAGTCGGCGAGTGCGCCGCACGCTGTGTGCGCGCGAGCGAAGCGCCCCAGTGTCACGAAAGTCTTGTCGCCGTTACATCGGCGTGACACTCCGCGGCGCACTCAGGGCAATCGACGCTGACGCTAGGCGGAATCGCGCCTGAGAGGGTCGCGTGCACGCGCCCGGCCGTGACGCGTTCGTTGCAATGCTGTCGGCGATTCGAGACGGGAGGCGGGCATTGTAACAGCGTGCGCTGCGCCGACTGCGCCGCACCCCGCTCCCTTTCGAGAGAGAGATTCCATGATTGCCAAGCTCGTCGGACTCCCTGCGCGTGTACGTGCAATCCTCCCCGTTGCGCTCGCGAGTCTGTTGTTCCTTTCCACCCCTAGTGCCGCGCAGCAGCCGAGCGGTCGCATCGTCGGGCGCGTGCTCGACGCTGCCACCGGACTCGGGCTCACCGACGTGGGCATTCAGGTGGTGGGCACCACGTTAGGCACCATGTCGGGCGTCGAGGGACGCTACACGATCACCGGCGTCCCCGCCGGCACCGTGACGCTCCAGTTCCGGCGCATCGGCTACACGCCCAAGACCGTGACGGGGATCCTGCTCGCCGACGGCCAGTCGCTCGAGCAGAACGTCACGCTCACGACCGCGGCGATCCAGCTCGCAGCGCAGACGGTGACAGCATCGGCCGAGCGCGGCTCGGTCGCCGACGCGCTCGACGCGCAGCGCACCGCGACCGGGATCGTGAACTCGGTGACTGCCGAGCAGATCGTCAAGAGCCCCGACTCCGACGCCGCGCAGGCGGTGCAGCGAGTCAGTGGCGTGACGGTGCAGGACGGGCGCTACGTCTTCGTGCGCGGCCTGGGCGAGCGCTACACGGTGACGCAGCTCAACGGCGCGCGCATGCCGAGCCCCGAGCCGGAGCGCCGCGTCGTTCCGCTCGACCTCTTCCCCGCGGGGATGCTGCAGACGATCACCACGTCGAAGACGTTCACCCCGGACCAACAGGGTGACTTCTCCGGCGCGCAGGTCGACATCAAGACGCGCGAGTTTCCGGCGCGCCGCACGATGAGCTGGCAGTCGACGTTTGGCTACAACTCGGGTGCAACCGGGCAGTCGCTCCTCGCGCCGGTCAACGTCGGCGGTGAGCCCTTTGCCAACGCCGGCTCGGCGCGCGACCTCCCGGCGCTGGTGCGCTCGGTCGGTAACATGCAGAACATCAACCTCAACCAGGGCGACAAGAACCGCCTGGTGGGATCGTTCCGCGATGCGTGGACGCCAACGACGCGCAACGCGCTGCCAAACGGCTCGATGGCGCTGTCGGTCGGCGGCAACGATCCGATCCTCGGGCAGCGGATCGGCTATCTGGTCAGCGGCACCTACAGCTACTCCAACGAGCTGCGCACGAATCAGCATCGCGCGCTGGCGCAGCGCGGATCGACGCCGGGCTCGACGAACGAGATCGACCGCTTCGACGGTGAGACGGCGAACCAGGGGACGCTCTGGGGCGGACTGCTCAATCTCAGCACGCTGCTCGGCGGCACGACGCGTGTATCGCTCAACAACACCTACAACCGCACATCAGACAACGACGCGCGCGTCGAACGCGGGAGCTTCGAGAACGAAGGGATCGCGGCGAAGATCGACCGCATGCAGTACGTCGAGCGCTCGGTGCGCTCCTCGCAATTGGCGGTGGAGCACCAGTTCGGCGAGCGCCACAAGATCGACTGGCAGCTGACGACGTCCGGGGTGCGCCGCGACGAGCCGGATCGCTCGGAGTTCGTGTCGCAGATCGTGA
Organism: Gemmatimonadaceae bacterium; assembly: GCA_044225935.1. Classification (GTDB taxonomy): domain Bacteria; phylum Gemmatimonadota; class Gemmatimonadetes; order Gemmatimonadales; family Gemmatimonadaceae; genus SCN-70-22. The sequence goes on from JBGAHX010000063.1 coordinate 27,634, forward strand.
ACCCCGGGAGCTCCAACGAGCAATTGCTGTGGCTATCGACCGGTAACGGTGGTGCCGTGCGCACCTTCTCGAACCTCACCGAGGATTCGAACGAAGGGCGCCTCAACTACCTCCT
>JBGAHX010000064.1:0-27683 GCA_044225935.1 Gemmatimonadaceae bacterium
GGGTCACCAGGGGGCGAGGGCGACATCCGTTTGGGAGAAGTCCTCTCCGGTACAAAGGAGCGGCTCTCCGAGTGCCACAGAAAGCGCGTAGCTGAAGCAATCGCCGAAGTTCAGGCCGGCGCGATGGTGTCCGAGTCCGTAGCGAAGCGCAGCGTCGCGCGCGATTGCTGCCTGTTCAGCGTCTACCGATACGATCTGCGCTTCGATCGCCGCGAGGAGTCGATCGAGCTGCGGTTCGCCTGCCTCCCCAACTCGCCCGAGCACCACGATCGTCAGCTCCACCACGGTGGCGGCGGATACCAGGCGTCGCTCGTCGGCATCGATGGACGCGATCAGTCGCTCGGCGCTGGCCTCTCCAAACAGGATTTCAGCGAGCGCGGACGTATCGATCACCATGTGTCAGACCGGGACGCCGTGCTCGTCGTACTGAACCAGGTCGTCCGCTGGGCGCGAGTCGAGAACAGGCAGGCGGGCAACTCGCTCCTGAACGCGACGAATCTTGGCCGCGATGCTGGGATATGAACGCCCCTTCTCTCGCTCCAGCCGATCGCGCAGTGCGTTTCGTATTGCGTCGGTGAGCGATTCGCCGGTGACTGCCGCGAGTTCGCGGGCGAGCCGGTCGGTCTCCGCGTCCTTGATGCTGATGGCCATTTTCTACCGTGTCTAGAAAGACAGGTAGAAGTATAGAAAATTCGACCATGACCTTCAAGGTCGTCGCCAGCTGATGCCAGCGTCACCCCCCGCCCCGCACCTCGCTCTCCCGCCGCCACGCCTCGAGCGCCGCCACCCGCTGCTCCAGCCGCTCGACCGCGTCGTCGGACGCCCCCTCCGGCGCACCGTTCGGGGCACCCGCGATCGAGACGCGCGCAGCGACGATCGCCGAGCCGTTCGACGCCAGCGTCGCAGGCGCTGACAAGTCATCGGCTGCAGGGAGCGACGGAGCCAGCGTTGGCGCCGCCGCCGCGCTCCCCGTCCGAAGCGGCGTCCTCCCACCGACCGGCCGCACTCCAGTGATCGGCGACGGCGTCAGCTTGGCGTACGCATGGACCGTCCCCTTCGCCACGCTCGCCGCGTGGTCCACGCCGCGCGACGCCAAACCGAGGAATGCGCGCCCCACGGGCCCCAGCCAGATGCGCCGGAACGCCCGCTCCCCCGCCGGCATCCGGATCGGGCTCCGCGCAAACAGCACCAGGCTGATCCCGATCATCATCATCGCCGACGTGATCATCACGACGCCCCCAGGCCCCGATGCGAACTGCCCGGGCGCGATCTCGATGCGCAGGCGAAGCGCCTGCCACACGAGCGCCAGCGCCCCGACGATCATCCCGGCCGCGACCATCAACGCCCGGCGACGCCGTCGCCGAGTCGCCTCATCGGTGCGAAGCGCGGCGCGCAACCCTTCGCGCTCGTCGACCGTCTCGCGCATCCCGTCGAGTATCGCTTCGCGCGTGTAGCCAGCCTCGAACAACCGCCGCGCCTCGTGCAGCGTCTGCAACACCCGCGTGAACGCGACCGAGAACAGGATGACCAACGGAAGGAACGCATCGAGCGTCGACATCTTCGCCAGCAACGTCCGGCTCAGGTACCAGCTGAACAGGAGCACGAAGACGATGATCAGCGACATCGTCCCCAACTCCTGCGTGAAGATGCGAACCGGGAGCGGGATCTCCGGACCCGCCAGCTGCGAGTGATCGACGGCCTCCACCAGCGCCTCGGCGGTCGCAAAGCGATCCTCGGGCGCCTTGGCCACGCAGGCATCGATCGCCGCCGAGAGAAGATCGGGAAGCTCGGGGCGCACCGACTCGACCGGCATCACCGGCTCCGTCAGCTGCTTCACCAGGATCTTCTGCGTCGACTCGCCGGTCATCGCCGTGCGGCCGGTCACCGCGAACCAGGCCACCAGCCCTAACGAGTAGATGTCGCTCCGCCCGTCGACCGCGTCGCCCGCCGCCTGCTCCGGCGACATGTACTCCGGCGTCCCGACGACCTCCCCCACGCGCGTGAGCCCGCGCGCGGCGCTCGACACTTCCATCACCCGCGAGATCCCGAAGTCCATCAGCAGCGCGCGCCCCGTGGCCCGCTCCAGCATGATGTTGTCGGGCTTTATGTCGCGGTGCACCACCCCGCGCCCATGCGCGTAGGCGAGCGCATACCCGATATCCTGCAGCAACCGCACGATCTCGCGCACGGTGAGCGGCCCGCTCCGCTGCACCCGCTGCGTCAGGCTCTCCCCCTCAACGAATCCCATCGCGTAGGCGATGAGGTGCTCGCGCTCCTCGACGGCGTGCACGGGGACGATGTTCGGATGCGAGAACGACGCCGCCGTTCGCGTCTCGCGCAAAAAGCGCTCACGCAGCGCCGGGTCGGCGGCGAACTCCTCGGGCAACACCTTGAGCGCCACCGGACGGTCGAGCTTCAGGTCGCGCGCGAGGTATACCACCCCCATCCCGCCACGCCCGAGCTCCCGCTCTATCGCATAACGATCCCCAAGCTCGCGCTGCAGCACGCCACTGCTGACCTCTGCCATGTCTTCCTCAGCGTGGCGCCGGCTCGACCGGCGAGTGCGATTGCTGGATCACGTCCCAATACGAACTGACGGCGCCCACGTTCACCGCCGCGACCAGCGCGCGCGCCGGCGAGAGCATCGTCACCGAACGCGGACCGCGCGGCATCCCCGGATCGCGATACCCGCCGTAGTTGAACACGGCGCGCACGAACGTACTGCGATCGTCGAGCGGCAACGTCGCGACGTTTGCATAGTAGCGCCGCCAGGCGTCGTCCCCCTGGAAGAGGTACTGCTCGACATTCGACGTGTAGATCGCCGACACGGTCGCATCGTGCGCGGCGAGCCAGCGCCCTACGGAGCGCAACGCCTTGTCGCCGGCAAAATCCCCCACGATCGGGACAACCAGGTTGCGCATCTCCAGGTCCTTGAGCACCGCGAAGTTTGTCTCACTCGCCAGGTAGCTCCGCGCCGTCCCTTCGGCGTCGGTCGCCATCATCAACTCGGCGTAGCTCGGCATACCGCGCATCCCGTACCCCTGCAGGCCACGCCCGAACGAGTACGTGAGCGACGGACCATCCATGAGGAACGCCTGCAGGATGTACTCCATCCCGTTGATGTCCTCTTCGCCGAGCGGCAGGTGACGCTCCTCGACCAGCCGCCGGCGCACGTCGGCGATCGTGGCGCGCATGCGCATCGAGTCGCCACGCACCGAATCGAAAGCGGCGAACCACAACTCCACTGGCGCCTGCGTCGGGATGCCGCCGGGACGCGCGCGCGAAAAGAGGCGCTCGAGAAAGTCCGCACGATCCGACGACAGCTCGATCAGTGCCTTGTAGAGGAGATGCTGCTGCAGGTTGCCTCGGCGAATGTCGACGATGAACGCGACCTTGGGGCGCAGCGCGACGAGGTAGGTGAAGTTCTGGTCCGGACCAACGCCCAGATACACACCTCCCGTGCCGAGCGATTCGGTGAGGTGCGGAATGACGTACTGAAAGGTGAGCTCGTTCGAGACGAGGTTGTCCGACCGGAAATAGCCCCCGGGCTCGGACATGGTCGTGATCATCGACCAGAAGTCGCCGTCGCTGATGCGCTCGGGTATCGGCGCGCTCGCCGAACGCCCGAGCGCGAGCGCGGATGGACGCCCCCAGGTGGACGCCGCCAGGACGGTGACGAAGAGGGCAAGCGTCGCCCCGCGCGTCGCACGATTGATGGACATTCGCATGCTCCACTCACGGTGAGGGCGTCGCGACCGATCGTCGAGGAGCGACGAGCGCTGCCAAGCGTCGGTGGGGGGGGCGTCCTTGTTCGACGATACGCCGACTGCGCGAGGGTGTCAAAGTCGGCTTGCGGAGCTTGGCGTGAGGGGGGAGAATCGTGCGATGCCGGCTCCCCCATTCCACCATCGCGCGTCGCTCTTCTGCTTCAACGAAGGCGGCGACGACTGACATGCGCCCTCTTGCCCACCCCCCGATGAACCGCACGTTCCTCGCCATCGCGCTCTTCGCCTCGATTCTCCCCGCAGCCGCCAGCGCCCAAGGCAAGGGGGATAGCGAGTGGGACGTGACGGTTCCACGCGGCAAGACGCGCGAGATCGACTTCACCACCAGCGAGGGGACGTGGACCTCGGTCGATATCTCGCGCGACGGATCGTTCATCGTCTTCGATCTGCTGAGCCACATCTACCGGATGCCGGCGAGCGGCGGCACGGCCACTTCCCTAACCCAGAACAGCGGGATGGCGTCGAACTTCCATCCGCGCATCTCCCCCGACGGCAAGTCGATCGCCTTCATCTCCGATCGTGCCGGCGGTGATTACAACCTCTGGGTGATGGACGCCGACGGGGGCAACCCGCACATCGTCGCCAACGAGCCGAAGAGCCGGATGTTCTTCCCGCAATGGACCGCCGACAACCAGTACATCATCGTCGGGCACGATACGGACGGCCAACCGCGCTCGCTCGTGATGTACCATCGTGACGGCGGCACGGGGATCACCCTCGTGAAGGGCGCCGTCGGGAGCAATCCGTACCGCACCGCGATCTCGGCTGACGGTCGCTACCTGTATTACGACGTCTACACCGCGCGCCCCACCGGTTTCTGGGGACAGGAAGACGTCCTCAAGGGGACGGTGCAGCTCAGTCGCTACGACCTCAAGACCGGCGTCGTTCGTCCGATCACCGGTGGCGAATCGGCACAACAGGACCGCAACACCAGTGGCGGCGCGTACGCGGCTGAGCCGAGTCCCGATGGGCGATGGCTCGCCTTCATGCGCAAGGTTCCAGGGGGGACGCTCGAGTACAAGGGACAGCGCTTCGGTCCGCGGAGCGCGCTCTGGATCCGCGACTTGCGCCTCGGGAGCGAGCGACTCCTCATGGATCCGGTGGAGATGGACCTATCGGAGGAGAGCATCCCGGTGAACGGGAGCTATCCGATGTACCGCTGGGCGCAGGACGGGAAAAACATCGTGATTCACCAGGGCGGGAAGATCCGCCGCGTCGACGTGGCGAGCGGTGTGGTCAGCACCATCCCGTTCACGGCGAAGGTGCATCGCACCATTTCCGAGGCAGCGCTCGCCAAGCGCCGCGTGAGCGACGACGCCATCGACACGCACTTCATCCGCTGGGCCTCGGCGTCGCCCGACGGGCGCACTCTCGTCTTTCAGGCATTCGGTCGGTTGTGGACGCAGGCGTTGCCGAACGGGACACCGCTACGCCTCACGCCGACGGACTTCGCGCCGTTCGAGTTCCAGCCGTCGTGGTCCCCCGACGGGCGCACGATCGCCTTCGTGACCGTCGACGCGAAGAACGCCGGCGCGGTGTGGCGCGTTGCGGCTGGCGGCGGTGCACCGGTCCAGGTGACGCGCGACGCGGGGGAGTACCTGAATCCCTCGTGGACTCCGGATGGCTCAACGCTCGTGCTCGCGCGCGGCTCCGGCGCGTCGGCGCGCGCCTCTACACGTGCGCGCACCACCTGGTTCGACATCATCCAGCTCCCTGCCAACGGGGGAGAGGACGTCGACATCGTGCAGACGCCGCGGCGTGGTGGGCGCGGTGGCGACGTGCGACCGACCATGGCAGCTGACGGGCGTATCTACTGGGCGTCGCCGGCCACCGGTGACGTGCGAGGTGCCGAGGTCACGTCGGTTCGACTCGACGGTTCCGACAAGCGCGTGCATGCGCTGGTGAAGGACGCCGACGACGCGACCATCTCTCCCGACGGGCGCTGGGTCGCCTTCATGCAGGGCGGGAATGTCTACCTCTCCCCGCTCCCGGTGGGTGGGAGCGGCGATCGCGCGCCGCAGATCGCCAAGTCAGGGGGCAATCTCCCGGCGACTGCGCTCTCCATCGAGGGCGGGCTCTACCCGCGCTGGCGCTCGGCGACGGTCCTCGACTTCACGAGCAGCAATCGCGCATTTGCCTACGACGTGACCACGCGCCGCACCGACACGCTGACGGTGGCGCTCTCGCAGCCGCGCGCGATTCCGTCCGGCTCCATCGCGCTTACCGGCGCGCGCATCATCCCGCTCGACGGAAAGCCGGTCATCGCATCGGGCACAGTCGTCGCGCGAAAGGGGCGCATCACCTGCGTGGGGCGCTGTTCGGTAGCGGGCGTCGACCGGGTGATCAGCGCGAGTGGCAAGACGATCATCCCGGGGTGGGTCGACGTGCACGCGCATCATCACCGCGAGCACATGGGACTTACCCCGCGCGAGAACTTCGAGAGCGCGATCTATCTGGCATACGGCGTTACGACCACCAACGACCCCGCGTCGACCTCGAACGCCTCGTTTCCGACCGCCGAACTGGTGGAAGTCGGCGAGATGGTCGGGCCGCGCATCTTCAACACCGCCGAGGCGATGTATGCAGGCGACGCCGGCTTCACCAACGACATCGCCTCTCGCGATGTGGCTGTGCGCGAAGCGCGCCGCCGCCAGTCGTGGGGGGCGATCATGCTCAAGCAGTACCTCCAGCCTACACGCCGGCAGCGCCAATGGGCCGTCGACGCCGCGCGCGAGGTCGGGATGCGGGTCACCGCCGAAGGGAGCGATGACCTCAACTACAAGCTCGGGATGATCATGGACGGCCACACCGGTGGCGAGCACCTCACCGTCCAGGCCCCGCTCTATTCGGACTTCACCACCTTCATCGGACAGGCCAAGTACGTCTACTCTCCCACAGCGTTGGTGAGCGGCTTCGCCGCGTGGAACGAGGAGTGGTTCTGGCAGGCGAGCCCCATCTGGAAGGACGCCAAGCAGGGGAAGTGGACGCCGTGGCGCCAGCTCATCCCGCACACCCGCCGCTTCATCATGCGCCCCGAGACCGACTACTCGAAGGACATCGTCTCGCAGGAAATCGCCGACATCGTTGCGGCTGGCGGCTATGCGGCGGTTGGTTCACACGGCCAACAGCCCGGACTGGGGTCACACTGGGACGTGTGGATGGCCGCGAAGGCCGCGGGGAACATGACCGCGCTGGAGATCGCCTCCATGCACGGCGCCACGTTCCTCGGAATGGACCAGGACCTGGGCTCGATCGCCGTCGGCAAGCTGGCCGACATGATGGTGCTGAACGCCAACCCGCTCGACAACATCCGGAATACCGCCGATATCCGGTACGTGATGAAGGGAGGCGTTCTCTACGACGCAAATTCGCTCGACGAGATCTGGCCGACCGCGCGCCCGTATGGGGATGCGTGGTGGTATGTGCCGGCGATGTATGGGGAGAGTGTGAAGCCGGTGCGGACGTTCGATATGCGCTGAGCCGTAGAACGCAAACGGCGCCGTTAGGCGCCGTTTGCACTCCCGTCCCCCGTCCCCCGTCCCCCGTCTCCCGTCCAAACGCCTACTGCACCGCCGACGGCGTCGTCACTCGCTTCACCAACCGATACATAAACTCGATCCCATCGAAGAACCCCTTCTGCGGTATCCGCTCGTTCATCCCATGCGCGAACGTATCCGTGTAGAAGAAGCCGCTCACGCCGTACACCGGGATCCCGGCATTCCGCAGGTAGAGCCCGTCGGTCGCCCCGGTGCTCATGGTCGGGATCACCGGCGTCCCCGGCCACATCTCCTTCGTCACCCGCTCGATCTCCCCCATCAGCTCGCGGGTGAGCGGCGAGGGGGGTGAGTTTCTCGCCGCGCGATTGGTCGAGACCTTCACCTTGGGATCGCCGATCACCCGAACCAGCGTCGCCTGCACGTCCTCGGTAGTGGCGTCGGGGAGGATGCGGCAATTCACGTTCGCCCGGGCGCGCTGCGGGAGTGCGTTAGGCGCGTGCCCCCCTTCGAGCATGGTCGCGACGCACGAGGTGCGCATCTGCGAGTTGTACGACGGATCCGACGAGAGCGTGGCGATCGCCTTGGCGTTCGTCGGGTCCTTGGCCAGCGCCTTCATCGCCTCTCCCATCGCCCCCGGCGTGATCGCCGCCGATCGTTCGAAGTAGGTGCGGGTGATCTCGTTGAGCTTCACCGGGAAGTCGAACGCCCCGACTTTCACCAGCGCGGCCGACAGCTCGGTAATCGCGTTGTCCTTCACCGGGCGCGACGAGTGTCCGCCGGGGTTCGTCGTCTCGAGGGTGAAGTCGACGTACTTCTTCTCGCTCGCCTGGATGTCGTGCGAGAGATACTTCCCGTCGCGCACCCGTCCGCCCCCTCCCTCGTTGAAGGCGTACTCGGCGTCGATCAGCGGGCGATTATGATCCAGGAGATACTCCACCCCGTTGTTGGAGCCCCCTTCCTCGTCCGTCGTGAGCGCCACGATCACGTCCCGGTCCCCGGCGTAACCCTCCGCCTTGAGCCGCATGATCGTCGTCAGGTGCATCGCCGCGTCGTCCTTGTCGTCCGCGACGCCGCGCCCATAGAACGTGCTGTCCTTCTCGGTGAAGGTGAACGGCGGGAGCGTCCAGTCCTCGGGTTTCGCCTCGACCACGTCGAGGTGCGCGAGTAGGAGGATCGGCTTTCGCGTCACGTTCTTCCCGTGTAGGCGCGCGACGAGGTTCCCCTTGCGGTCGGTCTGCTGGATCACCACCACGTCGGAGTCGGGAAAGCCGGCCGCCTTGAGGCGCGCGGCCATCGCCTGCGCCGCCTTGAGCGTGCTCCCCGAGCTCTCGCTCGTGTTGATCTCGATCATCTCCTTGAATAGGTCGCGCGCGGTCGAGTCCCAGTGGGTGCGCCCGATGTGGCCGGCATTCGGGGCCGACTGCGCCACCGCGAAGGCCGGCGCGGCGGCGAGCAATGCTGCGTTCACTGCGAGTCGTACGAGTCGCTGGTTCATGAGAGTCCGGGGAAACTCTTGGTGAGTGGTGATCGCGTTCGAAGGCGATCTGCAAATTGACGCACGCGCGGCCGATCCGCGATGCATCGACGTCGAAGTCACCGAACCAAGGTCGTGGTCGAACGACTCGGGAGCGACCACCGCTCAAATTGCGGTCTGTTCCCGCTCGGTGGGAGTGGGGAATCGGGAGCCTCCTGCCCGATCCTCGCTACCGGTCGGCGAGTGCGCGCCGAAGCCCGCCTTGCAGCTGCGTTCCCGGCGCAACGGTATTGAAGACGGTTCCGAACTTCCGGACGTTCGCGTGCAGGAGCTCGAGGCGCTGATCGGACTCGTCGCTGTCAACGACGATCTCGTACGTGATGGACTCGAGCCGTGGCGGCACGTCCTGGCGGACCCCGTGCAGCGACACCTGCACGCTACGCATCTCGAAGCTCAGCATCGGCGCAATCCGCTCGATTCCCTTGAGCATACAGGCCGCGAGCGCTGTCAGCAGCAACTCCGCCGGATTGAAGGCGTCGCGTCGCCCAGCCAGGTCGGTGTCGAGGATGATCGTCGCGTCCTTGCAGCGCGCAATGCTGCCGTGCGCATCGGTGCGCTCGGCCGTGACATCGTATTCGAGCTTCTTCGCGGCGTTGGTGTTCATTCGACATCCGTTCGCTCGTGATTAACGACTGATCGGCACGGATTCCTTGACGGCATTCCGCGACGCCGGCTGCTCTCCACTAGTCGATCCAGCCCTCGACCTTTGCCCGAGTGGGCACACCACCCATGTGCACGACCCGTTCGTCGATCACCACACCCGGAGTCGACATCACGCCGTACGCCATGATGTCCCGGATGTCTTCGACCTTCTCCACGGTCACCGCCACTCCCTTGGCTCGCGCCACGTCCGCGATGAGCTGCGCGGTCACCTTGCAGTTCGTGCAGCCGGAGCCCAGCACTTTCACGTGTGTCATGTGTGCCTCGACGGCGCCTAGAGCACCGCGTTGAAGAGATAGCCCACAAGCAGGATGCCGCTCGCCACTACGGCCGCGAAGGTCGCAATCAGGCGCACCTTGAGCACCTTGCGCAGGATGATCATTTCGGGAAGCGACAGGGCGATCACGCTCATCATGAAGGCCAGCACCGTGCCTAACGCCGCGCCCTTCGAAAGCAGCGCCTCGACGATAGGGATGATCCCCGCCGCATTCGTGTACATCGGAACGCCGATGAGCACGGCCAGCGGGACCGACCACCAGGAGCCGCCTCCCATCAGGCGAGCCATGAAATTCTCTGGGACATAACCGTGGATTACTGCGCCGATGGAAATCCCCATCAGGACGTAGGGCCATACCTTCCCGACGATCTCCCGCACCGACGCAAACCCCGCGTCGAGTCGGTCGGCGAGTACCAACTCGTCCTTGCCTGCTGAGGCCTGGACCCGCGGCATCTCCCGCACCCAGTCCTCGAGATACGACTCCATGTTCGCCCGCCCGATCACCCACCCGGCCAACATGGCGACGGCGAGACCCAACCCGAGGTAGAGCGACGCCACGCGGAGGCCGAACAGGCCGAACAACAGCGTGAGCGCCACTTCGTTCACCATCGGTGCCGCGATCAGGAACGAGAAGGTGATGCCAAGCGGCACGCCGGCCTGCACAAACCCGATGAAGAGCGGAACCGCCGAGCAGGAGCAGAACGGCGTCACCACTCCCAGCATCGCGGCCAGGACATTCCCCACGCCCTCCCGACGCCCCGCGAGCAGGGCGCGCGTGCGTTCGGCGGTGAAATACGAGTTCACCATCCCCATCACCATCACGACTCCAGTGAGGAGAAGCAGGACCTTGGGGGCGTCGTAGAGAAAGAACTCGATCGATCCGGCCAGTCGTGAGTCGGCCGTGACCGGAAGGAGCGAGACAATCCACTCGGCGAGCGCTGCCAACGATTTGTAGGTGACGAGCCAGAGCACCACCGATAGCGCGAGGAAGGATCGCGGCCGGTAGTGCGGCATCTTCTGGAGCGCGATAACTGCGTTCATGGCCCTGTCACCACGCGGTCCGCGCAAGCTGGACCGGACGCCCACGTGCGGTCGCTGCCTCAATTGCGCAGACGCAAAGCTCACCCTCCTCGGCCAGGAGGGTGAGGATCAGCCGAGGCGTGATCTCACCGAGGGGGTCGAGGTCGGGGCGGACGAAGTGAGATATGCATCATCTCACAGATGCCATGCGTCGGACGTTTCCCGATCCTGCGTCGGCGAAATACGGCGAGCAGGCACGGTGAGAAGGCGGCGAAGCGCCTTCTCACCCCTCGCCGCGCTACTGCGCCGGCCCCCGCCCGATCGCGTCCCAGATGAGCGAAAGCGTCGACGTGCTCTGCCCGCGATACTGCGGGCGGAAGCCGTAGAGCACCACCTTCCCCTTCCCCACCGTCGCTTCGACGAGCGCGGCCTTCCCCTGCAATCGCTCGGCGCCAAGCAGCCAACCGGAGGCGAGCGCATTCCCGCTCGTCTCGTATGTCGCCACCGCGGTCGCGCGCGACGGGTCGGTGATCTCGAAGGCCGGCGAATCCTCGAACCAGATCGCCGCAGTGGTGGCGGTGTGATGCGAGGCGATCGGGTTCGACTTGTCGAGCGTCACCTTGAAGAGCGAGCCCGGCGCGTAGAACTCGGTGTTGCGTACGCCATCGAGCACGTTCTTGACCGGGAGCTTGAAGGTGTCGATGGCGTAGTCGCTGGCCTCGTTGAAGGCGAGCACGGTGCCCCCATTCTCGACGAACTGCGCCAACGCACGCGCACCCTCCTCGCCGACACCGCCACGCAGCGAGTCGGGATAGTTGCCGCCGAGCCCGCGCGTGATCTGTCCGGGATTCTGGTCGGGGAGGATGATCACGTCGTAGCGCGCGTTGAGGTTCCCCGCGCGCAAATCCTTGTCGACCACGGAGGAGAACGGAACCTTGTACGTGTCGAAGATCCAGCGCGTCCACCCCTCGTCCATGCTTCCGGCATACGAACGGTAGATCCCGATGCGCCGAGAGCTGTTCCCCGTGAGCCCCGCCACGGTGAAGTTAGGCTCCGGCATCGCCGGCACGAGCGTCGCCGTCACCGGGACATCGCCACGTACCGCATACGCATCGACGCCGAATAGGAGCGGGAGCGTGTGCGCCGTCACGTCGTATGGGCGCTTGGGCGGACCACCGGGATACTCGCGCAGGTTGGGGTACGCCTGCGCCTCGAGCAGCGCCTTGGCGTACGACCCGAACGGCTGGCGGATCACCACGGCGTAACTCCCCGAGGGCTGCGTCGCCCCGCCAGCTACAACGGGCGCCGTCGTCTCACGAATCTCGATCTGCCCGTGCTGCAACGTCCAGATAAGGCGCTGCAGCGCCTGCGCGTCCTTCTGGTTCTTGGGGATCACGTACGCGGTCGGGACGACGGAATCGAGCGCCCACGGCGCATCGGCAGCCAACGCGCGGTCGCCGAGTGCAGCGTAGCTCTCCAGCCATGGACGCCGGTCGCGCGCCGCCTGGGCGAGGAGCGCCCAGCTCGCCGCCGACTGGTACTTGACGATATCGCCAATCCCCCAGCGCCCCCCCTTCCACAAGGCCGGATAGTTCCAGCTCTGGACCCGCGCGTCGTAGCCGCGCCCGGTGCCTAACGCACTGAACGGGATCGTGATCGCCGTGGCCAGGCGGGCGCTCGCCGTCTCGGTGAGGATGCGCGCGCCGTGATGGTTGAGCGAGTACTGGCGCGCCGGCGACCACTGGTCGTACGAGGCGTTCGTCGCCACGCCGGTCATCCCCTCCGAGATGAGCCGCCACGACATCGCCATGCCTAACGCGTTGGTGGCGCCGGTGAGGATCGGGTCGATGTTGGGCTCGAGCGGATCCATGTACGGCGGGATGAAGATGCGCCCCGCGTTCGCCCCCTGCTGGTGCACGTCGTTGACGATCTGCGGATCCCACGGCGTGTAGAGCGAATCGACCGTATACCGCGTCTCCGGCTGCGTGAAGGCGTACCAGTCACGGTTGTTGTCGTGCCCCGTGTAGTGATGGTACAGCTCCGGCGGTCCCGACCCCTCGGCCGGAGTGTCGAGCGTGGAGCGATACCAGTTCCCCACGATATCCACGCCGTCGGGGTTCTGCGACGGGACGAGCATGATGATCGTGTTCTGCAGGATCGAACGGACCTCGGGCGTATTGCCGCGAGCCAAACGATCGGCAATCACGAACGGGGTAAGAAATCCGCCGACCTCCGTGCTGTGAATGCTCGAGGTGATCAGGATGACGTTCTTCCCCTCGTCGAGGAGCCGCGGCAACTCGCTCGCGGTCCGCAGCCGCGGATCCATCAGCTTGCGCTGGATCTGGCGGTACTTCTCGAGGTTGGCCAGCGTGGCCGGGTCGGCGATGAAGGCGACGATGAAGTCGCGCCCGAGGACCGTCTTCCCCAGCGTGCGCACCTGCACGCGCGGCGACGCGTTGGCGAGCGCGCGGAAGTACGTCGTCACCTGCTGCCAGCTGGGGAGCTTGCGGTCGGTGCCGGGCTCCCATCCCAGCACCGAGGCCGGCGTCGGGATCGATGCGGCGGGGCGCGTGGCTCCCTTCGCCGGCTGCGAGGAGGCGGTGCGCGCGGACGCCGCGATCGCGACGCCGAGGGCTGCACACCACACGAGGTTCAGGCGCGAGCGCCGCGGACGAGAGAGGGACATGCGAGACTGGGCTCGAGACAGCGCGACGTGCGCGCAGCGGGGGGGGTGTGGGACGAAGCGAAGCTGGCGGGACGGTGCAGGAGCGTCAAGCAAGTGACGCGCGATAGCTTGTCAGTCTTACGCCCACGAGTCCCCATTCGATGCGACGCACTCCCCGCTCCCTGAACCGCCTCGCGCGCACCGCGCGACTCGCCCTTGTCGTCAGCTCCGCCCCGGTCGCGCTCGCCGCGCAGCGGCGCCCCGTCCCGATCCCGGCCCCCGCACGCCCCTCGTCGTCGTCGCCATCGGCGCAGTTCTTCCGCATGGTCGCGCCGCGCTACTCGGGCGATCGCGCCAAGGAGACGGTCGCCTTCCTCGATCAGTTTGTGCGATGGCCCGGCAACCGCGGGTTCGACGCCTCCATTGACCACGTGGCCGAGCGGCTCGAGCGCGCCGGCTATGTGCGTGAGGATCGCGCCGCCCCCGATGCGCGACTCGTCTATCGCGTCGAGCGCTACCCGATGACGAACCCGGCGTGGGAGCCGCGCGCCGCCTCGGTCGAGATCCTCGGCCAGGTGCAACCGGTTTTGCAGCTGACGACGAACCGCAACATGCTGGCGACCAACTCGTGGAGTACGCCCGATTCGGGCGTGACCGCCGAATTGGTCGACGCCGGCGATGGCTCGCCCGGCGCGCTCGACGCCGCCCACGTCGCCGGCCGTATCGTCCTCGCCGAAACCGGAGTCGGGCGGCTGTTCAGCGAGGCCGTGGTCAAGCGCGGCGCGCTCGGTGTCCTCGCCTATCACCTCCCCGACTACCTCGAACCCACGAAGAACCCGCACTCCATCCAGTTCGGCGGAATTCCGTACGATTCCGCGAAGCAGGGCTGGGGGATCTCGCTCTCCTTTGACGCGCGCGCACGCCTGCGCACCGCTCTCGAGCACGGTCCGGTGCGCGTCCGCGTGAAGACCGCCGTCACCTGGACGCCTAACGCGGTCGAGCGCACCGTCGTCGCCGAACTGCGCGGCCGCACGCATCCCACGGAGCGCTTCGTCTTCAGCGCGCACGTGCAGGAGCCCGGCGCAAACGACAACGCGTCGGGTGTGGGCGCGCAGGTCGAGATGGCACGCGTCGCCGCCGAGCTGCTCAATGCCAAGGCGATCGACCCGGCGCGCACGATCACGTTCCTCTGGGGATTGGAGATCCGCTCGACCGACCGCTTCATCACCCAGGACAGCGTGCGCGCCACCGGGATCAAGTGGGGGCTCTCGCTCGACATGGTCGGAGAAGACACGAAGAAGACCGGCGGGACCTTCCTCATCGAGAAGATGCCCGACCCGAGCGCCATCTGGACGCGCGGCGACGATCACCACACCGAGTGGGGAGGCTCACCACTCACCAAGGAGCAGATGACGCCGCACTACTTCAACGACTACGTCCTCGCGCGCGCACGCGAGGTGGCGGCGACCAACGGTTGGGTGGTGAAGACGAATCCCTTCGAGGGAGGGAGCGATCACACCCCCTTCCTCAAGGCGCACAAGCCCGGGCTTCTCTTCTGGCACTTCACCGATCACTACTACCACACGGACGGCGATCGCCTCGATAAGGTCTCCGCCGAGGAGCTGCGGAACGTTGGAGTGAGCGCGCTCACCAGCGGGCTCCTCCTCACCTCGGCGAACGGCGAGGCCGCGCGCGCGATCATCGCCGAGATCGAACAGGCGGCGCTCGCCAGGCTGCAGGTCGAGCGGAAGCTCGGCGAAGCGGAGATGGCGTCTGCACACGGCGACCGGGCGACGGAACAGGACATCGTGCAGACGTGGGGCGATTGGTACGACGGAGCGCTCGCCGCGACCGACGACATCGAGGTGGGCGGCGCGAGCGCTGAGACTCGGCGCGCGATCGCCGAGGCGCGCGAGCGGGTGCGATCTGCGACGGCGGCGCATGTAGCGGCGCTCGCCCGTTAGGAGGGCGCGCCGCGACGCACGTCGTTGCCCCTGACGCGCCCGCGACCGGGGAGTAGTTTCTCCGCACGTCCCCTCTCGCGGAGTCCCCCCGTGCGTCGTCCCCTCGTCACCTCCCTGCTAGTCGCGGCCGTTGCCGCAGCATCCCCGCTCTCGGCACAGGTCAACTACGACACCGTGCGCGTGCGCACCATGCCGCTTGGGAGCGGGGTGCACGTCCTCTTTGGAGTCGGTGGCAATATCGGGCTTTCGGTCGGAAAGGACGCCGTCTTCGTCGTCGACGACCAGTTTGCGCCGCTGACTCCGAAAATCCTCGCCGCCATCCGAACGCTCACCGACAAGCCGGTGAAGTTCGTGCTCAACACCCACTGGCACGGCGACCACACCGGTGGCAACGAGAACCTCGGCCAGGCGGGGGCGCTCATCGTCGCGCAGGACAACGTGCGAAAGCGCATGTCGACCGAACAGTTCATGGCGGCGATGAACATGAAGGTCGCCGCGTCACCATCGATCGCACTCCCCGTCGTGACCTTCAACGAAGAAGTGACGTTCCACCTCAATGGTGACTCCATCGTCGTCGATCACGTTGCACCCGCGCACACCGATGGCGATGCGATCGTGCACTTCGTCAAGGCGAACGTGATCCACACCGGCGACGTCTTCAACAACACCGGTTTCCCCTTCATCGATCGGTCGAGCGGCGGCTCGGTGAACGGGATCATCAATGCGGCCGATCGCATCTATTATCTCGCCGACGCCAGCACGAAGATCATTCCCGGGCACGGCGAGATCGTCGATCGCACCAGGGTTCGGCAGTGGCGCGATGCCGTGGCCGCGGTTCGTGATGGTGTGCAGCGCGAAGTGCGCGCGGGGAAGTCGATCGATCAGGTGCTCGCCCTCAAGCTCACCGCGCCTTACGAGAAGGACTGGCCGGGCGGAGGCGAGCGCTTCGTGCGCGCCGTGTACGACGAACTTTCGGGGAAGTGATTGGCGCCGCGTAACCCGCTTCTGCTGTCCGGAGTGCGTTCCATTTGATAGTTTGATGGGACGTTCGGTGCCGTCCCCATACGTCGCCCCTTGCCTGTGCGCCGCGGAACGTCGCGCGCCTCAACCGGTACGATCTCGCCAACCCGGCTCGAGGGGGTACTCCGAAATGCACCTTATCCGTATTGTCTCCGTGCTCCTGCTCGGCGCCGCGGCCTGCACCAAGGGCGACGGCGACGGGAGCGCGGGCGCGCGTGACTCTGCCGCCGACTCAGGGAGCGTCGCCGCTACGGAGCGCGCGGTTACGCCCTTTCGTCTCGCCAACGACGGCACGCTCACGGTGTTGACCATGAGCCCGCTCACGCGCTCTCTGCGCACCGCCGCGGACTCTTTCTCGGTGCGCGAGGCCGTGCGCGTGCTGCTCGACACGATTCCGTCGCTGACAGCGAGCGATTCTGCAATCGTGCGCAAGGCCGACATCGTCGCCATCTCGAGCAGCATCCTCTCGCGTCGGCTTATCGACGCCGAGCGCGCGAGCTGGTCGCTCCCGTTCGCGCGCAACCGAGTCGTACTCGCCTGGACCGACTCGTCGCGCCGCGCCGCCGATATCGACTCGTCGAGTTGGCGCCGGATCATCGTGCGTCGCGATACCCGCGTGGGACGTGTTGACCCTGCGCGCGCCGCCATGGGAGTGAACACGCTCCTCGCGATGCAGCTGGCGGAGTCGCACCTCGGCGAGAAGGGGCTCGCACGCCGGCTGCTCGCCGCATCCCCGGCGAAGAACACCTTTCCGACCTCGGACTCGTTGGTCGCAGCGCTCCGCGCGCACACGCTCGACGTCGTGTGGACCTACGAATCCGTCGCGCGCGAGGCCGGGCTGCGCTGGCTCAACCTCGGGGCTCCGGTCGACCTGGGCGACGCGGGAGCGAGTGCGCGCTACGACTCCGTCAGCAGCGTCGTGACCGTATCGCGCCCCGCCCCTGATTCAACGGCCGATTCGACCGCCCGCGTTGCGGCTGTCGACTCGTTCGTCGTGCGCGGCGCGCCGCTGCACTACGCGCTCACGATCCCGCGCGAGAGTGCAAACCTCGCACTCGCCGAGCGATTCGTGCGCTTCCTCTTCTCCACCGACGGGCAGCGCATTCTCCGCACCGGGAAGTTCGACCTGATCGATCCGCTCGTCGTCGTTGGGCGCGATGTACCCGGGGCGGTCGCGGCGATCGCCGATTCGGTGTCGCGCGCGTCCGCCGCCGGCGACGCTGCTCTCGTGCCGCGCCAATGACGCAGGGACTCGCCCTCGTTCTCCTCGTCGTCGGCTCGTATCTCGCCGCCCACGTCGTCTTCGACTGGCTGGCGCGCAAGCTCATCATCGTCTCCGGCGCCGAGTATCTCCTGCTCGGCATCCTGCTCGGCCCGAATGTCTCGGGGCTCATCGACACCGCCTTCCTGCAGAACATCGCCCCCGCCTCGGCGCTCGCCCTCGGGTGGATGGGGGCGATCACCGGGTCGCGCTACAAGCTGCTGGAAATGGTGCGCATCCCCGCGGTCATCTATCGCGTCGCGTTCGCCGAGTCGTTCATCACGCTCGTGGTCGTGGGAGGGCTGCAGTACTTCCTCCTGCAGTGGCTCTTTGGGCTCGCCCCCGATCGCGCCGCGCCTCCGGCCGTCGCGCTCGGAGCTTTCGCCACGCTCACCGGATTCGCCGGGATCGAGATCGCCGCGCGCCGCTTCCGCGGGCGCGGCACCATCGTCACCGCGCTTCGTTCGACGACGGGAGCGAACGCCTTCGTCGCCATTTGCACCTTCGGCATCCTCGTCGCCGCCGGCCACCCGCCTAACGCCGCGCTCGAGCGCCCCATCACGCCGACCGAGTGGACCGTCATCACCATCGCCCTCGGCATGGTGGGCGGCGCACTCTATCACCTCTTCCTCGGCGATGAGACGCGCATCGATCGCATCTTCATTTCGCTGGGTGGAATCCTGATCCTCGTGAGTGGCGCCGCGACGTACCTGCGCCTCTCGCCGGTCATGGCCGGGATGTTCTTCGGCATGACGCTCATCAACACGTCGACCAACAGGAAGGCCATCAGCACCGCGCTCTTCCGCATCGAGCGCCCGCTGTACTTCGTGCTATTGATTTTCGCCGGCGCGTCGTGGCGCCCGAGCGCGCAGGGCGTGTGGCTGCTGCCAGTGCTGCTTTTCGTCGTTGCCCGGGCGATGACCAAGTTCGGCGGCGCGCGCCTCGCGGCTCGGCTGAATGATCTCCTCCCCGCGCTCGGCCCCGATTGGGGGCGCGCGCTGCTCGGGCAGGGAGGGCTCATCATCGCCCTCGCGGTCAACTACCTCTATCAGGACACGCTCGCCCTCCCCAACGTCGTCTTCACGACCGCGGTGATCTCCGTGCTTCTCACCGATTTCCTCTCGGGGCGCTTCGCCGCATCGGTCATCGCCCCGGTGGCGCGCACCATTCGCTCGCGCGTGGAGACCGTGCTCCCCGGGGGACTCGGCGGTCCTCCGACCGGTGAGTACACCGCCACACCGACGCCGCCGCCCAAGCCCGTCGTGCCGACGCCGCCAGGCGCAACACCGGCAGACGCGACGGCGAGCACACCGTCGCCCACGTCGCTGAACACTCCGACCAATCATACGCCCGCAAACGCAACGCCGGCGAACGCAACGCCGGCGCGCCCCGAGGACTCATAGGTGCGGCGCCTCATCATTCTCGTGCTTGTGCTCGGGGGGATGCAACTCATCCTCCCGTTAGGCTCGCGCGGCTACGGCGGGCAGTGGCTCCTCATCTTCGGCTTCCTGATCATCGCCGCCGAGGCGGTGGGCGGGTTGGCGGCGAGCATCGGCCTCCCGAAGATTGTGGGACATCTCTTCGCCGGATTGCTCTTCGGCCCCTCTTTCCTCAACACCGTGACGGCCGAGTCGATCGTGCAGCTCGCCCCCGTCAGCCAGCTCGCCATCGCCCTCATCGCCTTTCTCGCCGGCGCAGAGCTCAGGTGGTCCGAACTCAAGGAACGCGGCGTCCTGATCCTCAAGATCCTGAGCGTCGAGATGCTGCTCACCTTCGTTGGAGTCGCCGGTCTCCTCTTCGCGCTGCGTGACTACGTCCCGTTCCTGCAGGGGAGCACCACGCCAGTCGCGGTCGTGCTGAGCATGATGTTCGCTTCGGTCGCTGTCGTGCACTCGCCCGCGGTGACCATGGCGCTCCTCACCGAGACGCGTGCACGCGGGCCGGTCGCGCGCTCCACCCTCGGCGTCGTCCTCGTCTCCGACGTCGCCGTGATCCTGCTGTTCAGCGGCACACTCGCCATCGCGCGCGCCGTCGCCCCGGCCAGCGGCTCGGCGCAAGCTATGTCGGTCGGACTTCTCGTGTGGGAGATTGCCGGCGCGCTCGTCGTCGGTGCGGCGTTAGGCGGCGTCGTGGCGGTCTACCTGCGCTGGGTGCGCCGCGAACTCTTCCTCTTCGCCGTACTCGTCGCCTTCTTCGGTGCCGAGCTCGCGAAGCTGGTGCACGTCGAGGCGCTCCTCATGCTCCTAACTGCCGGCTTCGTCTCCGAAAACCTGTCGGAGGGAGACCGCGGCGAGGCGCTGCGCGTAGCGATGGAACGCTCGGCCGCGCCCGTGTTCGTCGTCTTCTTCGCGCTTGCCGGCGCGTCGATGGAGGTCGGGCAGATCGTCCTCCTCTGGCCGCTCCTCATCCCGATCGTACTCGTGCGCCTCGCGGCGCTGTGGACCGGATCGCACATCGGCGCGCGGTGGGGCGGCGCGTCCGTCGTCGAGCGCAAGTACGTCTGGATGGGGCTCGTATCGCAGGCCGGTGTGGCCATCGGGCTCGCGACGATCGTCGCCGACATCTATCCCGAGCGCGGCGCCGAGATCCGCACGCTGTTCCTGGCGATGCTGGCGATCAATCAGACGCTGGGGCCGATCCTCTTTCGACAGGCGTTGGCGCGCAGCGGGGAGTTAGCGGATGATTCGTACGTCGAGCCGAAGTCGGTAGAGGTGGGGAATACGGGGGAGATGGCGGCGGTGTCGCTCTTTGTCCCTCCTGATCCGGACGCCTCGCGGCAGCGGTGACGCCACTCGGCGATCGGCATTCGTTTGTCAGTTGGCCCCTGTGGAGCCGGGCGGCCGTTGCGCGGTTCGGGGCTTTGGGTCTGCACAGGCGTAGCGAACCTCCCGATTATCGTCCACAAGCCTGGCGAGTGGAGCCGGATCGAGTCCGTATTCTATGCAGCGTCAGAAGGCGATCGCGATGCTGCCCGCCCCTTCAACGCACTCCTTCGTCCCTTGTGAATATCACCCGACGTGTGCGGGGACAACCGTTGTCACGCCGGGCTCGGTTTGCACCTAAGTGTATGTGGCGGGATCGTTGATATGCGTGTGGCGAGTTGGCGCGCTGTGCGTTATCGTGATCGAGCTCGGCGGGGAGGCTGCTTGCGGCTGTTAGATGGCGTGTCTAGTACGAGAGAATTGCGGCTAGCCACTCATTCTCGGATCTCAAATGGAATGGCATGAGGCAATCGAGGCGGTTCACCCGCACGTATTCCGAGTTACGACTCCTCAGGGGTCTGGAACCGGATTTCTACTCAGAGCGTCGCGCGACAAGCAGCTCATTGCTGTCGTGACGGCGGCGCATGTGGTGGATCACGCGCACTTCTGGGAGCAGCCCTTGCGCCTTGAGCATTTCGCCACTGGAACGTCTCACCTGCTTCGCCACGAGCTACGCGCCATTCAGCTCAATTACGAGACTGATAGCGCGGCGATCCTTTATGAAGGCGATCCGTCGGAATTGCCAGAAACTCCTCTGGCTCTGATCGAGGAGAACTTTCACATTAAGCAAGGCGTTGAGATCGGCTGGCTCGGGTTCCCCGCTGTAAGGAGGTTGGACCTCTGCTTCTTCAAAGGCACCGTGAGCGCCTATGTGGAGGAGGAGCATTCATATCTGATCGACGGTGTAGCGATTAACGGCGTCAGTGGCGGCCCCGTGTTCAGGCTGGGCTATCCTAGCGCTGAACTCGTCGGACTCGTGTCGGCTTACGTGCCGAATCGCGCGACCGGCGAAACGCTTCCCGGGCTGGCGATCGCTCGCGACGTAAGCAACCTGCACGCCGCGGTGGCGAGCTTCGATAGCTTTACGCAAGCGAAGGCTGAGGAGACGCCGCCCGAGCAGCCTCTAACTCAGCAGCCAGACGTAGCGGATGCCGACTCACTGACACGCTCCCGTGCGTAACGATGGTGGAATGCGCCGATGCGGATCTGTCGGTCGCGAGCACCTTGCTGTCTGCGCACGGCAAATGCAGAAGTTCTTGCAGTCTCGAAGATTGCGATTACGTCGCTGTGGCGCGGGTGACAACGCGCACATGGACTGGCGTTTCGACTCGCGAACGGCCGAAACGGCCCGCGGCGTCACGTTCCCCGCTGATTGCGCGCTGCGCCGAGCTCTCCGGCGCTATTCACGATACTACAACCATACCCTCCTGCACGCGGCGCTTGGCTTTCGCTCGTCCGTTGGCTTCGAAGCTGTCTCCCCGTAGCTTCCAGCAGAGTGTCAACAAGAGTGGAGCAGGATCCCGGGCGACCTTAGGCGTTCGACAGCATTCCTGCCTTTCCTGACGTGACCAATGGCGCGACTGGGTGGTAGAGAGCTCGTGGACTGCGGTGTAGGAGCCGCTGGCGCGGCGTTCCGCCTCACACGTAGGGCTTCAGAGGCGCGGGTTGTGCGAGTCGGAGAAGGTGAGATCGACATTTCGACGCAGTCCGACTACCTACTGGTGCGACTCGCGCAGGGAGCGATCCTGACACAGTGTTCGCCTCCGCCAATGAACTAGCGCAGAGGGGGCTAGACCTGCTCTCGATGAGAGGGATGGGGGATTATGCGCTTGAACACACTGAGGAGGATCACTGGATCTGGTGGCACTCTGAAGGTTCTTGGGTGGCTCGTCATTCGTCCGTCGCGGAGATGAAGCTCTCGGTTGGCGATGTTCGTATCACTGTCACCGATCCCGATGGTCGTGTCGTTCCTCCGCAAGTCGTCGTACCGCGCCATCATCGTGCGTTTCGCTTCTTTCGCACAGCGCAGCTCACCGACGATCTTCACGACGCTTTTCGGAACATGTACCTCGCCTTCGAGCTGCTGCTTAGCACGCGAGTACCCAAGAGGCGGAATGAGCGCGAGAGCCGATGGCTCGATCGCGCGCTTCAGGAGGTCAGCAGCGACCTCGCATTAGACTCTCTGCTCGGCACAGTGGGTGCGACTCCTGGCAACCTATCTCAGATGCTTCGCCTGGGCGCGCGATTGCCACTGTTCCATGCCCGCGACGGCGAGTCATTCTACATTCCACAGGAAAGCCCGGAGGAAAGGAAGAGTGTAGGAAAGGCGTTGACTACTGTGACCGCAATTGTGTTGCGGATGGCTGATCAGTGGTACGATGCGCGCTACCCAAGAAGTTTCGTCGCTCTAGGCTGGGTGCACGATGGACTGGCGAACAGCCTTGCCTCCGCGACGTTCTTGGCTACCGATGACGGAAGCCCGCGAGATGTCTCAGAGTCCGACCTCCTGCACCCCCGATTCGCTGGGGCATTTCCGATGACCCACGTGGTGGCAAAGTGCGCCCACCCGAGTAACCCCGTGCAGGTCCTCGCTACTCTCTCGGTCGCGACCCTTCCAGGTCGCTTCGTACTGAGGGCGATTGATGTTGTATCGCCGTCGACGCCTCTCTTGACCACGCTACTCGAAGATCAGCTCATGCCCACGGGATTGGAACGCGTGGAGCTGCTGCTAACCGCCAGAGGAGTAAATCAGCGGCAGCCGCGCACTGCGTTCAGACGGTAGTGCATCGCGCAAGCGCGGGCTGCTGTAGTCTACGAGCGCGCGCGGGCCGGGCGACAATGCGCACGCGGAGTCCTTCTTTCACTCGCTGAATGCAGAGCTCACCCGCGGCGTCACGTTTCGTACGAAGCGTGCACTGTACACGGCGCTCGAGCGCCTACATCCGGTCCTAGAACGCCCGCCGGATGCTCTCTGCGCTTGGCTATCAATCACCCATTGCCTTTGATCGTCGCGCCGCGTAGAACTCGACTGCCCACGAACGTGGTGCAAGATCCCAAGGGAACTACGGATTGCACACAGCTTCGTCGCGCGCTCCATAGAACTGCCTTGCAGGAGAGCAAAGCGTTGGCCGGTCAAGGCGAAGAGGAACTGTCTCGCTCTGGCGTAGCCGTGGTTGCTGTCGCAGTTTGCCGCCCACAGTGCGCAACCTCTAGGAGCGAGCCATGGCCGACGATCGGCGCAAGACGTATCCAATGATGGCCACCACACATTGGTGGTCTCTTCGCAAGAAGTTTCGAGCAGCAATCCCGCGCGAGGTCACGGCTACGTACCTAGCATCCGCGCTGGGCATGAACGAGAACTCCGCAAAGACAAATATTCTGCCGAGTCTCCGGGCGACCGGAATTGTGGACAAGGACAGCAAGCCCACCGACCGCGCAGTGCGCTGGCGCGACGATGCGCAGTACGCTGAGGTGTGCGATGAGATTCGGAAGGACGCCTATCCGCAAGAGTTGTTAGACCTCGCACCCGATGCGTCAACGGCGCGCGCGGTGGTTCAGTCATGGTTCGCAAACCACACCGGAATGGGCGAAAGTGGCGCGCAGAAGATGACTTCCTTCTACGCGATGCTCCTCGACGCAGATCCAGCCAAGCAGGCCGAAACCAGCAACGGTTCGACCGGCGTCAAGTCCGCGGCCAAGGTCACACGGCCCAGTCCCGCGAAGCCAGCGACACGTTCACGAGCGGCGGCGACACCGAGAGCTGAGGCCAATCAAGGCGACGCGCATCCCAGCGATTATCGTTCGAAGGAGACGCGTAGGACGCAGCCGGACCTTCACATCAACGTGCAGATCCACATTGCATCAGACGCGAGCGCGGACCAGGTAGACCAGATCTTTGCCAGCATGGCGAAGCATTTGAAGGACTTCGCTTAGACGTCAGATGTCTGATTCGCTCGCGAAGCGTGCCCTCGTTCTAGCGAAGGCAATTGACGATGCGGCGCCGGATTCCCTGCTGCCGCCATCAGAAGTGGTGGCCCCAAGGCAGCAGCCGGTTGTGCCGCACTCTCTGTTTCGCAACACACGCGGCTACATCGAAAAGATTGCGTTCCAGATCAACGGAGCATACGAGGCAGCATGCTATGACGCTTGTGCGGTCATGGTTCGCCGTCTAATTGAGGTCCTGATAATCGAGAGTTTTGAGGCGCACGAGTTGGCGGCCAAGATCAAGAACCAGCAAGGCGATTTCCTGTACCTTGCGGAATTGATTGCCGCGACTCTGTCAGAGAAGAAGTGGAACTTGGGACGGAGTACAAAGTATGGCTTGTCCCGCCTAAAGACGATCGGAGACCAGTCGGCGCACAGTCGACGCTACAATGCGCGACGAGAGTACATCGACGACGTGCTCATCGACCTCCGAACAGTCGCTGAGGAACTGCTCTATCTCTCTGGAATCAAGAAGTAGAGCGCAAACGCACCTGCAAACGAGTTGTTGCAGCTGACCAAGCCGCGCGTCGCTCCGCGCCGCACGCACGGCTCCAGCCCTGCGGCTCTGCAGCTGGAACTCTGGCGTTATCAGGTCAACAGGGCATTGCTAACCGAGAGACGCGTGACTGATTGGGATAACCAGCGTGCGGTGCTGCGCGCTCTGAGTGACTGGCAGCGACAACAGGAGGCGCTAAGCCAGTTCCGTGAGTCGAACAGGGTCCTCGAAGACCTTCGCCGCGAGCAGGTGCTCAAAGACTCGGCGCTGCACGCTGCCCTCATGCGTGAGTATCAACTTACGCGATCTGCGCTGGCTTCACTCCAAGAGTACTTCACCACACGTTCAGCGATCGATTCACCTACTCAGCTGCGCCAGCTCCTTAGCGGCCTCTCAGCGACCAGAAATGCGCTCGAGCACTTCGAGCCGGAGCAACGTTTCCGAGCGCCTCTCGGCGATTGGGCAGCGACGCAAGCAAGCCTCGAGGCTGCACTTCGGTTTGTTCCGCTCGCTCCGAGTGGGGCGGACGCAGAGATTGTGCTACGACTCCAGCGCATTCAGGAAGGCGTCGCAGAGGCGCCTCTGCTGGGTCATGCCCTCATCCCGGATACTGAGGAGGAACGTCCAGATTTCATAGCCGTTGAGGCACTAGCAGGCGCGCAGCTAGTTGCACTCGCTCCAGCCGACGCACTGTCTGATCTCGAAGATGTGTCGTTCGCGCCGTTGCGTTGGCTTGACGCGGCACTGAGAGACCCAGGCATCATGCTGCAACTTGGTCCTCGTGACTTCGAAGAGTTCACGGCGGCGCTTGTGGAGCGCCTAGGCGTCACCAACATTCAGCTAACACCCGCGAGGGCTGATGGTGGTCGCGACATCTTGGGCACTGTAAACACCGCGGGCCTAGAGTTTGTAGTTGCGCTAGAATGCAAGCGATACTCGCCAGCGAATCCCGTTGGCGTTCAAACCGCCCGTGCGCTGCTTGGCACAATCACTCACGGTGGATTCCGCGCAGACAAGGGTGTGCTTGTCACCACATCGCGCTTCACGAGAGGCGCATCGAGCTTCATCGTGACGGCTCCTCAGCTGTCGGGCGTCGACTTCGACGGCTTGAAACGTTGGCTTGCTCAACTCCGAACGCACTGAGCAACTAGGTAGGCCTGCAAACGTTGCTTTCTGCAGACGGGCGAGCTACGGTGTGCGCGCACTGCGTGCGCGCCGATTCGATTCGCCCGCGACAGAAGCCAGTCGTTAGACCGATGCCCGCTCCGCCGCGACCGCTATGACGTCTCCGATCGCTCACGCAATTACGGTCGTTGATGCGGCCCTCGAGGAGCTCAACGAGATCGTGCGTGCTGCCCAGATGTCTGGAGACATTCAGGGTATGTTCGCGAATCTCGAACGCTGGAAACGAAGGTCTACCGAAGCGCTACGCGATCGCGTATCGCCAAGGGAAGCCTCCGACTTCGCGCACTTGTCGATCCGCCCGAGTTGGGTGAACATGGAGTCTCCGGACGACTCAATTGAGAGACACTTTGCGTTTCTTCGTGCTCTGCGAGCGGACCTGGGACGTCGTCCGGGGTCGACCGTGACAGCCTCCAATGAAGTTCCCCGCGAGATTGAAGGGAAGCCGTTCGTATTCTTGAGTCACGCCGCCGTTGATCAGGAATTGGCCGAACATATCGAGTCAGCCGTTCGAGCCGGCCTCTCTGGATTCGAAGTATTTCGAACCACCCGGAGCGGCCAGATTCCCTCGGGTCATCCGTGGTTCGAACACATTGAGCGCCACCTTCGCGGTGCCAGCAAGTATCTGATTCTCCTTACCGAAGCGAGCCAAGTGCGTCCATGGGTGAACTTTGAACTTGGCGCCGCAAGAATCTCGGGAAAGCCAATGGTTCCAGTGCTGGGCGCAGGACTTCGGCACGAAGATGTGATCGAGCCCTTGCGAAACCTGCAAATTCTTTCCATCGAAGACGAAGTTCAGGCAGCGCAGGCGATGCGAGACCTCGGTGGAAGCTTGGCGGATCCGCTTGGCTTCGTAACGAAGGCGATTGCCATCGGAGCACAAACGCGAGAGCGCATGCAGGAGAAGTAGGGCTGGGCTCAGATGGTTTTGGATGGACGTCGCTTTGTGTGGGACGGGCCGATTGAAGATCTGAAGATCAGCCAACCCGTTCCGCACTCCGATGCATTGCAATCAGCCTTGCGTGAGCGAGGATTTGCGATCACGACCGGAGAGCCATCAGACCTCCTCAAACTGCTCGCGAAGGGCTATGTCCAACTCTGGCTTGTTGATGAGTATAGGCAGCGCCACCCTGTAGCAACGAAGGACAGGCAAGTGGTTCTCGTTCGTCAGGTGAACATTTCGCGCGACACGGCATCGGTCTGAGGAACGTTGCACCGGACATGGGATCTTGCGCCAGTTTTCTGGACACCTTCACCTAACGCGCAGCTCCAGTCCCTCGCACAACAAGAGTCGTTGCTGCAGAGTGAACATCTCCTCCCGAGAGGGGCCATCCGCTTCTGCTCCGATCCCAGGCGGCTGGCCCCCGTCGACTAGCCACCACCGGCGCCCTCGCCGCGCCTCACTCGAATACAAAGTTCGTTGCGATCACGCGTTGAGACCGCTTCTCGTAGGCGACAGCGAGGTTCGAACTCACGTCGTCGGCGCCACTCGCCTCCCGCTCCGCCCCCCCCACCCTTCCCGCCCCCCCAACCGCGCGCTAAGGTAGCGCATGCCCTCCCGCCGCCACTTCCTCGC
>JBGAHX010000132.1:0-3888 GCA_044225935.1 Gemmatimonadaceae bacterium
GGCGCCATGGGCGACATCACCGGGCGGTTGCGCACCCTGTTCTTCGACGTGGTGACCGGGCGCGTGCCACGCTATCGCAAGTGGCTCGAGCCGGTCTACAAGAGCGCAGCGAACGGCACGTCCAACGTCACCGCACGCGCTTCCAGTCCAGCCATACCAGCACGGTAAACACCGTCATCGTCACCGCCGAGATCGCGCACCAGGGACAGAAGGTGTGCATGATGATGAATTCGGCGTGCTTGAGGCGGAGGGTGAAGAGGAAGGCCGGGTAGACGAGTACGGCGAGCGCGATCGTCGGCCAGCGTTCAGCGACGAAGCGCTCGCTCGCGCCGACGAGCGCCACGATGAGGATGAGCGTGTAGCCGACCGCGCCGATGAGCGCGCCGTCGTAGCCGAGGAAGTATCCCCACTGCGAGAGCTGCACCGTTTCGCAGCCGTGCCCCGCGCCGCAGCGGAGCGCCCCCATGTAGCCGAGCTTCCAGAGGTGGAGGTATGTCGCGACGCCGGCGTTGAGGAGGGCGAGGACGGCGAACGTCTGGCGGAGCGCCGGCGAGTAGCGGCGCTCTTCGGACTCGTCGGCGTCGTCGTGGCTGTGGCTCGAGTCGGCGGCGTCGGAAAGTGTGGCCATGGGAGTGCGACGTGCGTAAGTGGGGAGCGACGAGGCTTCGCGTCGGTGATGGACGGGCCCGACAGCCACCCGCCGAAAATCGCCTCCCGCCGCGCGAACTGCCACCGCGAGGCGGCGGGAATCTTTGCGGGTCGGGATGGCGTCGGAGTACGGCTGGTCCCTGCCATCGATCGGCAGCGCACGTTCTCACGCCACGCCAGCAGCGGCGCGCGCTGAGGTCAGCGACGGAAGCAGCGTAGGACCTGGGCCGTAGCACCGGCGGTGCTCCGGCGTCCGTCTCACCCTCTTGACGCACCGCCCGGTATAGGTAGGTTGTCTGACTATCATAGTCAGATAATCTACCTATCTATGTCGCCAAAGGATTCGCGGAACGATCTGCTCCCCGGCACGCTGGACATGCTCGTGCTGCACACCCTCACGCTGGGGCCGCTGCATGGCTACGCGATCGCCCAGCACATCGCCAAGGTGTCGGGTGACGTGCTGCAGGTCGAGCAGGGGTCGCTCTATCCCGCACTCGAGCGCCTGCAGCGCGCTGGTTGGGCCACGGGCAAGTGGGGGGTGTCGCCGACCGGGCGCCGCGCGCGCTACTACCCCATCACCGCCAGCGGCAGGAAGCAGTTGGGGCAGGAGCTGGCCGATTTCGACGCGGTCGTCCTGGCGATCGCGCGCGTACTCGGGAGAGCGGACGCCCTGATGTCGTGGCTCGATGGACGGCATCGGCTGCGGACGCTCTTCCGGTCGGAGGCGTGGCCGAGCGCGAGCTGCGCGAGGAGATGGAGCACCTGGAGCTCGACGCCTTGGCAGCAGGGGGATGCCGGCGCGACGGCGGTTCGGAATCGGACGGGGCATGTGAGGAAACGCGGCGACACACCTGGCCCCATGCGCTCGACACGGTGAGGCGCGATCATGTTTGCGGTGTTGACGCGGCGCGCGCTCGGCGTGGCTGCTACGGGTGATCGGGACGCTCGCGCTCGGGGATCGGCGCGAATGCGGCGACGTTCTCGTTTCTCGACGAGATGTACTTGCGGCCGCCGGCCGGAGTTCGCGAACCCGAGTCTCTGCGCCGGATCTGGATCGAGCACACGCGCACGGGCGACGGAGTGCCGTTCAAGACGCAACACATGCACTACCCGTTGTACCAGGCGCTGGCCGCAGCGGACCGCGACTTCATCATCTGCGCTCTACACGTCCGATGGAAGCCTGCGCGTCGGGCGCGCGCTCGACGCGCCGCGTATTCGCATCATCTACGCCTCGGCGAACTATTTCGATGTCCTGGGAGTGCGAGCGGAGCGCGGGCGCTTGTTTACGCGCGACGAGTCTCAATTCAGAGACCCAAGAAACGTGGTGGTGCTGAGCGACGCATTCTGGCGATCAAACTTCGGCGCGCGGGAGGATGTGCTCGGTACGCAAATAGATGTGGGGAGCCGCCCGCATACGATCGTTGGCATCCTTGCTCCGCCGTTTCGCGGACTCGGCGTGCAGAACATGGACGCCTGGGTGCCGCTGGCGACATACGAAAAGCCCGGGTGGATGAAGGAGCCGTGGTGGGAATCGATCAACATCTACAGCTTCGGATCTGTCGTTCGCGTATCCGAGTCGTTCGACGATCGAACGTTCGCCGTGCGAGCGACGCAGCAACTGCGAATACTCAATCGCGAGAAATTCGGCGCTCGCGCAGACACGCTCATGACCGCCGAAACAGGATCCATCATTGAAGCGCGCGGACCTGGGGAGCAAGGACAGGAACTCCTCATCAGCACGCGGCTCGGAGGTGGTGCGGCAATCCTACTTGTAATCGCCGTCGCGAACGTCATCAACATTCTCCTTGCCCGCACCACGGCTCGGCGACGCGAGATCGCGTTGCGCCTGGCACTCGGAGTTTCGCGGAGTCAGCTGGTACGCCTTCTCGTGACCGAGTCAATGCTGCTGACTGCGATCGCGGCGAGTGTTGCAGCATGCGTAGGCTGGTGGGGAGGAGCGGCATTGCGCCACTTGCTTCTCCCCGACGTCGAATGGACCAAATCCGCCTTCGACATTCGAATCGCACTCTTCACGGTCGCCGTTGCCGGCGGCGCAGGGCTCATTGCGGCGCTCGTGCCCGCCATGCAGTCCAGTCGAGCAGATGTTGCGACGGCACTTACCGAATCGGCCCAGGGGGGTGGCCGGCGACATCGATCTATCCTCCGCCGCAGCCTCGTGATCGCACAGGCTGGACTATCGCTCACGCTAGTTCTGGGAGCGGCGCTCTTCGTTCAAAGTCTCCGAAACGTCCAGTCGATCGACATCGGATATGATGCGTCGCGTCTGCTCTTTGCCCACCCACGCTTCGCGGAGGGGGACGAACCTCCACCCGCAACAATCGCCGCCGGGTTGCGCGACGTCGCTCGTCGACTCCAGCGGCATCCGGGTGTGGAAGTGTCGGCGTCGGTCGCGATGCAGCCGATGCAAGGGTTCAGCTTTGTGCAGTTCTACTATGGTGCAGATTCGGCCGCGAAGCTCGGACGCTACGCTCCTACCGTGTCAGTCGTGTCGCCGCAGTTCTTCGCCGCGGCCGGCATCGGCATGCGTCAGGGCAGAGGGTTCACCCTCGATTCGACCGACAGCCCGCCGGCGGAAGTGGTGGTGAATGACGAAGCGGCGCGGCTCCTGTGGCCTGGCCAGTCAGCGCTGGGGCAATGTATCGTCTTCGTGAAGCGCGGCACGCCCTGCGTGACGGTGGTAGGCGTATCCGAGACGGTACGACGCGATCGCGTCCTGGAATCCTCAGCGCTGCCACAGATCTATCTGCCGTTAGGCAACCACGCGATGCCGGAGTACAAGGGAACCACGCTCATGGTCCGGGCGCAACCGGCATCCTTTGGGGCAGTCACAGCGCAGCTGCACGCGCTGATACGAGAAACGTGGCCGGCATCTGTAGCGGAGATCACCCCGATGACTGCTTCACTCGAACCCGAGTATCGACCGTGGCGCTTGGGAGCGACGCTGTTCAGCACCTTCGCGATTCTCGCCGTGCTCGTTGCCGCGGTCGGAATCTTCGGAACGGTTTCGTACGACGTGACGCAGCGCCGGCGCGAGTTCGGCATTCGCCTCGCACTCGGCGCAGGCGTAGGGAAGGTGTTGCGTCAGGTTCTCGGGGAAAGCACGCGCACGGTGGCGATCGGGGTGCTCGTGGGGATCGCGGGCTCGCTCGCGCTCGGTCGCCTCATCGCCAGCCTGCTGTACGACATCGCACCGAACGATCCGTCGACAATGATCGCCGT
>JBGAHX010000065.1:0-26524 GCA_044225935.1 Gemmatimonadaceae bacterium
CCTCGATGGCGTAGAAGGTCTGGATCCCGTTGTACGCGCGGTTCAGGTTCTCCACATCCTCATCGTCGAGCACGTAGTTCGTGAACGTGTGCCCGCCCACGATGTGCTCGATGCGGTTCTGGAACAGCTTGATGGCGCGTGTTCCGCCTCCGGCGCGCGGCGTGGCGATGGTCTTGTCGGCGTTGAAGCGCATCTTCGATGCGTCGATCGCGCCCTTGTGGTAGAAGGCGAAGTAGTACATCCACAGGGCGATCTTCGGGTACGAGGCGTCGCCGCGGCCGATCGAGCCGCTCGAGTCGTCCAGGAGTTTCCGCAATTGCGTTGCGGCCCAGTTGCGGCGCGCGACGGCGAGGAACAGGCGTCCCTTGTCGCCGTCCGACAGTCCCTTGTTGGCGAACGCCAGCTTCATTTCGGCCATCCACTCCTTGATCCCCTTCACGTCGCGATCGATCAGGTTGGCCGACTTGCTCCGCCGCCGTTCCACGAAGTAAGTCGCGATCGTTTCGAGGC
Source organism: Gemmatimonadaceae bacterium (assembly GCA_044225935.1). Classification (GTDB taxonomy): domain Bacteria; phylum Gemmatimonadota; class Gemmatimonadetes; order Gemmatimonadales; family Gemmatimonadaceae; genus SCN-70-22. The sequence continues at coordinate 511 of JBGAHX010000065.1, forward strand.
TGCCGCGCGCGGGGTTCGCCGCAGTCACGTACGTCTGCAGCTCGGCGTAGACGTCGGCCAGGGCATAGTTGAAGTCGAGGGCGTGCTGCTTGACGGCGGGGTCCGACTGCTTGCGGACGGAGACTGCAACCTCGTTGTAGACCGACGCGCTCATCGAGGTCTTGAGCTGGTCCATGGTGACGCACTGGAACCGGGCGCTGGGCACAGCCCGCACGCGCACGGCCTCGCCACGCGCGAGGCGCGGACCTAACGAGCGGGCCTCGCGCTCCGCTGCATCGTCGTCCGAGCTCCACATGCGAAGCGCAGCGGCGTCGTCGCCTGCGAGGCGGCGATTCTGGAGGACGTGAATCACCTCGTGCGCCAGCACCTCGCGGCGCACCGACTCGGGGAGGTCGGCGAGCAGGGGGTGGACGAGGATCTGATCCCCGACCGTGACTGCCGCGGCGCCTACCGCTTGGCAGAGCCTCGCGGCGTGGGCGTCGCATCGCACCGTCGCGCCGGAGAGCCGATCGTCCAGCGGTCGACCAAGGTGCTCGAGGAGGGGCACGTGGGAGCGAGGCGAATCATTCAGACGTTTCGTCATGGTTCTTCGTGGATGAGGGCACGCATGCTGACACCGGACATTCTGGCCGATTTCAGCGGCACTTCGCCGTGCCACGAATTGCGCATGTCGGGCGGCGTTTGGCGAGGTGCGTGGCGCAAATTCGGGATGAGGTTTCCGCGATTGCGTGATCTACCGGCGCCCTCAGCCTTGCCCGAACTCGGCACTGGTTCAGCGCAAATCCTTCTCAACTTGACGCCGATTCTATGACTCAGACTTGACAAGCGCGGGATGCCAATACGTATTAGCACCCCGTGAATCCACCGCTTCGAGCTGACGACCCCGCCAATCTGTCGCCGACGCCCGCCATGTCGTCGGCGACTCGCACGACTGCGCACGACGTCGCCGCCCGCGCCGGCGTCTCGCAGCCCACGGTTTCGCTCGTGCTCTCCGGGAATCCGAAGGCCAGGGTCTCCGCCGACACGCGCGCCCGGGTCCTTCGGGCCGCTGAGGAACTCGGCTACCGCCCGAACGTCCTCGCGCAGGGACTGGTCCGCGGTCGGTCGTACGCACTCGGTGTCGTCATCCCCGACCTCTCGAACCCGTTCTTCGCTGCCGTGGTGAGTGGCGCTGAGAAGGTCGCGTCAAAGGCGGGGTATGCCGTCTTTCTCTGCGAGACGGGCGAGTCGAACGCCGAAGAGCGCATCGACGCACTCAAGTCGCGGCAGATCGACGGGGTGATTCTCGATGCCGTCGGCGCCGCGGGGCTTCCGCACGAGTCGCTCGCCGGCATGAACGTCGTTCTGGTCGACGAGGAGTTGGGTGAGCTTCCGTGCGTCGTGAGCGACGCGGAGATGGCGGGGGAGCTCGCGGCGCGCCACCTCCTCGATCTGGGGCACCGCCACTGCGCCTTCATCGGGCCGGCGATCGACGCGACCGCGTTCCGACTCCGCGAGCGCGGATTCACTCGACAGCTTCGCTCGGCCGGCATCCCGATCACGTCCGATGCCCTCCGGCGAACCTCGGCGACGGTCGCCGGCGGGATGCAGGCGATGCGCGCGCTTCTCGCGCTCCGACCGCGGCCGACCGCGGTCTTCTGCGCGAACGACCTTGTCGCACTCGGGGCACTCAAGGCGTGCGCGATGGCACGCGTCGCCGTCCCCGGTGAGGTGTCGATCGTGGGGTGCGACGATATCGACCTCGCGCAGCTCGTGACGCCGGAGCTCACTACAGTCGCTGTGCCGGCGCGCGAGCTGGGCGCGCGTGCCGCACGCTTGCTCATCCGTCAGCTCGCGGGTGAAGCAGCGCCGGCAGCGAGCCGCGCTCGTCGTCCGATCGGCGTGCGTCTCGTGGCGCGAGGGACCAGCGCAGCGGCGCCGGAGGCGGCATGACCGTGCCACGATTCGCCGTGATCACCGGGACGGGGAGCCACGTCCCCGCGCGAGTGGTCACCAACGCCGAACTCGCCGCCGCCCTCGGAACGAACATCGAGCCGTTCGTCTCCGAGACGTTAGGCATCCGCGAGCGACGCTTCACCGCGCCTGACGAGTCCACCGTGGACCTGTGCGAGCCCGCGGCGCGACGGGCGATGGAGGCCGCGGGGGTGCGTCCGGTCGACATCGACCTCCTGATCGTCGCCACCGATACGCCGGAGTACATCTCCCCGGCGACGTCGTCGGTCTTGCACGGGCGCCTCGGCACGACGCGGGCTGCGGCCTTCGACGTGAATTGCGGCTGCGCCGGCTTTGTCACCGCGCTCGATGTCGCGACGAAATACATCGAGTCCGACGCGCGGTTCGCTCGCGTCCTCGTCGTCGGGGCGTACGCGATGTCGAAGTTCCTCGACCTGCACGACAAGAAGACGGCGACCATCTTCGCCGACGGCGCGGGGGCCACCGTCGTGGAAGCGCGCGAAGTGCCGGGCGTGCTGGCCAGCGAACTCCTCGCCGACGGCAGCTACTGCCACGGAATGGGCGTCTTCGCCGGCGGGACCGCCGAGCCGATCACCGGCGAGGTGCTCGCTGCGGGCGATCGCAACAAGCTCCGATTCGTCGAGAAGTACCCCAAGGAGATCAACGAGGAGGGGTGGCCGCGCATCGTACGATCGGTGCTGTCGCGCGCGTCGCGAAGCGTCGACGAGGTCGCGCTCTGGCTGTGGACGCAAGTCAATCGCTCGACGATCGAAGTCGTGATGGAGCGCCTCGGCGTCCCGATGTCGCGCGCCCACACGGTCATGCACAAGTGGGGCTACACCGGGGCAGCATGCATTCCGATGGCGCTCGATGACGCGGTGCGCGCGGGATGTGTGCGCGACGGCGATCTCCTCGTGCTCACCGGATCGGGTGCGGGGCTGGCGATGGCGTGCGTGGCGCTCGAGTGGCGGGCGGGAACACCAGGCGGGGACGGGTCGCGATGATCCGCGTCAACGAGACGATCCCCTCGCTGTTCGCCGCGCGCGTCGATGCCTCGCGCGATGAGATCGCGCTGCGGGAGTATGACGCAGAGCACGACTCGCTGCAGCATGCGCTCTCGTGGGTCGATTGGCGCGAACGGGCGTACGATGTGGCGTGCGCGATTGCCGACGCGGGATGCCAGCACGGGAGCGCGTGCGCGATCCTCGCGGGCAACACGCTTCTTTGGCCGATCGCCGAGTTGGGAGCGATTCACGCCGGGCTCGTCACCGTCGGCGTCTACCCGAGCGCCGCCGCTCAGCAGGTGCGCGCCCTCCTGGACGACTGCGGGGCCTGCATCGTGGTTGTCGACGACGAGTTGCAGCTGGCGAAAGTGCGCGAAGCGACGATCGATCGCACGTCGCCGCTCCTGGTCGTTGCGCGTGTGCCAGGCGACGCACTGCGCGATGCGACAGACGGGCCAGTTCGCGAGATCGCATGGGACGCGTTCGTTGCGCGTGGTGCGGCGGTACGCCGCGACGACCTGGCGTTCTTCCAGTTGGTGCGGAAGCGTTGGGCGCTCCTCGTCCCGGACGACATCGCGATGCTGATGTACACGTCGGGTTCGACGGGCATCCCGAAGGGGGCATCGCTCTCGCATCGCTACGTCGTCGCCTCGGCACGCTCGATCCGCGACACGCTGGCGCTCGGGCGCGACGATTCGTCGATTTCGTACCTCCCCTTCGCCCACGCCAGCGAGCGCATCTTCGGACTCTACACGCGAATTGCCTGCGGGATGTCGGCGACGCTCGTGGCGGATCCCGCACATCTCTGGTCGGCCAGCGTTCGCGCCGAGCCGACGCTCTTCGGCGGGATGCCGCGCTTCTTCGAGAAGGTGTACGACGGACTCCTGGCCGCGCGCGCCGCGGCGACGCCGGCCGAGGGAGAGCAGTGGGACGCGACCGTTGCCCTCGGGCGCGAGCGCTCGCGCGCGCGCCAACGCGGCGAAACTGTGCCGAACGACATGGAGACTCGCTGGGAATCCGGCCGTGCCCCGATGGTCCGCGCGTTCGCCGGCTTCTTCGGGGGGGAGTTGCGGCTGGCGACATCCGGCGGTGCGGCGCTCCCGTACGAGGTGGCCGAGTACCTCGACGCCTGCGGCCTCACGGTACTGGGCGCCTACGGGCAGACCGAACACCTGTGCGGGACGTTCAATCGCCCAGAATCGTACCGGCACGATTCGGTTGGTCTGGCGATGCCGGGCGCGATGTTGCGCATCAGCGATGACGGCGAGGTGCAGTTCTGGCGGTCGGCGCTCGCTTTCTCCGGTTATCACAACCGCCCCGACGAGACACGCGCCGCGTTCACCGACGACGGCTCGTGGCTTCGCACGGGGGACCTGGGCTCGGTGGACGCCGACGGCTTCCTCCGAATCACCGGGCGACTCAAGGAACTGATCGCCTTGTCGAACGGGAAGAAGGTTGCGCCACTCGCCATCGAATCGAGGCTCGCCGGCGCCGAGAACGGACTGATATCGCACGCCGTGGTCCTCGGCGAAGGGCGGCCATACCTCGTGGCGCTCGTCACAATGCGCTGGCCGCTGGTCGAAGGGTGGCAGCGGCGTGTCGGGATCGAGGGAGATCGAGAAGCACTTGCCGAGCATCCGGAGTTACGGCGCGAGGTGACAGCGGGAATCGAACGTGCCAACCGCGACGTCTCGCGCCCCGAGCAGGTCAAGCGCTTTCGCATACTTCCGCACGATTTCTCGATGGAGGCTGGTGAGTTGACTCCGTCGCACAAGGTCCGGCGGAGCGTGGTGGCGGAGCGCTACGCCGGCATCGTCGACACCCTCTACCGGGAGACAGCGTGACTCGACGACTGGCGATCGGCACTACACTCGCTGGCACTTGCTGCATCGCATTGGCGTATGCCTCGGCGTTCGTCCCCGACGGTCCCCGTTGGGGGGCGTGGTGCATGGTCGTGGGGTTGGCGACGCTGGTGGTCTCGCTCATGGCGTTAGGCGTGGTGCGGCGCGGTCGCGGGATCGGGCGTCTCGCGTGGCCGTTGGCGTTCACCTTCGTGGTGATCGTGGCAGGCTTCGGCGCCGCGTTGCTGCTGCCGGCCGAGGGGGACGGGGCGAGGATCGTGCTGGGCCTCCCGCTGCGCGCGGCGCTGGTGCTGTATGGTGTCGGACTCCTGCCGATGGTCGTCCTGCCGTTTGCCTACGCGTCGACCTTTGACGACATGACGCTGAGCGAGGAGGATCTGGCGCAGGTGCGAGCGTTAGGCGCGGCGCATCGCGCAAGGAAGGCGAGTACCGAACGGGGGGAGATCGCGTGATCTCACCTGCACTCACCGCACTTCTGCAGGGAGGAGCACTCCCGCCGCTGGCGCAGCCCACGATCATCGCCGTGGCGACCGCGTACTTCGCGGTGGTGGCGGGGATCGGGGTGTGGGCGGCGCGCCAGACGCGAAGCGCCAGCGACTTCTTCGTCGCCGGGCAGGGGATCGGGCTCTGGACGATGGCGATCGCGGCGATGGCGGCGACGCTCTCCGGCTTCGCCTTCATCGGCGGCCCGGGGCTGCTCTACTCGCTTGGGCTGGGGGCGGTCTTTATCATCCTCCCGATCGGCGTCACCGGGACGTTAGGCGCGTGGACGCTGGCCAAGCGTGTACGTCTGCTCGGCGAAGCGCGCGGTCTGATCACCGTCCCCGACGCGATTGCCGCGCGCTTCAACTCGCGCCTCGCGCGCGGACTCGCGGCGGTGGCGATGCTGGTGGCGATCGTCGGCTACATGGCGACGAACATCCTGGCGCTCGGGTTGGTGATCGACGCGATCTTCGGGAGCGGGCTCACCGCCGGGCTCTGGATCGGGATGGCGATCACGCTCGCCTACTCCGTGTCGGGCGGAATTCTCGCGGGAGTCTACACCGACCTGTTCCAGGGCGGAGTGATGGCGGGAGCGTCGATCCTCGTCTTCGTCTACACGCTCAAAGTCGGGGGGGGCGATGCGGGCTTCGCCGCGACGATCCTCCCCGCCGATGCACCCTTCCTCGCGCCGTGGGGGAAGATGACGCCGTTGGCGGCGCTCTCCTTCTTCTTCGTTTTCGGCATCGGGTCACTAGGGCAGCCGCACGTCGTGCACAAGTTCTACATGCTGCGGGAGCCGCGGAAGCTCAAGTGGTACCCGCTGATCATGAGCGCGGCGATCGTGATCTCGCAGCTCCTCTTCATCGGTGTCGGGCTGGCGGTCAAGGCGCTGGTGGTACGCGGCGCCCTCCCTCCGCTGGCCCGTGCTGACGATGCCACGCCGACGTTCCTCCTTCAGTTCACGCCGTTGCTCCTGTCGGCAGTGGTCTTCTCGGGGGTAGCGGCGGCGATCATGAGCACGGTGAACTCGTTCATGAGCGTGGGAGCGGCGGCGCTCACCCACGACCTTCCCCTCGCGCTCGGGAAGCGCGTGTGGAACGAGTTGTTCTGGGGGCGCGTGTCGACGGTGGTCATCTCGCTGATCGCCACCGCGGTGGCCGGCGCCTCGGGGACGCTGGTCGCTTTCCTCGGGATCTTCGGCTGGGGATTGTTTGCCTCGACGCTGGTCCCTTCGCTGGCGATCGGTCTCAACTGGCCGGGCGCGACGCGAGCGGGCGCCGTGGCGTCCATCGCCACTGGGCTCGCGGTCACGCTCGTCTTCGAGACGCTCGCCTATCTCAAGGTCTTCACGTTTCCCGCTGGCGTCACGGCGACCGCGCTCGCCCTCGTCGCCTCGCTCCTCGTCTTCTTCGTCGTCTCGTGGCTCACGCGCAGGACCGCTGCGTCGACGCTCGACGACGACGTCCGCTTCGTGATGGAGGTGTGATCGTGTTCGATGTCCCGCTCGCAGTCGGCCAATGGGCCGAAATGCACAAGACCGTCAGTGAGTCCGATGTGGAGGGGTTCGCGAAGATCTCCGGCGACTTCAATCCCGTGCACATGGACGAGGCGGCGGCGGAGAAGACGATCTTCGGCGGACGCATTGCACACGGGATGCTGTCGGCCGGCTTCATCTCGGCGTGCCTGGCGATGCAGCTGCCGGGGCCGGGTTCGATCTACCTCTCGCAGTCGCTGTCGTTCAAGCGCCCGGTGCGCCTTGGCGACACGATCACCACGCGCGTGGAGATCGTGGAGTGGAATGAATCGAAGCGGCGCGCGCGGCTGGCGACGAGGTGCCGAAACCAGCGCGACGAAGTGGTGATCGATGGCGAGGCACTGGTGATGGTGCCGCGCGAGGAGTCGCAGTCGTAGGAGAGCCGCTGGCGGCGCGAGCGCATCGCCGGCATTCCACGCACCACCTTGCTCCCGACGGGAGGAACGAACGATGAGTGTGACAGGCAGCATTCGATGGACGCAGCGTGTGCTTGCGGTGTGCGCGATCCTGGGCGCACTGGTGAGCGCACCCGGCGTCGCGCAGGCGCAAGGCGGACGGATCGCCGGCGTCGTCACCGATTCGGCGAGCCGCCCGCTCGACAACGCGAGCGTGAGCGTGCTGGGAACTCGCTACGGCGCGATCAGCGATGCCAGTGGGCGATACGCGATCGCCGGTGTCCCGGCGGGGACGTATACCGTGCGCGTGCAGCGCATCGGGAGCCGCGCAATGGAGACGCCGAACGTGACGGTGTCCGACGGCGCGACTGCAACGGTCGACTTCACCCTGACTGCTGCGGCCTTGCAGCTGGGTGGAGTGGTCGTCTCGGCGTCGCGGCGCGTCGAGAAGATCACCGATGCACCAGCGACGGTGACAAGACTCGAGGCGGCGCAGATCGCCAACTCGGTCGGGAACTCCTTCGCCGGCGCCCTCAAGGAAGTGAAGGGAATCGACTTCATCCAGGTCGGGATCACGGCCGTCGCGATCAATGCGCGCGGCTTCAACTCCTCGTTCAACAACCGGATGCTGATGATGGAAGACGGGCGCGTCGCCGTCCTTCCGGAGAACGGACTCCCTGTTGGTGGATTCACGACGATTCCCAAGGTCGACCTGGCCGGCGTCGAGGTGCTCGTGGGGCCGGGGTCGGCGCTGTACGGCCCCGACGCCTCCAACGGCGTGCTCACGCTCGAGTCAAAGGATCCGAAGCAGTATCGGGGATCGACGCTCGAAGTGGCGGGCGGTTCGCGCTCCTTCATGGACATCCAGGGGCGCCACGCCGGAGTCACCGAGAGCGGACGCTTCGGCTACAAGGTGAGTGGTGAGTACCTGTCGGCGAACGACTTCGAGAACCAGCTCCGCTACTCCGGCAACGTGCGCGAGCAGGGGATCGGCGGGAAGGTGGACTGGAAGACCGACGTGGTACGGGGCGAAGGAGCGCTGGTCTACTATCGTGGCGCCGATCGTCTCGAGTTCAACCTTGGCGCGAGCAAGTCGAACGGCGTCGGGCAGACGAACGTCGGGCGCAACCAGCTGGTGGACTGGCAGTATCGCCACGCACAGCTCAAGTACACATCGCCGCGCTGGTACGCGAACGCGTACGCCACGCAGTCGCTCTCGGGCGACACGTACGCGATCAACCGGTATTCGAGTGCGCGCCCGGCGACGCCGGCGACCATCAGCGACGACTCGGTGGCCAAGCTCTCCGACTTTCCGGCAGAGGGGCGTTTGTATGCCGCGGAGGTGCAAGGGAACGTCACGGTGGCGCCGTTGGGCGGGACTCGCTTCGTGTACGGCGCGCAACTCCGTCGCGACGACGTGAGCTCCAAGCGCGAGTGGCTCATCGACCGCCTGACGGGGAAGAACCTCATCCTCAACCAGCAGGGTGTCTACGCGCAGAGCGAGACACCGCTCGGCGCGCAGCTTCGCCTGGTCCTGTCGGGGCGCTACGACAAGTCGACCGCCTACGACGCCAACTTCTCCCCCAAGGCCGGACTCCTCTACACCCCGGTCAACGACCAGACCTTCCGCGTCACGTACAACCAGGCCTTCAAGACGCCGACGACGCTCAACAACTACTTCTCGATCCCCGACTTCGTGAAGCTGGCGACAGGCTTCGGCGGCTTTGGGGTGTATGGCAACAAGGATGGCTTCACCGTGCAGAATGCGACGGGGACGACGATTGCGACGTACAAGCCGCTCGTCCCCGAGAAGAACACCACGTACGAACTAGGCTACAAGGGGATCCTGCGGAACCGCCTCTTCATCGACGCGGCGTACTATCAGTCCGACTACGAGAACTTCATCTCGCCGCTGGTGACGATCAACGCGCACCTCTCGGGGACGTTCGCCTACGATGCCAGTGGGCAGCGCATCGTGTCGCCCAACGGTCCGCAGTCGGTGCTGACGTACCTCAACCTCGGGAAGGCGAAGCTCAAGGGGATGGACGCTGGCGTTCGCTGGGTGCTCACCGAGCACGTCGCCGCGTCGGGGACGCTGAGCCTCACGAAGCTGAGCAGCGTGGAGAAGAAGCCGACCGACCCGCCGGCAGTGGCGGAGGCGACGGCGCTCAACACGACGCCGAGCAAGTGGAACGTGGGGATGGACTTTTCGGCGCCTGACCGCAACATGCTGGGCGGCTTCACGATCCGTCACGTGACCGGATACAACTTCCGTTCGGGGATCAACGCCGGGATCATTCCGACGTTCGAGACGCTCGACCTGACGCTCGGGCGCCGTATTCCCTCGATCGGCGCGCAGGTCAACATTTCCCTGCAGAATCTCGCGGCGTGCACCAGCGGGTCGTACGAGTTGCGGCTCGGACAGGTGTCGCCGGGAACATTGATCGAGAAGCGCGGCTGCAACATCGGGAGGCGACATCTCGAGATGATCAACATGCCGACGATCGGGACGATGCTGTTCGTGGGCGTGCGCTACGATCGTTGATCCTGTGACCGGACTGATCCTGCTCATGGCGACGCTGGGTGCGCTTGGACCGTCGGGCGAGGTGGTGCGCGGGAGCTTCGCCAACGCGGCGGGAACGCGGGACTATGAATTGCACCTGCCGGGGGGCGCCGCTCCGTCGTCCGGACGCCCGCTCCTGGTCATGCTGCATGGATGCACCCAGGACGCGGGCGACATCGCACGGGGAACGCGGTTGCAGGAGGTCGCCGGAGCATTCGGGTGGATGGTGCTCTATCCCGAACAGCCGGAGAGCGCCAACCCCCGCAAGTGCTGGAACTGGTACGAGCCGGCACACCAACGGCGCGATGCCGGTGAACCGTCGATCGTCGCCGGGATGACGGCGGAGATCGTCGTGCGATATGGAGGCGATCCGCATCGCGTGTACCTCGGTGGCATTTCGGCGGGTGCGGCGATGGCGTCGTTGGTGGCCGCCGCGTACCCGGAGCAGTTCGCCGCGCTCGCGCTCCACTCGGGGCTGGTGCACTCGGCAGCTGCAACGGTGATGGAAGCGTTAGGCGCGATGCAGCGCGGCGTACCAAGTCCGGAGCCGCATGCCGTGGCGGCATTCGAGATGATGGGGAGCCGCGCACGGCCGATCCCCACGCTGGTCATTCACGGAGAGGCAGATGCCGTGGTGGCACCGCTCAACGGGGCGCAGGCGGCGCGCCAGTGGTTCCTGACGAGCGCGCTCGCCCGTGGGCAGGCGCTCGATACGACGAGTGGCGCGACCGATCGTTCCGAGGAGGATGTCGGCGGATATCTCGTGCGGCGCTCGACATATCGCGCGAAGGATGGGGTGCCACTTTCGTACCTCGTCATGATCGGGAAGCTGGGACATGCCTGGTCGGGAGGCTCGGCGGACGGGACGTTCACCGATCCCGCGGGGCCGGATGCGTCGAGGATGGTGGTCGACTTCTTCGCGTCGGTAGGGGCGCGTTAGGCACGCGTGACGCACGTCCCGGCGCCTCGGCTGTCGGCCACCCCGGATCCGATTCGGTGGTGGGGGCGAGTAACGCCGAGTCGCATTGCGCTCGTGGATCGCGGTCGAGACCAGCGCTTCACGTACGCCGAACTGGATGCGCTGGCTGATGCGTGGCGCGATGCGCTGCGCGCCGCAGGCGTGGGAGCGGGGGACCGTGTCGCGACGCTCGCCTCAAACCGCGCGGCGCAGCCGGCACTCTTCTACGCGTGCACCCGGCTCGGTGCAATCCTGGTTCCGCTCAACTGGCGCCTGTCGTCGCGAGAATTGGCGCGTGTCCTGGGGAATGCGCGTCCGACAGTGATGGTCGGCGAGTCGCGCTTTCGCTCACTCGCCGAGTCGGCGAACCTCGATGCGCAGGAACTTCGGTGGATCGAACTGCCAGCCGATGGCGACGAGCCGCCATCTGGCACGACGCCGTGGGCGCGCCCGTCAGCTGCACGAGCGCGTGCGTCGGACGATGTGCGTCTCGACGCGGAGTCTCCTGCGCTGATCCTTTACACGTCGGGCTCGACCGGTGCGCCCAAGGGAGCGCTGATCTCGCATCGCCAGATTCTCTACAACGCGATTGCCACCACGACTGCGTGGGAGCTTGGCGCCGACGATGTCGCGCCGATCTCCACGCCGTTCTTTCACACGGGTGGGTGGAACGTCTTCGCCACGCCGCTCTGGCAGCGTGGGGGGCGCGTGGTCCTGTTCGATGCGTTCGATCCCGCGTCGTACCTCGACGGGCTCGCCGATGAAGGGTGTACTGTCGCGCTGACCGTTCCGACGCAGCTGATCCTGCTGCTCGAGAGCGGTGCGTGGGGGCGGGCGATTCCGTCGCTTCGCTACTTCATTTCCGGCGGCGCGCCGTGCCCCGTGAGCCTGATGGAGCGCGTGCGCGCGGCGGGCTTCGGGATGAAGGAAGGGTTCGGCCTGACCGAGTGCGGCCCCAACTGCTTCACGATGCCGGGCGACGAAGCGCCGCGCCGCCCGGGGAGCGTGGGGTGGCCGGTCCCGTACCTGGACATGCGTCTGGTCGACAGCGAGGGACGCGAGGTTGCAGCTGACGAGCCGGGTGAGTTGCTCCTGCGCGGCCCGCAGCTCTTCTCCGGCTATTTCGACGATCCCGCGCGCACCGCAGCGGCGGTCGACGCCGAGGGGTGGCTGCACACGGGTGACCTGGCAACGCGGAGCGCTGACGGGGCTTATCGCATCTGCGGTCGACGGAAGGAGATGTTCATTTCCGGCGGGGAAAACGTGTATCCGGGCGAAGTGGAGTCGGCCTTGATCGAGCACCCTGCAGTGGCGCAGGTGGCGGTGATCGGTGTGCCCGACGCCAAGTGGGGCGAGGTCGGGCGTGCGTTCGTGGTGCCGCGTGCCGGAGCAACGATCGAGACCGACGACGTGGTTCGCTGGGCGCGCACCTCGCTCGCCGGCTACAAGGTGCCGCGGCACGTCACGGTCGTCAATGCGCTGCCGACGTTAGGCTCGGGGAAGGTTGACCGGAGTGCGCTCCTCGACCGACATCTTTCCGAAGGGGAGAGAGTGGGATGAGAGCCGCCACCATCTCGCGCGGGTCGACGGTCATCTCCACGTTAGGCTACATCGAGGCGATCCACGGCGCCGTGATGCGCGACGCGGTCGTCGCGTCGCTCCCGGAGCGCGTGCGCGACCGGCTCGCCCGCATCGAAGCGACCGCCGAGTGGCCATACGAGGACCTGCTGGTGCTCTGGCGTGCCGCGGATGCGCTCCTCGCCGGGATCGATCCGCAGTGGATGGAACGATCGGGGGCGCACTCGATCGAGTCGACCGGCGTACAACTCTACAGCGGGATCCTGCGGAAGCGCTCGCCGCACGAGTTCCTGACCCAGAGCGTCTCGCTGTTCCAGCTCTACTACTATCCCGGCGACATGGAGGTCGTGGAAGAGGAGCCGGGGCGCGCCGTGTTGCGGCTGTCGGGCTTCGATTCGCTCGACGTCCTCTTCTGCCGAAGGCAGACGGGAGGGTTGCGACAGGCGCTCGCGCAGGCCGGCGGCGAGTCGCCGCGCGTCAAGCACGTGCGCTGCGCGCACCTGGACGATGCGTTCTGCGAGTGGGAACTGGTCTGGCGGGTGGAGCGGAAGGACGGCGCGGATGGGCGCGCGAATGTGCGGGGGACAAGTCCGGAAGCGTGAGCGCGACGAGGGCGAATGCGCGAGTTGCCTGTCGTGTGACGTGCGCCTTGTCGCACATTCGCCCTACGGCACCACCCGCCACTCCGCCCCGATCTTCGTCATCAGTCCGGCGAATACCTCGATCCCGTCCCAAACGTTCTGCAGCCGGATGTTCTCGTCCTTCGCATGCTGGCTGTTGTCGTGGTTCACCGTCGGGAGCGTGATGAGCGGGACGCCGAGGACATCGGCGAAGTCGGCGAGCCCGATGCTCCCGCCGAGCATCGGCAGGACGAGGACGTCGTTTCCGATCGTACTCGAGACGACGCGTCGAACCGTCGTCCCGACCTGGTCGTCGACGGCCGTCCGGTAGGCAAGGTAGCCGCCTCCCCACGTGAGTTGGACGACGCGCGCGTGCGTGAGTCGCTCCTCCGGCGTCGGCGCCTCATGCACGATATACCACCCGCGATTTGTCAGGTACGACTCCAAGGTCTGGCGAATGTGCACCGGCGTCTGGTTCGGCACTAGGCGAAAATCGAAGGTCGCCGTTGCCTCGGTAGGAATGGCGTTGGTGGATTGTGCGCCCACTTGCCCGACGCTGATGCCGTGAAGATTGAGCGCCGGGTACATGATGCGCTCGGCAAGCGGCGTGTTGTCGGCCTCGGTGGCCCCGAGCAGCAGCTTCTTGCGCAGCTCTTCGTCGATTCGTGGGAGCGCACGAGCCGCCTGGAGGTCCGCTGCCGACGGCGGGAGCACATCGTCGTAGAAGTGGTCCACGAGGATCTTGCCGTCGCTGTCGCGCAGCGAGGTCACCAGTTCCGCGATCAGGATGCCGGGATTCGGCGCCCAGTTGCCGTAGTGCCCGCTGTGCAGGGCGCCTGCCGGACCGAAGACCTTCGCCTCGAGCCCCATCGTGCCGCGTACGCCGAAGACGAGTTGCAGCTGTCGGCTGGCGTGCGCGGGCCCATCGCAGAAGAACCACATATCGGCGGCCAGCAGCGCCTTGTTGCGTTCGAGAATGCTTCGCAGGTGCGCCGACCCTGCTTCCTCTTCACCTTCGAAGAAGAACTTCACGTTGACCGATGGGCGCTGCCCCGCTGCCCGCATCGCGTCCACTGCAGCCATGAGCATGACGATCGGCGCCTTGTCGTCCGAGGCGCTGCGTCCGTAGATGCGATCCTCCGGGTCGTATCGGCCGTTGACCGGTCCTAGCTTCACCGCGCCCGGCGAGCCATTCGCTGCGGGCTGCGCGCGAAGCGTCGGCTGAAAGGGGGGAGTCATCCACTCGGCCGGCGTAACTGGCTGCCCGTCGTAGTGCGCGTAGAAGACGACTGTGTGGGTCGCCCCCGGCGTGGTGAGCTCGCCATACACGGCCGGCGGATACGGGCCGTTCTCGAGCAACCGCCCGGCGAGCCCGCGCTTGTCGAGCATCGTCTTGATCGCTTCCGCGTTGCGGCGGATCTCGGTTGCGTTCGACGCGTTGTTCGGCAGGGCGATCAACGTCGTGAGTTCGTGCACGATCTCGGTCTCGTGCTGCACGCGCCACCGGCGAATGGCGGTCGCCTGCGCGTCCGGCTTAGGTATGGCGGCGGAGACAGGTACGGGGGCTTGTGCGTTGGCGAATGCACCGGTGAGGCGGGGCGCAATAGGGGCGCCGACGAGAAGGGAGCAGGCCGCGAGCGCGGCGGAAATCTGAGTGCGGTTCAACGGAAACTCCTGCTGGGATGATGAAGAAGTCATTCGCGCCCGCCGCCTCCGGGCACCACCATCGGTGCTCGCACCAGAGACCCCGCGCGATCGATGGCGAAGAGCGATAGCGAGAGCCTACCTGCGAGCAGATCCTGCCGCCCCTCTTCGTCGAGTATCATGGAGCCGCTCGCCGTTCTCTCGCCCTGTGCCAGCAGCCGTCGCACGAGCGGTCCCACGACTCCGGCACTGTCGCGCGCAATGCTGACAATTGCGATCGTGCTCGCGGCCGATCCCGTCAGCTGCATGGAGTACTCCAGGCGGCGACGCGTCGGATCGTAGGCGAATCGTCCCGTCGCCACGACCCCTGAACCGCGCGCGGTCGTCACGAAACGCAGTGGCGCCGGTGCGCGCCCATCCACGAGTGGCGGCGTCGTGCTCGGCGCTCGGCGCGGGTGCACCGACTGCTCGTAGTCGAACGCGAGTGACACGAGTTGCGCGTCGGCGAAGGGGCGGCCTAGCAGCTCGGCGCCGATCGGAAGGCCGTCGACCGTGAAGCCGGCGGGGACGCTGAGCGCCGGAAGTCCGGTCACCGCACTCAGCGCGCACGTTGAGCCGATCGGCAATTCGCCGATGATCGCCGCCTTGCGCCGCATCGTCGGATACACGAGCGCGTCATAACGACCGGAGTCGAGGAAGGCGATGACCAGGTCGCGCGCGCGCTGCCGCCGGGCGAGCGCTTCCCTGTATGGCGCACTATCGCGTGTGCCGAGGCTGTCGCGCCGGCGAAAGGGCTGCTCGAGTGCGACGTCGTACATTCCGAGGCGCAGGATGTCGGCGAGCGACGAGACCTTGGCGTTAGGCTGCGAAGCCAGGAAGTCCATCAGGTCGTACTTGAACTCGAAGTCGATCACGCTCGCGCGACTCACGAGCGAGTCGAGCCCGGGAACTACGACGTCGGTGATCTCTGCCCCTCGCGCCTTCATGCGAGCGATCGCCTCGCGTACGACCTCGGCGCCCTCGCGATCCTCGGGAGCGTCGCCGAAGTACGACGTGAGCACGGCGAGGCGCTTGCCGCGGAGCGACGTCGAGTCGAGCGAGGCCACGAAGCGCGGAAGCGCGCGCCCGTCGAGTGCGCGCGTCGAGGTGTCGGCGGGATCGGCGCCGATCGTGGCATCGAGCGCGATGGCGAGATCCATGACCGTGCGGGCAATCGGCCCGCCGACGTCCTGCGTGTGGGAGAGCGGAATGATCCCACCGGTGCTGGAGAGCCCCTTGGTCGGGCGCAGTCCGAAGAGGTTGTGCACCGCCGAGGGGATGCGAATCGAGCCGCAGGTGTCGGAGCCCCACGCCACGACGGCGAAGCTCGCCGCGACTGCGGCACCGCTCCCGCCGCTCGAGCCGCCCGGGTTGCGGGTGGGATCGTAGGGATTGCAGCTCTGGCCGCCTAACGAACTGACGCTGGTGATCCCCGCGGCCAGCTCGTGCATGTTGGTCTTTCCGAGGATAACCGCGCCGGCGTCCCGCAGCCGCTTCACTTGAAAGGCGTCATCCGCGGTCTGCAGCCCGGCGAGAGCGACCGACGCGGCTGCGGTGGGCATGTCGCGCGTCGCGTAGTTGTCCTTGAGGAGCACCGGGATGCCGTGCAGCGGGCCGCGCACCTTCCCACCCCGACGCTCGGCGTCGAGCGCTTGCGCATCGCGTCGCGCGTTGGGATTGAGGCGAATGATAGAGTTGAGCGCCGGTCCCCGATGGTCGTACGCGGCGATGCGCGCGAGGTACAGCTCGACCAGCTGGGACGACGTCGTGCGTCCCTCGGCCATCGCCTTCTGCAATCCGGTAATAGTCGCCTCGTACGCGATGTCCGGCGTGCGCCTGATCGTTGCGCGCTGGGCGGCCGCGATCGGTGCGCCGACTGCGAGCGCGACGGCAAAAAGGGTCGACAGAATGCGGCGCTGCATGGACATGAAAAGGAGGAGAAGGCGACTAAGGAGTCGGCTTGAGCGAGCTGATGATGGGGACGAGCGGGAGCGCATCACGGTCGACCACCTTGCCGTCCTTGATCACGGCGTTGATACGCCGATAGTTGCGCGCGCTCGCGAGCGGATCGGCATCGAGCATGACCAGGTCGCCGCGCTTGCCCCGTTCGAGCGTCCCCAGCTCCCGGTCGACCTTGTAAGCACGGGCGATGTTGCTCGTCGCCGAGGCGAGGATCTCCATGGGTGCCATCCCGGCCTCTTCCAGCGCGACGAGCGCATTGAAGTGCCCCTCGCCGATCTTCACGCGCGCATCGATCGTATCCGAGGCCAGCGTTGACGATTCAGCCAGCAGGACGGGATTCTGCACGCCGGCGTCGGTCGAGACGAGGAGGTGCACGCCGGCCTTGACCATGTTGCGGATGTTCGTCGCAGCAATCTTCATGTAGGGGGTGAGCACCCCGTTGGGTGCGCTCTTCTCGAGGGCGGCGATCTGTCGGCTGGTGACGGCGAGGACCGAGACGGACGTGCCGCGCTCCACCATCTTTCGAATGGTCTCGGAGGGAATGGGATACCTGGGGCCGGAGATGTCGCCGTGGGTGAGGATGTCGACGCCAGCCTCGATCGCCATGTCGATGCTCTCCGGCGACGTCACGTGCGCCTGTACCGTCTTCCCGGCGCGGTGCCCTTCCTCGACGATGACCTTCTGCGCGCGCTCGGAGAAGGCGATGAAGTTCATGTCCACGTGACCGCTCGAGCCGTACTTGAGGAAGTCCTCGCCTAACGCGGTGTAGGCACGGATCGCCTGCCGCAGGGAATCGGGCGGCATCCAGAGGAGGTCTCGCCCAGTCCCTTGCTCCCACGCGTCGTTGATGCGCTTGGCGAAGGCCTTGCTCACGTGCGCCGCGGAGGTGCCGCGAAAATCGGGGCCGAGCGGGCCGCTGAAGCCGATGATGTTCCCGGCGAGATAGATGCGGCTCCCCGGCACGTCGCCAGCTGCAATCATGTCGCGCGCCTTGACGAGCGCCGCGCGCGGCCCCCACGTATCGAAGACCGTCGTCATCCCCGACTTGAGTGCGAGCTGTGCCCCCTCGAGCGCGACCTCGTGATAACGATCCTCGAGCTTGATGAGGCTTTCGAGGTCGCCGTTGAGGTAGAGGTGCAGGTTCGCATCCATCAGTCCGGGGATCACGAACTTGCCGCGTCCGTCGAGGCGCGTCGCGTCGTTGGGGATCGTGACGGTGGCGGCGGCGCCGATCGCCTCGATGCGACCGTCACGCAGGAGAATCACGGCGTTGGGGATCGGTGCGCGCCCCGTACCGTCGATGACCGTCGCTCCCGTGATCGCCAGCGTCTGCGATGCACCGGGTACAGCGATGGAGAGGAGGAGGATGGCGAGTGCAGTCGCGAGGCGCATGGAAGAAGACAGGACGGGGGAGCGCGCACGGAGCGGAGTCCGTAGCGCGGCGTCAGCGAGCTGGTCATACGGTGCAGCCTCGCCCCCTCGTTGTCGAGCGCGCAGGACTCGCGTCGCGCGGGCGGCAGAGATCGAGCCGTGAAAATCGGCGTGCGACGGCTGCTGCCGATCCGACGTCGACTACCACGGCGATTGGCGCGCGAGTCTGTACCCGAGTTGACAGTCCCGCATGGCGTCGAGAGGATTTGCGCATGCCCCTTCTCGCCCTGAAGTCGCGAACGCTCGCTGCCTCGCTCGTCGCCGTAGTCGTCGCCACCGCATCGTGCGCCGAGCGCGGAAAGTCCGACACTCCTGAAACGTCGAGCACGACCAACCCGCCGTCCACCACCTCGCTCGTCACCGACCAGTGGTGCGCGCACATTCCGCGGCCGGCGAACGCTTTACTCGAGCGCGTTCCCGGGGTGAGCGAATGGTTCGACGTGTACCGGGTCGAACCGGGCGTCTTTGCCCTCGTCGAGTCGCGCCAGTTCCAGGAGACTATCTCGTACCTCATCGTCGGTCGGACGAGCGCCCTCCTCTTCGACACAGGGCTCGGAATGGTCCCGATCCGGCCGGTGGTCGAGCAGCTCACGTCACTCCCGGTGCGCGTACTCAATTCGCACACACACTACGACCACGTGGGCGGCAACGCGGAGTTTGACCAGGTGCTGGCGATGGACACCCCGTATACCGCCGCCAACCAGCGCGGTTTCGCGTACGCCGAGTTGGCGGGGGAAGTGGCGCCGGAGGCCTTCTGCGGTGGTGCGCCGGCAGCGCTCGACACGGCCTCGTTCCACACGCGTCCCTGGCAGGCCGCGCGTCGTGTGGCGGATGGCGACACGCTCAACCTTGGCGGGCGCGTGCTCGAAGTCGTACACGTCCCCGGCCACACGCCCGATGCAGTCGCGCTGCTCGACCGAGCGGGCGGGGCGCTATGGACGGGCGACACGTACTATGACGCCACGGTCTGGCTCTATGTCCCCGAGACCGATCTGGACGCCTACGAGCGATCCATCACACAACTCGTGCAGCTGACGACCGATTCGACGGTGCTTCACCCCGCGCACAACACCGCGATAGCGTCCGGTGCTCGGCTCCGCGAGATGCAGGAAGCCATCCGGCGCGTGCGTGAGGGGCGCGAGCACGGCGTCGACGAGTCGGGGCAACGCGTGACGTTTCGCTTCGACCACTTCTCCATCCTTACCTCGAAGCCGCTGCTCGCTGGAGCGACAGGCGACAAGACGCGTGGAGGATCCGGACTCACGACCTGGCCGTGATGGCATCAGTCGCGAAAGAGCTCCTCTGCGAGGCGCTTGTCGTGCCCGTAGACGTCGTCACGGAAGTTGAGCACGCCCTCCTTGTCTACAAATGCGGTGAAGTAGAGGATGAAGACGGGGCGCGGCTCCTTGAGCCGCACCGTCGTCTCGCGCCGGCTCAGCATCACTTGCTCGATGCGGCTCGGTGGCCACTCGGGATCGTCGCGCAACAGGTAGTCGGCGAGACGCTTCGGTTCGGCGAGACGAATGCAGCCATGGCTGAACGCACGCTTCTCCTGCGCGAACAGCGTGCGCGCCGGCGTGTCGTGCATGTAGATGTTGAAGCGGTTGGGAAAGAGGAACTTCACGCGGCCGAGGGCGTTGTTGGGCCCCGGCTTCTGCCGGATCACCGGGAGCGCCTTCGTCCCGCCGATGATTTCCATGTTGTTCGCGCGTAGGTAGCCGGGATTCTTTCGTAGCGCGGGGAGGATCTCGTTGCGGGTGATGCTCATCGGCACGGTCCACGTGGGACTCAGCACGACTTCGGTGAGCGTATCGGCGAAGATCACCGTATGTGTGGCGGTGGCGCCGACGACGATCCGCATGTTGAACGCCTCCGAGTCCCCCTCGAAGACGTGCAGGCGAAAGTCAGGGATGTTCACCACCAACGCGTTAGGCGGCTGCCGCTCCGGGAGCCAGCGCATGCGCTCCATGTTCACGGTGAGCGTGCGCATGCGCTCGGCCGGCGACACGTTCACCTCGCGCAGGAAGGCCGGGCCGATCACACCGTCCGGCTCGAGCCCGTGCCTCCCCTGAAAACGCTGGACGGCGCGCACGAGTGTGCTATCGAATAGCTCCGCGCCATCGGCTACCGTGGAGCTTTCGCCAGCACTCGCGCTGTCGGGAGCGCTCGCGGAGTCGCGCCGGCTCGAGGTGTCGACGCCCGCCGCGCTCTCTGGCGCCGGCGTCGCGATCGCCAGGTCGCCCAGTTGCTGCAACCGCGTTCGGATGTCGGCGATCACGTGCACGCTGTCACCGAATTCGAGCTTCTTCGCTCGATCGGGGAGCGCGAGTGCCGGCCACGGTGCGTCGGCGAGTGCACTGAGCTGCTGCAAGGCGTTGCGCAACAACTTGTATTGTGGATGGAGCGGCTCGTACGCCGAGAGGTCCATCGTCCCGGCGGCGAGCGAATCCATGAGCTGCGCGATGTCGCGCTTGGCGCGGGGGATGAACCAGTCGAGGTCGCGCAGATCCTGCTTGAAGTAGCCGCCGTAGTTGCGGGCGGCAAACTCGAAGAAGCGAGCGGTGAGCTCGAGCTCCGATTTCACCGCGCAGCTGTCGCATCCCGGGCGTCGCTCGTCGGCGCCGTATCCCTGGATGCCGGCGAGGGCGATGAACGCATCGGCCGAGGCGGTGAGCGAATCGCGCACGATCCAGGCAAACTGCATGTTGCGGCGGGCGTAGAAATCCGCCATGCGTGCCGAGTCGGCGCGGTACTCCGGGTGTTGCGTGAAGAAGCGGTCGAAGTCGGTGCTGTCGAGCGTTCGCGCGCTATATGGCTCCGTCGTCTCGAAGACGGCGGCGACGCGGGAGGCTTCCTGGGCGCGTGCGGGACGAGCGCCCGATCGATCGCAAGCGATCGCGAGCGCAAGCGTGAGTACGGCGACGAGCGCGATCAGCGGCGCCGACCTCCGGCTACGTATCGCCGATCGTGTGCTCAACGCTCGTCCCTCGTGCTCACGCGCGCGAAGTCGATGAATCCGCGCTCGACATCGGTATCAACGAGCCGAACGCGCAGCCGCGCCCCCACATCGAGACCGGCCGCGCCCTCGACCAGCTTCCCTTCGACGTTCGGGTGGCGAATGCGCACCCAGGTCCCCTTGTCCGACGCACCCGTGACCATCGCGTCCCACTCGTCGCCGACGCGCGAAGCGATGAGGAGGACGGCCGCCGACTTCTGTACCTGGCGCTCGACCTTCTGGGCGTTGTCTTCTTGTAAGGTGCAATGTCGCGCGAGCGCCGCGAGCTCGTCGACGGAATACGGCGCGTCCGCGCCAACCATCGCCGCCTTGAGGAGGCGCTGCGTCACGAGGTCGGGGAAGCGACGGTTTGGTGCGGTTGAGTGCGTGTAGTCGCGCACCGCGAGCCCGAAGTGCCCCATTGCCTCCTCGCCGGGCAATCCGAGTGTGTACTCCCCGGAGCCGAGGAGTTTCACGACCGAAAGCGAGAGATCGGGGAATCGATCCGGTGCGGCGGCGCGGCGCGCTCTCAGGAACTCGTCGAGCGCGCGTGCGTCGGGCTCGCTCGGAAGCTTCGCTCCGAGTTCCGCGGCGAGTTCGACGATGCGGTCCCAACGCTTGGGGACCCGCAGCACGCGCCTAAGCGAGGGGAACTTGTGCCCCTCGAGAAAGCGAGCCGATACGCCATTCGCGCCGATCATCAGGTCCTCGATCAGCTGCTTCGCGCGGTTGGGATCATCGGGGGCGAGTTCGATGAGGGAGTCTCCGTCGAAGACGGTGCGCGATTGCGCAGTCTCGAGACTCAGCGCGCCGTGTTCGCGGCGAACGGCGCGCATCGCCCGTGCGACGCGATCCTGAAGGCGCATCTGCGCGTCCATCCCCGGCACCTGCGCGAGCGCCGCAGGGGCTGGCGCGCTCCCATCCAGCCATGCCGCGAGCGCGTCGTAGGCGAGCTTGGCGCGATTGACCACGATGGCGCGATAGACATCCGACGACCGGACCGTGCCGTCGGCCGCAACGACCATCTCCATGACCACCGTGACGCGTTCCTGCGCGGCCGTAAGCGATGTACGATCGGTCGAGAGCGCCTCCGGGAGCATCGGAAAGATCTCCGCGGCGGTGTACACCGACGTCGTGTTCTTCTCGGCGTGCCGGTCGATGGGGGTCCCAGACTTCACCAGCGCGTCCACATCGGCGATCGCCACGAGGAGCTTTACCAGGCCGTCGGCGAGTGGCTCCGCATAGGAAAGCTGGTCGATGTCACGCGTGTCGTCGTTGTCGATCGAGGCCCAGAGCAGATCGCGCAGGTCGCGTGTCGACGAATCGCCGTCGGACGTCGCGGGGGGCAACTGGCGCAGCTCGGCCTGTACCGCGGGCGAGAAGTACGGGTCGAACCCGCGCTCGAGCATGGCGCGTTGGGCGATGTCGCGGAGTTGACTGCGGTGCGAGGCGTGAGCGTGCGTCACGTGTCCCTGTTTGCGTTCCGTGCGTGAATCGTGATCTGGATAAGCCACCGTGGTGCGCGTTGACTCGAGAACGTTAAAGCATGCGCACCCACGCCTGGTGATGCTGCGGTGTGCGGGACGATGGCGACGCGTGGTATACACTCCCCGCAGACAGGCGTGCGGGTGGACGCGATGGGTGGCAGATCGTAGCGTTGCAGGCAGCGCGCGCCAGGCAGACCAGAATCCGGGGGAGATCCATTCCCGTCTCGCGACGAACCTTCATCAAAGCCGGAGCCATCGGGACCGGGGCACTGCTCATCGCCGGGGCATATGGCGGCTGGCGTCTGCGCCGCTGTGCCTCCGATCCAGCGACGCTCTCGCCCCCTACGCGCGCGCTCTTCTCGGCCCTGCTCCCTGCATTTCTCGACGGAGTGGTCGCGCCCAGTGCATGGACGACGGCTGACATGGACGCGGCGCTCGGCCATGTCGAGGAGACGATCGCCGCGCTCGCTCCGTCGGCGCGACACGAGTTGCAACAACTCACTTGCCTGCTGGACCACGGAGCGATCCGGTTGCTGCTGGCGGGGAACTGGGCTTCGTGGGCGACGATCTCGCCGAACGACGCACGCCGCCTGCTGGAGCGCTGGCGCTTCAGCCGGATGCCGATGCTGGTGAGCGCCTATCAGGCGCTGCATGACATCAGCTACGCGTCGTGGTACGCGCAGCCGTCACACTGGACCTCGACCGGCTACCCTGGCCCCCCCGACATCCTCGGAGTCGCCTCGTGAGCGCGCAGGGCTTTCCCGATCCCATCACGGCCGGCGTGGCACGCGGCTGGCGCGTGCTCGATGGCGCCACGATGTCGACGGAATCGACGCAAACGCTCGAAGCAGACGTGGCAATCGTCGGCACCGGCGCAGGGGGCGGGACGGCCGCCGAGATACTCGCTAACGAGGGATTGCGAGTCCTGCTCCTGGAGGAGGGCGGGTTGCGCAGCTCGACCGACTTTCGCATGCGGGAATCGGAGGCGTATCCGACGCTGTACCAGGAGGCGGCCTCGCGGAAGACGAAGGACAAGGGGATCAACGTGATGCAGGGACGCACCGTCGGCGGGTCGACCGTGGTGAACTGGACCTCGACCTTCCGAACGCCGGCGTCGACGCTCGCACACTGGAGGGATCACTACGGACTCTCCGACCTCTCCGTGGAGTCGCTCACACCGTGGTGGGAGCGTATGGAGGCGCGCCTGCAGGTTGCACCGTGGGCGGTCCCGCCCAATCGCAACAACCAACTCCTCGCCGACGGCCTCACCAAACTGGGCATTGCTCCTCACGTCATCCCGCGCAACGTCTCGGGGTGTCTCAACCTCGGCTACTGCGGGATGGGATGCCCGACGAACGCGAAGCAGTCGATGCTGGTGACGACGATTCCGGCGGCGCTCGACCGTGGCGCGCTGCTCGTCCATCATGCCCGCGCCGAGCGACTGGTCTTTCGCGGGGGAAGCGTCCGCGAGATCGAGGTTACCCTCATCGGACGAGATGGCGTGGAGCGGTCGCGCCGGGCGCTCCGCGTGCGCGCGCGGCATGTGGTGCTCGCCGGCGGGGCCATCAACACGCCGGCCTTGCTCCTGCGCAGCGGCGCGCCGGATCCCGAGCGGCGCATCGGCAAGCGAACCTTCCTGCACCCGGTGACCCTTTCACCGTCGCTTTTCGAGGAACCCGTCGACGCGTATTCCGGGGCGCCGCAGTCGATCTATTCCGATCACTTCAATGAGGCGGATCCTCAAAGCGGCGCCATCGGGTTCAAGCTGGAGGTCCCCCCGATTCACCCCGTACTCATGGGGTCGACGATGATCGGGCTCGGGGTCGAGCACGCGGGCTTCATGAAGCGGCTCCGTCAGGCGCACGTGATCCTCGCGCTGTTGCGGGACGGCTTCCATCCGGAGAGCGTCGGTGGAACGGTCGAATTGCGGGGCGATGGATCGCCCGTGCTCGACTATCCCCTTTCGCGCTACGTGATGGAGGGAGCGCGACGGGCGATGCAGGTGATGGCCGAGATCCAGTTCGCCGCTGGGGCGCAGATCGTGGTGCCGTTTCACGAGCGAGGAACCCCCGTGCGCACGCTCGCTGCCGCCCGGGCGCAGATCGCCTCGCTCGACATGCGGGCGCCGTACGCCCGGATCGTCAGCGCGCACGTCATGGGCGGGTGCGCGATGGCCGGCGACGAGACGCGAGGCGTGACCGACTCGTTAGGGCGCGTGTACCGCACCGAGAACCTGACCGTCCTCGATGGCTCGCTCTTTCCAACGAGCCTCGGGGCCAATCCGCAGTTGTCGATCTACGCCATGGCCGCGCGGGGCGCGACGGCGCTGGCGGCAGCGCTGCGCCACTGACGACTGCGAGCGCGGCGCACCGCCAGCATCACCCCAACGCCTGCGCGAGATCGGCCAGCAGATCGGCGACATCTTCGATCCCCACCGAGTACCGAATCAACCCTTCCGGAATCCCCATCGCCGCGCGCTCCTCGGCGCTGCACTCCACATGGCTGGTCGTCGCCGGCGGCCCCCCGACCGTCTCCACCGCACCGAGATTCGCCGCGCGGTGCATCAGGCGCAGCCTGGGGAGCACACGCTTCACTTCGTCAAAGCCGCCGTGCAGGGCGAAGCTCAGCATCCCGCCGAATCCGCGCATCTGCGCCGCCGCCACCGCATGCTGCGGATGTGACTCCAGTCCTGGATAGTTGACCTGCGACACTCGGGGATGGCGCTCGAGCCAGCGGGCGACGGTCAGGGCGCTCGCATTCTGGCGTTCGATGCGCAAACCGAGCGTCTTCATCCCACGCAGCAGGAGATAGGCGCTCATCGCGTCGAGCGAGGCGCCGTTGATCTCGCGATGGTGATAGACGGCGCGGACCAGGTCGCGCCGCCCGCAGAGGGCGCCCCCCATGGCGTCGGCGTGACCGCCGAGATACTTGGTCGCGCTGTGAATCACCAGGTCGGCGCCCAAGGCGAGGGGGCTCTGGTTGAGTGGCGTTGCGAAGGTGTTGTCGACGACGACGACCGCCCCTGCGCGCCGCCCCGCGGCGGCGAGTCGCTCGATGGGCGTGACCTTGAGCGTCGGATTGGTTGGCGTTTCGAGATAGACGAGCGCGCATCCTGCGGCAATCTCCCGCTCGATCGCGTCGGCGTCGGCGGTGTCGCAGAGCGCGACCTCCACCCCCCAACGCGGGAGTGTGTTGAGAAAGAGATGACTGGTGCCGCCATACGTGTCCTTTACGCTGACGACCCGGTCGCCGGGCTTGAGCAGCGCGAAGAAGGTGTTGCTGATCGCTGCCATCCCGGTCGAGAAGCTGGTGGCATCCTCGGCGTGTTCGAGGGCGCGAATCTTCCCCTCGAACGCTTCGACCGTCGGGTTGGTGTTGCGAGCGTAGATGTGGCCCGGCTCGCGACCGAGGGCGACGTCGAGCCAGGCGTCGACGTCGGGATAGCCGTGGGCCACACCTAACGAGATGGGGACGGTGGTGGCGCCGGTCAGGAGCAACGCGTCTTC
>JBGAHX010000066.1:0-26443 GCA_044225935.1 Gemmatimonadaceae bacterium
GGCGTCACTCGAGGAGCCCGACGATCCAGGCGGAGCGCGCGCGTTCCTCCACGCTGCGCCCGGTTCCATCGCGATCGGTAACGCGGGCGCCGTGCGCGCGGAGCAGCCGGATGATCTCGCGCTGCTGGGCGCGCGCCTCGGGAGTGCCGCTCCCACCACGCCCCGTATCCTGCACCGCCAGATGCAACGGTGTCGAGCCGCTCCCGTTGCGACGGTGCACGTCGGCCCCGCCCTCGAGGAGAGCGCTGACCGCGGCGGCACTGCGCGTGCGCACGGCGCGATGCAGCGGGGTCACGCCGCTCCGGTCGCGCGCATCGGGAGCGGCGCCAGCAGCAAGGAGTTTGTCGATCGCGCGCGACTGTCCCGCAGGATTCCATCGCTCGTGTCCGGGAGCGCCATCTGCCGCGTAGTGCAACGGTTCGGCGCCGCGGCGATTGCGGGCACGCACGTCGGCGCCGTGCCGCAGGACGAGGTCGACGAGCGCAGGGTGATGCGCCGCTGCCGCCAGATGCAACGCAGTGTCGCCGGCGTAGACGTAGTGCCCCACGCGCTCGAGGAAGAATTCCTGCGACACGCGCCGCGTGGCGCCTGCCGGCTCGGTGGCGCGGGCCAACGCCGGCGCCGCAAGGAGAAATCGCTGCACCGCTCGCGCATCTCCGGCCGCGATCGCCTCCATCAGCGCCCGCAGCGTCGCGTCCGGTATCGTCCTCGACTTCTTCGCTCCCATGGCCTGGCTCCGGGTCGTGGGCTTCCCTCGCGCAGCGCGCCGCACTGGCACCAGAATCTACGAGCGGCCGTTGCCGCGCCAATGGAGCACGCGCCGAGAGCTACGGCAACTTGAAGATCGCCAGCTGCGTACCGAGCGAAGGCGCAAACGCCGCACCATTCGGCCCGGAGAACTCGAGCGTGACCTGCGCCGCGGTGGTGGGCGTGTTCAGACGGAAGTACGTCGTCGTCCCCGGGAGCATCACGGAGAGCGACGAATCGCGTGTCACCGGGAAGGTGAGGAGCGGCGATTCACGCGGCACGTCAGACGCCCCGCCCGACGTCACGAAAAGGCGCGCCCACAGCTGACGCAGGTTGCGCGATGCAAATCGCATGTTGGCCGGAGCGGCCGAGTGCGGTGAACCCGGGATGCTGTCGACGTAGAGTCCGAGACCGAATCGCGCGAAGAGTGCGGGGAAGGTTTCGCCGGTGGCCTGCTCGATGTCGGCGATCCCGTCGGCCGGACCGCGCTCGAGCTTCTGAAAGACGGCGCTCCCCTGCTGATCGCCGAGCCAACGGGCGAGAAGCCACGTCCCGCCGCGCCACGAAAAGCCGTCTTGCGAATCGTCGCCGTAGGTGATGCTCGCCGTATCCGGGAGAAGCGCGTACTGGTACGAGTCGTAGAGGAAGCCCGAGACGAATCCCTGCGACGAATCGGGGAACAGCTGCGACGCGTTTGTTCGGCACGACGGCGGGGGACACTGCGCCTCGTAATGCAGCGACCCCAACTCCTCGGCGACGATGCTCATCCCCTCGTCGAGCCACGACGCACCGGGCTGCAGCCCGTTGACGACCACGTGCTGCGAGAAGTTGATCAGGTGCTGCAACTCGTGGAGGAATGTCGCCGGAATGCTGGCGCCCAGGTCCGCGACGGTGTGCGCACAACTCACCGTGGCATTCGGGTCCGGGACGATCGAGTAGAAGACTTCTCCCTGATTGGAGTTCGGGTCGGACGGACCATCGAAGTCCACCGAGTCGAAGAAGCCGGCGACATAGCCCAGCGTGTTGCAGGTGGCGGCGGGCGAGTCGGCGTTCACCTTGGGCGTCATGAGCATGATCACGTGCCCGTTCCCGTCCAGGTCCGACGGGGCCCCAAACGCCGAAAGCGCGATTGGATAGAGCGTCTCGTCGAAGTTCTTGCCGAATGCGGCGAGCTGCTCGGCGGTGAAGCCGTTCGCCGGGGCGAGCGTGTCGACGTAGAGCAGCACGTTTGCTCCGACGTACGCGAGCTTTGCACCAACGGACGCGTAGGTATTGGCGGTGAAGCTCGAGAGTACGCGGAATGAACGAATCGAACCGGCCGCCGGAACGGCGACGTCGGCCATCAGGTCGAACGAAGGCGCGGCGCTGAAGGCGCGCTGGCGCATCGCGGCGCGATAGTTCGTGCGTTCGGCACGCCGCAGAAATCGGTCGGCCTGCATCTGCGCGAGGTTCGGTGGTGACACTTCGCCGCTTCCCGACAGTCGCACCGCGCCCGCGCTCACGTTTGCCATCGCCGTCGCACGCGCGACGCTCGCGCTGATCGTCCCTGCCGCGGGGTTGTCGGCGAACATCCGGTACGAAACGAGCTGGTCGAGCGCCGGGTTCTCGGTGACGAACTCTGGAACGACCAGGTACGATGCGCCGCTCCCGGGAAGCGTGACCGTGGTGCCGCCGTTGCTGCAATCGACGCGCACCCCCTGCAGCGCGCCGACCGCCACCGATGTTCCACCGGTGCATGGCGTCCGCTGTGTGAGGACGACCGGCGTCGTCGGCGCGTCGGTGTTCGACGAGGAGCAAGCCGCGGCAGCGAGCAGGCTCGCGGTGCAGAGCGCGCGAATCGGGCGAATCGGGCGAATCGGGCGAAAGATGGACAACATGCGAATGGTCTCCCTCCCAAGGGGACGCAGCTATCCGGCTACCCGGAGTGCGACTCGCGGGTGGTATCTGTACTCGTGTGAGTTGCGCCCCGGGGAGGGAATGCTGCGGCGCGTGCCTTTCACGCAGATGACACCGGGATCGCCGTGCACACCTACAGCGCCGCACGGTTGACTCGGTGCGGCGAGACGGGGCACGTTAGGGCGCCACGAGGTCGCCGACCTCCCCCCCTCGCCCACCCTCCCCCTCCCGATGCGTCGTCTCGCTCTCGCCAGTGCCCTCGTGGGGCTGATTGCTTCCGCGCCCCCGCTTTCGGTCGGGGCGCAGTCGGCCACCGCAGCAGCGTCGCGCCCACACACCGCCGACGACCTCGCGCGCTTCTTCGCCGAGTGGCGCGACTTCCAGAAGCCGAAGCTCGTCGACGGCGTCCCCGACTACTCGGCGATGGCGATGACGCTACAGGCACGCGCCGCAACATCGCTCCGGCGCCGCCTCGCTGCCTTCGACACGACGGGATGGTCCATTCCGCAGCAGGTCGACTATCACGTGATCCGCGCCGAGATGAACGGGCTCGACTTCGATCACCGTGTGCTGCGCCCCTGGGCCAACAACCCGGCCTTCTACGTGACGGTGTTCGCCGAGCAGAGCGACCAGCCCGCGCGCGAGGGGCCGTTCGCCTACGGCGCGGTCGAGCTGTGGAAGTACCGCTATCCGCTGACAGCGGCAGACGCAGCCGAGGTGGAGCACGGGCTCGCGGTCATTCCTCCCCTCCTCGACCAGGCACGCAAGAATCTCATCGGGAACCAGCGCGACATCTGGACCTACGGCGTCGGCGCGATCCGTGACCAGTCGCGCGAGCTGGCAAACTTCGAGAAGCAACTCACCAGCGAACCCGCCTCGCTCCGCGGCGCAGCCGAGCGCGCACGGGCGGCATCGGACTCGTTCGCGACCTGGCTCGAGACCAAGAGTGCCACGAAGACCGGCGCCTCGGGGGTCGGGATCGGCAACTACAACTGGTACCTCAAGAACGTCATGCTCGTCCCCTACACATGGAGTGACGAGGTCCTCATCATGCAGCGCGAGCTGGCACGTGCGCACGCCTTCCTCGCGCTCGAGGAGCTGCGGAACGCCAAGCTCCCGCCACAGCAGCCCATCTCGTCCGCGGCGGAATTCGACACGAAGTTTGGCGCAGCGGTCCCCGAGTATCTCGGATACCTCCGCGACCACGACCTGATGACGGTGAAGCCGTGGATGGACGGCGCGCTGCGGGCGCGACTCGGGAAGTTCTCGCCGGGCCCGCGCGAGTTCTTCACCGAGGTGGATTATCGCGATCCGGTGGTGATGCGCACGCACGGCTATCACTGGATCGACCTGGGTTACATGGAGCACGAACCGCACGCGGATCCCATTCGACGCGGTCCGCTTCTCTACAACATTTTCATCACCCGCACCGAGGGGCACGCCACCGGCTGGGAGGAGCAGATGCTCCAGGCGGGGATGTTCGACGCCCGCCCGCGTTCGCGGGAGCTCATCTACATCCTCCTGGCGCAGCGCGCGGCCCGCGCGTTAGGCGACCTGCGCATGCACGCGAACCTCGCCACGATCGAGCAGTCGGCGGAGTTCACGACGGCGAACGTTCCGCGCGGGTGGCTCAGCCTCAAGGGAAACCTCGTGCGCTTCGAGCAGCACCTGTACCTCCAGCAACCCGGGTACGGAACGAGCTACGTGATCGGGAAGCTCCTCGGTGATCGTCTCCTGATGACGCGACGACAGCAGCTCGGTGATGCGTTCTCGTTCCGGAAGCACATGGAGGCGTTTGATGCGGTGGGACTCTTGCCCGCGACGCTGGTGGAGTGGGAGATGACGGGAGTGCTTCGCGATGACGTGAAGCAGATGCTCCGATGATGGCAACGCGCCCCGCGAAGTTCCTGGCGCTGCTCTTTGCGGCATCGGCGTGCGCAGGCCACGCGCGAACGGGACGGACCTCGCCCGCCACGTCGCGCTCGCAAGCTCCGCTCGACACCGCGGCCATCCTGTCGTCGGCGAGGCACGAGATCGACGAGGCGAATGCCGGATGGTTTCCGGCGCTGCAACGGCGCGATGCCGCGGGGATCGCAGGAGCCTACGCCGACAGTGGGCTCTTCATCGGACCGGATGGCACCATCGTGCGTGGGCGTGAGGCGGTCGCGCGCATGTACGTGGCTCGACTGGCGCGCATGCCGAGGGCGCTGGCCGGCGGAATCGTGCAGGGAGGGATCACCGTGGCGGGGCCCGACACGATCTATGAATGGGGATCGGGATGGCTCGAGCTCGCACCGTCGACTCCCGGCGGACAACCGATCCGAAGCGGCGGGCGCTACCTCACGGTCTGGCAGCGTGGGTCGGACGGACACTGGCGCATCATCCGGAATGTGTCGCTTTGAAGCTCGGGCTGGCGGTCGGCGAGGCGTTGCACACGCGCCTTTGGTCGCGCGCCCTCGGTCAGGAGTTCCTGGCGCCGCCTTTCGTCACGCGCCGACTTGCTCCTGACGTAGCGTGAGGAACTAGCCTGCCCGGCACCGTCGCGATCCTCGCGGCCACACCTCCCCGTTCCTCGCACTCCGCCCCGCCGATGTCATCGCCCGTCACCATCCCGCACACCAGCGTCCACACCCTGCACTCCGCCCACGCCGACGCAGACTTCCAACTGTGGATTGCCGAACCGGTTGCCGGGATGTTTCCGTTCCCGCCGGGACCGCGCCGAGTGCTCTACGTCCTCGACGCCAACCTCTTCTTCGGCACCGCGGTCGAGATGACGCGGATCATGAGCCAGCTCTACGGCGAATTGCCCCCGCTCCTGGTCGTTGGGATCGCCTACGATACCGACAGTCCGGTGCTGCAAGGGGAGCTCCGAGCGCGCGACTTCACGCCGACTGCCAACGCCGGCTTTGGTGCGCAGTCGCCAGCGATGCGCGGCGTCATGCCCGCTCCATCCCTTCCTGAAGGGCGACGTCTTGGACGTGCACCGCAGTTTCTCGACTTTCTCACGAAGGAAGTAAGTCAGTACGTCGAGTCGCGCTACGACATTCTCCCCGGTGGCTCCACGCTGTTTGGGTCGTCGCTCGGCGGACTGTTCGCGGTGCACACGTTGCTCGAGCGCCCCGATTCCTTCGATGCCTACATCGCGGTGAGCCCGGCGCTCTGGTGGGACGACACTGCGTTGCTCAAGCGCGAAGAAGAACTCGCCGCCCAGCGGCGCGATCTCGCGTCGACACTCTTCCTGGCCGTCGGGAGCGGTGAGGAGCGCGCCGACATCCCGATGCTTGCGTCGTTCCGGATGATTTCGAACCTGAGGGCGCTCGCCGAGCAGCTGAGGGGGCGGGCATTTCCGTCGCTCGACCTCGAGACCTTCGAGGCGGATGGTGAGTCGCACACCTCGGTCGTCCCGGTGGCGCTCACGCGTGGTTTGCGCTACGTCTTCCGTTCGCTCCGCCGCACGCCGCCGACGCCACCGCCGTCTGCCTGACGCGCGACGCGTTCGCGCAAACTCCATCAGACCTCCGTGCGCCTTCCATCGGTCCGCCCGCTCGCGTTGCTCGTCCTCGCATGTGTCTCCGTCACCTCGCTCGCCGCTTGCGACCGATCGGCTGATGGCAAGGCGGCCGTTCCACCGAGCGACTGGCGCGTGACGGGAGGTGAGCCCGGAAACTCCCGCTACTCCTCGCTCACGCGAATCACCCGTGCAAACGTCGCGAAGTTGGAGGTCGCCTGGACCTATCACACCGGCGACGCCCCGGCGGGTGGTTCGCAGATGCAGGCGACGCCGATCGTCGTCGACGGTGTGCTCTACACCACGACACCAGCGCTCAACCTGATCGCCCTACGCGCCGACAGCGGAACACGCCTCTGGTCGTTCGATCCGTTTGCGGGCAATGAGCGCGAGTCGCACGCGAATCGTGGCGTAGTCTACTGGTCGGAGGGGAGCGATCGCCGGATCCTCTTCACCGCCGGTCGGCGACTCTTCGCCGTCGACGCGGCGACCGGACGCCCCATTGCGACGTTCGGTGATTCGGGGTCAGTCGATCTCGGCGCGGGCCTCGATCGCGATGTCGGCAAGACGCAGGTCATCGCCACCAGTCCCGGGGTGATCTATCACGATCTCCTCGTTCAGGGGACGCGCGTGGGAGAGGGCGAAGGATCGGCTCCAGGCAACGTACGGGCATTCGACGTGCGCACTGGGCGACTACGCTGGACGTTTCATACGATTCCCCAACCGGGGGAAGCAGGATACGAGACCTGGCCTAACGGCGAGTGGGAGCGGGCCGGCGGGGCGAACTCCTGGCCGGGAATGAGCGTCGACCTCGAACGCGGTCTCGTCTTTGTCCCGACCGGATCGGCGACTCCGGATTTCTACGGCGGCCAGCGCGTGGGGGCAAACCTGTACGCCAACACGCTTCTCGCGCTCGACGCGACGACCGGGCGCCGAGTTTGGCACTTCCAGACCGTGCATCACGATATCTGGGACCGAGACCTTCCCGCGGCGCCGAACCTCCTGACCGTCATGCGGGAAGGAAAGCCCGTCGACGCGGTCGCGCAGATCACCAAGTCGGGATTCGTCTTCCTCTTCGATCG
This sequence comes from Gemmatimonadaceae bacterium, assembly GCA_044225935.1. Taxonomy (GTDB): domain Bacteria; phylum Gemmatimonadota; class Gemmatimonadetes; order Gemmatimonadales; family Gemmatimonadaceae; genus SCN-70-22. The sequence goes on from JBGAHX010000066.1 coordinate 7,234, forward strand.
GGCGGACGGTACACCGCTCTTTCCGATCGAGGAGCGCGACGTTCCCAAGTCCGACCTGAACGGCGAAGCGACCTGGCCCACGCAACCGTTTCCGACGCTCCCCGCGCCGTTCGCTCGCCAGGCAATGGGCGAGTCGGACCTGACCACGCTATCGCCAGCTGCAAACGCTGCAGCCCGCGCGCGCTTCGCTCGGCTTCGCCACGATGGGCTTTTCGCGCCACCGAGTCGGGAAGGGACAATCGTCCTGCCGGGCTTCGACGGTGGCGGCGAGTGGGGGGGCGCGGCGGTGGACCGCGAGACCGGCGTGCTTTACGTGAATGCCAGCGACGTCCCGTGGATCGCCGCCATGCGCGATACCGCCGCGATCGGTGCAGCTGACGGGCCGCCTCGGGGTGGTGCACAGGTCTACGCTGCGGCATGCGCGAATTGCCATCGAGCAGACCGCGCCGGCGATGGTGACCGCGTTCCTTCGCTGGTGGGTCTGGCGAAACGGCGGTCGATGGACGACGTGCTCGCACTCCTCGAGCAGGGACGCGGTTTCATGCCGTCGTTTGGGGGGCTGCGCGAAGGCGAGAGAGGCGCGGTCGCAGCGTTCGTCCTCGGCCTCCCGGCGCCGGCAACGCCGGTCGACGATTCACCGCACGCCGCGGAACTCGCGGCGTCGCGCGCCAAGCGCGCGCGATCTCCCTACGAGTTTGTCGGCTACGAACGCTGGCGCGACGCCGAGGGCTATCCCGCCATCAAGCCCCCGTGGGGAACGCTGAGCGCCATCGATCTCAACACGGGTGCATATCGCTGGCGCATTCCGCTGGGAACGCACCCCGAGCTCGAGTCGCGCGGCGTGACGAATACCGGGACCGAGCAATACGGCGGGCCGATCGTGACCGCCGGAGGGCTCGTCTTCATCGCCGCCACGACCGACCGCCGCATTCGCGCGTTTGACTCGGCGACCGGTGCGCTCTTGTGGGAGGCGCCGCTCCCGGCGGCTGGCTTTGCGACGCCGAGCACGTATGAGGTGAACGGGAGGCAGTACGTGGTGATCGCCTGCGGCGGAGGGAAGCTGGGAGAGCCGTCGGGGGACGCGTACGTGGCGTTTGCGGTGCGGTAGAGGGCGACTGTCGGAGCGGGTTGCGATCTCAACGCCCGCGAAAGTTCGACCGTCTCCGCACGTTCGCTGGATTTCCAACAAACCAGCGATCCCCTCGCGCGCACGACACGGAGACGCAATATTCTTCCCCTCGTTTGTGCCATCCGACGCCGGCCGGCGCCACGCACATGCGTTCCCGCCGCTCCGGCGCTCCCCCCTCGGGCACCCCCCATGCGCCTCCCTCCGCTTCGCCACGCGAGCCGCGCCCCACGTCTCCTGATCGTTTGTGTCATCGCCAGCGCCTGCTCGGCACCGACCGAACGCCCGATCGGCGAGATCCTCGCTCCGACGGCTCCGCTCCGCGCGGTAAATCCCGCCTGGACGATCGCCAACCTCGACTCGCGGCAGTTCAAGGGGTCCGGCGCCGAGGCGATCAACGACTACGGCACCGTTGGTGGGTGGGGGTACGGGACGAATGGGGTGGTGGTGCCGGTCATCTGGCGCGGGCTTACCGCCCCCGCCACGATCCTCGGCACATCGGGGAAGGTGCTCGACGTGAACAATGATGGGGCAGCAGTCGGGGGTACGCCCGGAAATCCCACACTGTGGGATCCAGCTGGAACGCCGATCGCGCTCTCCGTACCGGCAGGGTACTACGGTGCGCTCGCCTATCGCATCAACGATCGCTATGAGATCGTCGGGAACGCTCAGGGACCCGGCGGCGTCGTCTCGATCATCTTCTGGGACGCCGCGCGCAGGCCACGCGCGCTCACCACTCCCGGCTCGCTGTTGTTTGCGTATCCCACCGGGATCAACACCGCGGGGCAGATCTCGGCGTACGCGTCGTCGACCGGTAGCGGGACGTCGCGCGCGCTGTACTGGAGCAATGTGCGCAATCCCGGTGTGGTCCTCCCGTCGTCATCCGCTGCGGTCGCAAACGGGATTTCCGAACGCGGCTGGATTGGCGGATGGGACGACAACAACGGGAGCACAACGGCGGCAGGCGTGTGGCAATCGTCGAGCTCCGGGATCACCGCATACTGGAACGGTGGCGGCGTCCTCGGTATGAGTCCGCTCGGACGTGTAGTGGGGGAGGGGCCGTTCATGGCGCTTACCGCACTGAGCGCCACGACCGTCGATACACTCCCGCAGTATTCGGGGGGCGCACAAACGAAAGACGCAAATCGCTGCGGTGCCATTGCCGGCGTGTCATGGTTGGTGATTGGGACATCGCTCAAGTCGTTCGCCGTGACCTGGACCAAGAGCAGCTGCGACGACAAGTGAGGCGCCACGCGGGCGCGCGGGCGCGCGATGAGCCCCCCCGCCTTTGGCTCGCGCGTGTGAAAGTGAGCCCTCCTCGGACCCACTCTCATGTCGCTAGCCAATCCGCGTGGTGCGAGCCACTGGCGCCTCCTCGCCGTCCTGACCGTCGCTTTCGCGGCCACGCTCTTCGCCTACAACTGGTGGGCACGTGCATGCTGCGCGCCACCACCGTACGAAATCCCCCCCGGCGGCAAGGATCACCTGCCGCCTCTCGACGGAGTGATGCCCGACGACTTCGCGCTCACGGTCGCCAGCGGCAACGGATCGGTTGCCCCTCCTTATCACTACGACTTCGAGATCGCGGTCGACAGCGCGGGTAACGGCACGCTCCACTACTGGCCCGGATACGGCCAGGAGGCAGCGCGCCTGGTGACCGGACGCTTCACGGTCGACTGGACCACGCGCCAGAGTTGGTGGTTCGTCGCCAGGGGACTTCGCGACGCTCCGGGCTCGCGCCCCGACCGCGAGATCCCGGACGGCGGTGCATCGAGCACGATCACGCTCCGCATCTTCTCCGAAGACAAGCTCGTCGAGTCCTGGCAACCCTCGCCGTGGTCCAGCCGTTCCGATTCGCTCACCGCGTTGGTGCGCGCGGCCGTCCCCGACTCGCTCTGGGAGCTGACCCGCGTGGCGCAGCGTCAGCTGCAATGACTCACGATGCAGCGCTGATGTAGACGGTCTTCGCGTTCTGGAACTCGAGCAGTCCGTGGCGTGAGAGCTCGCGCCCGAACCCGCTCTCGCGGATCCCGCCGAAGGGGAGGCGTGGATCGGACTTCACGAAGGCGTTCACGAATGCGGCCCCCGCTTGCAGCTGCTCCCGCGCGATTCGCTCGCCGCGCTCGACATCCCGAGTGAACACTGCGGCGCCCAGACCGTAGGCGGTATCGTTGGCCACGCGAATGGCCGCCGCCTCGTCCTTCACGGGGATGATCGACGCCACCGGGCCGAATAGCTCCTCCTTGTACGCCGCCATCCCTTTCCGCACGTCGGTGAGCACCGTGGGGGGATAGTAGAAGCCCGGCCCGGATGGGAGGGCCCCGCCCAGGAGGAGGCGCGCCCCCTTGGCGATGCTGCGTTGCACCTGGTCGTGCAGCGTGTCGCGCAGGTCGGCGCGCGCCTGCGGCCCCAGGTCGATCCCGTCGGCGCAGGGATCGCCCATCGATGCGCGCGACATGCGCTCGACGAAGCGGCGCTCGAACTCCTCACGAACCTTCGGCACGACGATGAAGCGCTTGGCCGCAATGCAGCTCTGCCCGGAGTTGAGCAGCCGGCTCGTGGCGCACGTCTCCACCGCGAGGTCGAGGTCCGCGTCAGCAAGAATCAGGTAGGGGTCGCTCCCCCCCAGCTCCAGCACGCACTTCTTGAGGCGGGCGCCCGCCTCGCGCGCCACGGCGCGCCCGGCGCGGGTGCTCCCGGTCAGCGTGACGGCGGCCACGCGCGCATCGCGGATCACCGCGCGCGCCTGCGAGAGCGAAATCATCAGGGTACGAAAGAGCGCGTCGGGGAATCCCGCGTCGCGAAAGACCTGCTCGATCGCCAGTGCGCACCCCGGCACGTTAGGCGCGTGCTTGAGGAGCCCGCCGTTTCCTCCCATCAGCGCCGGCGCCGCGAAGCGAAAGACCTGCCAAAACGGGAAGTTCCACGGCATGATCGCGAAGACGACACCGAGCGGGCGGTACGCCACGTAGCTGTGCGCCGCGTCGGTGGCGATCGACTCCGACGCGAGGAAGCGTTCGGCGTGTTCCGCATAGTACTCGCACACCCACGCGCACTTCTCCGCTTCGGCGCGTCCCTGCGCGATCGGTTTCCCCATCTCCCGCGCCATCAGCTTGGCAAACGATCCGGAGCGCTCGCGCAGGATGCGCGCCGCCGCGCGCATCTTCGCCGACCGCTCTTCCATCGAAACGTGCTGCCACTGCACCGCCGCGCGATGCGTAGAGGCCAGCGCTTCACGCAGTTGCGCGTTGGTGAGCTCGTCGTACTCGGCGATCGTGTCGCCGGTGGCTGGATTGATCGCAACGTGGGACATCGGACACGCGGAACGAGAGAAGGCAAGCAACGCGAGCAAGCACCGTATCCTAGCGCGTGGAACTTCGTCCTGTCGATCTTCCAGGGCGGCGATCGACGCGGGAGAACGCCTCTCGATGAGGGAGATGGCGCTCGTGACCTCGGTCACCGAGCTGATATGTCATCTTTTCAGAATTAGCCGACCCTGCGACGTTTCCTCGCGTCCGCGCCTCGGTGTCGGCATCGGGAATCGCCTCCCGATGCCCAGCGACGTGGGCGTCGCACTTGAGCGAGCTGATCTGAGAGCTGCCGCGCACTGGAAGGGGCGGCTTGTGCTCGTTAGCTTTGGGATTCCGCTCGCGCGCCGCCTCGTCGCTGCGTCGGCGAGGGCCGCGAGGAACATGCAGGCGCCGCTCGAAAGCAGCTGTCGCGCCATTCGTCGCCCTGTCACTTCGTCTCGATCTCTTCGACATATGCCTCCAAAGAAGCGACCCACTGCCACCGACGCCGCTCCGTCGGCCGCGCCCTCATCGGCCGCATCTCCCGACTCCCCTCCCTCCGCCGCCAAGAAGCGCGTGAGCGCGCCCAAGGAGCCCAAGTCGGCGACGAAGGCGGCTCCGAAGGCTGCCGCGAAGTCGGCATCAGCCGAGGGGACTGCCCCCAAGGCCGCCGCGAAGAAGCCGGCGTCCAAGGCAACGAGCAGCAAGATCGCCACCGCCAAGTCTGCGACCGCCAAGCCCGCGAAGGTCGCGATCAACGCTTCGGCTCCTGATACGACCGAGGCGGTCGCCGCTCCGACGGCCAGCACCGAGAACGGCGCCTCAGCCCCTCGCGCTCTCACGCCGCCCCCCGCCGACAAGGCCGTCGCGCGCGTCGTTGTGACCGAAGCGAGCATCCGGCAGCATGCCTACTTCCTCTCGCTCCGCCGCAATGGGAGCGGCGATCCGGTCGCCGACTGGCTCGAGGCCGAGCGCACGCTGCGCGCGCAGAGCGAGTAGTCGGCGCACGAAGCGATCGAACGGCGACGCGAGCGCGCAGGCTGCGCCCGCGTCGCCGTTTGCCTTTCCTCCGAGTACGACGGCACGTCGACGGCGGTGCCGCGCGACTCACATCCTGGAATTGCTCACGAAGGCGAGGCGCTTGGAGTCGGGCGACCACGAGGGGACGTTGATCGTCCCCTGCCCGCCGTACACGTAGGCGATCACGCGCGGTGCCCCGCCGCCCACCGGCATGACGCGCACGGTCACGTGCTTGTAGAACGGATGGTCGTCAGGCGCAACGTCAGGCGGGAAGGCGATGTAGGCGATCCATTTTCCGTTCGGCGACACGTGCGGAAACCAATTGTTGAAACCGTCGCGCGTGAGCTGTTCCTGGCCGCTCCCATCGGGACGCATACGCCACAGCTGCATCGTCCCCGTGCGCGTGGAGTTGAAGTAGATCCACTGACCGTCGGGGGAGTACTCCGGGCCGTCATCGAGCCCTTCGGCTGTCGTGAGGCGGACCTCGTCGCCGCCACCCGACGGCACCTTGTAGATGTCGAAGACACCGCCGCGCTGCCCCGTGAACACGAGCCAACGCCCATCCGGCGACCACCCGTGCAGGTATGACGGGCCGCGCTGCGTGATGCGTATCGGCGTTCCGCCGGCTGCAGGCACCGTGTAGACATTCGACGCCCCGCTGTCGCTCGCCGTGTGGTGGCTGATCCCGAGCCACTTTCCATCGATCGACAGCACATGGTCGTTGTTGTTGCGCGTCGCCTCGCCGGTCGGGATCACCGACGTTCGACTCGTCGCGATGTCGAAGCGCACGATGCGCCCGTCCTGCGCGTACATCAACGCGCGCCCATCGGGAGTCCAGTTGGGCGCCTGGAACGACCCCGGATCGGTGTGCACGACCGTCGCGGCACCGCTCGCGACGTCGAGGATCTCCAACCGGCTTCCGATGTAGTCGCGATACGGGCGGAAGTCCTTCGCCGCTGGAATCGTCAGGCGCACGTTGTCGAACGTCGCCCGCTCGGTCACGCTGTCGTTATGCGCACAGACGAACAGCCCGACGTACACCGTGTCGGGGAGGGAGACGCCGGTCAACGTCGTCGGTACCAGCGTATCGCCGAACGCCGCTACCGACATGATGTACGCACCGTCGCGCCGCTCGAGTTGCACGACATCGGGGTGCGCCACGGGTGATTTCTGCTCGTTTGTCTCCGCGCCCGTCGTCGCGCGGAATTGCAGCGACGCCAGTCCGTCGCCATGCACCGCCGCGGTCACGTGCGCCGCATCGCCCTCGAGCGACGCGCGCATCGTCCACCCGATCTTCCGGTGCGCCTCCACGCCGGCGCCCACGAAGTGCGCGCGCGTGGACACGATGAAGTTCCCCGTGAGTCGCCGCCAGACGAAGTGAAAGTCGTCGTGCGCTCCCCACATGTTGGTCCCTGAGCCGGCGATCGTGTACGACTGACGTCTGTTGTCGTACTGCACCGCGCCCGGACGCGACACGCGCCCGATGTCGCCATGCCCCTCGAAGTCGCCGACGGCTCCCTGCGCCTGCATGGTGCGCCCTCCGCCCGCGAGCAGCGCGAGCGCGAACAGTGCGCGAGCGCGGCGCACGACGGACGCGCCCCGCTCGACGCTTCCCCGGGTCGGAGTCCTGCATTCCGTCGTTGCCTGCATGGTAACTCGCTCCGCTGAAGGCGAAGGCTCCTGTGCTGCGCAGATTCTACGGCGGAATTCCGGGGGCGCCAGCCATGGGCCCAGGACCGACGCCCTATCGCTCGCCGCGCGGGTACAGGATCATCTGTGTACAACGGAAGAGCGCGAGCGTGCGTCCGCTCTCCCGATGTGTCACGGTCGCGTCCCACACCTGCGTGGTACGTCCTCGGTGCACCGGGCGCGCGACCGATTCGATCACGCCGTCGCGTGCCGTCCCCAGGTGATTCGACTTGAGCTCGACAGTGGTGAAACCGTTGGCGCCCGCAGGGAGGCTCCCGATGCAGCCGTATCCGGCCGTGGTGTCGGCGAGCGTCACCACCGTCCCCGCGTGCAGGAAGCCGTTCGGCGCCATGTGGTGCCCCTCGATACGCAATTCGGCGCGAATCTCAGACTCGCTCGATTCGAGGATGACGATGCCGAGGTAGCCAGGAAGCTTGCCTGCACCGCGTGTGTTGAACTGTTCGGGAGTGAGCATCAGAGAGATGGCGTGCAGACTAGGAGGCGACGACTCCTCCATCTTCGCCATCGTTCGCGTGCAGCGCCACCAATCGCACGATCTGCTGGATGAGCTGCATCGGGCGCACGGGCTTGGCGCAGTGCGCATCGAAACCCGACGCGAGCGCCTGCTGCTGGTCCTTTTCCCGAGCGAACGACGTGAGCGCGATTGCCGGAAGATGTTGCTTCGTGCCGCCCTCGCGCTCGCGAACGGCGCGAATGAGGTCGTAGCCGTCCTTTCCAGGCATCCCGATGTCGCTGACCAGGACATCCGCCGGCCCTTGTTGCAGGAGCGCAAGCGCTCCCTCGTAGGTGAGCGCCGCGCGCACCTGTGCCCCGCGATCACGCAGGATGATCTGCAGCATCGCGCAGGCATCGGGGTCGTCGTCCACGACGACGAGGTCGAGTCCCTCGAGCAGGCGTTCTCCTCGCGCGATCGCCGCGTGCTCGCCGGATGCCATTACGCTCTCGAGTTCCTCACTCGACTGCGAGACACCCGTGGCCGGCAGGCGCACCTCGAACGTCGTTCCTTTCCCGACTCCCTCGCTGGTAGCCGAGACCGAACCGCCGTGCGCCTCGACCAGGTGCTTCACGATCGCGAGCCCCAGCCCAAGCCCGCCCCGCTGCCTGGTGCTCCCCGCGTCGCTCTGCGTGAAACGGTCGAACAGGTACGGCAGGAACGCCGGATCGATCCCCGTTCCCTGATCCGAGACGGTGAGCACCACGCCGTCCAGGACGTCGCGCAACACGACGCGCACCTCTCCGCCCGGAGGGGAGAACTTGATCGCGTTGCTCAACAGGTTCCAAACGACCTGCTGCATCCGCGCGCCGTCGGCCGCGATACGCCGACCGTCGCCGGGAAGATCGGTGATCACGCGCAGCCCGCTCTCCTCGAACGCCCCCTGCATCGCCGACACCGCAGTCGCCACGACCTCGGAGGGATCCACCTCCGCAATCGTCAATGGCATCTTGCCGGTGTTGAGGCGCGACATGTCGAGGATGTCGGAGATCATGCGCGCCTGCATGCGCGCGTTCCGCTCGATCGCCGCGAGCCCACGCGCTGCTTCCTCGTTCCCGCCGCGCAGCTGCAATACGTGCGTCCACCCGAGGATCGCGTTGAGCGGCGTGCGCAATTCGTGGGAGAGCACGGCGATCAGGTCGTCTTTCATGCGGTTCATGCTCTCGGCAGTGCTGCGCGCATCGCGCTCGCTCTCCAGGAGCGAGAGGCGTTGGCGCTCCAGCTGCAATCGCTCGGAGATGTCGGACACCTGTGCGATGCTCACTCCCGGCTCCACATCCGAGGAGATCGCCCACACGAGGTGGATCTGATTCCCCTCCGGATCGACCAGCGGCATTTCAGGGGTGGCCGACACCAACTCGACCGGTCGCGACGACTGGGCGAGTTCCTCGGCAAACGGCGACGCAGCGAATTCTCCGATGGTGTGTCCCACGACCGCATGCGCGTCGCGGCGCAGCAGCGCAAGCATCGCGGGATTGGCATCCACGAATCGCCCGTCCTCGTCGAGGAGACAGATGCCACCCGGGGCGCGCGAGTAGATCGCACGGAATTTCCGCTCGCTCGAGCGCATCGCCTCCTCGGCCACGCGGGCGCGCACCAGCGCCTGCACCGTGGCGACGAGCACCGCCGGCTCGACGGGATGCGTGAGGTAGGCATCCGCGCCGGCGTCGAGGCCGCGCACCTTGTCTTCGTCGGTCACGTACGATGCCGTCAGGTGCAACACGGGGATGCGCGCCGACACCGGGCGCGATCGCATGATCCGGCAGATCTCGAAGCCGTCGAGATCGGGGAGGTGCACGTCCAGCACCATCGCCGAGATGGAGCCGTCGGCCCGCTCGAGTCCCTCGGCGCCGCTCGCTGCTTCACGGATGCGGAAACCGGCACCACGCAGTACGCGCCCGGTGGTGTAGCGACTCACCGGGTTGTCGTCGATGAGGAGCAGCTCGTGCTCCGAACGATCGATGGGGCGGAAGTGTGGGCTCGCGTCGCTCATGGCGTCGCTGTCTCCGCGCCATCACTGGCCGGCGGTGCGGGGAGATGCAGGGGAACCGTGACCGAGAACGTCGACCCCACTCCAAGCTCGCTTTCCAGATGCACGGTGCCACCAAGCAACTCCGCCAGCCGCTTGCTGAGCGAGAGCCCGAGCCCCGTCCCGCGCAGGCGCTTCTGGATGGGCGAGTCGATCTGCGAGAAGTCCTGGAAGATCGCGTGATGGTGCTGCGGATCGATGCCGATCCCGGTGTCGCGCACCGAGAAGGTCATCGTGTCGTCGTCGCGCACCATCGCGGTAACCCGCACTTCTCCCTTCAACGTGAACTTGAGCGCGTTGGAGATGAAGTTGCGCAGGATCTGGGCGAGCTTCTTGTCATCCGTGTAGAGCGAGCGCGCATTCTGCGGCTCGTCGAAGTGGAGCACGACGTCGGGATTGACGAGAACCGGCTTGAACATCCCGCGCAGCGCCGAGAAGAGGTCGACGAGCTCGAACCACTCCGGCGAGATCTCGATGCGTCCCGCCTCCACCTTCGCGAGGTCGAGGAGATCGTCGACCATCTCGGAGAACTCGAGCGCGGTGCTCTGGATGAAGGTGATCTGCCGTTCCTGCTCCTCGGTGAGCGGCCCATCCACGCGGTCGAGGAGAAGGCGTGACAGGCTCCGGATCGCGGCGATCGGCGTCCGGAACTCGTGGCTCATGTAGGAAAGGAAGCGGCTCTTGAGGTCGTTCGCGCTGCGGAGCTGTTGGGCCTGCGCATCGAGCTCGGCGTACAGCGCAAGTACACCGCGGTTTGTCTCCTGCAGCTCGAGCTCGAGCGCGCGCACCTGTTCCTCGAGCGACTCGCGCGCATCATGCGCGCCGTCGGTATCGGGGATGAAGGGGACGTGGAATGCGTCGTCGTGCATCATGCGTCGCTCCGTCGCACGACCATCACGGTGGCATCGTCGCGTCCGCGGTTTTCATCACGGAGCAGACGCCCGGCAATCACTGCGGGATGACACTGCAGGAGCCCTCCCGCATCGACGAGGTTCCAGCGCGCAGAGAGGCCGTCGGAGTGCAGGAGACAGATCGAGTGTTCGGGCCACACGTACCGCATGGTCTGCGGACGACGGATCTGCAGCCCCGCCGTCCCGTGCTGCGAGAGCAGCGTGCGGTCACCAACGCCGGAAATGATGCGACCCACGATGTTGCCGACCCCCGAGAAGATGAGCGTGCACAGCGCCGCGTCGACGGTCGCGATGCCAACCGCCGCGCCGCGTGTCCCGCGCACCGCATCGTGGATCGACGACACCGCTTCTGCCGGATCATCGGACACGCCAGCTGCAAAGCGATCGAGCGCCGCGGTCGCCGCCTCGGCGGCCCCGGGACCATGCCCGAGCCCATCGACCACCATCATCTGCGCGCGATTGCCGCGAGCGGTGAATGCCCATCCGTCGCCGCTCACGACCTCGCCCGGTGCGCACACACAGACGCCGCCGAGTTCGAAGGCAGACGGCGTCGCCGCTGATGGATGCGCGACCGCGGAGATGCGCACGGCCACCACCGTCCCTTCTGGCGGACGCGAGAAGATCGAAAATTGTTCGGAGAGTCGGCGCACCGCACCGAGCCCGTTTCCTGCCGTTCCCGCACTGGAGTATCCGTCGCGCAGGCACGCATTCACGTCCGCCATTCCCGGCCCGTGGTCCATGGCGATCACCTCGATCTCGCGCCGTCCTCCGCTCTCCACAAACGCGAGCAGGAGCACGCCGCGCTTCGCATGCCTGACGAGATTGTTCGCCAGCTCGGTCACCACGATCGCCACGCGTCCCGTCACCACATCGTCGCAGCCGTGATCGGTGGCAAGGCGAACGGCGAGACGGCGGGCGTCCCCGACCTGGCTCTGGTCTTCGATGACGAGACGGACGTGAGGTTTCACGACGTCACTTCCAGCGTGTGATCGAGACGCGCGTACCCTCACCCACCACCGAGTGGATGTCGAACTCGTTGACCAATCGCCGCGAGCCGGAGAGCCCCATCCCCAGCCCCTTCCCCGACGTCCATCCGTCGGTCAGCGCGAGCGCCAAATCGGGAATGCCGGGGCCATGGTCCACGAAGTGGAGGCGCAGGCCGGTCCGCATCCCCTCCGACAGCACCTCCCACTGCATCTCGCCGCCGCCGCCGTAGACGAGCGTGTTTCGCGACAGCTCGCTCGCCGCCGTGATCATCTTGGTCTGGTCGACGAGCGAAAAGCGGAGCTCCTGCGTGAGCTTGCGCACCATCTGGCGGCACGCCACGATGTCCTGCTCCGTCTGGAGCGCGACGCTGCGCGTCGCTTCAGTCGGCATCGACATGTGCGGGGCTCCGCAACATCGCCATCCCACGCTCCACATTCAGCGCCGTCCGGACCCCGGGGAGCGAAAGTCCGAGCTCCACGAGCGTGATGGCGACCGCCGGCTGCATCCCCACCACGACGGTGCGCGCATCGAGGACGAGAGCGATCGCCGAAATGCTCGCCAGCATCCGTCCGATGAACGAGTCGACGATCTCTACCGCGGAGATATCGATGAGCACTCCATGCGCACCAGTCGCCTCGATGCGCGCGGAAAGGTCGTCCTGGAGCGCCAGCGCGGTCTGGTCTTCGAGGTCCACCTGGATCGTCACCAGGAGACAGTCCCCCATCTGGAGGATCGGAATTCGTCGCATGCGTGCGGGGGCTACTGCTGCGCGCGTGAGACGGAATACCCGACTTGCTTGAGCGCGAGCGCAAGCGCATCGGCAAGCGTCGCTTTGGTCGTAATCCCCTTGAGCTCGATTCCCAGATGCACGATGGTCTGGGCGATCTGCGGACGGACACCGCTGATGATGCAGTCAGCGCCCATGAGGCGGATCGCCGTCACGGTCTTGAGCAGGTGCTGCGCGACGAGCGTATCAACCGTCGGAACACCGGTGATGTCGATGATCGCCAGCTCCGAGCCCGTCTCGACGATGCGCTGAAGGAGAAACTCCATCACCAGCTGGGTGCGGTTGCTGTCCAGCGTCCCGATCATGGGCACAGCGAGTACGCTGTCCCACAACTTCACGACCGGGGTCGACAACTCGAGCAGTTCTTGCTGCTGACGGGAGATGACTTCCTCGCGACTACGCTGGAATGTCGAGACGGTGTGTTGTGCGATCTGGTCGACGAGGCTCGTCACTTCCCACACGGCCGCGAAGAGCGCGTTCGACTTGCTTCCCAGTCGCTCCTGCAGCGCCACGAAGAGCGGGCGCTTGAGGGCGAGGATGTATCGACTCGTTTCCTTCGCCGAGGCACCGCGGACGGCGCGCGTTTCCGAGACCCGATCGAGGACCGCCCGCGCTTCGTTCCACACCGGAGAGTCGAATGACTCGGCGGTTCCGCCGGCCCCAATGCCCGCAGTGATCGCGTCGAGGAGATCACGCCCCTCGGCGGTCATCACGTTCGTGCCGCCGATCGCTGCGGGCTTCGACGAGGTCGTGAACTCCGAAAGCCAGTCGCGCAGGATGCGGTCGCGGTGCTCGGTGATGACGCCCTCGATGGCTGCGTATTCGTCTTGCATGTGGTTCCTCGACCCTCTCGGCCATGCGTGCTGCAGGTTTCGCTACGGTCGGCGCTCCCTGCACGGTGGAGTTTGACTACCCGATGCGTTTCGTTGCGCGACTGCTGCGCATGGATGACAAGTACCCGCGAAACTCCACGTGTTGCGCACGCACCGAACAGTCGATTGGACTCACATCCTAGTCGCGCGAACCGGGAATGTCCAAGCGCGAATGCATCTGCGTGCGTGAGTATCTCTCAAGAGAGATGGGCAGGTTTTACCTGCGATAAGCGCAGGTTTTACCTGCGATAAGCGCGGCGCCGAGTGACGCATGAAACGACGTGCGCGCTCACCCTCGCGGACGAATGCACCGACATACGCGCGCCATGGCGCCGACGAATGCAGCGACGTCGACACTCTCCCGCACGAGCCCTCTCGCATGCAACGCGACGACGCGGTGACCGGGCACGACACTCCCGGAGTCTGCAGTCGAGAGCCCGTTGCACCGCCAACGCCCGACGACTCCTGCATCCATGCCTCCCTGTGCCGTGCGCCCCGCCAACGAGGATGACCTGCCGGCCATCCTCGCGATCTTCAACGAGGTGATCGCGACATCCACCGCCGTGTATGCGCTCGCCCCCACGACGCTCGCCGAGCGGCGTGCGTGGTTCGACGTGCGACAGGGCGCCGGCTACCCGGTGCTGGTGGCCGTTGCGGCTGGCGACGTCGTCGGCGTCGCCTCCTTCGGGGATTTTCGCGGCACCTGGCCCGGGTACCGCTTCTCCGTCGAGCACAGCGTGCACGTTCGCTCCGACGCGCGACGCCTCGGCATCGGGAGTCTTCTCGTACAGTCGCTCATCCCGATCGCCGCGTCGCTCGGAAAGCACGTCATGATCGGGGGAGTCGACGCGTCCAACGTGGGATCGCTTCGCATGCACGAGCGACTCGGCTTCGAGCAAGTCGCGCATTTCCGCGAAGTCGGCCACAAGTTCGGCCGGTGGCTCGATCTCGTCTTCATGCAGCGCTTCCTCGATGCGCCGGGGGCCGAGCGTGACACATAGGCTCCTGCAACGCGGGCACGGATTGCCGTTCCGGCGCGTCGACCGTACGCGTCAGTCGACCAGGCTCACGGAGACCACGTGAGTTGCCGGCTCACCGTCGCGCCGCAGACGGTGCCGCTCACGTTCGAGACGTGCGTGCTCGCCGATGTCGTGACCGTGAGGAAGATGACGCACGGGATCGCCACCGCGCGGCTCCCGGCCACCGCCACGCTCACGCTTCCAGTGATCGACAGCGTCTGCGGATCGACCGGTACCCTGTTCGTGACGACGTAACTCCCCTTCACTTCCAGTCCGGGATCGGCCGTCAGCAGCAACGTGCGTCCATCCGACGCTACGCCGCACGCGGCAAAGCTCGTGAACAGGAGGAAGGTCAGGGCGCCGCTCCCGCCGGCGGCCAGGCTTCCCGTCAGCGTCCCGGTTGTATGCGCCGACCCACCGGCCGGGCAGTTGACGATGCGATCGACTGGAAACGTCGCGGCGACCGCGGCGTTCGACGCGATGCCAATTGCCGGGCGCGACGCGAGTCGTGCGACGGTACTCGCGAGCACCGACGGGCCGTGCACTGTCGCGGTCGAGAGATCGGGTGTCAGCAGCCCCACGGCGACGGCCGCCGGCACCGCGACTTGTCCTGCAATGGCCAGTTGGTCCGCGGGAGTGAAGGTGGTCACGGGCTCGGTCGTCGTGTCACTGCCGCAGGCAGCGAGGGCCAGCAGCGCACACATCGCGGTGACGTCGCGCGACAGACGTCCTCCGCTCGTCGCCCAAGCGGCGAGCTGCAATCGAACAGACATGGGGCACCGTGCAGGTCACTCGAGGGAAACTCGCGTCGGCGAGCGCGACCGTACGCTCTTACCAACCGGGGACGCCACTCCGACGCCCGCCAGAAGACGAATCTAGATCCCTTCTGGCTTCAAGTGACCCTCCAATTCCTCCCACATGCGCTGCACCGCCAGGCTCTTCATCATGTAATTGAAGTTCGCCTCGAGGAACGCATCGCCGTGCGTGAAGCGCCCGGCGAGCGGCGACAGGTCGATGTGAGCGCGCAGCGAATCGACCGGCATGCCGGGGCGGTAGGCAGCGCGCGCTTGTCGCTCGATCGACTCGAGTGTTTCGGCAACCAGGCGCACATAGGCGAGATCGTGCTCCACCGCGCCGTGTCCGGGAACGATCGTGCGGGGATTCAACTGCTCCACCTTTCGCAGCACGCGCGACCACTCGCTGACGTAGGACTGCGTGGCGAAGGGGAACGGCGAGACGACGAGATCGCCGGTCATCATCATCTGCTCGTCGGGGAGTATCGCGACAAGGTCGCCCGCGGTGTTTCCGCGCCCGAGGAAACGGATTTGCACCTGTCGACCGCCGAGGTCGAGCGTTAGGCTGTCGGCCACTTCCCGGTCGACGCCGCGGAACGCTTTCAGATCGCACTGGTCTCGCTCTGCCTCGAACCCGTCGAGGAATCGTTGCAGCCGCGCCCGGGTCGACTCCGGGAGCGGTGTTCCGTCGGGACGCGTCCCACGCGACAGCGTCTCGCGCATCTGCTTTTCCCCGTCGACGAGCTCCGCACGGCACGGCTCCCCGCGGAACGCCTCCTTTCGCGTCTCCATGAGGCGCGCGGTGAACGGGTGCGCGATCACCTCGACGCCCGGCCACGCACGCGCAAACTCCGCGTTGCCGACCCAGTGATCGTCGTGCCAATGCGATACCACGAGGTAGCGCACCGGCTTGTCGGTCAGCGACTTGATGCTGTCGATGATCGCGCGCGTATCGAGAGGATGGTGCCCGCTGTCGAACACCAGGACATCGCGACTGCCGATCACCGCGACGATGTTGCTGCTGACGATCGCGTTGATCCCCGTCTCGAAGAAGCCCTG
Organism: Gemmatimonadaceae bacterium; assembly: GCA_044225935.1. Taxonomy (GTDB): domain Bacteria; phylum Gemmatimonadota; class Gemmatimonadetes; order Gemmatimonadales; family Gemmatimonadaceae; genus SCN-70-22. The sequence goes on from JBGAHX010000066.1 coordinate 23,331, forward strand.
GACGTTCGGCGCGATCTCCTCGCGGTGCATTGCGAACGGGTTCGGGCGCTTGGGGAGCTGCGGCGCGAGCTGCGGCGCGAGCTGCGGCGCGAGCTGCGGCGCGAGCGGCGTACGCGCGGGCACTCGCGCGAGGCGCGCGGGCGGAACGCCGAGCGCGAGCGGAACGATGACGATGAGCGTGCGGAGCGAGAGCATGTGGGGGCGGAAGAATATGCCACGACATTGCAGCTCCGGCGTTCGTCGCGCCCCACGCCGGCGCCCGGAGGCGCTCGGCGTGTCGCGTGACGAGTGCGGCGGGGACGAAGCGTCCGTCGACGCGGTTACACGTTCAGCTCGCGCGCAGTGCCTCGGTAGGATCGACGCGCGACGCGCGACGCGCCGGGAGCCAGCTGGCCAGCGTCGCCGCCCCGATGAGGAGCACCACGATTGCCGCATAGCTGAGGGGATCGCTCGGTCGCACCCCAAACAGCATCGTGCTGATGAGGCGCGACAACCCCAGCGCGAGAGCTACCCCGACCGCAGCCCCGGCCAGCGCGAGGCCGAGCCCTTCGCCGATCACCAGTCTGAGCACCGACGATCGGTCGGCGCCGAGTGCCATGCGAATCCCGATCTCGCGAGCGCGTTGCGACACGGCAAACGACATCACGCCGTAGATGCCGATCACCGCGAGCGCGAGGGCGATCCCGGCAAAGAGCGCCAGGAGAGTCGCGCTGAGCCGCGCCTGCGTGCTGGCAACCGAGACGCGCTCGTCGAGGGTGCGCACATCGTACGGCGGGTAGGTGGGCGAGAGCTCTCGCACGACGGCGCGCACTTGCGGTATGATCCCTTCCGGTGCGACCGCTGTCCGCAGGTAGATCATCATCCGCGATTGCGGCGACTGCTCATACGGAAGATAGGTGTCGGGCCCCGCGGCGGAGTCGATCGTCGCGAAGCGGACGTCACCCACCACGCCGACAACCGTCGCGCCCGTGTGAAATCCCCCCTGAAAGACCGCCACACGCTTGCCGATCGGATCCTCGCCCGGCCAGTAGCGGCTCGCCGCCGCCTCATTCACGAGCACCACCTTCTCTCCACCGAATCGATCCGCATCGGTGAACATCCGACCGCGCTTGAGCGGCACGCGAAGCGTGGAGAACCACGCGGGCGTTGCCCAGTGGACCCCGATCTGCTTCGCCTGGTCGTTCGGCACAGGTGGGCGATCGGGGAACTGGATGAGCGTCCCGTTGCAGCCGCCATTGAGCGGCGGGCAGTCGCCGAGCGCGGCCGACGTCACACCGGGAAGCGCGCCGAGCCGCGCGAGGAGCTGATCGTAGAAGCCGGGGAGGGAGTCGCGCGCAATCGTGTTGTAGGGAATTGTGAGGCGCGCGGTGAGGACATTCGCGCTGTCGAAGCCGGTGTCGACGCGCAGCAGCTGCGTAAGGCTGCGCAGCATCAGCCCCGCGCCGGCGAGGAGCACGACGGCGAGTGCCACCTCCGTCACGACGAGCACCCGCCGCGTCGAGACGCCGCGCAACCGGCCGTGCGAAACCGCCGACGCGTCGATGGTCTTGAGCTGCTCCTGCATCCCCGATCGCGTCGCCTGCAGCGCGGGGACGAGTCCGAATGCCACGCCGACGATGAGCGCGATGGCGAGGGTGAAGAGGAGCGCCGGCCCATCGAGCCGGATCGACTCGAAGGAGACGACGCCGAGCCCCGCGAGATTCTGCGCGCGTAGCGCACTCTCGGGATTGACCGCACTGAGCGCGCGCGCCCCCCACCACGCCACCAGGACGCTCGCCGCGCCCCCAAGCAGGGACAGCAGGAGGCTCTCCGCCAGGAGGAATCGCACCAGCCGCGCGCGCCCCGCACCGAGCGAGAGCCGGATGGCAATCTCGCGCTGCCGCACGCTCGCGCGCCCGAGCAGGAGGTTCGCCAGGTTGACGCAGGCGATCAGCAGGACACACGCGACAGCGCCGAACAGCACCACGAGCGCCCGGCGCAGTTGCGGTGCGACCCGGAGATGGTCGAGCGACTGTACCGTCGCGCTCCACCCGCCGCTCACGTTGGAAATCATGTCCTCACGCATCGGGGTGGCTTCGTAGATGCGCTTTCCGAGCGCGGCCGCTTCCTGCACTGCCTGCTCGAGCGGGACGCCGGGCTTGAGCCGTCCGATCGCGGAGAACTCGAGCGACCACGGCTCCGACAGCTCGTCGGCTGCGAGCACGGTCACGGGGATGAAGAAGTCGGCGTCGCCCGACAAACCGCGGAAGCCGGGTGGCAGCACGCCGAGTACTTCGTGCGCCTGACGGTCGATGTCGAGCGTTTGCCCCACGATGGTCGGATCGGCATTGAAGCGACGCTTCCAGAGCACGTCGCTGATGAGCACCTGGCGGGCGACGCCCCGGTTCTGGTCGATCGACGGGTCGAAGTCGCGCCCCGCCGCCGGATGCACGCCAAGGATCGACAGGTAGCGCGCCGTGACGTCCTCGCCGGTGAGCCGCTCGGCGTCACCGCTGGTGAGCGTTCCGGGACGATCGCGCCAGAGGGCGACCTCGGTGAGTGAGCGCTGCTGGTCGCGATAGAGTTCGTACTTGGCGAACGACCACGCGGTCGGCTCGCCGAGCGGAATCCCTCCGACAGTGCGGGTCACCGGACGTTCGGCGTTAGGCGGCGTGGTGAGGCTCACGGCCACGAGTTGCGCCGGGTCGCGGAAGGGCAACGGGCGGAGAAGGAGCGCGCGAACGGCGCTGAAGATCGCGGTGTTGGCCCCGATGCCGATGGCAAGCGTGAGGACGGCAACCGTGGTGAAGCCGGGGCGTCGTGCCAGGCCGCGCGCGGCGTAGGCGAGATCGTGCCTAAAGTCGGTGAGCCAGCGATGCCTTGCCATGGAGCGTTCCTTGCGCTGCGCGGATTGGTGAAGTGGTTTGGGAGAGGAGGCGAGGTCGGCGCCGCGGCGTCGCAGCGCCTCGGCGCGCGCCGCGTCGGGGGTGAGGCCTCGCGCCACCAGGTGGGCGATGCGCGCGTCGAGGTGGAATTGCAGCTCGTCGTCCATGTCGTGCGCGACCGCATCGGGACGATGCAGCCCGAGATGGAAGGCACGTCGGGTACCGGGGCGGCGTTCGCTCATCGGTGAG
>JBGAHX010000003.1:0-165174 GCA_044225935.1 Gemmatimonadaceae bacterium
GTGGGGCTCAAACTCGCGGCAGCGCGGCGCGCCGACGATCCGCTCCTCGATCCGGTCATCGACCGCGCCGAGGCGCATCGGCTTCCGGTGCTGCATCACATCTGGCAGCACCGCCGTCGGCACTGGCCCTCGCAGGACATCTCCGACGGCGCCGACCTTGCCGTTCTCGCACGCCGGCATCCGAACGTCTCGTTCATCCTCGCCCACATCGGTGGCGGCGGGGACTATGCGCACACCTTCGCGGCGGTCGCCGACGTCCCCAACATCTATCTGGATCTCTCGGGGAGCGGGATCGATCGCGGCATGATCGACGACGCCTTGGCCGCCGTCGGTGCACGACGCCTCCTCTGGGGCGCCGACATCACCCTCTGCACCGGACTCGCCAAGCTCTGGGCGCTCGATGCGATCGGACTCGACGCCGACGCCCTCGCCGACATCCGCTGGAAGAACGCGGTGCGAATCTTTCCTGAGGGAGCATTCCCGGGACTGACGGAGCCGACCGATGCCTAACGCGCCGACTCCACCCCCCGTCTCCCGTCCCCCGTCCCCCGTCCGCCTGGACGTCAACACGTTCATCGGCGGCTATCCGTTCCGCGCCATCCCGCACCCCGACCCCGACGTCCTCGTGCGCGTCCTCGCGCGCGAGGGGATCGACTCGGCGTGGGTCGGGCACCTTCCGAGCGCCTTCCACCGTGACCCGTCGGCCGGCAATGCGGAGTTGGTGCGGGCGCTCGCGCCCTTCGCCGGCATCCTGCACCCCGCACCGGTCGTGCGCCCCGACTGGCCAGGATGGTACGAGTCGCTCGCACGCCTGGCCGACGCCGGCGCGCCGGCCGTGCGCGCCTATCCCCAATTGTGGGGGATGTCGCCGGGGGACGAACGGCTCGCAGCGCTGGCCGATGCGTGTGCGCGCGCCGGCTGTGCGCTCGTCCTCACCGTGCGCTTCGAGGACCTGCGACAGCGCCATCCGCTCGACACGGCGAGCGATCTCTCCGCCGCGCACGTGCGCCAACTCGCGCGTGCAGCCACCGGCGCGCGCATCGTCGTCACGGCGGCGGGACGCGAACTGATCGACGAGATCCATTGGGGACTCACCCCGGCCGAGCGTGCCCTCGTCTTCTACGACTTCAGCTGGATCTGGGGGCCGCCGACCGACGAGCTGGCGACCCTCTTCCGCACGATCGGCAGCGAACGCTTCGTCTTCGGGACGATGTGGCCGCTCAGGCTCACGCAGGGTCCGCGCGCCAATCTCGCGCTCCTTCCCACAGACCTCGCCGACGCTCCACTCGGCGATCCGCGCGCCACCTCCCGAGCATGACATGCCATTCGCCCTTCGCGCGCGATGCATCCACGCGATGCACCTACGCGATGCACCCACGCGATGCGCGGGGCTTCGGTTCGCGAGTCGAAGCAAGACTGCGCCCTCGGACGATGGGCAACTCTCGGCAGACGTTACTCTTGCGAGTGACGTGCCTCCACCACATTTTTCGCCGCTGTTTCAGGCACTTGTGAAATGATTCACAAGACCGAGCTAATGATTCGGCTTCCCCTCCACCTCAGGACTCGATGACGAGCAGGCGCAAATGGACGCTCATCCCAGCGTTCTTCGCCATCGCCACGGCGGCGACCCTCCTCTCGGCGTACAGCGGCGCGTCCTCGTCGCAGGGGTTCAGTCCCGTACAACCGATCAAGTTCCCACATCCCACGCACGTGCAGACGCTGGGGATGAACTGCCTGTACTGCCACTACAGCGCAAACAAGTCTCCTGATCCGGGACTCCCGGCGATGGGGACTTGCATGGGGTGCCACACGGTCGTGGGACCGCAGCGACCGGCGATGGACGGCAAGCCGGCTCGCGTCAGCGAGGAGATCAAGAAGCTGCAGGAGCTCGCGCCGCCGATGCAGTACGACAAGTGGAAGTCGATTCCGTGGGTGCGCATCCACAAGCTCCCCGAGTACGTCCACTTCCCGCACATGCGGCACGTGAGCGCCGGCGTCACCTGCCAGATGTGCCACGGGCAGATCCAGGGGATGACGCAGGTGCAACAGGCGTCCTCGCTCAACATGGGGTGGTGCGTCAACTGTCACTCCAAGGGCTACAAGCTCAGCGAAGGACTGCTCGCCGCGGGCGATACGGTCGGCGCCCGCGCCGCCGAGAACGTGGAGCCGAAGAAGGCGCGCTACGATTGCGCGATCTGCCATTACTGACCGGGAAGCATCGCCGCCGCCGCGCGTGCCGGGCCTAACGAATCAGGTCCCAAGCACCACGGTTCGTCTCGACGATCGAGGAAGCACTGCATGAGCCAGTCGACGGGGTCCGCGGGCGTCAAGCGCCGCGAGTTCCTCAAGGTGCTCGGCGCCGCCAGCGCCGTGACCACCACCATCGGGTGTAGCCAGGAGAAGGTCGAAAAGCTGATCCCGTACCTGGTCTCGCCGGACAACACCGTTCCCGGCGTCTCCACGTACTACAGCTCGACCTGCCGCGAATGCGCGACCGCCTGCGGCATCGTCGCCGAAGTGCGCGACGGGCGGGCGATCAAGCTCGAAGGCAATCCGGATCACCCGGTGAACCACGGCGCGCTCTGCGCGCGTGGACAGTCCTCGCTGCAAGGGCTCTACAACCCCGATCGCTATCGCTCGCCGATGGTGCGCGAAGGAGGAAAGCTGGTTCCCACGACGTGGGACAAGGCGATTCCGCTCCTCGTGCAGAAAATCGGCGAGGCGCGCTCGGGCGGTAAGGCAGGGAATGTCGTCTTCATCGACGAGCATGCGTCGGGGAGCTACGGTGCATTCGTCGATCAATGGCTCTCGGCGTACGGCTTCCCGGCGCACTTCCAGTACGACAGCGCCGCCGACCTCGCGGTGCGCGCCGCCAACAGCGCCGCGTACGGCACCGCGATGCCCGGGATCGACATGGCGGCGGCGACGCTCGTCGTCTCGATCGGCGCCGACTTCCTCGACGGGCGCGATGCCGGCGTCCCGATGCAGCTCGCCTTCGCCGACGCGCGGGCCAAGCTGCAGAATGCGCCGCGCTTCATCTACATCGGCCCGCGCCGCTCGCTCACCGGCCTCAATGCCGACGAGTGGATCGCCTGCAAGCCGGGGAGCGAGGAGGCGATCGCCAAGGCGATGCTCTCGGCGGTTGGGGGGACTGGTGGCGGTTCGATCGACGACGCCGCTGCCGCCTCGGGCGTTACTGCGGCGACGCTGCAGCGCCTCGCCGACGAGTTGAAGGGAGCCAAGCCAAGCCTCGTCCTGTCGGGGGTCTCCACGCCTAACGCCGGTGTGGTCGCGACCATCGCCGCCGACATCAACAAGGCGGCCGGCAATGTCGGTGTCACCGTCAAGCCCGGCGAGCCGATGAGCGGCTACGACGGCGCCGTCGGTGCCGCGCAGATGGGGACGATCGCCGCCGCGGCCAACGCCGGCTCGATCCCCCTCCTCTTCGTGCGCGGGGTGAACCCGGCCTACGACACGCCCAAGGCGATGCAGTTCGCCGCGGCGATGGCCAAGATTCCGTACAAGGTCTCGTTCTCGTCATATCCCGACGAGACGAGTGAACTCTGCGACCTCGTCCTCCCGAGCGACCACTTCCTCGAGTCGTGGGGCGACGCCGAGGCGAAGCCCGGCGTGATCTCGCTGCAGCAGCCGGTGATGGACCGCATCTTCGATACGCGTGCCACCGCTGACGTCCTGCTGCAGGTCGCGCAGGCCGATCCGGCGATGGCCGGTCGCTTCCCGGCGAAGACATATCGCGACTGGCTCATCGGTCGCTTCCCGGGCGGGAACGCGGCATTCACGCAGGCGCTCGTGTCGGGGATGGCCAACGGTTCGATCGCGCCGCGCACCACCCCCGGCGGTCGTGCAACGCTCGGGACAGAAACTCCCGCGGCGATCGGCGGCGACGGCGAGTACTTCCTCGTCGTCTACCCGCACGCCGTCCTGTCGACCGGCGCGGGTGCAAACAAGCCTTGGTTGCAGGAGCTGCCGGATCCGGTCTCGAAGGTCCTCTGGCAGTCCTGGGTCGAGTTGCACCCGGCGACCGCATCGAAGCTCGGCGTCGTGGCCGGCGATCACGTGACCGTGAAGACGGCGGCCGGGAGCATCACCGCTCCCGCGTTCGTCTACCTCGGCATCCGCCAGGACACAGTCGCCGTCGCACTCGGGCAGGGACACACGGCGTACGGCCGCTACGCAAAGGATATCGGCATCAACGCGCTCGACGCGTTAGGCGCCACGGTGAATGGCGCCGGCGCTGTCGCGCTCACGCAGGCCAAGGCGACGGTCACGCGCGCTGGCGATCACTCCGAACTGGTGACGACCGAAGGGTCGGCGCGCCAGCACGGTCGCGGGATCGCGCAGGCGATGACGGTCGCCGACCTCGTCGCCGGGCGGTTTGGCGAAGAGGAGCACGAATTCCCGGGTGATGCCAACCACGGCTTCCTCCCCGGACTCCGTTCGCCCGTTGCCGGCGACGCGCAGGGTGACCTGGTCGATCCCAAGGCGAAGGACCAGGGGATGTACGACCCGAATCACTGGAGCGGGATGGCCAAGCGCCGCTGGGCGATGACCATCGACCTCGCCCGGTGTACCGGCTGCTCGGCTTGCGTCACGGCGTGCTACGCCGAGAACAACATTCCGACGGTTGGCGCGCGCTGGCAGGGGAAGTCGCTCCGCCCCGGTTCGGCGACCGACGATTCGGCGTGGGACACGCGTCCAGGCGCGAACATCCTCAAGGGACGCGAGATGAGCTGGCTCCGCATCGAGCGTTACTTCGAGGGCGGGGAGGACGGGGGCACCGACTTCGAGGCGCGCTTCGTCCCGATGATGTGCCAGCACTGCGGCAACGCCCCGTGCGAACCGGTCTGCCCGGTGTACGCGACGTACCACGCGCCGGACGGACTCAACGTCCAGGTCTACAACCGGTGTGTCGGCACGCGCTACTGCTCCAACGGCTGCCCCTACAAGGTCCGCTACTTCAACTGGCACGGCTACGGCGAGAAGGAACGGCGTCAGTATGCCTTCCCCGAGCCGTTGCATCTGCAGCTCAATCCCGACGTCACCGTGCGCGGCAAGGGCGTCATGGAGAAGTGCTCCTTCTGCGTCCAGCGCATCCGCGAAGCGGAAAACCTGGCCAAGCTGGAAGGGCGCGAGCTCAAGCCCGACGAGTTCACCACGGCGTGCGCGCAGGCCTGCCCGTCCAAGGCGATCGTCTTCGGTGATGCGGCCGACGAGAACTGGTCGGTGGCGAAGCTGGCGCAGGACGCGCGCGGCTATCACGTCTTCGAGGAACTCAGTACCTACACCGCGGTGGTCTACTTGAAGCGCGTCAATCATCCGGGAGGAGCCAACTGATGGCATCCTTCGCTGAGCCGCTCCGCCCGAACATCGCCTCGGCCGATGTCGCGCTGCCGGGGGTGCGGGACTACGAGCAGGTCGACGACGACATCATCGGTACTCTACGCCCCACTGCCGGCTGGTTCGGCGCGCTGGGCGTGGCCATCCTGCTCTTCCTCGTTGGTGCCGCGGCCTGGATCTACCAGATCTACTGGGGGCTGGGTAACGCGGGGTACGCGCCGCCGGTCATGTGGGGCGTATACATCATCACCTTCGTCTTCTGGGTCGGTATCGGCCACGCCGGTACGCTGATCTCGGCGATTCTCTTCCTGTTTAGGGCCGGCTTCCGCACGACGATCTACCGATGTGCCGAAGCGATGACGGTGTTCGCGGTCATGACGGCCGGGCTCTTCCCGATCATCCACATCGGGCGCCCGTGGAAGTTCTTCTGGTTGATTCCGTATCCGAACTGGCGGCTCATCTGGCCGAACTTCAAGTCGCCGCTGGTGTGGGACGTCTTCGCGATCTCGACCTACCTCACGGTCTCGGCGACGTTCCTCTATGTGGGATTGATTCCGGACATCGCGGTGCTGCGTGACCGCGAGACGAATCCGATGCGCAAGAGCATCCTGGCGATCCTCTCGCTCGGCTGGCGCAACTCGGAGCCGGAGTGGCGGCACTTCATGAAGATGTACCTCTTCCTCGCCGCCTTCTCCACGCCGCTCGTGCTCTCGGTGCACTCCGTCGTGTCGTTCGACTTCGCGATGGCGCTCACCCCCGGTTGGCACGCGACGATCTTCCCGCCCTACTTCGTCGCCGGCGCCATCTTCTCCGGCATCGGGATGGTCTTCACGATCATCATCCCCATCCGGAAGTTCTTCAAGCTCGAGCACTACGTCACGATCAACCACCTCGACGCAGCGGCGAAGCTCTGCCTCTTCACGTCGATGGTCGTCGGATGCGCCTACCTGATCGAGTTCTGGGTCGCGTGGTACTCCGGCGTCGCGGTGGAGCAGGAGTACTTCTGGAACCGCGTCTTCGGCGAGTGGTGGTGGGCCGCGTGGATCATGCTGACCTGCAACATGGTCTTCCCGCTCTCGCTCTTCTCCCAGAAGCTGCGCCGTAACCCGAGCTGGCTCTTCATCCTCTCGATCTTCATCAACATCGGGATGTGGTTCGAGCGCTTCGTGATCATCGTCCCGTCGCTCTCGCACGAGTTCGAGCCCTGGCAGTGGGGACACTACATCCCGAGCTGGGTCGATCTCTCGATCCTCGTCGGGTCGTTCGGCTGGTTCTTCATGTGGTTCCTGCTCTTCATCAAGCAACTCCCGGTGATCGCCATCTCCGAGGTCAAGGAGATCGTCCCGCCGAAGCTCCGGAGCCACGCGCTCCCGCACGGCGTCGACGTCGGCGGACACCACCCGCCATTCGGCACGGCCACTCCTGGAGAATTCGACTGATGCGCAGCGGACTGGTTGCCGCCTTTCGCGAGCTCGATGCCACGTGCGACGCGATCGAGGCGCTCAAAAAGCAGAAGTACGAATTCACGGTCTACTCGCCCACGCCGCGGCACGAGATCGAGCACGCGCTCAAGCCGCCGATGAGCCCCGTTAGGCGCTACACGCTCATCGGTGGATTGCTGGGCGTGACATTCGGCTACTGGATCGCCGTGTGGACGTCGGAGTACTGGCCGTTGGTCGTTGGTGGAAAGGCGATCGCGAGCTGGATCCCGTACACGATCATCGGCTTCGAGGTGATGGTCCTCGTCGGCGCACTCTCGACCGTTGCGGCGATGTTCATCCACTCGCGCATCCCGAAGATCACCAACACGATCGGCTTCGACCCGCGCTTCAGTCACGGCGACTATGGCATCTACGTCGAAGCTGCGCCCGATCGACTCAGGGCGGCGGAAGAGACGTTGCGCTCCCATGGGGCAGTGGATGTGCGGAGTCAGTCATGATGTCTAGAAGACGAGAAGACGAGAAGACGAGAGGACGAGTGAATACTTCAGCGTTTGCTCGCAACCTGGTGCTTATCGCGCCGCTCGCGCTATCGCTCACTGCCTGCGAGTGGTTCACCGACTTCAAGCGGCAGCCGTTTGTGACTGTTTGGGAACAGGACTCGATCCTCAAGACGGTGCGTGGTGCGCCGCAGGGGTCGGTGCCGCGCACCGGAACGGCCGTGAGCGCGATGCAGGTGGGCTACGCCGCGCTCCCGTATGAGATCGACTCGATCGCAGCGATCGCCGTGAACCCGACGCCGATCACCGAGGCGTCGCTGGCCAACGGACGCAAGTATTACGAGATCAACTGCGCGGTTTGTCACGGTGACAAGGGCGACGGGGCAGGGAAGGCCACGCGGTATGGCATCCCGCCGATGAATCTCCTGATGGACATCACCAAGAATCGGAGCGACGGCTACATCTTCGGCATGATGCGCAACGGGCGCGGGCTGATGCCGTCGTACAACCGGATCGAAGAGTCGGATCGCTGGGACGTGGTGAACTACCTCCGCGCGCTGCAGGGGAAGGTCACCGACGTGAAGTTCGAAACCGGACCGCTCGCACTGCCGGGCGTGAATGGCGACAAGGTGCCGGGCCCGACGCAACTCGGCCCGACGCACTGGACACCGCACATGCCGCCGGCGCTCATCGGAACGCCGGGCGTTGCGCCGCGCGCGACGGAAGCGCACGCGACCGAAGGCGGCACCGAGGCTCCGAAATCGGGAGAACACGAGTGAGCGCACACAACGGAGCGCCGGCGCCGAGCCGGCAGGACCTGACCCGGCTCATTCAGGCCAAGCCGGTCTCGGGGCAACTCAAGATGATCGCCCTGATCCTCACCGTCGTTGGCTTCGGCGTGTTTGTCGCCGGCGCCGCGATGGGACAGGATCGCGCGTGGCAGGCCTTCCACGTCAACTGGCTCTTCTTCACGATCCCGTCGTCGGCGGCGGTGATGTTTGCCGCCGTGCAGCGCATCACGACGGCGCGCTGGTCGCGCTCGGTGATCCGCCTCATCGAGGGCTTCGTCGCCTGGTTGCCGATCGCCTTCGTGCTCTTGCTCGTGACGCTCCTCTTCGGGAAAGGACACATCTTCCCGTGGATGCACGAGACGATCACGATCCCCGAGAAGGCGAAGTGGCTCGAGCCGACATTCTTCACGATTCGCGGCATCGCCATCTTCGGGCTGATCACCGTCCTGAGCGTCTGGTACATCTACACGTCGGTGCGCATCGACGTGGGGCTCCTCCCCGAGTGGGGCGCCTCGTGGGCCAAGGGGCTGCGCGACGGGATGCGTCGCGGCTTCGGTGAGGAGCGCCGCGAGCTGCACTCCACCCATTCGCTGCAGGGAAAGCTCGCCGTCTGGCTCGCACTGGTCTTCGGCTTCGGCTGGACCGTGCTGGCGTGGGACCTGTCCATGTCGATGGACTACCACTTCCAGAGCACGATGTACGGCTGGCAGGTGTTCATGGGCGGGTGGTTGGTGATGCTGATGATCTTCTCGCTCCTCCTGCGCTGGTGGCGCAACTTCCTCGGGGCGCACGAGGTCATCACCGACACGCACTTCCACGACGTCGGCAAGCTCTGTTTTGCCTTCACCGCGTTCTGGGGCTACCTGACCTTCTCGCAGTTCCTGGTCATCTGGTACGGCAACTGGGCCGAGGAAACGCACCGCCTGCGCCTGACCCTCATCCATCCGTGGACTGGGCTCAGCGTCTCGGTCGCCTTCCTCGTCTTCGGCGCCCCCTTCTTCGGCCTCCTCGGCAAGGCGCCCAAGGTCTTCACCCCGACCATGGCCTTCTTCGCCAGCTGCTCGATGATCGGGATCTGGATCCACCGCTACCTCGAGGTCTACCCGCCGATCTACGTGCAGACCGTGACCTCGGCGCCGTTCGGCATCTGGGAGATCGGGACGACGTTAGGCTTCCTCGGGTTGTGGGGCTACGTCTACCTCGCGTTCATGGACGCCTTCCCGCGCATGCGCGTGGTCTGGATGACGTCGCCGTATCGGGATGAAATGCAGATTCCGGTCGACGCGAGAACGATGGAGCCGCTTCCGGCACATGAGTAGGCGTCGAGTTCTCTGAAGACGAGAAGACGAGAAGGCGAGAGAGCGGGGCGACGGAAAATCCGTGGCCCCGCTCTTCCTTATCCCCCCTCGTCTTCGCGTCGTCTGAAAACTCGGGTTCTAGCGCACGACTCGTGCGCTACGCGCAATACTGGAGAGAGTACGAGCGCTCCTGCGCCCGGTTCACCGCTACGATCCCGGCGGGGACAAAATTTGCGTTGCCGATGGCGTTGGCCTTGAGCTCGTCGTAGACGGCGGTGGCCGTCTTTCCGACTTTCCCCGCGATCATTCCCGCGAACGCATGCGTGGCCATATCGCAGATCGCGAACTGCGTCCCCCGCTTGATCATCGTGTCGATGGTCGTCCCGCGGCTGGAGAGGAGCATCCCGTATCCGCTCGCCTGGTAGACGTTCACCACCGGCGCCGCCTTCGTCTTGGGGTCGATGAAGCCGATGCGATCGCTGAAGATCGCGCCGTACTTCGACCAGATCTCGTCGTTGAAGGCGAACGGCGTGGAGTAGTGGCGCAGGCAGATCACGACAGCCAGTTCGTTCGCTTCGAGCCCGTACGCCCCCTTGTTGGCCGCGTAGTAGTTGCTGGCAAACGTGATCGCCGCCCCCGCGCCGTCCGGCGAGATGCTGTCGAAGAAGAAGCGATGCTTCCCCGGCACCGCATCGAACCAGTCGTCCTGCACGTGCCGCGCAGGAACGAACGGATCGCCTGGGGCGCGCGAAGTCGAGGCGTCGCCCTGCGCACGAGCGTCGCTCGGCGCCACCGCCATCGCCGAAGCGAACGCCGCCACTCCAGCCCCCAGCCGTGTGAGGAACGACCGACGCACGACCGGCGCCTCGGGCAAAGAAGGAAGTTCGTTAGGCATCATGGGAGTGCATAGGTAGGAGCGGGTTAGTTGGAGTCACGCCTCTCGTCTTCTCGTCTTCAGAGAACTCGTCTTCTAGTCCCGTCTTCTCGTCTTCAGAGAACTCGTCTTCTAAGCTCGTCTTCTGCAGTTATCAGCTGGCGCGAGAGAGCAGTTCCTCGAGCGCCGGGTATGGTATCGCCCCACTCTGCCGCGCCACTTCCTTTCCCCCCTTGAACACGATCGTCGTCGGGATCCCCATGATGTTGAACGACTGCGACGTGCTCGGCGCCATGTCGGTGTTGAGCTTCGCGACCAGCGCCGAGCCGGTGTGCTTCGCTGCCAGCTGGTCCACCGCGGGTGCCATCATCTTGCACGGCCCGCACCAGTCAGCATAGAAGTCCACCAGGATGGGAAGCTCCGATTCGGCGATCGTGCGCTGGAACGAATCCTCGGACAGCGTGAACGGACGGTCGAGCAGGATGAAGCGCTGGCAGTTGCCGCACTTCGGGCGATCGGCGGCGCGGGCGCCGTCCACGCGGTTCCAGGTCTGGCAGAACTGGCAACGGACGGTGAGTGCCTGTCCGGCGGGAATCATGGGAGTGTCCTCGGTAAATTCCACTGTAGTTTCCGCTGCTGCCTACGGGCGGATATATTGGGTGGCGCTTTGGGGCGGTAGCTCAGTTGGGAGAGCGCGTGCTTTGCAAGCATGAGGTCAGGGGTTCGATTCCCCTCCGCTCCATATTATTCGTTGCACCGGCGCCCCTCGATCCCCTACGATCGGGGGGCGTTCGCATTCGGGGCATCGGCCGATTCCCTGATGCGTCGTAGGGTTGGGGCGGCGACGCCCGAGACAGTACGTCCGCAGGAAGCACAGCACCACTGAGGAGGTCGGTCGTACCGCGGGGGCGCAGGGGAGCCCATTTCGGCAATCCCTTCGTCCCTCACTGGTGTCGAACATTCGAGACATGACCGGACCACCCGCTCCCTCCACTCCCCCGCCTCCTCCGACGGCCGATTCGGTCGCCGAGCGCGTGCAGCGCGCGCTCGGCGGCGCCTATTCGATCGTCCGAGAGCTGGGGGGAGGAGGGATGTCGCGGGTCTTCCTCGCGCACGAGAGCGCGCTCTCGCGCGACGTGGTGGTCAAGGTCCTCCGCGAGGACATCGCCGAAGGACTTTCCCGCGAGCGTTTCCGCCGCGAAGTCCTCACCTCGGCCACCCTCCAGCACCCCAACATCGTCGGCGTGATCGCCGCCGGCGACGCCGACGGGCTCCCGTACTTCGTGATGCCGTTCGTCGAGGGGGAGTCGCTCCGTGCCCGCCTCACGAACGATCGCGCGCTCTCCGTTCCGCACACGGTGAGCATCCTGCGCGACGTGGCGCGTGCCCTCGCCTTCGCCCACGAGCGCGGGATTGTCCATCGCGACATCAAGCCCGACAACGTCCTCCTCGCCGGCGGCGCGGCGATCGTTGCCGACTTCGGCGTCGCCAAGGCCGTCGCCAGCGCCCGCGCCCGCCGCGAGCACCCGCATGGGACGCTCACCCGCGACGGGATCTCGCTCGGCACGCCGGCTTACATGGCTCCGGAACAGGTCGCCGGCGATCCCTCGATGGATCATCGCGCCGACCTGTACGCCTTGGGTGTGGTCGCCTACGAGATGCTCGCCGGCCAGCCGCCGTTCGCCGGGCGCGGGGTTACCGAGACGATGCAGGCGCACCTCGTCGAGGCGCCGGAGCCCCTCACGAAGCACCGCCCGACGACGCCGACGGCGCTCACCACGCTGGTGATGCGTTGCCTGGAGAAGGACCCCGCACACCGCCCGCAGGACGCCGCGGAAATCCTCGCCGTGCTCGACGATCCGGCGGTAGTGAGCGGGGCGGTGTCGTCGGCGTCGGTGCGCTCGGTACCACGCGCCAGGCCGTTGTCGCTGCGCTGGTGGGTGGCTGGAGCGACGGCCGTGCTGGCGCTCGTTGCCGGAACAGTCTACGCGGTTCGAGCGAAGGGAGGCACCGCCGCCGCACCGGCGGCGACTACAGCGCTCCCGCCGGGAGTGGCCGTCCTCCCGATGGTCAGCGTCTCCCCCGATTCGAGCGACGCCTACCTCGCGCTCGGGATGACCGACGAGATCACCAGCGCCCTCTCGCGCGTCCCCGGGCTGCGCGTGGCGTCCCGCAGCGCGGCGGCAGCGGCGCAGGGAGCCGGTGGTACGGTGTCCGACGTTGCCGCCCGATTGGGCGTGCCATTCCTGTTGGAGGGGACGGTGCAGCGCGACGGCGATCGCCTCCGCGTCGCCGTGCGACTGGTGACGGCGCGCGACGGCTTCAGCGCCTGGTCCGAGGTCTACGAACGCCCCACGGGCGACCTGCTCGCCGTGCAGGCCGACATCGCCGCACAGATCGCCGCCGCGGTTCGGAGCGACGTCACGTCGGACATGTCGCTCGATGTGACGGGGGCGCGCGATCCCGAGGCGTACAACCAGTACCTGCGCGGACACTATCTCCTCTCGCGCGGGCTCCCCGAGTCGATGGACGAGGCGATCGCCGCGTACGAGGGCGCGGTGTCGCGCGACCCCGCGTTCGCCCGCGCCTACGCGGAGCTCTCGCAGGCGTACGTCCTCCTCCCGGCGACGACATCGATCGCACGTGCCGAGGCGCTCGACAAGGCGACCTTTGCCGCACAACGCGCGGTGGCGTTGGATTCCTCGATGTCGCTCGGCTACGCTGCGTTAGGTGAAGCGCACCAGCTGCAGTGGCGATGGGTCGAGGCGCGCACGGCGCTTCAGCGTGCCCTCGCCCTCGACTCCACCGACGTCGTCGCGCTGCGCTGGCTCGCCATGAGCGACCTGGTGAACGGAAACATCGCCGAGGCCGACCGGCACCTTGCGCGCCTCATGCGGCGCACCGTGGGGGAAAGCGGTGCCAAGCTTCAGGCGCTCGCCCAGGTGATTCGCGGTGACCAGACGGGAGCGCTGGCCACCGCGCGCGCCGAGTACCTGCGCGACTCGACTTCGGCGACGTCGCGGCTCGTACTGGCCAACACGCTCCTGCAGCTCGGGCGCGCGCCCGAGGCGATCGGTGTGCTCGAGGCGATCCGTGGCGATGCGGCCATGTCGACAGAGGTGCTCGGATCGTTAGGCTTCGCACTGGCGCGGTCGGGACGCGCCGCCGAGGCCCGCGCGATCGTCGACGGCTTGCAGCGAGACACTCGGCGCCCCGGTGCCTACCCGGCGATCGCGCGCGTGTACCTCGGGCTCGACGACCGCGACCAGGCGATCGACGCGCTCACCTGGGCGACCGCCGCGCGCGACGAGTTCTTCGCGCGCGAATCGATGGCCTCGCCGCTCTTCGATCTCGTGCGCGCCGATCCGCGCTTCGCGCGCGTCGTCGAGATCGTGGGGCTCGAGACCGCGCGACTCACCGGGGCGCCGCGCCGTTCGTAAGCGTAACCCGGCGTACCGCGAAGCCGGGCGCACGTCGCCAAGTCGTCACGCACTTCTTCGCGAATCTCGTCGCGCGGCCCACGCGTGTGGTTCACGGGCGGTAGCGCAGGCGTCCGTCGGATCGCTTGCCGCCCAGTGAGGGGCGGCCTAGCTTCCCGCCCGGACCTGACCCCGGACCCGCCGCACCCATGACCGCAGCTGCAAACACCCGCATTCCCGCCGTCGGGGAGCAAGCCCCCGACTTCACTCTCGCCTCGACCGCCGGGGGGACCGTCACCCTCTCGTCGTTTCGCGGCAAGCAGAACGTCCTCCTCGCCTTCTTTCCGCTCGCCTTCACGAGCACTTGCACGAGCGAGATGTGCGCGTTCCGTGACGACTACGATGTGTTCACGGGAAAGGACGTCGTCGTCTTCCCGATCAGCGTCGACGCCACGCCGTCGCTCAAGGAGTTCAAGACCAAGTACGAAATGCCAGTCGATCTCCTGAGCGACTTCCGCCGTGAAGCGGCGATCGCGTACGGCGTCCTGATCCCGGACAAGTTCTTCACTCGGCGCGCCTACTTCCTGATCGACAAGGAAGGGGTGATACGTTGGGTGCACGTCGAGGAGCACAACGGCCTGCGGCGCGAAAACGCCGAGATCCTCGCCGAGATCGCGAAGCTCGGCTAACGCTGGGGCGCACGGCGATGGCGGTGGACATCATCGAGTCGCTGGCCCGCGACGACAAGTGGTACCTGGGGAGTGGCGACGGCATCATCTTCGCGCCGCCATTCCCCGTGTGGCTCGATGCCCCCGGCTTCTGGGACGAGGCGCAGGCCTACCAGTACGCAGTGGGGCCGCTCTACACCGTCACCATCCTCGATCACGACGGGCGTGAGCTCCCACTCGTCGCGCGCGCGCGGCGCTGGACTCCCGCCGAGCTCACCGTAGAGTACGAGATGCCCGGGGGACTCTCGGCGACGGAGATTCGCACGGTGCAGCCGGGGGGCGTCTTCGCCAGCGAATGGTCCGTGCGCGCTCCGCGCCCGGTCACGCTCCACGCCGTGGCCTGGACCGCGCAGGACACCACACAGCTCGACCTCCGCCGGGTGCGTTGGGACGGCGCCATGCACTGGGTGCGCACGCTGAACGACCGGCGACAGGTGCCGATGGCGGTGCACCTCGAGCTCGCCGCGCTGGGGCCGGCGCGGAGCTGGTCGGCGACGCTAAGCGAGGGAAGCGTGTTGCAGCCCCATTGGCGCTTCGCACCGTTTGGCGAATTGTGGGAGGGGGAGTCGCTCCCGCGCGAGGTGCGCATGCAGGGGCTCACGCCGACGGGGACGCTGTTCGCCGGAGTGCACGTCGCGCTCGCCCGCGAAGCGACGCAGGCATCGTTCGCCTTCGCGTTGCGCCTGACGGTGCTCGACGACGCGCTGCGCGGCGGGCGGAGCGCCACCCCGCTGGCCTCTCGCCTGATTCCCGACGCTCCCGCCCCCGCAGCGCCGACAACAGTGCGGGGCGGGACGACGGTGGCGGCGACGACCATGCCGCTCGCCCGCGCCAGCCGGCGGCGCTGGAACGACTGGTTCGCCAACGTCCCGACGTTCGCCTGCTCCGATCCATATCTCGAGCGATACTACTGGTATCGCTGGTACGGTCTTCGCCTCAACGCCATCCACCCCGGGGTGGGCAATTACCGCTGGCCGAGCGTCTGCGAAGGGATCGGCTTCTTCCACGAACCGATCACGTACAGCGCGCAGTGCCACGTGCGCGAATTGCGCTGGCTGCGCGACCCCGCGCATGCACGCGGTGTGTTGCGCACGATCTTCGACCACCAGCGCCCCGACGGCTCGCTCAACGGGCGCGTGTACGTCAATCACCTGCAGGGGACCGACTTCTACCACGCCAACTGGGGCGACGCCCTCCTCGCGCTCGACGAACTCCACCCCGACGACGCTTTTGTCGCTGAGTTGTATCCGGCGCTCGCTCGCCACGCCGATTGGCTCATCGCCACCCGCGACACCGAGGGGAGCGGGATGATCGACGTCGTCGACCAGTACGAGACGGGGCAGGAGTACATGTCGCGCTACCAGGTCGTCGACCCGGGAGCCGACGCCTATGGCTGGGAGAATCGCATTCGCCTCAAGGGGATCGACGTTACGGTCTACACGTACGCCCTCCTGCGCGCACTCGCTCGCACCTGCGAGCGCGCCGGTGCCGCGGCCGACCGAGAGCAGTGGGAGCAGCTCGCCGAGCGCACCGCCGCCGCGGTGCGCAACGTGATGTGGGACGTGGATCGCGGGATGTTCTCCGACGTCGACCCGCGGACGATGACGCGCACCAATGTCGCCGCGGCCGTTTGTTTCTATCCGTACTTCACCGACCTGGCGACTGAGGCGCACATCGAAGGGCTCGAGCGCAACCTCCTCGATCCCGCGCGCTTCTGGACCGACTATCCGGTGCCGTCGTCGGCGCTCGACGACCCGTTGTTCAACGCCGTCGCCGAGTGGAAGGGGAAGCGGCACGTCTGTCCGTGGAACGGGCGCGTCTGGCCGATGACAAACTCGCACGTGATGGAAGCGCTGGGACGCTGGGGCGATGTGGCACACCCGCGCCTGCGCAAGGCGGCCGCGCAGTTCCTGTCGCGCTTCGTGCGCATGATGTTCCACGACGGCGACGTCGGGCTCCCGAACTGCTTCGAACACTACAACCCATTCACCGGCGCGGCGTCGGTCTATCGCGGAATCGACGATTACCAGCACTCCTGGGTGTCCGACCTCATCATTCGCTTCGCTTGCGGCGTGCGCGTCTCGCACGATGCGGTGACGATCGATCCCTTGCCGCTGGGCGTGGATTACTTCGAGCTGCGCGGGGTGCGCGTGGGCATGCTCGACCTCGGGGTGCGACTCGACGGAGGATACCTTACCGTGACGGCCAACGAGAAGTTGCATCAGGCGCCGTTGGGCGAGGCGATCGTCATTCCGCGATGACGCCGCGAACCGAGGGGAGGGGCAGGCATGGCCGGCGTTAGGCTCGATCGCGTGGCGAAGCGGTTCGACGGTGCGCACGGCGCGCCGGCGGTCGACGGCGTCTCGCTCGACATCGCCGACGGTGAGTTCGCCGTGCTGGTGGGTCCGTCGGGGTGTGGGAAGACCACGGTACTTCGGATGATCGCCGGGCTCGAGAGCCCAACCGCGGGACGCATCCACATCGGTGGCACCGACGTCACCGACATGCCGCCGCGCGAGCGCGACATCGCGATGGTCTTCCAGAACTACGCGCTCTACCCGCACCTCTCGGCGCGCGAGAACATCGGCTTCGGGTTGCGCATGCGCCGCGTCGATCCGGCGGAGATCACGCGGCGCACGCGGGACGCGGCCGAGTCGCTGGAGATCGACGAGCTCCTCGACCGACGCCCCGCGCAGCTCTCGGGAGGACAGCGGCAGCGCGTCGCGCTGGCGCGGGCGATCGTGCGCGAGCCTGCCGTCTTCCTTTTCGACGAGCCGCTCTCCAACCTCGACGCGCAGGTCCGGGCGCAGACGCGGGGGGAGCTGGTACGCCTGCATCGCCGGCTTGGGGCGACGATGATCTACGTCACCCACGACCAGGTCGAAGCGATGACGATGGCCCAGCGCGTCGCCGTGATGCACGGGGGGCGTGTCGAGCAGGTCGCCGCGCCGCTCGATGTGTATCGCACCCCCAGTACGCTCTTCGTGGCATCGTTCCTCGGATCGCCGGCGATCAATCGCTTCGAGGGGCGCGTGGTGCGCGAGGGAAATGCCCAGCGCTTTGAAGGAGCGTTGCAGCTGCGGGTCGCGGCGCCGGTAGCCGAAGTCGCCACGCTCGCGGTGCGCCCGGAGCACCTCGTGCTCGTTGAGCCCGCGGACCGGAGTGGCGGCGAAGTGATCCTCGTCGAATCGCTTGGTCCCGAGACGATCGTACACGTGCGCATGTCCACGGGCGAGGAGGCGCGGTTGCGGCTGGCGGCAGGATCGTCACCCGCGCTCGGCGCGAAAGTTGGCGTGCAGGCGCGGGCGCCCGAGGCACTCGTCTTCGACGGGCGCGGGCGCCTCGCCGGGCGCGGACTCGCCTGAGCGCGAGGGTGCCGTGATGCGCGCGCGCTGGGGCGCCTCCCTCCTCCTGCTCTCGTCCGTTGCCTGCGGGGGCGGGGGAGGAGAGACAGTTGTCCTGCGCCTCACGTCGTGGCAGTCACCGCAGGAGTCGGTGCTCGATCAGCCGATGATCGACGCCTTCGAGCGAAGCCACCCCGGCGTGCGCGTCGTCAACGAGCCGGTGAGCAACCAGGCGGAGTATCGGGAGAAGGTGATCACCGCCATCGCATCGGGATCGCCACCGGATGTGCTACTGCTCGATGGGATCGATGTCCCGTCGTTCGCGCAAGCCGGCGTTCTCCTCGATCTCGCCCCGTTCGCCGCGCGCGTCGGCATCACGTTAGGCGACTACTTCCCGAACGTCCTGGCGATGTTCGCCCGCGACAGTGCGGTGCTCGCCTTCCCCAAGGGCTTTTCCCCGGTTGTCTACTACTACAACCGCGCACTCTTCGACGCCGCACACGTCGCGTATCCCGCGGAAGGGTGGAGCTTCGACGACTTCGTCGCCACCACAAAGGCGCTCACCCGCGACACCAACGGCGATGGGACGCCCGACCAGTGGGGGACGGCGCTCGACCGGCGCTTCCTGGCCTGGCAGTCGATCGTCTGGAGCGGCGGGGGCGATATCCTCACGCCCGACGGGCGGCACGCGACGGGAGCACTGGATGCCCCGCCAGCCGTCGCCGCCCTGCAATTCCTTACTGGGCTGGTGACGACGGAGCACGTGGCCCCGCCTCCCAGCGCCTTTCGCGCGGTCTCGGGGAACGAGACGCGACTCTTCTACTCGGGGCGCGTCGCGCTCCTTCCCAGCGGGCACTGGCTCCTCCCCACGATTCAGGGCGCCCGCCGACGCGGCGAGCTGTCGTTAGGTGTGGTCGGGATGCCGCACGCCACTGGCGTACGTCCGGCGACGCCGCTCTTCGCCTCGGGCTGGGCGGTGCCGCGCAACTCGCCGCATCGCAAGCTCGCCGTGCAACTGGCGGCAGCGCTCTCGAATCCCGAGGCGCAGCGCCATCGCGTCGGATCGGGGCTCGAGCTCTCCACCTTTCCGGCGGTGCAGGCGGAGTTCGCGGCACGCGACTCGACGGGGCTCGAGCGCGCCTTCCTCCGCGCGGTCGATGACGGTCGCCCCCCGTGGGGGACGCGCATTGCCCGATTCCGCGAGATCGAGGCGATCCTCCCGGACATCATCGACCGCGTCGTGATCCGTGGCGATTCCGTGGCGACAGCGGCACGCGACGTCGCGCGCCGCATCGACGAGATCCTCGTCCGATGAACGGCGTACTCTCGCGCGCCCGCCTCGCGGCCGTTCTCGCCTGCATCCTGTGGGCGCTGGCGTCGGTCGCGACGGTCGCCGACACGAGTGCCCGCGTGGAGTACGCGCAAGCGGCGGCCGAAGCGCGCGCCGTCGTGCGCCTCCTCGCCGAGAGCCCTGAGCGATCGCCCTCGCCCATTCGGCGCATCGTTGCTCAGGGGTCGCTCGCGCGCGTGCGCGGAGAGCTCGTGCGCTTCCTCGGGCACGAGCCGCAGCGCCTTGCGACCAATGATCGCGTGCAGGTCTATCGCTCCTGGTTCACGCGAGTGGTGAGCGCGCCGATCAAGGATCGCGATCAGTGGGACATCGTCGGCGCGGTCGCACTGCAGGCAGAACCCTGGCGCGGACTCGCGATCCCCCTCCTGGCGATCGCGCTGGCCGCCGTCCTCGCCGCGGCGCTTGCCTTTCGCGGGTTGGAGCGGCTGGCGACCAATCGCTCCGCCTCGGTCTACGCCGCCATGATCGCCCCCGTCGCCACGCTCTCCCTCGTCATGGCCGTCGTGTCGGTGACGGTGCGGCAGCGGATCGACACCGCAGCTGCAACGCTGCCGCGCGTCACGCCACTCACGCGATTCGACTCGCTCTCGCTTCCACTTCCGTCCCCCGCGCTGAGCGGCATCGCGTTGGCGCTCATCCTCGTGGCGGCATCGGCGCTCTTGTTCGTGATCGGCTGGGCGTCGTCGGCAGCGCGACGCGCCACCGACCGGCGCGAGACACTCACCGCGTGGTCCTTCCTCGCCCCGAGCGCGCTCCACCTCCTCCTGTTCACCCTCGGCCCACTCGTCTTCACGCTCTACCTCTCCTTCCACGACTGGGATCTCCTGCGCGTCGATCGCCCGTTCGTGGGAATCGGGAACTACCTCGAGCTTGCGCAGGATCCGCTCTTCTGGCGCTCGCTCGCCAACACCGCGTTGTATTCGCTCTACGTCCCGGTCTCCATGGCGCTCGCGTTAGGCGCGGCGCTCATCCTCAACCAGCCGCTGCGCGGGATGAAGACGCTCCGGGCGATCGTCTTCCTCCCGACGGTCGTTTCGTACGTGGCGATCGCCATCGTCTGGCAGTGGATGTTCAACGTCGACTTCGGCCTCCTCAACTACATCGCCCGTTCGTTGCACCTCCCGGGCGTGGACTGGCTCGGCGATCCGCGCACCGCCCTCATCGCGGTGATGATCGTCTCGGCGTGGGTGCAACTCGGCTACCAGATGGTGATTTATCTCGCCGGCCTGCAGGGGATACCGCCGCATCTTCTCGAAGCGGCGACGCTTGATGGCGCAGGGCGATGGCAGCGATTCCGCCACATCACTCTTCCGCTCCTCCGCCCGGTGACCGTCTATCTCCTCGTGACGGGGATCATCTGGTCGTTCCAGGTCTTCACCCTCGTGTACGTGATGACCGAGGGAGGGCCAGTGCATGCGACCGACGTCGTGGTCTATCGCATCTACCAGAACGCGTGGGAGTTCCGGCGCATGGGGTACGCGTCGGCGATGAGCTGGATCCTCTTCGCGATTCTCCTCGGCCTCACGCTCCTGCAGTGGCGCGCGCTCAATCGCACGGTGGATCATGCCGCTTGACGCGAATCCACCTCGCGCCGGCACCAGCCGTTTAGGGGGATATGTCGCCGCCGTCCTCCTGGCGGCGGTCATGCTCGTTCCCTTCCTCTGGATGCTGTCGACCGCCCTCATGAACGAGTTCGAGGTCTTCAAGTATCCGCCGCCGATTCTCCCCGAATCGCCGCAGTGGTCGAATTTTCCGAATGCACTCACCCAGCTCCCGTTCGCCCGCTTCTTTCTCAACAGCGGCATTCTTGCGCTGTGCATGGTGGTCGGGCAGACCTTCACCGGAGCGCTCGGTGGGTACGCCTTCGCCCGGTTCCGCTTTCCGGGGCGCAGCGCGCTGTTCGCGGCCTACCTCGGCGCACTCATGGTGCCGGGGATCGTGCTGCTGATCCCGCGCTTCCTGATGATCGATGCGATGGGCGGCGTCGACACGATCGCTGGCCTCGTGTCCACCGAAATCGTCTCGGTGTGGGGCGTCTTCCTCATGCGGCAGTTCTTCCAGTCGCTGCCGAGAGATACCGAGGACGCGGCGCGCATCGACGGCGCGACCGAGTGGGTGATCTTCTGGCGCATCGCGCTCCCGCTCGCCCGGCCGGCGTTGGCGACGCTGGCACTGTTTTCCTTCATTGATGCGTGGAAGTCGTTCCTCTGGCCACTCGTCATCACGCAGTCGATGGAGATGCGCACCGTCGAGGTGGGCATCGCCTCCTTCCACGGGCTGTACTACGCCAACTGGCCCTACCAGATGGCTGCAGCGGTGACTGCACTGATTCCGGTCGTCGTCGCTTTCCTGGCGTCGCAGCGCTTCTTCACGCGGGGGATCCAGCTCACTGGTCTGCGGTGAGGACGCTCGCCTCCCGCTTGAGACGTGAGGGGGCGTTGAGGTGAGAGTTCGTTACTAAATGACCGGTTCGTCGGTCATTCTGTCCGAAGGCGGGCTCGCCAGCATCTGGCCGGGCCGCCGGTTCCCCCTCGGAACCCTCCCTCCTCCTTCTCCTCGCATGGCACATCCCGATGTGAGCACCTCCGTGCATCCGCTGGCCGTGGTGTCCGACATCGCCGTACGCCTCGCCTCGGGCGACGACGTCGTCTCCAAGACCAGCGACGTGCTCGAACATCTGCTCTCCGCCTTTGGGGCAAGCGAGGTCGGACTCTGGCTGTATAGCGCGAACGGGCTGGTCTGCTCGCTCCGCGCGGGCGAATCGAAGCTGGACGCCGACGAGGTCACGGCGCTCCTCGAGGCCGGCGGCGGAAGCGCCGACGCGCTCACCGTGCGTCGACTCGTGACAGGCTCGCGCCGGTTGGGGGCGCTGGCCATGCGCGTCAACGGATCGCTCGGCGCCGACGCGCTCCTCGCCTTCGGCACCGTCGCCAACATCCTCGCCCCCGAACTCTCGCGCGCCGAGCAGTTGCGGCAGCTGGAAGGGGAAGTGGAGCGTCGCACGCGGCAACTCGACGAGGAGAAGGGATTCACCGCGCAGATCGTCGATTCGCTTCCTGTCGGTCTCTACGTGATCGATCGCGAGTACCGCGTGCGCGCATGGAATCGCAAGCGCGAGACCGGGATGCAGGGGATCTCGCGCGAGCAGGCGTTAGGCAGGACGATCTTCGAGATCCTCCACCGCGCCCCCGCCGAGAACCTGCGCAAGGAATTCGACGAGGTCTTCCGCACCGGGCGCGTGCAGCAGTTCAACCTCGAGTCGCGCGCCAGTGGCGAGTTGCGGATGTTCCGCATCACCAAGATCCCGATGCGGGTGAGCGACGCGGCGATCACGCACGTCATCACCATCGGCGAGGACGTGACCGATTGGACGGTCGCGCAGGATCGCTTCGCGCAGTCTGAGAAGCTGGCCGCCATCGGGCAGCTCGCCGCCGGCGTCATGCACGAGGTGAACAACCCGCTCGCCACGATCTCGGCGTGCGCCGAGTCGCTCGGCTTGCGCCTCGACGACATGCGCGCCGATGGCGTGAACGTCCCCGAACAGTCCGGCGAGTTCCTGCGGATCATCGACACCGAGATCCAGCGCTGCAAGCGCATCATCGACGGGCTCCTCGACTTCTCACGCCCCAAGTCGGCAGAGAAGACGCCGTCGAACATCAACGAAGTCATCGAGCAGTCGATCTTCCTGGTCAAGCACCACGCGCGCTTCAAGAAGCTCACGTTGCAGGCGATGCTCGACCCCGATGCGCCAACAGTCGACGCCAATGCGGAACAGCTAATCCAGGTCTTCATGGCGCTGATGATCAACGCTGCCGACGCGATGGAGCACGAGGGGACGATCACGCTGCGCACACGTCGCGGGCTCTCGCGCGAGGAGGGAGTCGTCGCCGAAGTGATCGACGCCGGCCCGGGGATCGCCCGCGCCGACCTCCCGCGCATCTTCGATCCGTTCTTCACCACGAAGGCGCCGGGACGGGGAACGGGTCTCGGCCTCTCGATCTGCTACGGCATCATCACCGAACACGGCGGGCGCATCGAGGTGGACAGCGCGGTCGGGGCGGGGAGTACCTTCCGTATCCTTCTCCCCACGAGCGCTGAGGCGTGAGCGACTCCCCACGCATCCGCGTCCTCGTCGCCGAGGACGAGGGACACCTCGGCACCCTCCTCGAACAGTTCCTCACCTCGCGCGGCCACGATGTGACCGTCGTGCGCGATGGCGAGGCGGCGCTCGACCTGTTGCGCTGCGAATCGTTCGACGTCGCGCTGCTCGACATCGTGATGCCGGGACGCGACGGGCTGGAGGTGCTGCGCCTCGTGCGCGATGAGTCATCGCCCCCCGAGGTCATCATCATCACCGGCAACGGAACGGTGGAGACGGCGATCGGCGCGATGCGCCTCGGCGCCTTCGACTATCTCGCCAAGCCGTACCGCATGGCCGAGATCGACGTGCTCGTGCGGCGGGCGTGGGAGAAGCGCGAGGCCGCGCGCGAGACGGCGCGCCTCGAGAAGCGCCTCGCCGCGGTCGATCCCTTTCCCGAGTTGGTCACGAGCCACGCCCCGCTCCGCGCGATCCTCGACACGGTCCCGCGGGTGGCGCGCAGCATGACCCCGGTGCTCATCACCGGCGAGTCGGGAACGGGGAAGGAGCTGGTCGCGCGTGCAATCCATCGGTTGTCGGAGCGCGGGCGTGGCCCGCTCGTCGACATCGCCTGCGCGGCGATGGGCGGGCTGTCGTTCGAGTCGGAGCTGTTCGGCTACGAGCAGGGCGCCGTTCCCGGCGCCGAGGGGCGGCGCGCCGGCCTGTTGGAGCTGGCTGCGGGGGGGACGCTCTTCATGGACGAGGTGGCGGCGCTCGAGACGCGGCAGCAGGGGGCGCTCCTGCGTGTCCTCGAGCAGGGGGCGTTCTTTCGCGCCGGCGGGATGCAGAAGGTCACGATGAACGCGCGCATCATCGCCGCCACCAACCGCGACATCGACGCCCTCGTGGAGCGCGGCGAGTTCCGCGGCGACCTGTTCTACCGCATCAACACCATTCGCTTCGCGCTCCCGCCGCTCCGTGAGCGACGCAGCGACATTCCCGTGTTGGCGACGCACTTCCTCTCGCTCTATCCGTCGCGGCAGGTCACCACGTTCTCTACCGATGCGCTGGAGGCGCTCTCGGCGTACGACTGGCCGGGCAACGTGCGCGAGCTGCGCAATGTGATCGAGCGGGCCGTCCTCCTTGCGGCTGGCGACACGATCACTGCGCGCGACCTCCCCATCCGCTCCGTACGGGTAGACCGGCGCCAGCATTCGAACGGGAGCGGCGTCCTCCGTCCGCTCGCCGATCTCGAACGGGACCACATCCGCTTCGTCCTGACGCAAGTCAACTGGCATCAGGGTCGCGCCGCCGGTATCCTCGGCATATCCTCAAAGACACTGTACCGGAAAATCCGCGAGTACGGATTCGACCGCCCCAGCGAACTACAGAATTCCACATGAAGGTTCTGGTCATCGAGGACGATCCCACCGTCGGCGCATTCATCAAGCGCGGGCTCGAAGAACAACGATGGGGGGTGCATCTCGTCGCCGATGGCGAAGAAGGGGAGCAGGTCGCAGCGAGCGAGAAGTTCGACGTCATCATCCTCGACATGCGACTCCCGGGAAAGTCGGGGCTCGACGTGCTTCAGAGCCTGCGCTCGCGCGGCTTCGAGAAGCCGGTGCTCGTCCTTACCGCGCAGGACGCGGTCGACGCGAAGGTCCGCACGCTCCGCGCCGGCGCCGACGACTACGTCACCAAGCCGTTTGCCTTCGAGGAACTCCTTGCCCGCGTGGAGGCGCTGGCTCGCCGTCCGCGTGCGATGGCCTCGCCGATCCTCCGCGTCGGTGACCTCGCCCTCAATCGCGACACGCGCGAGGTGCACCGCGCCGGCGAGGCGATCGAGCTCACGCCCAAGGAGTTCGCCGTCCTCGAGTACCTCATTCGGCACGCCGGTCGCGTCATGAGTCGCACGCTGATCACCGAGTACGCGTGGGGGTATCACTTCGACCCCGGCACCAACATCGTCGACGTCGTGATCAACCACCTGCGGAAGAAGATCGATGCCCGGCACGAGAAAAAGCTCATCACCACCGTGCGAGGGGTCGGCTACGTCGTGAAGGGCTGACGTGTCGTCCATCCGCGCGCGCCTCACCATTCGCTACGCCGCCCTGATGCTCCTGCTGATGGGGGGCTTCGCCGGTGCCGTCTACTGGGCCCGCCGCGCCGGGGTGCAACGCGAGGCCGCGCAGCTCGCGGTGACGCATGGCGATCTCGCCGTTGCCATCCTGCGCGCCACGCAGCGCGCCGGCTCGGAGCAGATCATCGTCTCCGACTCGCTGGTGGGATCGGTGCTCAACCAGGAGGTCGCGCGACTCCTGATGGAGATTCCGGGCTACCTCATCGTCTTCGACGATGAGACCGGGCGACGCCTCTACATCTCGAAAGCCGTCATCGACCTCAACTTCCTCCCGCCGAGTCTCGCCCAACGCGAGATGGCGCAGCGCGATATCGATACGTTCGAGAACGCGCTGACACAGGTGGAGAAGACCGGACGGGCGATCAGGGTGCCGCTGCGCATCGGTGACTTGATTCTCGTCGAACGGCGGAACAGCGACCCGATCTTCGGACGCCGACGAGTGATTGCTGGCGTGAATGTCCGGGAGTTCGACAACTCGCCGCGCGAGATCCTGGGGAGTGCGCTGATGATCCTGCCACTCGTCCTCGTCGTCGCCATCGGGGGGGGCTACGTGATCGCCGGGCGCGCGGTGAGCCCGATCGACCGGATCACGACCGAGGTCGAGGACATCACCGACGGGCGCTCGCTGCACCGTCGACTTGCGGTCGAGTCGACGGGTGACGAGATGACCCGCCTCACCACGACGCTCAACGCGATGATCGGTCGTCTCGAGGCGTCGTTCGGCGCGCTGCGCCGCTTCACCGCCGACGCCTCGCACGAGCTCAAGACGCCGCTTGCCGTCATGCGCGCCGACGTCGAGCGCGCCATGCAGCTCCCGTCGCATTCTCCCGACCAGCTCGTCGCGCTCGAGGAGGCGCTGCAGCAGACGACGCGCATGGCCGACCTCGTCGACTCCCTGCTGACGCTCGCGCGCGCCGACGAAGGGCGCTTCGATCTCCATCGCGAAGTGGTCCCGCTCGAGCCGCTGGTCCGCGAGGTCATGGAGACGGCGCTGATCCTCGGTGAGGACAACGAGCTCGAAGTCTCGATGCCGACGATCGACGAGCTCGTGGTCCTCGGCGATCGCACGCGCCTCAGGCAGCTCTTCCTCAACCTCGTGACCAACGCGATCAAGTACACACCGCGCGGGGGGAAGGTGGAGATCAGCCTGGTGAAGCAGGGGAGCCAGGCGCAGTTCTCCGTGAAGGACACCGGGATCGGAATCGCCGCGGCCGACCTTCCGTACATCTTCGAACGCTTCTGGCGCGCCGACCGCGTGCGTTCGCGCTCATCGGAGCGGAGCGGATTCGGGCTCGGGCTGGCGATCTCGCAGTGGATCGCCCAGGCGCACGGCGGGCAGCTCACCGTCCAGTCTCGCCTCAATCGCGGGAGTACGTTCACGGTGCTCCTCCCGCTCATGTCGGTCGACGCGGCGCCGGCAAGCGAGGAGACGGAGCCCACACCAACGGTGGCCCGCAGCGCAAACTGATTCACCCTGCGTGCATGGTCATGCAGCTGTGGACGCGTCCCCTGTTTGCACTCACGAAGGAAAAATGAAGCCCGAAGTGCCGGGCGCCCACCCGATGGAAGGGGAGAATGCGCCTCGAAATAGTGGGGCGTGGCTGCTCTAAGACTTTATATCTGCGCGAGTTGCTGCTCGCGGTCTATCGCAACGCATGAACTGGCGTGCGCGTCGCCCCTGACGCGTAGATGTAGAAATCGTAACGAGCGCTTCATCGATTCTTAATGGAGTCGCTATTCCGACCTAAGATCGAGGTCGTAGAATCGGTGCGTTCACTCCACGCTGTTCTGCCAACGTGTCCCGACGGTCGAGGGTTATGTTCAACAACCTGGTCGAGTCAAAGCGCAAGAAGCAGCGGAGCCCTGCCGGCATCTTCATGTCGTTTGTGCTTCACGCCGGCCTGATCACCCTGGTCGTAGTGGCCGGTGGGCAGGCTGCCGAGAAGTTCGAGAAGCCGAAGCAGGAGAAGGTCGACTTCGTCGAGGTGAAGAAGGATGAACCGCCTCCGCCGAAGAACGAGCCCCCTCCGCCGCCACCACCCGATGTCGTAGCCGCTCCGCCCCCGCCCAAGGGGTTCCAGATCCTGACGGCCCCCGTCGAGATCCCGGACGTGCTGCCGGACATCGACCTGTCGAAGAAGGTCACCGACGAAGCGGACTTCTCGGGGAAGGGTGTCGCGGGCGGTACGTCGAAAGGCGTCGAGGGTGGGAAGCCGCAGCTGGTGGCCAACAACGACCAGCCGTTCTTCGAGTTCCAGGTGGAAAAGCCGGTGCAGGCGCTCCCCGGTGGCTCGCAGCCCCGGTATCCGGACATCCTGCGCCAGGCCGGGGTCGAGGGCGAAGTGCTCGCGCAGTTCATCGTCGATACGACGGGACGCGCCGAGATGGGCTCCTACAAGGTCCTCAAGACCACGCATGAGTTGTTCGGGAACGCCGTGAAGAATGCGCTCGCAGGGATGCGCTTCATTCCGGCCGAGGTGGGGGGCCGCAAGGTCCGTCAGCTCGTGCAGCAGCCGTTCTCGTTCGCGATCTCCAAGTAATCGTCCGTCCCCCCTTCTTCTCCTCTTTTCGCAACCTCGCGGAGACCCACCACTATGAATCTCAATTTCGCGGAAATCTGGTCGTCGACCCCCATGTTCGGAAAGTTCCTCTGGGCGGTGCTGGCCACGATGTCGGTCTGGTCGCTGTCGGTCGGTATCTCGAAGGTCTGGCAGCTGAGCCGCGCCCAGAAGGAGACCATCAAGTTCGCTCCTGAGTTCTCCCAGTTTCTCGAGGAAGACAACCTCGGCGAAGCGATCAAGCTGGCCGAAGGCTACAAGAAGTCGCACGTCGCCCGTGTCCTCGGTGGCGCCCTGGCCGAAGTCAAGCCGCTGATCATGGACGGGTCGGTCACCGTTGCCGACATCAACACCGCTGAGCGTGCGGTCGAGCGTGAAATGCTGATGGAGATGGTCTCGCTCAAGCGCGGCCTCGCAGTCCTCGCCACGGTGGGTTCGACCTCGCCGTTCGTCGGACTCCTCGGCACCGTGTTCGGCATCATCAACGCCTTCGAAGGCATGGCCAAGTCCGGCTC
Source organism: Gemmatimonadaceae bacterium (assembly GCA_044225935.1). Classification (GTDB taxonomy): domain Bacteria; phylum Gemmatimonadota; class Gemmatimonadetes; order Gemmatimonadales; family Gemmatimonadaceae; genus SCN-70-22. The sequence goes on from JBGAHX010000003.1 coordinate 28,394, forward strand.
GGGCGGCATCACCGCCATCGCCGCCGGTATCGCCGAGGCGCTCATCGCGACCGGCTTCGGACTCATCGTCGCCATCCCGGCCGTGTGGTTCTACAACTACTTCACGACCAAGATCGACAACCTGTCCGCCGAGATGACGTACACGTCGAAGGAAATGATCGACTACCTCATCAAGGGCGTGTCGGGCGAGTTCGGGCGTTCGCGCTTCACCCGTGAGTTCAACACCCAGGCCCAGAGCGGCGGCCCGCTGACCTGAGCCAATCCCTCCGGTTCATCAGTTTCCTAGACTAGGAGGAATTGCGAATGGGTATGAAAGTTGGGAGCGGCGCCGAGTCGGTGAAGTCCGAGCCGAACGTCGTCCCCATGATCGACGTCATGCTGGTGCTCCTGATCATCTTCATGGTCGTGACACCAGCGCTCGCGGCGGGTTTCCAGGCCGTCCCCCCGGCGGGGATCAACCTGAAGATCCACCCCGAGGAGGATAGCGATCAGGTGCTCGGGATCGACCGCGACGGTCAGTACTTCCTGAACAAGCGCCCGCTCCAGAACGACAAGTTGGCCGAGACGCTCAAGTCGATCTACGACGTCCGCACGATCGACAAGATTCTCTACATCAAGGCCGACAAGGATCTCCCGTACGAGAAGGTGCTCGACGCCATGGACATCGCTTCGCGCAACGGCGTTCGCGTCGTTGGAGCGGTCTCCGATCAGGTCCCCAACACGGAATCGACCGTCGAGGGTGATACGCCTGTAGAAACCAAGAAGTAGAACAGGAGACTAATCCATGGGAATGTCCGTAGGGGGAAAAGGCGGGGGGCTCAACAACGAGCCTAACGTCGTCCCCATGATCGACGTGCTTCTCGTGCTCCTGATCATCTTCATGGTCATGCAGCCGATGGCACGCAAGGCAATCGACTTGCAGCTCCCCGACCCCACGCCGCAGGTCGCGCCGGCCAACGCCGTCTCGAACCAGATCGTGCTCGAGGTGCTCCCGGGCGACCAGTACGCGATCAACAAGGAAGCCGTCTCCAAGGACGGACTCCTCGCCCGCCTCAAGTCGATTTACGATCCCCGTCCCGACAAGATCATGTTCGTGAAGGGCGATCCGAAGGTGAAATACCAGTCGGTGATCTTCGCCATGGACCAGGCGCGCGGTGCCGGCGTCAAGGTCATCGGCGTGACGCCGAAAGAACCGGACGGCGCCGCCAAGCAATAGCTGCGCGGATTGCCGCACGACAAGGCGACGGCGGGCGTCCTCATCGAGGGTGCCCGCCGTTGTCGTGTGTCCCTCTTCTTGCGGGCGTTCGACGTACGTGATGCGGCCACCGAGCGCGTGGGGCGCGATCGTCGTTCGGTTACGCGCGAGCCCTGAACCCTTTCGTTTCGGGAGGGCGTATAAGTTCAAGTCCAAGCCCTACACCCCCACGCATTCGTGACGCTGGCCCGCCCCAACCCCTCGCTCGATCCGCCGAAGCGCCCCCCTCTCAGGCCGCCGATCGGCATTCCGCTGCGCGATACGTCGCGGCGCGAAGGGGTCATTGCCTCGGTGCTCTTGCACCTCTTCCTCGCCTTTCTCGTCCTGGCGCCACCGATCTTCATCGCCACGAAGCTCGACTTCGTGCAGAAGCAGGGGGCGGGCGGTCCCGGGCCGGCTGGCGGTGGCGGCGGTGGATCAGGGGGGACCGGAGGACAGCTCGCACGCGAGCGTCTCCAGTTCCTTCGTCTCGAGCACCCGGTTCCGCAGCCGGTTGTGCCGACCCCGCCTCCGCCCGTGGTGGAGGAGAAGAAGCCCGAGGAGAAGCCCAAGCCCGAGCCCGTCGTACCGCCTCCCCCGCCGCCAACGCCGCAGGTGACGAGTACCGCCTCGAGCGCGGCGACCGAGGTGAAGGATGCGAGCGTCGTTGCGGGGAGCGGTGGCGGCTCAGGGAAGGACGGGACCGCGGGGAGCGGGCAGGGAAGTGGTGGCGGTGTGGGCACCGGTGTGGGGACGGGGAGGGGCTCCGGCGTGGGCGCCGGAACCGGCGGTGGCGAGGGCGACGTCTATCCTCCGGCCGTCATCTCCCTCCCCATCCTCCCGCTTCCGGTCCCGGGAAAGGTCCGCCCCTACAAGTTGGTTGCCTACTTCGAGGTCGACACCACCGGCAACGCACGCCTCCTCGCCTTTAATCCGTCGAAGGATGGCGGCTACAACAAGCGGATCCGCGAGATGCTGAGCGAGATCCGGTTCCGTCCGGCGACGCGCCCCGACGGACGGGCGGTGCTCGATACCGCGATCGTCACCGCCGAAGCGCCGCGCTAGGCGCGCGCGGTTCAGCGTGAGGCAGCCGCTACTCCCGGCCGGCTGCAACCTCCCGCTCCATCCTGCGGCCTAACGCGACCTGGGGCGTCCGGGCGCCCGACGCGCCTGCTCTCTCCTCCAGAACGGATCCTGCGCGGCCACGAAGCGCACCGGTACTTCGCGCACGAAGCCCGCGAGCCAACGCGTGGCATCCTCCATTCCCGGCTGCTCCGACGGAATGTGTCCGATCGCGATGAGCGCCTTGCCCTGACCGGCGGCCACCGCGTCGTCGACGTACTCCACGGTTTCCCATTCGCGCGCCTCGCCGATGACCAGGAGCTGCACGCCCGGCTGCTGCAGCGCGAATCGGTGGACGCCGAATCCCGCAGCCCCGGGAATCAATGCGATGTCCGTCACCTGCAGCGAGGAATCCCCAACGACACGCAGCGCATGCGCGCCGAGTCGGTCTGTGATGTGTCGCGCCACCTCGGCAAGCGATGTGGCGGGGATCCGAATGCGATTCGGGACCGTGCGGTCCTGGTTGGCGGACCACCCGAGGGCGCGCGCCACGCCGCTCAGGATCATGTCGGGGCGCATGCGGTGTATGCCGTCGTGGAAACGCCAGACGACCATGTGGTGATCGGCGATGAACTTGAGCTTCTCGGCCGTCACCGCGTCGCGCTCCTTCACCAGTCCTTCTGTCGGATCAAGGTGGTCGTAGAACGTCGGCTCGTGCGTAATGACGAGGTTGAGACCCTGCGCGGCAGCGCGCTGGAGGACGTCGAGCGTCGCCATCATCGTGACCGCGACCCCCGTCACCGGCGTCGACGGATCTCCCGCCTTCCACGTGTCGACGGTCGATTCGCTCGGCGTGAAGCCCAGGTGCGAGACCAGGCGGTCGATGACCTCACGCGCGGTCGGCGGGGCGCCTGTCGCGGGCGACATGCTCGGATCGGCGGCGACGCCTTCGTGCGTGATCTTCACCGGAGCGATGCGACCGTTGGCGTCGAATCGCAGCCGGTCGATGCTCACCGCGCGATGATTGCGGTCGGTCTCGCCTAACGGGCGGCGATGGTAGACGATGTACCACTCCTTGGAGGTGGGGGACTGGATCACGGAGTGGTGCCCAGCGCCGGTGGCGACGCTCGGATCCTGCTGCAGGATCTTCCCCACGCGCTCGAACGGCCCTAGCGGCGAATTGCCGATCGCATACGCGACGGCGTAGTCCGGCCCCGTCCACCCGCCCTCGGACCACATGAAGTAGTACTTCCCGTCGCGGAGCAGCATGTACGCTCCCTCGACGTATCCCGTGGGCGTGATCTCCTTGAACGTCGTCCCGTCGGCGAATGGGACAAACCCGGAAAAGTCATCGTTGAGGCGGGCGATGTTGCAGTGCCGCCATCCGCCGTAGACGATGTACCAGGCGCCGTCGGTGTCCTGGAAGACCATCTGGTCGATCGGCTGCGCGCCGTTGTGGAACCGGTCGATCAGCGGGCGCCCGAGGTAGTCCTTGAACGGACCCGACGGCGTGCGTGCCCGCGCGACACCGATTCCGCCTGGTTCGGAGTCGGCCTGGATGTCGTTGGCGCCGAAGAAGAGATAGTACCAGCCGTCCTTCTCCACGATCGAGGGCGCCCACATCGCTCGGCGCGCCCACGGCACGTCGTCCTTCGACAGGACGCGCGGGTGCTTGGTCCAGTGGACCAGGTCGCGCGACGAGAAGGCGTCCATGAAGAGTTGCTCGTCGTACGGTGCCGAGTACGTGGGGAAGATCCAGTACTCACCGTCGAAGACGTGAGCCTCGGGATCGGCGTACCAACCGGGGAGAATCGGGTTGCCAGAGCGGGCCCCCGCTGCTGGTGCGCTCGTTCGAGCGGGCGGTGCGGCGGAGCCTTGCGCCAATAACGTGTGCGGCCCCACCAGGAGCGAGGCGAAGAGGCAGAGTGATGCGCAGAGCGCGGCGTGAATCGGCGAGTGTCGGAGGACGACGCGCGGGCGGTGGGGGAGGGGCATCGGCATGGAGCGTTGTGGACTTCGCATGGTCACGCAGCGAGGTAACTCTCCCCGACGATTGACGCAACGCCAACGCGGAGAGAGCTTCGGCGCTCCACTCCACACCCGCACCCCTCGCGGCATGACTTCCCCCCGGTTCATCAGCTCGCTCGCCATCGCCGCGCTTGGCGTGAGCGCCACGCTCGGCGCACAGCTCCCCGATTCCACGCGCGTCCGCGTCGACTCCGTGTTCGCGCGCTGGGATCGCACCGACTCGCCGGGGTGCGCCCTCGGGATCTCACAGGGCGGGCGCCCGGTGTATCTCCACGGCTATGGGATGTCAGACCTGCAGCACGCACTCGCGATCACCCCGACGTCGATCTTCCACGTCGCGTCGATCTCCAAGGAGTTCGCAGCGTACGCCATCGCGCTACTCGCCGCCGATGGCCGCCTCTCGCTCGATGATGACGTCCGCAAGTACGTCCCAGAGGTCCCGGACTACGGACCGCGTATCACCATCCGGCACCTGATTCACCACACCTCGGGGCTGCGCGATCAGTGGCAGCTCCTCGGCTACGCCGGGTGGCGCGACGATGACCTCATCACCGAGGACGATGTACTGCAGATCATCGCCCGCCAGCGCGGCGTGAACTTCAGGCCAGGGGACGAGTGGGTGTACTCCAACACCGGCTACACGCTCCTCGCCGTGATCGTGAAGCGCGTGAGCGGGCAGTCGCTCCGCCAGTTCGCGCAGCGCAGGATCTTCGAACCCTTGGGGATGCGCAGCACGCACTTCCACGACGATCACACGATGATCGTCCCGGGGCGCACCTCGGCCTACCAGCCGCGTGCAGGAGGCGGCTGGAGCATCTCTATTCCGGTCTTCGACACGTACGGCGCCACCTCGCTCTTCACAACGGCTGGCGACCTGCTCACGTGGATGGCGAACCTCGATCACCCGACCGTCGGCACACCGGCGCTGGTCGCGGCCGCGCAAACGAGCGGTGTCTTGAACGACGGTACGGCGACGGGATACGGCTACGGGCTGAGCGTTGGCACGTACCGCGGCCTCACCGCGATCGGCCACGGCGGTGCCGACGCCGGGTACCGCGCTCAGGTCGAGCGCTACCCCGAGCGTGGGATCGCAATCTCAGTGCTCTGCAACGCGAGCATCGCGGCGCCTAACGTCCTGCTGCGTCGAGTCGCCGACGTCCTTCTCGGCACCAGCGTTCCGCCGGTGACGCTGGCGATCGACACCGTCCCGCGCGCTGTCGGTGCCGACGTGCGCGCACGCTGGGTCGGGCTCTATCGCGACTCCATCAGCCAGCAGGTCCTGCGCATCACGTTGAAGGACGACACGCTGCGCACGCATGACGGGCGCGTGCTCGTCCCGACGAGCGATACATCGGTGAGGGTAGCCAATGGCGGGAGTGCTCTGCTCTTGCGCAGCAGCGGCACGACCGTGACCGGCGTGGAGCAAGTGCCGCGAACCACGCGTCGCCTCATCCTCCGGCGCGAGGCATACTTCTCCCCGGATCGCAGCGCCCTGGCCGCATACGCCGGCACCTACGATAGCGAGGAGCTCGATGTGCGCTACACGATCGCTGTAGGTGATTCGGGACTCGTCGTCAGGCAGAGGAAGATCGGGGAACTCAAGCTGGTTCCCACCGCGCGCGATGCCTTCACTGTCGACTACGGCGTCTTCCTGCAGTTCACCCGCGCCAAGTCGGGACGGATCGACGGCTTCACGCTCGGTGACGGTCGCGTGCGCGGCGTGCGCTTCGTGCGCGTCCCCTGACGCGAGTTCCGATGTCGCAGTTTTCCTTCCGCATCGGCGAGCGGAGCGGATCCGCTCGGGTGGGAACGTTCGTGACGCCGCACGGCGAGGTGAGCACCCCGGCCTTCATGCCGGTGGCGACGCAGGGCACCGTGCGCGGGCTCACGATGGACGAGGTGCGCGCCACTGGGGCGCAGATGGTCCTCGCCAACGCGTTGCACCTGTACTTGCGCCCCGGCGACGCCATCGTGCGCGACGCCGGTGGCGTGCAGGAGTTCTCGCGCTGGCGTGGACCGATGCTCACCGACTCGGGCGGCTTTCAGGTCTTCTCGCTCGCGAAGCAACGGGTCGTACGCGAGGAGGGCGTCGAGTTCCGCAGCCCGGTCGAAGGCTCGCTCCACCACTACACGCCCGAGCTGGCCATCCGCATCCAGCGCAACCTCGGCGCCGATGTAATCATGCAGCTCGACGAGCTCGTCGCCGGTGACGTGGATCGCGCCACGGCGCGTCGCGCGATGCAACGCTCGCTCCGTTGGCTCGATCGCTGCCGCGCGGAGTTTGTCAGCCTCGAGGAAAGCGGGGGGTACGTCCGGCAGGCGCTCTTCCCGATCGTGCAGGGAGGAACCGACGCGGAGTTGCGCCGCGCCTCGATGGCCGGACTCCTTGCGGCAGGGGATTGGCACGGAATTGCGATCGGCGGCGTGTCAGTCGGCGAGCCCAAGCCATCACTCTACGAAGTGTTGGAGGTATGCGACCCCGTCCTGCCGCGCGCGCTCCCGCGCTACCTCATGGGCGTTGGTTTTCCCGACGATCTCGTGGAGAGCGTGCGGCGCGGTGTCGACCTGTTCGACTGCGTCGTCCCCACGCGACTCGGCCGGCACGGCACCGCGTTCACTCCCGACGGGACGGTGCAGGTGCGCAAGGGGAGCTTTCGCCACGATCGTCGCCCGCTAGTGGAGGGGTGCAGCTGCCCGTGCTGCGCGCACTACGACCGGCGGTATCTCCGGCACCTCTACGCCAGCGAAGAAGAACTCGGGTTGCGGCTGGTGAGCCTGCATAACGTGCACTTCCTCGTTACGCTCATGGCAGCCGCACGTCGCGAGATCGCCGCCGGAAACTTCACGACGTGGAGCGAGGAGTTCCTCGCGCGCTACCGGGCGAAAGGCGTGCCGTACGAGGGCTCGCCGGCAATCGACGCGGCGACCGTCGACACGGGCTAGGCGCCGGCAACAGGCGTAGGCGGAACATCCGTCGCCGGATCAGTCGGCGCGCAGCGCTCGTATCGGGTCGATGCGTGTCGCGCGACGTGCGGGGAAGTACGCTGCGCCGAGTGCAACGGCAAGGAGGACGACGATCGCGCCAGCGATGGAGAGCGGGTCGCCGGGAGTGACTTCGTACAACAGCGACGCGAGGATCTTCGTTCCCGCGAACGCCCCCGCTACGCCCACGACGAGCCCCGCCACGACCACCAGGATCGCCTCGCGAAGGACCTCGCCCCGCACGCGCGCCGGCGACGCGCCGAGTGCCATGCGCACCCCGATGTCGTGCGTGCGTTCGCGCACGGCCGCCGCCATCACCGCGTACAGCCCGATCGCCGCCAGCAGCAACGCGACCCCACCAAGCCCCGAGAGCAGGAAGCTCCCAAGCCTGGGCTGCGCGAGCGGGCCATCGAGGAAACGATCCATCGATCGCGCGCTCCAGACCTGCAATCCGGGTTCGACGCGACGCGCCGCCTCGCGCACCGAGGCGAGCAGCGGCGCCAACTCCCCCTGCGTGCGCAGCGCGACCGCCATCTGCCACGACGTCGTCTGGCGCCACGGGAGGTAAATAGTCGGCGTCGCCTCGCGCAGCGCGCGATACCTGATGTCGCCGGCGACGCCGACCACGGTTCGCCACGTGAGGGTATCGGGACCCCAGTATCGAATCCGCTTTCCGATCGGATCCTCGCCGGGCCACAGGCGCTGCGCGACGGCAGCGCTCACCACCGCGACGGGCGGTGCATTCTCCCGGTCCGTCGCGGCAATCCCGCGCCCGCGGATGATCGGGATGTCAAACGCGCGGAAGTATCCTTCGTCGCCGATCTCGAGTGGAACGGATAGCGCTTCGTCGCGCGATCCTCCTCCCTCGATGTCGACGAGCCCGTGAAAGACGTTCGCGCCGAGGAAGGGAGGGAGGAGGATCGGCGACACCGCGGTGACTCCGGGGAGCTCGCTCATCTCGCGCACGATGCCATCGCCGATCGCCGAGATCCGGTCAGGGGGCGCCGTTGTGGCCGACGGCCAGGCCAGCTGCAGGATCGCCAGGTGCTCCGCGCGATAGCCGAGGTCGACGTGCGTGAGGCGCTCGAGACTGCGTGTGAGGAGCGCGGCACCGGCGAGCAGCACCAGCGCAAGTGCAACCTGAGAGCCGACGAGGAGCTGTCGCGCCCGCGAACGCGCGCGATGTTCGTTGCCGGCGCGTGCGTCGACGCGCAACCCGGTGCGCGAGCCCCGCACCGCACTCACCGCCGGGACGAGTCCTGACAACAGAGCGGCAGCGACCGTCAGCAGCAACGTCGCGGTCACCGGCCACCCCGATTGTTCGAGCATGTCGAGGCGTGGAAGGGTGGGTGGTGCGAAGCGAATCAGCGCCTGCAGGAGCAACCGGGCGATGATCACGCCCGCGACTCCACTCATGCACGCGAGCGCTAGCTGCTCACCGGCGACGTGCCGCACCACGTCGCTACCGGTGGCACCGAGCGACCGACGAATCCGCAACTCGTGGCCGCGCGCACCGGCACGCAGCAGGAGGAGATTGCCGAGGTTGAAGCAGGTGAGGGCGAGCAGCAGCGCCGAGGCCCCGGCGAGAACGACGAGCGTCGCACGCACGTCGCCGACGATCGCGTCTTCCAGCGAGTGCACCGTCGCTCCTACCAGCTTCCAGTCGGGGAGAAATCGCTGCTGCAGCCGGAAGAACTCGTCGCGCGCCGCGGCAGGCGTTGCGCCTGGCGCGAGGCGCGCGATCGCGGTCGCCGTGAGCATCGGACTCCACGGCGGCGTCCACGCCTCCACGCCGATCGGATAGTCGAGTCCCGGCGGGGCCACCCCGACGATCGTGAAGACACGCTCGCTCCAGGCGTCGCCGAGCGTGCGCCCGACTACCGCCGAGTCTCCGCCGAAGTAGCGCTGCCACGCACGGTGGCTCAGCACGAGCGAGAGCCCCCCGCTCGGCACCTGGTCCTCCGGGCGCAGCAGGCGTCCTAACGCGGGGCGGGCACCGACCACGTCGAAGAAGTTGCCGGAAACGAGCGTGCGGTTGAGCGTGAGCGAGGCGTCGCCGTTCCGGAACGGGGTGGGCGAGACTCCCCAATGCGCGACGCCGGCGACTGCGGCAAGCGTCCGCGCCTCCGGACGGAATTGCTCCTCCAACTCCTGAAAGCTTCCGGAGACCTCGAGCGAGGGATCGCCGCGATGCGTCCACAGGACGACCAGGCGCGACTGGTCCTGGACCGGGAGCCGCTGCAGGAGGACGCGGTCGAAGACGGTGTACATCGCGGCGCCCATTCCGAGCCCGATCGCCAGGATCGCGACCGCCATGAGCGTGAACGACGGCGCGCGTCGAATCGTGCGGACCCCAAGGCGTAGCTCAGCAAGCAGTCGGGACATCGGAGTCTCCAGCGGCAGGGATTCTCGAACGACGTGCTAGTTGCGAGGGCGATGAAACGTCTGCTGGTGAAGGACCCTCGCCGCGCCCCGTACCATGACACACATCGTCGCCGAAGGCGAGCGGAGGTGCATGAGACGTGGCGACGGCGCGGCGACTGACCGCCCGAGCCTTGAGCTATGGGAGTTCGTCGTCGCATCGTCCACGACCGACAGGAGACAACGCCCGATGGGACGAGGGTTGCGTATGAAGGGCGAGATCAGACGTACTCTCTCTGCCATTGCCGCGTCGATGCTGGCCGCCCTGACGATCGCGTGCGCCAAACCGCACGATCCGCTCTCGCCGATCGAGGGAGTCGCGAGCGAAGCGCTGCAGGCGCTCGCCTCGACGCGACTCGCTGCGGCGAACGAGTCACTGAACTCGGTGCAGGTGATCGCCGCGCGGCGGGCGATCCTCATCGACCGGGTGCGCACGCCGGCCCTCTGTGCCCCGCTGATCGACGCGATTGCCCTTCGTGCCGCCGCGGCAATCGACGTGATCGTGACCCTGAGCGCCAATCCGCTCGCTGATTGCGTACCGCTCGACGGCTATGTCTCGACGTATCGCGTCACCGTTCCCGACGTGAATCCGGGGATCGTGACCGTGCGCCTGTTCGAGCGGGTGGGCGACACAACTCCGGAGCTGCGCGCTCGGGAGCGCGTCACGATTCGCCCGTGAGTCGCGCGAGCGCTGCGTTGGCGAAAGTCCGCGTCAACGCAGCGCCGCTTTCCGCTTCTAGTGCCCACCCCCCGACATCTCCTCCACCGCCGGGCGCTTCCCGGTGCGAAGCGTCGAGTGCTTGTACCCGTACAGGAAGTAGAACACCAGCCCGATCGCCAGCCAGATCCCGAAGCGGATCCACGTCACGCTCGGCAGCTGCAACATGAGGTAGAGACAGGCGGCGATCGAGATCAGCGGCGTGTACGGCACGCCCGGCACCCGGAACGGGCGCTCGCGATTCGGTTCGGAGCGCCTGAGGAAGATCACCCCCGCCGACACGAGCACGAAGGCGAACAACGTGCCGATGTTCGTCAGGTCCACCACCTCGGCGATGTTGGCAAACGCGGCGAAGACGGCGACGAACGTCCCGGTGAGAATCGTCCCGATATACGGCGTGCGGAAGCGCGGATGCACCTTGGCCATCACCGGCGGGAGGAGCCCGTCGCGCGCCATCGAGTAGAAGATGCGCGGCTGTCCAAGCTGGAAGACCAGCAGGACGCTCCCCATCGCGATCACCGCGCCTAACGCGATGATGAAGCGCGAGGCGTTGAGCAGCATCGGCGGCCCGTCGGCGTATTGCAGCGCCGTAATCATCGGCTCGGCCGTTCCCAGCTGCTTCCACGGCGCCATCCCCGTCATCACGATCGACAGGAGCACGTACAGCACCGTACAGATCAGGAGCGACATGATGATCCCGAACGGCATGTCCTTCGCGGGATTCTGTGCCTCCTCCGCCGCGGTAGAGACGGCATCGAACCCGATGTAGCTGAAGAAGATGATCGCCGCCGCCGCGCTGATCCCCGCGAAGCCGTTGGGCGCGAAGCCACCGTTCGCCGGGTTGGTCCAGTTGTCGGGCTTGATCAGGAAGACGCCGACCGCAAGAAAGAACAGGATGATCCCGATCTTGAGGAGGACCATCGCGTTGTTGGCGTTCGCCGATTCCTTGACGCCGATCACCAGGATCACGGTGATCGCGAAGACCACGAGTGCTGCCGGCATGTTCACGATCACCGGGAGGCCGAAGAGATGCGGTGCACTGGTCCACGCCGAACCAAGATATTGCATGAGCGGGTCGGTCGAGCCTGCAGCCACCGCCGCCGCCGCGTCGTGCGCGCTCCGGTAGTCCGTCGCCGCCCACGAGGGAAGATCGAGCCCGAAGTGCGAGATCAGCTCGCGAAAGTGCCCAGACCACCCGATCGCTACACCGATGTTGCCGACGGCATACTCGACGATCAGGTCCCACCCGATGATCCAGGCGACGAACTCACCGATCGACGCGTAGGCATACGTGTACGCCGAGCCGGCGATCGGCACCATCGCGGCAAACTCCGCATAGGAGAGCGCGGCAAAGCCGCAGGCCACCGCAGTCAGCAGGAACGAGAATACGATCGCCGGCCCGGCCCCCGGGCGGGCCGCGTCACCGACGATTGCCGTCCCCGTCGTGGCGAAGATCCCCGCCCCGATCGTCGCGCCCACACCGAGCGCAGTGAGGTGCCACTTGGTGAGCGAGCGCTTGAGCCCCCCGCCGAGCGAGACTTCGGCTTCGCAGTCGGCGACGGATTTTCGGGCAAAGAGGGAAGCAGACATTCCTGAGGGGCAGGAGGGGAGACGTCGTGCGAGGATCGCAGAGTATGCCGCGTACGACAGCACCGCGCGAGGGTGGGCTCCGGGTGCACACCTCCCAACACTGGCTCCGCGTATCCCCCTCACGTACGTTGTCGCCGCACACCGGGTCGGGCGCCGCTCTATTTTGCGTTCTTTCTCCCGTCCCCCGTCCCCCGTCCGCACTTCTCGTCTTCTCGTCTTCTGTCCTCTCGTCTTCTAGATCATGTCCGAATCGATCGGCAATAGCGGCACCGGAATGAAGCTCCACAACAAGATCCTGCTCGGGCTTCTCGTCGGCGCCGCGCTTGGTGTGATCGCCAACCAGACGCTGGGTGGAAAGCATCCCCTCGTCGAAGGGGTCAATCACTACGTGGCCGGGCCGATCGGGCAGGTCTTCCTGCGGATGCTCTTCATGATCGTCGTTCCGCTCGTCTTCGCGTCGATATCGCTCGGCGTGGCGGGGCTCGGCGACATCCGGCGCGTGGGACGAGTCGGTGGGAAGACGCTCGGCTACTTCTTCGGCTCGACGGCGCTCGCCGCGACGATGGGAATCATCCTCGTCTTCATCGTTCGCCCCGGATCGCGCCTCGATCCCGCGGTGCGCGCTGAGCTGATCCAGACGTATGCGAGCGATGCGACGAGCAAGGTCGAGGCAGCAGCCACGTCGACCTTCGGGATCGAGACCGCGGTCAACATCGTCACGCGCAATCCGGTCAAGTCGGCCGTCGATCTCGACCTCCTCGGGCTGATCTTCTTCGCCCTCATGGTCGGCGCGGCGCTCACGCTGATCCCCTCGGAGAAGGCGCGCCCGGTGGTCGCGCTGCTCGAAGGGATAGAGGCCGTCGTGATCAAGATCGTCGAGCTCGCGATGCGCCTCGCGCCGTACGGCGTCACTGGGCTCATCTTCGGCGTGACCTCGCGCTTCGGCTTCTTCCTGCTCAAGCCGCTGGCGAACTACATCATCGTTGTCCTGCTCGCCCTCATCCTGCACGTCGGCATCAACCTGTCGGCGATCATTCGCTTCGCCGTTGGGATGTCACCGCTCAAGTTCTTTGCCCGTTGCCGCTCCGCGCTCGTCACGGCCTTCTCGACCTCGTCGAGCAGCGCCACGCTCCCGACTGCGCTCGCGACCGCTGAACAGAACCTCGGCATTCCGTCGACCATCGCCGGCTTCGTGCTTCCGCTTGGTTCGACCATGTGCATGAACGGGACAGCGATCTTCGAGGGCATCACCGTCATCTTCCTCGCACAGGTCTTCGGCATCGAGTTCAATCTCGGCCAGATGATCGTGGTGATGACGATGTCGGTCATCACGGCGATCGGTGCCGCGGGCGTTCCCGGCGGGTCCATTCCGCTCCTCGTCGGGATCCTCACGATGTTTGGCGTTCCCGGCGAAGGGATCGCGCTGATCCTCGGCGTCGACCGCATCCTCGACATGTCGCGCACCACGGTCAACGTGTGCGGCGACCTGAGTGCCAGCGCGTTCATCGCGCGGACCGAGGGGGTGTGGGACGCGTCGATGGTTCCGGAGGTCGAGGGGCTCGATGGCGGCGGCCGCAAGGAGGTCGCCGCCTAGCGCCGGAATGCCGCTCGCCGCCTGTTAGGCTCCGGCGCGCTCCGCGAGGATGCGCTTGCGTTCGGACCAGACGGCGAGCACTCCGGGGATCACCGAGAGGATGATGATCGCCAGCACCACGAGCGAGAAGTTCGACTTCACGATCGGGATGTTGCCGAAGAAGTAGCCGGCAAAGAGCATCAGTCCGACCCAGACCGTTCCCCCGGCGACGTTGTACGTCGCGAAGCGCGCGTACGACATCGTTCCCGCGCCGGCGACAAACGGTGCGAAGGTGCGGATGATCGGGATGAAGCGCGCCAGGATGATCGTCTTCCCGCCGTGGCGCTCGTAAAACTCGTGCGTGCGCTGGATGTGCTCGCGCTTCACCAGTGGGAGCTTTCCGGCGGCCGCCTGCGCGCCGAGCTTCCCGCCGAGCCAGTAGTTCACCGCGTCGCCCAGGATTGCGCACCCCGCCAGCAGGAGGAAGAGGAGCACGATGTTGAGCGATCCCGTCGCGGCGGCCAGCGCTCCGGTGGCAAAGAGGAGGGAATCGCCCGGGAGGAACGGCGTCACCACCAGCCCCGTTTCGGCGAAGATGATGAGGGCGAGCACCACGTAGGTCCACACACCGGCCCAGTTGACCAGGGTGGCCAGGTGGGCATCGAGGTGGAGGACGTAGTCGACGAACGTGTGGATCAGGTCCATGAGGCGTGGAGTGGGGTCTGGCAGCCCCCGTGCAAGGGGCGGGCCGCGAGGGGAGCTCGATGGTCGCGCCGCCCCCCTGATCCTTCGTTCAGCGCGGGGCGGGGAATCGATGCCCGATTCCCCATCGCCGGCCCCGAAGCGCTACGGCGTCGCGGCGCCGAGCAGTCGGAGTGCGCCGCGCACCGCACCGCGCACCGGGACGACATCTTCCTCGTGCACCTGCGCCCCGGGGACCGCCGTCTTGAGGCGGTGCACCATCCGCTTCCGCAGCAGCGTTCCCTTGGAGAGGAGCCCACCGCCTAACGCGAGCGGCACCGTGGCCCGCTCGTCGCCAAAGAGTTGCCGGGCGAGCGTGCGCGCATGCAGCACCAGCTCCTCGACGGCCAGCGTCACCAACGAGTTTGCGCGCAGGTCGCCTCCCTGCGCCATCTGCAGCACGACCGGGGCAAGCGTGGCGAGCGTCGCCGGCGTTGCAGCTGCGGCCCATCCCACCAGGTCGGCCACTTCGTTCGACTCGGTGGCGGTGAGCACCGCTCCGGTGAGCGTCGTCTCCGGCTCGCGCCCGTCGTGCGCAGCGGTGACGACGCTGAGGGCGCGTCGCCCGATCCACGCGCCGCTCCCCTCGTCGCCGCAGTTAGGTCCCCACCCGCCGCAGCGGGCGAAGGCTCCCGCGGGCCCGCGGCCGTACCCTACCGATCCCGTGCCGCTGATCACCAGCAGTCCCGGTCCGTCGCCGAATGCATCGTCGAGCGCCACCATGGCATCGGGGTGGACCACGACGTCCTCGGCGACTTCGCGCGTGATCAGCGCCTGCCAGAGCGCATCGCGCTCGAGTTCACGCCCCACCCCCGCGACGCCGACGCACAGGACCTTGGGCACCGTCTCCGTCATTTCGCACGCGGCGAGCGCCTCGCGCACCAACGTCGCGATCGACTCGCCCGACGCGTCCGCTTCGCCGGGGCGCACCGCGCTCGGCCCCCCCTCCACGTTCGCGAGTTCCTTCCCCGACTCGTCGGCCACCACCACGCGCGTGCGTGATCCGCCGCCGTCGACGCCGATCACGATGTTGCTCACGATGTCCTCCCCACGTTCGAGGAAGTCGAGGATGCGGACGGTGCAGGGTGCGTGAACGACGAGAGCATGCCGGTGAGGAAAGTGATGGAAGTGCCGATGAGGACGTACCAGGGCCAGGCCACCTGGCC
The DNA here is from genome assembly GCA_044225935.1 of Gemmatimonadaceae bacterium. GTDB lineage: Bacteria > Gemmatimonadota > Gemmatimonadetes > Gemmatimonadales > Gemmatimonadaceae > SCN-70-22. Next base: position 43,909 of record JBGAHX010000003.1, read on the forward strand.
CAGGGGGGCGAGCCCCCCCGCGAGCGAAGGATAAGCGGCAGCGAGCGGCTTGGCGAAGACCACCAGCGTCATCGCCGCGATCCCCACGACCATCCCGATGATCGCGTCGCGTTGCACGGCGCGCGCCCAGCCGATGCCGAGCGCGAAGGCGCCTAACAAGCCGCCGTAGGTGAACGACGCGACCGAGAGCGCGACCACGACCACCGGCGTCCCCTGATTCTTGTACAGGAGCGCGCCGCCGATGAGCACCACCGCCCAGAGCAGGGTGAAGAGCTTTCCGGCGCGATACACCGCGGGATCTTCCGTGGTGCGCCCGGTGAGCGGGACGTAGATGTCGTGCGTGGTCGCCGCCGACAGCGAGTTGAGTGAGCCGGAGACCGTGCTCATCGCCGCCGCAAGGATTGCCGCGACCACCAGTCCCGTGACGCCCGGCGGCATCACCTCGATGATGAACGTCGGGAAGATCTCGTCGGGCTTGGGGAATGCACGCGCGTTGTAGTACGAGAAGAGCCCCATCCCGATGAACAGGAAGAGCGAGAACTGCGCGAAGACCGCCAGCCCGCTTCCGATGAGTGCGCGCCGCGCGTCCTTGAGCGACGACGACGCCATGAGGCGCTGCACGATCAGCTGGTCGGCGCCGTGCGAGGCCATGGAGAGGAATCCACCGCCGATGACGCCGGCCCAGAGCGTTTGCGGCTTGCTCGGATCCGTCGAGACGTCGATGAAGCGCAACTTGCCCGCCTCGCCCGCGCGCGCGAGGATCGCCCCCCATCCGCCTTCCACTCCTTGTCCGATGAGCGCAACCGCCACCAGTCCGCCGACCAGATACACGCCGGTCTGCAGGACGTCGGTCCAGACCACAGCGCGCATCCCGCCTTCGTACGTGTAGACCAGCGTGAAGGCCCCCAGCACCAGGATCGAGACCGGCATCACGTACTGCTGCGGCACGCTGGGCCCGAGAATCAGCGCCACGGGGATCGCCGTGGCGAAGACGCGCACCGAGTCGCCGAAGGCGCGCGTCACCATGAAGGTGATCGATGCTACGCGGCGCGTGGCGAGCCCGAAACGTCGCTCGAGGAGCGCGTACGCGGTGACCAGCTCACCCTGGTAATAGCGCGGAAGCAAGACGTACGAAACCACCACGCGTCCTACGATGTACCCAACGACGATCTGCAGGAAGGTGAAGTCGCCGAGGTACGCGAGCCCGGGGATCGAGATGAAGGTGAGCGCGCTCGTCTCGGTGGCCACGACCGAGAAAAGGATCGCCCACCACGGGATCGCCTGCGACGCGACGAAGTAGTCGCGCGCGCTCTTTTGCCCGCGTCCCAGCCAGACGCCTAACGCGGTAGTCCCTCCCATGTACGCCAGCAGTACGACGACGTCGAGTGCGGTGAAGCCCCCGCCGCTCGCCATCACGACACCACCCTAGGAGACGACATACGCCTCCATCGCGAAGTACTCGGCAAGTCCGAGGCGGTCGAGGAGCGCGGCGGTATCCTTGTTGCGCGCCTCCACCCGCTGCCAGAACTCACGATCGTCCTGCCCGGGGAAGGGCGCCGAGTCCTTCTGGGACTGGTGCTTGAAGATCGCCTGGATCTTGAGCCGGAGCTCATCCTGCGAAATCGGCACGAGCCACGTCGCCTCGGTAATCGGCCACTCCTGCCACGCCCCGCGATAGAGCCAGACTTCAGGAAGCGGGAATGCCGCGGCAGTTCCCTCGTCTTCTCGTCTTCCCGTCTTCTCGTCTTCTGCCCGAAGCGAAGCGAGGGCCCCCTCGATCGCTTCTTTACACATTCGATGCGTCCCGTGCGGATCCGACAAATCGCCGGCAACGAAGATGATGTCGGGGCGCTGCTGCTCGATGAGTGCCCGCACGATCGCCACGTCGGCCGGCCCGATCGGATCCTTGCGCACCTTCCCCGTCTGGTAGAAGGGGAGGTTGAGGAAGCGCGCCGCCTCGCTCGTGAGCCCTAATGTCTCGATGCCGGAAATGGCCTCCGACTCGCGGATGATCCGCTTGATGTCCTGGATCTCGGCGCTGTCCACGTCGCCGGGGTGCTTCGCGGCGAGGAAGGCGTAGACCCGGTCGCGGAGGGCACGGATCGCGTCGACGTCGAGATGCCGGTCGTGCGCGAGGCGCTCGAGGAACTCCACGTAACGGCGCACGTCGTGGTCGAAGACGGCGATGTTTCCGCTCGTCATGTAGGCGACGATGATCTCGTTCTCGTTCAGCACGAGCTTGCGCAGGATGCCCCCCATCGAGATCACGTCGTCGTCGGGGTGCGGCGAGAAGCAGATGATGCGCTTCTTCTCCGGGAGCTTCGAACGCCCCTTGATCTTGGCGCCTAACGCGTTGAAGACGTACCCGTTCACTTCGCCGGCGCTCCCGAACTGGGCCACCAGCGACGAGAGGTGATGCTCGGCGTAATCGCGCAGCGTGAGCTTGAGGATCGCCTTCTGCGTCTTGAGCGAGAGCCACGTCACCGCGCGAATGATCAGCGGGTCGTGCCACGTCACCTCATCCAGCATCCACGGCGTGGCGATGCGCGTGAGGTCCGCCGCGGCGGCATCGTCGACGAAGAACGTCGTCGCAGGGTGGCGCTGGAGGAACGTCGCGGCGACGTCCACCGCAATATCTCCCTCGACCGCACGTCGTACGATCGCCGACTTGTGTTCTCCCGTCGCCAGGATCGCGATCTCGCGGGCGGCGAGGATCGACGCAACGCCCATCGTGAGTGCTTCGCGCGGAACGTTCTCCTCGCCAAAGAAGTCGGCCGCCGCATCGCGCCGCGTGACCATGTCGAGCGTCACCAGTCGCGTGCGGCTCTCAGCACCGGAGCCCGGTTCGTTGAAGCCGATGTGCCCCGTCTTCCCGATGCCGAGGATCTGGAAGTCGATCCCGCCAGCTGCAACGATCGCGTGCTCGTACGCGTGCACGTGCTCCTCGATCCCTTCGCGCGGAAGGTCACCGCGCGGGATGTGCACGTTCGCCGGCGCGATGTCGATGTGCGCGAACAGGTTCTCCCACATGTAGCGATGGTAGGAGTGCACGCTGTCCGGCGGCATCGGGTAGTACTCGTCCAGGTTGAACGTCACCACGTGCGCGAAGGAGAGCCCCTCCTCGCGGTGCATCCGGATCAGTTCGCGATAGACGCCGATCGGCGTCGACCCGGTCGCCAGTCCAAGTACGCACGGTCGCCCCTCGCGCGCGCGCGTGCGCACCAGTTCGGCGATTCGCTCGGCGACGAGCCGCGCGATGTCTTCGTGTGCATCGACAACGATGGTGCGGATGCGTTCGCGCGCGTGGGCGTCGCCGGCACCGGAATGCGAAGGCCCGCGATTCGTCGACAACGGATCGCGGGCCTCATCCTGCGCGGCGGCGCCCGGGACGTCGTGCATCCCGGGTGCCGGAGGGGTCATGGGTCGTTAGGCAGAGAAGGAACTACCGCAGCCGCAGCCGCCGGTGGCGTTCGGGTTCTTGAAGGTGAAGCCCGAACCCTGCATCGACGAAACGTAATCGATCTCGACCTGGTTGATGTACTGCGCCGAGAACGGATCGACGAACATGCGGAAGCCGTCGTGCTGGACGATCAGGTCGTCCTCTGCCGGCGCATCCTCGATCAGCAGGCCGTACTTGAAGCCGCTGCAGCCGCCCGGCTGGACGCTGACTCGCAAGCCACCCACCTCGGGCGACACCTTCTCGGCGTCCATGAAGCGCTTGACCTCGACCGACGCCACCGGGGTGATGCTCACGACAACTTCCGGCTCCAGGTTGGTGCTCACGATTTCCTCCGTTTGCTACGTGTGGTCGCGAATTGCGACATCATTACTTGGTAATCTAGCGCTGCCCCGCCGGGCATTCAAGAATCGTCGCCTGCTCCGCACATCCCTGCACGACCCCCAAGACCGCATCAGCCACGCCGATCCGCACCTGCGCGATCCGGCGATTCTCCCGCGTCGGGTTCACGCGGTTCGTCAGCAGGATGACGAAGAGGTCCTGCCCCGGATCGATCCAGATCGACGTCCCGGTGAAGCCCGTGTGTCCGAAAGCGCGCGACGACATTCGGTGCCCGGCCGAGTTGGAGCCCGTCGGCTTCTCCCAGCCCAGCGCACGGTTCGACAATGGTGAATCCGGGCGAGCGGTAAATCGTTCGATCGTCGCCGAATCGAGGACGCGCACCCCGTCGAGCACTCCGTGATTCAGGTACATGCGCGCGAGGCGCGACAGGTCGGCTGCCGTCGAGAAGAGCCCCGCGTGCGACGAGATTCCGCCGAGCGCATACGCGTTCTCGTCATGCACCTCGCCGCGCAGGTGGCGCTGCCGCCAGGGGTCGATCTCGGTCGGAGCGATGCGCGCGAGCTTCGACTTGGGTGGGAGCCAGGTCGTCTCCTTCATCCCGAGCGGGACGAAGACGTCGCGCGTGGCCAGCACGTTGAAGGGAACGCCCGCGACTCGCGTGACGATCTGCCCGAGAATGATCGCGCCGAGGTCGCTGTAGACCATGCGCGTTCCCGGTGTGGTATCGAGCGGCGTCGCCAGCACGAGGGCGAGCGCTTCGGTCGGAGTATGCGACTCCTTGTACAGCGGCCGCCACGCCGGGAGCCCCGACGAGTGGGTCAGGAGGTGTCGCACCGTCACGCGCTCCTTCCACTGTCCCTTCCACTCGGGGATGTAGCGCTGTACCGGAGCGTCGATGTCGAGCTTCCCCTCCTGCACCAGGCGGATCACCCCCGATGTGAGCCCGATGACCTTGGTGAGCGATGCGAGGTCCCACAGCGTGTTCGCATCGGGGACGGTGGGGTCGTCGGCGTCGAGCTTCCCGACGCCCCCCTGCGCGAGAATCCCGCTGTGCGTCCCCACCATCGCGAAGGCGCCGGGGAAGGCGCTGTCGCGCACCGCGCGCGCGAGCACGCGGTCGAGTTCGCGCTGCATGCGCGCGACGTCGATCCCGCGCGCTGTCGCCTCGGCAGGCGCAACCATCGGATAGGGCGAGCTTCCCTCGGCACCTTGACCCGGGAGTCGGCAGGCAGCGAGGGCGAGCACGACAACACCGCGAGCGAGCTGGACGGCGCGCCGACCGACGGCACGTGATGCGTCGTGCGGCGCATTGTGTGATGCAGGTTGCACGCGACGAAACGTCGCTGAACGGTCGATGGGCACGTGGGTAAATGGGATGGAGTTGCGCGAAGGGTCAACCCCTCACACCTTCGCCCGCAAGTGCGCCGCGCGCCTCACGCGACGCGGCCGAACCCTGATCCAGGAATCCAATGCGTACGTTGCTTCTTGCAGCGCTGATTTCGGTCGCGGCCTGTTCACGAACGGTCAAGCTGGAAACGACGCCGGCCACCGCGGCTTCCGTCTCGCTCAAGGTCACCAACAATGCGACACAGGCCGTGACAGTCTACGTGATGTCGGGTGGAACGGAGTACACCTTGAAGTCGGTCGCGGCGAATTCCACCGAAATGATTCCTGTGCCGGGGATCTCGGCGGGCACCAGTGTCACGCTTCGCGCGGCGCTGGCCGACGGCTCCCGTTCGTACACCAAGCAGAACGTGGTTCTGAGCAGTGTGTACGAGTGGCAAGTGCCGTAGCGACGGGCGTGTAACAGGGTTGTAAGTGATCGGAGTGCCGGGTACTTTCATGGGCTTGGTTGAGGCCGAATTCTCCGACCAGCATCTCCGGGCGCCATGATCATCGCGCCTCTCTCACTCCGCTCCGCATGAAGACACTCTGGGAAGCGATCATCCGTGGCTACCTGAAGGTGATCGCCCCGGTCGCGGACTGGATGGTTCGGAAGCGGATCAACCCCAACTCGATCACCACCTTCGGCACGATCTGCTCGATGACCGCGGGCGTCATCTACGCCACGGGTCATGTCGCGATCGCCGGATGGACGCTTGGACTGACCGCCCTGTTCGATGTGCTCGACGGAACCGTCGCGCGTCGCACGGGGCGGTCGACCGTTTTTGGGGCGTTCTACGACTCGACGCTCGATCGCGTCGCCGATGGCGCGGTCCTGGGCGGACTGGTCGTCTTTTTCGCGCGTAACGCGGTGCATCACCGCGTCCCCGACTGGACGGCCGTCCCGATGATCGGGATCCTCCTCATGGGGATCATCGGCACGTTCCTCACCTCGTACACGCGCGCTCGCGCTGAAAGTCTCGGGATCGACGCCAAGGTGGGGATCCTGCAGCGCCCCGAGCGCGTGACGCTTCTCTCGGCGCCACAGGCGTTCTTCGGGCTCGCGCTTCACGGCTGGGTCCTGATCGGGATCTGCACGCTCCTCTCCGTCACCGCGTGGATCACGGCCGTGCAACGCATCATCTTCGTTTACCGCGTCACCAACCGCCTCGCCGTAGATTCCGACGGCGAAGTGGTCGACGCCGCGCCGCGCGCGCCGAGCAACGGCGCCGAGCAGCACCACCCCACCGTCGTGGGGCAGGGCACCCCCTAATTCGATCCACTGGAGATCCATTCCGTGCCGGGTTCGTCCGCCAATTCCCCTCGTGTCACCATCCGCCCCGCCACCGGCAAGCTCGGCATCCTGACCCCCGGGTTGGGCGCCGTTGCCACGACGTTCATCGCCGGCGTGGAGTCGGTGCGCCGCGGGCTGAGCCAGCCCATCGGCTCCCTGACTCAGATGGCGACGATTCGCCTGGGGAAGCGCACGGAGCACCGCTCGCCGCTCATCAAGGACTTCGTCCCGCTCACCGATCTCCAGGACATCGTCTTCGGCGCGTGGGATCCCATCGCCGACGATGCCTACGTTGCGGCGAAGAAGGCCGGGGTGCTCGAAGATCGCGACCTCGAGCCGCTCAAGGATTTCCTCTCCTCGGTCGTCCCGATGCCCGCCGTGTTCGAGTCGCGGTACGTCACGCGCCTAACGAACACGACGAACGTCAAGACAGGGAAGACCAAGCGCGATCTTGCCGAGCAGTTGCGGCAGGACATCCGCGACTTCAAGGCGAAGAACGGGTGCGATCGTGTGGTCGCTGTCTGGTGCGCCTCGACCGAGACGTTCATCAAGCCGGGACCGCAGCACGCGACGATTGAGCAGTTCGAGCGCGCCATGGAAGCCAACGACGACGCCATCGCGCCGTCGATGCTCTATGCCTGGGCGTGCATCATGGAAGACGTTCCGTACTGCAACGGCGCGCCGAACCTCGCGGTCGACACGCCGGCGCTCATCGAGCTCGCCAATCAGCGCGGTGTCCCGATCTCGGGGAAGGACTTCAAGACCGGGCAGACGTGGATGAAGACCGTCATCGCGCCGGGGATCAAGGCGCGCATGCTCGGCCTCGCCGGCTGGTACTCGACGAACATCCTCGGCAACCGCGATGGCGAGGTGCTCGACGATCCGGCCTCGTTCAAGACGAAGGAGGAGTCCAAGCTTTCCGTGCTGCACACGATCCTGCAGCCGGAGAACTACCCCGCGCTGTACAAGGACTTCTCGCACGTCGTGCGCATCAACTACTACCCGCCGCGCGGCGACAACAAGGAAGGGTGGGACAACATCGACATCGTCGGGTGGATGGGGTACCCGATGCAGATCAAGGTCAACTTCCTCTGCCGCGATTCGATTCTTGCCGCCCCGCTCGTCCTCGACCTCGCTCTCCTCTCCGATTTTGCGCATCGCGCCGGCATGAAGGGGATCCAGGAATGGTTGTCGTTCTACTACAAGAGCCCGATGGCCGCGCCCGGGTTGCAGCCGGAGCACGACCTCTTCATCCAGCAGACGAAGCTCAAGAACACGCTCCGTCACCTGATGGGCGAAGACCAGATCACCCACCTCGGCCTCGAGTACTACGCCTCATGATGCGGCGAGCCCTGCTCGCGTTAGGCGCGGGCGTCCTGATGGTGGCGACGGCCGCGTGCGGTCCGTCCGAGCCGCCGCCGCAGGTGCGCCTCTTCACCGACGACTATTCGATCGCCATCTCGTTCGATCCGTCGCCGCCGTGTGCCCTGGAGCAGGTCGAGTTCAAGATCGTCGTGCGTGACACCAAGACCGGCGAACCGATCGAGGGGGGCGAGGGGCGCATCTTCGCCACCAACGAGGATCGCAAGAGTGTCGACAACGGGCTGCGCCCCGGCAAGGAACTCGGCACGTACTACAGCAACTTGATGTTCGTCAACGCGGGAACCTGGGCCGTCGGCTTCCAGTTCCGCCGCGACACCACCCAGCGCCTGCAGCGCGCCAACGATTGGATGCAGCAGATCCTTTCCGAGGCGCCCGCCGGCCAGGCCTGTCACCAGTCGTAACTCGCTTCTTTTCATGCGCCACTTCTACCGGTCGCATCTCGCTCCCGCCGACGTCATCGTCGCCGCCGACGCCTTCTTCGGCGGGCTCGGACTCAAGACCATCACCTCGGCCGATCGGGCGCGCACCTTCCAGGGCGTCGTGGGGACGCCGGAAGTGCAGGCACGCCTCAAGCTGACCGCGCGCCCCGAAGGGGGGCACTACACCTTCGTCGAAGTCCACACGGATCAGATGGGGGAGAGCCGCCTCGATCGCAACGTGAAGAAGTTCTTCGTCTCGCTCAGGCGGCAGGACGACCCCAGGCACACGCTCGAAGCCGCATACTGAATGGCCAGCCGACCGGCAGCGAAGAAGCAGGGAAGTCGGCGCGGCGCGACGAAGGAAGACGAGAAGGCGCGGGGGATCAGGACGATCCTGCCCGCGCCTCCGCCGTCTGGCCCTCGCCCCTCCGACGCGCTCACGCAGGCGCAGCGGCTCGCGCTGTACCGCTGGATGCGCCTCACCCGCACGCTCGAGGAGCGCCTCGTCGCCCTCTATCGGCAGACCAAGGTCGTCGGGGGGCTCTTCCGCTCGTTAGGGCAGGAGGCCGATGCGGTCGGGAGCACCTTCGCCCTCGAGCGGCGCGACATCATGTCGCCGCTCATTCGCAACATGGGCTCGATGTTGGTAAAGGGAGCCACGCCGCTCGAAATCCTGCGCCAGTACATGGCCAAGGGCGACTCCCCCACGCGCGGGCGCGAACTCAATATCCACTTCGGCGACCTTGATCGCGGCTTCATCGGGCAGATCTCGCCGTTGGGCGACATGGTCCCGGTGATGGCTGGCGTCACGCTCTCGTTCAAGATGCGTCGCGAGGACCGGGTGGGGCTCGTCTACGTGGGCGATGGCGCCACTTCGACGGGCGCGTTCCACGAAGGGATCAACCTCGCCGCGGTGCAGCGCTGCCCGCTGGTGGTGGTCGTGGAGAGCAACCAGTACGCGTACTCGACGCCGACCTCGCGCCAGACGGCCGCGCGCCAGATGATCGACAAGGCGATCGGATATGGCGTAGCCGCCGAGCAGGCCGATGGCAACGACGTCCTCGCCGTCTACGACGTGTCGAAGCGCGCGGTCGACAGGGCGCGCGCGGGCGAAGGCGTCACGCTCGTGGAACTGATCACCTACCGACGGAAGGGGCACGCGGAGCACGACAATCAGTCGTACGTGCCGTCCGGCGAGGTCGATTGGTGGGCCGAGCACAACGATCCCATCGATCGCTACCATCGCGTCCTGCAGGAGTCATTTGGAGTGACGCGCGCCGAACTCGACGCGATCGACGCGAGCGTTCAGGTGCAGGTCGACGAAGCCACGGAGATCGCCGAGGCGTCACCGTTCCCCGAACCGCTGGATTGCCTCGCCGGGATCTATGCCGATCCGCCGGCGGAGACGCCGCTCTGGTTCCGCGAAGGGACGCGGGCCGCGGTCGAACAGAACGAGCGCGCCGAAGGGTGGGGGACGTGGAACGCGCCGGCCGGCGACGGGAAGCCATGAGCGAGATCACCTATCTCGAGGCGATACGCCAGGCGCTCTTCGACGAGATGGAGCGCGACCCGAACGTCTTCTGCATCGGCGAGGACATCGGAGCCTTTGGCGGCGCCTTCAAGGTCACCGAAGGATTGCAGGCGCGCTTCGGCGAGGAGCGCGTCATCGACTCTCCGATCTCCGAGATCGGCATCGTCGGCGCCGCGGCTGGCGCGGCACACATGGGGATGCGGCCGGTGGTCGAGATGCAGTTCATCGACTTCATCGCCAACGCCTACGACATCCTCACGAACTACGTGGCGACCGCACGCTACCGGGCCTTCCTCCCGTGTCCGATGGTGGTGCGCGGGCCGAGCGGCGGCTACGTGCGGGGCGGTCCCTTCCACTCGCAGAACCCAGAGGCGGGCTTCATCCACACGCCGGGGCTCAAGGTAGTCTACCCATCGACAGCCGAAGACGCCTACGGACTGATGAAGGCGGCGATCCGCGATGACGACTGCGTCCTCTTCTTCGAGCACAAGTACCTCTACCGCCGCATCAAGGGAACGCTCCCCGCAGGCGACGGTGTCGTCCCGATCGGCAAGGCGCGCTCCGCTCGGGCCGGGAGCGACTTGTCGATCATCACCTATGCCGCAGGGGTGCACAAATCACTCGAAGCGGCTGAGCAGCTGGCAAGCCAGGACGGCATCGAGGTCGAAGTGATCGACCTGCGCTCGCTCGCCCCGCTCGACGACGAGGCGATCTTCGCCACCGTGAAGAAGACCAACCGCGCCCTCGTGGTCCACGAAGACACACGTACCGGTGGCCTGGCCGGCGAGCTCACGGCTCGCATCAACGAGTCGTGCTTCGCCTGGCTCGACGCGCCGGTCATGCGAGTGACGGCGCACGACGTTCCGCTCCCGTACGCGCCGGCGCTCGAGGATTTCGTCCTTCCGCAGGTGAGCGACATCGTGCGCGCGGCGCGCTGGGTGAGGAGCTACTGATGCCTGGCGACGAGAAAGAGCGCAGCGCGCCGCGACAGGCAGAGGCGGGGTGGTCCGGCGGAGGCGCACCGCGGCGTGTTCCGACCGAGGCGGAGAACGAGGCGGCGATCGCTACCGGGCGGAAGTTCGGCCTCGGGTGCTTTACCTTTGTGATCGGTGGATTCAGCGGCGGGATGGTCGCGGTACTGATCGGCCAGATCGTCGACGGACTGCGAAAGGCGCCAGGGTGCGAGGGGCTTCCGGTCTGCAACTGGCACCTGTATGTCGGCGTGGGAGGGCTGCTCGGGGCGATCTCGCTCCCTTACCTCGTGCTGCGGCGTCTCACGCGAAGGAAGTGATCCGGCGGTGAGTGCCCGGTCGTGGTGCTATACTGCAGGATGTTAGGCGACAAGAAGTTGCGCGCGGCGGACGATACCCCTGGTTCTCGAGAATCGCAGCTCGGAATGGATGTCGAGTTCGGCGATTGTGCCGAAAAGCGCGTAGAGGGTGGTGAAAGATTTTTCGTTCGGCGTCCAGCGGACGTCGTGACACTTGGTCGGCGCCAGAAGTAGAACGGCGTCGCGAACCGATAGACGAGAGGAAGATCCGTTGGCCCGCATCGACGTGGTAATGCCCCAGATGGGCGAATCGATCGCCGAGGGGACGATGTCTCGCTGGCTCAAGCAGGTCGGCGACAGCGTGAAGCGCGATGAGCCGCTCTTCGAGATCTCGACCGACAAGGTCGACGCCGAGATTCCCTCGCCGTCGGCCGGTGTGCTGGTCGAGATCCTGGTGTCCGACGGGCAGACGGTCCCGGTTCAGGCGGTCGTGGCGCGACTGGAGACCGACGCGAGCATCGCGGCGAGCGTGCCGGCCGCGGCGCCGGCGCCGACAGCGTCTGCGGCGTCGGCGTCCGGCGCGCCGGCAGGATCGGCAGGATCGGCAGGTTCGGCGAATTCGGGCGGGGGGGCCCCCCCCACTATCGAATCTGTTGCCGCGAGCCCGACCCCACCAAACCAATCGAACGCCGGCGTCATCATTTCCACGCCGACCGGCGGGGAAGGGGGCGGCTCCTTCGAGGACCGCATCCGCACGAAGTCCTCCCCGCTCGTCCGGAAGATCGCCGCCGAGCATGGCATCACCCTCGCCGGAATGCAGGGGAGCGGGATCGCCGGACGCGTCACCAAGAAGGACATCCTGCAGGCGCTGGAGAACGGCACCACCTCGCCGGCGCCCGCGGCTCCGCGCAGCGCTCCGGCGAGCGCGCCGATGGCGTCGATGTACGCGCCGGGCGGCTACGGCTTCGAAGCTCCCGTCGTGCAGCCCTGGCCGGGCGACGTGGTCGAGCCAATGTCGAAGATCCGTCGGCTTACCGCCGGCCACATGGTCTACTCGAAGCACACGTCGGCGCACGTCACGACCTTCTTCGAGGTCGACCTGACGCGCGTCGCGCGGGTGCGGCAGAAGCTGCGCGGCGAGTTCGAGGCGCAGTACGGCGAGAAGCTCACCTACTTGCCGTTCATCACGCAGGCGGTCGTGCAGGGGCTCCGCAAGTTCCCGGTGCTCAACGCCGCCGTGCGCGGGACCGACATCGTCTTCCGCAAGCAGTACAACATCGGGATTGCCGTCGCGCTCGACTGGGGGCTCATCGTCCCTGTGGTCAAGCAGGCCGACTCGCTGTCGCTGATTGGTCTCACGCGTGGCATCAACGACCTCGCCAACCGCGCGCGCACCAAGAAGCTCAAGCCCGACGAGGTGCAGGACGCATCGTTCACGATCACCAACCCTGGCGTCTTCGGATCGGTCATGGGAACGCCGGTCATCCCGCAGCCCACTGTCGCGATTCTCTGCCTCGGCTCGATCGAGAAGCGCCCGAAGGTGATGACCGGTCCGGACGGCGAAGACACGATCGCGATTCGCACCTGCGCGTACTTCTCGCTCTCGTTCGACCATCGCATTGTCGATGGGTCGGACGCGGATCAGTACATGGCGTTCATCAAGAAGCAGCTGGAGTCGATCCCCGACGCCGGCTTCTAGCATGGCGCGGGCGTTGGTGGAGCTCTGGACCACGGTCGCGCCGGGCGAGCGCGAGGAGTTCCTCTCGCGCGCCCGCGCGCGGCAGGCGGCGCTCGCCGGGATCGGCGCGTCGTACTGGGTCTTCGAGCGCCCCGATGCCCCCGGTGAAGTGGTACAGTACGTGGAAGCACGCGACCCCGGGACCCTCGCACGGGCGCGCACGCTGCTCGACGTTGGCCCCTCCGAACGCGACGTGACGCTGCATCAACTGGAGCTTTAGTCCATGCCTACTCGCAACGTGATGATCGACGGCCGTTCCTGGCACGTCTTCCCCTCGGGCGCCGTGACGCCGAACGAACACGACGAGTTCGCACTCGTCTTCGTCTCGGGGACGGGCGACGATCGTGACGTCCGCGTCACGCGTTATTCGCCGCAGGGAACGCGATCGCGAGAGCAGTCGCTCGCCGAGCTGCGCGATACCGACCTGCAGAGCCTCTTTGAGCAGTCGCAGGCCGGCGTCACCTCGCCTGAGACGGGCTACCGCTCGTGACGGGTCCCGCGGCCGCCGTGCAACCGACGGAACCCGTCGCGCCGCGGATCGACTTGCACATGCACTCCACCGCGTCCGACGGCTCGCAGCCGCCGGCCGAGGTGGTCGCACAGGCTCTTGCCGCCGGCGTGCGCGCCATCGCGCTCACCGACCATGACACGGTCGCTGGTGTCGCCGCGGCACGCGACGCCGCCGAGGGGAGCGCGCTGCGCATCATCGCCGGCGTCGAGCTGAGCGCCTATCAGGGCGACGAGGAGACGCACCTCCTCGGATTGCACCTGGCGGATCTCGACGCGATGGACCGCGCGCTCGACGCCTTTCGCGACGCGCGCCGCGAGCGCGGGATCCGCATGGTCGAACGCCTCAACGAGATCGGTGTGAAGATCACCTTCGACGACGTCCTCGAGGCGGCGGGGGGTGGCGCGATCGGGCGCCCGCACGTGGCCAAGGCGCTCGTCGAGAATGGCTGGGCGCGCGACAACCGCGACGCCTTCGATCGCTATCTCGGCAACGGCCGCCCGGCGTGCCTCGAGAAGCGACGACTCTCGCTCCGCGATGCGATCGCAATGGTGCACCAATGCGGCGGCATCTCCGTCCTCGCGCACCCCGGCGGCGAAGGGACGCTTACGAGGCTCACCGCGCTCAAGGCGATGGGGCTCGACGGCGTCGAAGTTCTGCACCCCAGCCACTCGGCGGAGGACCGCAAGCGACTGCTCGCGATCTGCGAGCATCTCGATCTGGTGCCGTCTGGTGGATCGGACTCCCACGGCGCGCCGGCCGGTGCGCGCGCGATCGGTGCGCTTCCCGTGCCGCTCGAGTGGCTCGAGCGGCAGGATGCGCGCGTGGAGCTCGTGCGCGCGATGCGCGCGGGCGCCCGCGACGGCGACACGGTCGACGCGGCGATCGGCGCGGCCTGAGGCTCTGGTGTCATCCGCCGAACGTCCCGTCGCGCTGGTGACTGGCGGCGCCAAGCGACTCGGCGCGCACTTCAATCGCATGCTCGCGGCGCGCGGTTATCGCATCGCGCTGCACTATCACACGAGCGACGATGCGGCGACGGCGCTGGCGCGCGAGATCGCTGCAGCTGGCGGCGATGTGCACTCGTTTGAATGCGACCTTACAGCGCCGAACGCGCCGGAAAGTCTCGTCCACGATGTGGTGCGACACTTCGGACGACTCGACCTCCTGGTGAATTCGGCTGCAGGGATGATGCGCACGCCGCTTGGCAGCGTGACGGCGGAGCAGATCGATGACGTCTTCGCCCTCAACGTGCGCGCCCCCTTTCTCACGGCGCAGGCAGCCGCCGCGCACATCGGCGAGGGGGGGAGCATCGTCAACATGGCGGACCTCGCCGCCTTCGAGACCTGGGGCGGCTACATCCCGCACTCGATGTCGAAGTCGGCGATCGTCCAGATGACGCGCGCGCTCGCCAAGAAGCTCGCCCCGCGCATTCGGGTCAACGCGATTGCACCTGGCGTAGTGCTCCTTCCCCAAGGCTTCGACGAACGATCCGCAGCGCATCTGCAGTCGACGACGCCGCTTCGTCGCATCGGCGATCCTGCCGATGTGGTGCGCGCTCTCGCGTACCTCCTCGACGCCACGTTCGTGACCGGGGAAATTCTGCTGGTCGACGGCGGTCGGCACGTGCGGCGCTGATCAAGATCGGCAAATCCCCGACGCGAGCGGCGCGCGAATGCGCGATGCGAGCGATGTGCGAGTCCGCGACGTTTCTGTGAGCGGGAACGAAGCGCTGCGCGACCGGACTCGTCGGGGGAGCGCCGTGACGCTCGACGGTACCGTGCGCGCCGCCGCGGGGTGAGATTACCCCTCGCGCGCGACGCGCCGGACTCGAACAACCCTGGGGACTCGAACGTGGGGACGCACAACTACGAAGTGGTGATCGTCGGAGCCGGACCTTCCGGAATGACGGCAGGACTTTACGCCGGCCGGTCGATGCTTCGCACCGTCGTCCTCGAACGAGGCGCCCCGGGTGGTGAGCTGCTCAATACCGAAATGATCGAGGATTATCCCGGCTTCGAACGCGTCGACGGATGGGACCTCGCGCAGAAGTTCGCCAACCACGCCGCGAAGTTCGGCTGCGAGTTCCACACGCGAAACGTGGTGCAGATCAAGCGGCAGGACGACGGATCGTTCGAGACGCTGTGCGACGACGGCGAGATCTACCGCTCGCCGACGGTGATCGTGACCGCGGGCGGCACGCCGATCAAGCTCGGCATCCCCGGCGAGATCGAGTACGCCGGCAAGGGTGTGTCGTACTGCGCCGTGTGCGACGGTGCCTTCTTCAAGGGACACGTGATCGCCGTCGTCGGCGGTGGCGATGCCGCGTGCGAGGAAGCCGACTATCTCACGCGCTTCGCCGAAAAGGTCTACTTGATCCATCGCCGCGATGCGTTCCGCGCGTCGAAGATCGTGCAGAAGCGCGTCTTCGAAAACAGCAAGATCGAGGTTGTCTGGAACACGGTCGTCGAGGAAGTGCACGGCGACGACAAGGGACTGGTCGATCACCTCACGCTGCGCGACACGGTTCATGGTGGCACCCGCGAGTTGGCGGTGACCGGGATCTTCGTCTTCATCGGCTTCCAGCCCAACACGACGATCATCGCCGACCACGTCGATCACGACGCCACCGGTTATCTCATCACCGACTGGCACATGCAGACCACGATCCCCGGGCTCTTCGCGGCGGGCGACGTGCGTGTGCAGCTGACGAGGCAGGTGACGACCGCGGTTGGCGATGCGACCACCGCCGCGGTGGCCGCGGAGAAGTACCTCACCTTCCTCAAAGATCGAAAGAAGGGAGAATCGAACGCTGGCGGTACGCCGTGAGGATCGAACGCTTCGTCGTCGGACCGTTCCAGGAGAATTGCTACCTCGTCGCCGATGAGGCGGCGAAGGTCGCGGTCCTTGTCGATCCGGGCGATGAAGGCGATGCGCTGCTCGACGCAGTGGAGGAGACTGGCCTCGAACTCCAGGCGATCTGGCTCACGCACGCGCATCTGGATCACATCGGCGGGATCGCGGCGATCCTTCGTCGCAAGCAGGTCCCTGTGTACCTGCACGATGACGACCTCCCGGTCTATCGACTCGGTCCCGAATCGGCCGCGCACTATGGCGTCCCGTTCGAACTTGGTCCGCTCCCCGATCGGTCGCTCCACGAGGGCGATGTCGTGCGCGTCGGCGAGCTCGCCTTCGATGTCTGGCACATGCCGGGGCACGCGCCGGGGCACGTGATCTTTCACGGCCACGGCATCGCGCTCGGCGGCGACGTGTTGTTTGCCGGCTCGATCGGGCGCACCGACCTCCCATTCGCCAACGGTGCCGTCTTTCAGGAGACGCTCGCTCGCATGGCGACGCTCCCGCCGGCGACCGTGGTCCTTCCCGGACACGGTGACGACACGACGATCGCCATAGAGCTCGTCGAAAATCCTTTCCTCAACGGACTCGCCCGCCCCCTCCGGCGGTGAGCGTTCAGTCATGGTGACCCGTCTCGCACCGTTGCTCTGGCTTTGGCTCGGCGCCGCGCTCCTCTTCGTCGCGGTCGTTGCTCCGGCGGCGTTCGCCGTTCTTCCCACGCGCGCACTCGCCGGGCTTCTGGTCGGTCGCGTCCTCCCGACCGTCTTCTGGAGCGGCGCCGCGGTCGGGCTCCTGATGGCGATCGCGGAGTCAGGGTGGCGGCGCTACGCAGCAGTTGCGGTGCTCGCCTTCGCGCTGGCGGCGCAGTTGGGCATCTCGCCGCGTATTCAGCGACTCCGCGCCGAACTCGGGCCAAACATCGAGGAGGTCGACGCGTCGGACCCGCGACGCCTTGCCTTTGGTAGACTACACGCGGTAAGCGTTGCCCTTCTTGGCGGCGCGATGCTCGCCGCCGCAGCGCTCGCTCTTGTCCCTCGGCGCTCCTTGGCGTCGACACGCCCTGTCGGCTCGACGGCAGGAGAGGTGTCGCCTCACCCTCGACCGAGTTCCTGAAGCGTTCGTGCGCGTAGCCGCATGCGCGACTTTTCTTCGCGTGTGGGGAACACCTGCGTGGTGCGGTGTCCAACTGCTGCGCGCTCCTGAGCCGCGCAAAATCTGCCCCTCACTCCCCGATTGCTGATGCCCTCTCCTCGTCAGGCACGACTCGTCCCTCGCGGACTCCTCGCTCTCGTCGCCGCGGTAGCCTTCGTCACCGCGTGCGACACGACCAGCTCCTTCTCGCCGTCGCAGCAACGGTGGGGCTTCGTCTATCTCAACGCGCTCAAGACCAGCGGAGGAGACGACGTCATCTCGCCGATCGCGCAGTTCTTCCGCGGATCCATCACTTCGATCCCCGACGCGCGCCTCCGTACCGATTCCTGCTTCGCGGTGGGCGACTACACAGCCCCCACGCAGGGAGGGATCACTGGCGTCACGTATCTGGACGCCGGAGCATCGTTCAGCGCGAAGATCGGCGCCACCACGACGGACATTCCGCGCACCACGAGCGGCATCACGTCATATGGACTCCCGACCGGCACGACCATCGCCTATCACCCAGGCGACTCGGCGATCATCACCGTGCCCGGTGTGGCCGGAGGATTCCCGAGCGCGGAGATCCGTAGCCGCACCTCCGAGTCGTTCACCATTGGCGCGATCACTCCGTCGACGACGGCGATCCCGCTCACCTGGTCGGCCGCGACCGACAACAACAGCGCGCTCCTCGTGTCGCTGCAGTACACGCCCTCGGGGACTGGAGCGCGCACGCAGGAGATCCGCTGCGCCTTCACCGACGATGGGGTCGACTCGATCCCGCTTCGCCAGCACCAAGCGTGGTCGGCGTCGACCAACGTGAACCGCGCGGTCGTCGTGACTCGCCTTCGTACGGCGATCCAACAGATTGATGGTGGAACAGTCGAAGTGATCTCTACCTACCAGCTGCCGACGCCCACGCCGTAAGAGGCCGGCGCGAGGGATGCACGAACGGCGCCGGACCTCTCCGGCGCCGTTCGCACGTTAGGAAGGCGCGTGCGCGCGGCGCGCTCGCGCGAAACATCAGACGCGGAGTCGTTCCATGTCCGAAACGAGAACCGAGCGGGACCCGTTAGGCGCGCTCGACGTGCCGGCCGACGCGTACTACGGCGTGCAGACGCTGCGCGCGGTGCAGAACTTCCCGATCAGCGGGCTCCTTCCGCTCGAACCGTTCGTCGTGGCGCACGTCTGGATCAAGAAGGCGGCGGCGCTCACGCATCGCGAAACCGGACGTCTCGCCGCTCCCCTCGCCGATGCGATCGTCGCCGCGGCCGACGAAGTGCTCGCCGGAGAGATGCGCGACCAGTTCGTCGTCGATCCCTACCAGGCCGGTGCGGGGACGAGCCACAACATGAACGTCAACGAGGTGCTCGCAAATCGCGCCAACGAGCTGCTCGGCTCCACGCGCGGCGTATATGCCCCCGTTCATCCGAACGACCATGTCAACATGGGGCAGAGCACCAACGACACGATACCGACGACGATCCGACTCGCGCTCCTTGCCGGACACGCCGCGCTCCTCGCTGCCGCCGAGGGGCTTCGCGATGCACTCGGCAACAAGGGGCGCGCTTTCGACGACATCGTGAAGGCCGGGCGCACGCACCTGCAGGACGCGATGCCGATTCGACTTGGGCAGGAGTTCACCGCTTACGCCGGCACGATCGACCGCGCGCTCCGCCGCGTGCGCGACGCCGCCGAGTACCTCCGTGACCTCGGCATCGGCGGAAGCGCGGTCGGGACGGGAGTGACAGTCGAGCCGGAATATCCCGCGCTCATCGTGCGACACCTGCGCGAGATCACTGGCCTCGACGTGCGCGAGGGGGGCGATCGTATCCAACTCATGCAGAGCATGGGCGACATCGCTGCGTACTCGGCCGCACTTCGGATTCTCGCCGTCGACCTCTCGAAGATCGCGAGCGACCTCCGCCTCATGGTGATGGGACCGAGAACGGGCATCGACGAGATCGTCCTCCCAGCGGTGCAGCCAGGTTCCTCGATCATGCCCGGAAAGGTGAACCCGTCGATCCCCGAGATGGTGAACCAGGTCTGCTTCCAGGTGATCGGATGCGATACCACGGTCTCCATTGCGGCCGAACACGGGCAGCTCGAGCTCAACGTCATGATGCCGGTGATCGCCCACAACGTCCTTCTCTCGCTCCGCATCCTCACCAACGCCATCACGGTGTTGACTGAACGCTGCGTGACGGGGATCGAGGCGCACCGCGACATGTGCGAGTACTGGGTCGAGCGATCTGCCGCCCTCGCCACCGCGCTCGCACCGCGGATCGGCTACGCGGCCGCCGCTGACTTGAGCAAGCGTTCGGTGAAAGAAGGAGTTCTCATCCGTGACCTCGTACGTCGCGAAGGGGTGCTGCCCGCCGGCGAGATCGACCACGTCCTTGATCTGCGCCGGATGACCGAGATTGGTGTTCCAGGCGAGTAGGGCGAAACGCGGGGAATTCGGAGCGGTCTGCGGCGAATTGCGCGCGTCGCTCGTATTCCCGAGTCAAACTCCCCTATATTGGGAGTCATGCGCATCACGACTTGGGCGGAATACGGGCTGATCTGCTCGCTGCACCTCGCTCGACGCCATGGTGAAGGACCGGTCACCGGGCGCGAGATGGCAGGGCGCGAGCGCCTTCCCGCCGACTACGTCGAGCAGATTCTCCTTCGTCTTCGGCGCGCGGGGATCGTCAGCAGCACGCGCGGCGCGAAGGGGGGATACGTCCTCGCCCGCGATCCGATGGACGTGACGGTGCGCGAAGTCATCTCGGCGTCGGAGCACGGGACGTTCGATCTGCACTGCGTGTCGCACCCCGTGGCGCAGGAGCGGTGCGCCGAGTCGCAGAGCTGCAGTATCCGCCCAGTCTGGCTCATGCTCCAGCAGCGCATCGACGAGGCCCTCGATAGCGTGCGGCTGGCGGACCTACTCCTGGACGAGCCGGCGGTTCGCGCCCGCATCGGCCTTCCGGTCCTGCAGCACTAACGGCGGACAGCTGTCGATGTCCCCCCGCCTGTTCGACGAGTGGCGGTCCGAGTGGCGCCTCAAGCGGGGGCTTGCCGGCTACATCGCGTCGATGATGAGCGACCCGGAGCCGTCCGACGTCGAGTGGCTGGCGGGTGCCGCGTGCGGCGGTGACGCCGATCGCGCCGCGTGGGAGCTGCGCTACGCGCGAAGAGCGCTGGGGATGGTCGTCTCGCAGCGTGATGCACTCGACGACCGCACGAGCTCCCTCGTGGCGCGCGAACTCGCGACCGCGCTTCAGGCTGACAGAAACGTGGCGCCGGCAATGCTCAAGGTCGCCGAGCGACAGTTCAACGACCGGCTGACGGCGTATCGCGACGTGCTGACGTCTCGCGTTCCGACCGAGGGGACGGGGGCGCGCCTCGGGCGCACGCTGCTGCAGATCGCTGGGGCGACTCGCGCGCCGGACGACCTGGTGGCGAGGGCAGGAGAGATCCTGGCGCGATATGTCGGCGAGGCCAACGAGGCTTTGCGAAGCGCGTTCGGTGCGCCATCGCTGCCGTCCGACGCGCCGCCGCCCTCGCCATGAGCGATTCGTTCACGCTGCATCCGCCACAAACGACAGCGGCGCGACCCCGATCGGGATTGCGCCGCGTTTCGATCTGACCAATGCGCTCGGGGAGACTCGAACTCCCATGGGTGTTACCCACCGGCTTCTGAGACCGGCGCGTCTACCAGTTCCGCCACGAACGCGTTTTCCGCGCGATACTGTGGAGGGTACTGCCACTTCCGCGCGGGGAGGGAAGCTATCGGCGCGCCGAATCCAAGTCAACGCGCTGTATTGGCTTACGAATCGCGCGTCACGCGTGTTCACGCCACCCGTTAGCTTGCGCGCAGTGGCGCACGCACTCACGGCGACGTCACCGACACGACCGAACCAACCCCTCGGCACACGCCACCGCAGCAGATGGCCGACAAGACCGTCGAAGACGACGTAGTCGTCGTCGCGCGCAACCGCGATGCACGCCACAACTACCACATCCTCGAGACGTGGGAGGCGGGGCTCGTGCTGACCGGGACCGAGGTGAAGTCGCTCCGCAACGGGAAAGCCAACATCGCCGATGCCTACGGGATCGTGCGCGGCGGCGAGGTCTTCCTCCTCAACGTGCACATCTCGCCGTACGAGCGCGGGGGGTATGTGAATCACGATCCCACGCGCCTGCGGAAGTTGCTCCTGCACGCGCGCGAGATCAGGAAACTCATCGGCGCGATCGAGCGTGAAGGACTGACGCTGATCCCGCTCGAACTCTACTTCCGTCGCGGGCGCGCGAAGATTCGCATCGCGCTCGGCAAGGGGAAGAAGCTGCACGACAAACGCGACGACTCCCGGAAGCGCGACGCCGATCGCGAGATCGCCCGCGCGATGCGGCGGCGATGATCGCGGCGTTGCTCGCCGTCGCTTTGTTGCAGCAGGGAGGTGGAGCGCCGGCCTCGCTGACAGTACGCATGGGGGAGCGGAGCAGTGGTGTTCCGGTCGTCGTGACTCGGCTCGGTGCCATGGTGCGGTTGGACGACGTCCTCGCGCCGTTAGGCGCGGTCCTCATGCGCGACGATGAGGAACGGTTTCGCCTCTTCGTGAGCGGCACAGAGTTCACGTTGCAGACCGGGCGTGCCGCCGTCGGCGTGCGTGGGAAGACGGAGTCGCTGCCGGCGCCGCCGACGCGATCGGGGGGGCAGTTGTACATCCCGCTCTCGCTCTTCACCGAAATCGTTCCGCGCGCCATTCCCGACCTCGTGTACGACGCCACACGTACCGAGTTGAGACGGAACGCTCCGTTGCCGCCGAAACGGGTCGCCGAAACACCGCGCGACAGCACGTCATCTTCGGCGCCCGCTGGGCGCGCCGGCAATGGGGCGTCGCCCGCGCCGTCGGCGCGCGCACCGCGGCGCGAACGCGCGCCGGTGGTCGTGGTGGACGCGGGACATGGCGGACGCGATCGCGGCATGCGCGGCCCGCTGGGTAGCGGGACGCGTATCTACGAAGCCGACGTGACGCTCGACGTAGCCGAACGACTGCGTGACGAGTTGCGGAGTCGCGGGGTCGACGTGGTGATGACCCGCTCCACCGACACGCTCATCGCGCTCCGCGATCGCGGGCGCATCGCCAACCGGGCGCAGGGCGATCTCTTCGTCTCGATCCACGTCAACGCCGCGAATCCGCGGTGGAAGAACCCGGCCGGGGCGCGCGGCTTCGAGACCTACTTCCTCTCCGAAGCGCGCACCGAGGACGACAAGCGCGTCGCCGATCTGGAGAACGAGGCCGTGAAGTACGAGGTCGAGGCCGACGCACCGGCGAACGATCCGCTCAGCTTCATCCTCAACGACATGAAGCAGAACGAGTACCTGCGCGAGTCGAGTACTTTCGCGACGACAGTGCAGCGGGCGCTCAAGGCGGTGCACCCCGGAACCGACCGCGGCGTCAAGCAGGCCGGCTTCGTCGTCCTCATCGGCGCGTTCATGCCTTCAGTGCTCGTCGAAATCGGCTTCGGAACCAACGCTTCGGAAGCGGCCTACATCTCCAGTGCACGCGGGCAAGGGGAGCTGGCCAAGGCGCTCGCCGGTGCGATCATGACCTACCTCGAGCGATACGGGGAGCGGCGGACGACAGGGACTACGCAATGAGCGACGCCACCCATCCTGCGCTCGCCAAAGGTCCCGTCGCATCGGCGTCGGGCACGCTCTCCGATGCGGACAAAGCGCGCGCAGCGGTTACGCCGGGTGCCGTGCCAGTCCTTCATCCGTTTGGCGGCCAACTCGCCGTGACGCTCGCCGGTGTGCCGCTGCAGAACCCGGTCCTTCTCGCCGCGGGGACCGCGGCGTACGGAGACGAGCTGGCCGAGGTGATGGATCTCGATCGGCTCGGCGGCCTGGTCACCAAAGCGGTCAGTCTCGAGGTACGAACAGGGGCCCCCTCGCCGCGCGTCGCCGATTTCCCC
Source organism: Gemmatimonadaceae bacterium (assembly GCA_044225935.1). Classification (GTDB taxonomy): domain Bacteria; phylum Gemmatimonadota; class Gemmatimonadetes; order Gemmatimonadales; family Gemmatimonadaceae; genus SCN-70-22. Next base: position 67,182 of record JBGAHX010000003.1, read on the forward strand.
GGTGGGATGATCAACGCGATCGGGCTCGCCAATCCCGGCGTCGACGCGGTGATCGCCGAGCACCTCCCGTGGCTCGAGCGGTCGCTCCAGCGCGCCCGCGTGCTGGTGAACGTCGTGGGGAACTCGGTCGACGACTTCGCCCGCGTGATCGAACGGCTCGAGCCGCACGCCGGGAAGCACGCCTACGAGCTGAACGTCAGCTGCCCGAATGTGAAGGCCGGAGGGATGGAGTTCGGCGCGGATCCGTCCGCGCTCACCGAGGTCGTTAGGCGCGCACGCGCGGCCACCACGCTCCCGATCTTCGTCAAGCTTTCGCCCACGCTCTCGGACATTGCGCGCGCGGCGCAGGTCGCGCTCGACGCGGGCGCGAACGGACTGACACTGGTGAACACGATGCCCGGGTTGGTGATCGACGTGGAGCGGCGGCGCCCCGCCATCGGATTCGGAACCGGTGGGGTCAGCGGGCCGGCGCTTCTTCCGATCGGCGTGCTCGCGACGTGGAAGGTCTGGAAGGCGACGCGTGCCCCCATCGTCGGGGTCGGCGGAATCACCACTGGGGAGGATGCTTTGCAATACCTGATGGCAGGGGCGCAGGCCGTGGCGATCGGAACCGCGGCGCTGCGCGATCCGCGGCAGCCGGCGAGGGTGGTCGAGCAGCTGCAACGCTGGTGCGAGCGCCAGGGAGTGCGATCGCTTGGCGAGGTCTCCGGGGCGTTGGAGTGGCCGTCGTGAGCGGGGAGATGATCGGACTGGCCACGCCCATCGTCGCGCTCGACGTGCCGGGAACGCCGGAGGCGATCGCGCTGGCCGACCGCCTCGGAGATGGCTGCGACTACTACAAGGTCGGGAGTGAGCTCTTCACCTCGGCCGGCCCTGAGATCGTGCGCGAGCTGCGAGATCGGGGGGTGGAGATCTTCCTCGACCTCAAGCTGCACGACATCCCGAACACGGTACGCGGCGCCGCGCGCGCCGCGGCGCGACTCGGTGTAAAGCTCCTGACCGTACATGCATCGGGCGGGACCGACATGATCCGTGCTGCGGTCGACGGCGCCGGACCCTCGTGCGGCATCCTCGCCGTGACGATCCTGACCTCGCTGGACGGAAATGGCGTTTCGCGTGCGTGGGGACGCTCCGACGCGGTTACGGTCGAGTCGGAAGTGCTGAGGCTCGCCGAGCTGGCGGCCGAGGGGGGAGCCCACGGTGTGGTCTGCAGCGGCGCCGAGGTTTCGGCGGTGCGCGAGCACTTCGGTGCACAGTTGGCGCCGCTGGTCCCCGGAATCCGATTCGCCGACGGCGCGGTACACGACCAGCGTCGGGTTGTGACGCCCGAGTCGGCGGTTCTCGCTGGCGCGCGATACCTTGTGCTGGGGCGCGCGGTGACGGAGGACGCTGACCCGGCGAGCGCGATGGCGCGCGTGCGGGCGGCGATTCGTTCGGCGGAGGAGGGCGGCGACCGGTCCGGGGCGTAGCGGGCTGAGGCGCCGCTGACGCGTAATTCCGCACCACTACACGCTTTTGCGCACCTCGATCCCTTGCATCACGGGATCGGGGCGTCTATTCTTGGAGTCTTGTTCGGTTTTTCCTGCTAATCATCGGTACGATTGGGAGCCTCTGGTGAAAGTCCGCAGCAGCGTGAAGCCCATCTGCGAACACTGCAAAGTCGTGAAGCGCAGCGGCGTCACTCGTATCATTTGCAAGCGCAACCCTAAGCACAAGCAGCGGCAGGGCTAATTATGGCGCGTATTGCTGGTGTCGATCTCCCGCGTGAGAAAAAGGTTGAGATCGGGTTGACGTACATCTACGGAATCGGGCGTGCGGTGTCGAAGGAGATTCTCGGGAAGACCGGGGTCTCGTCCGACCTGCGCGTGCGTGACCTGACCGACGCGGACGTGAACAAGCTCCGCCAGGTCATCGAGAAGGACTACCGGGTCGAGGGCGCGCTGCGCACCGAGATCGCGATGAATATCAAGCGGCTGATGGATATCGGGTCGTATCGCGGAATCCGCCATCGCCGTGGCCTCCCCGTGCGCGGGCAGCGCACTCACACCAACGCGCGCACGAAGAAGGGACCGCGTCGCGCGATCGCGGGCAAGAAGAAGGTGACCAAGTAGTATGGCGACCGGCAAAAAGACCAAGCGCGTCGTGGAGGCGGAAGGGATCGCCCACATCAATGCGACGTTCAACAACACGCTGGTGACGATCACCGACATGCATGGCAATGCCATCACGTGGGGGACGTCGGGGAAGGCAGGCTTCAAGGGCTCCAAGAAGTCCACGCCGTTCGCGGCGACGGTGGCCGCCGAGCAGTGCGCGCGCGAAGCGCTCACCGCCGGGGTCCGTCGCGTGCACGTCCTGGTGCAGGGGCCTGGCTCTGGTCGCGAGTCCGCGATTCAGGCGCTCGCCTCGGCCGGCCTGCAGGTCAAGTCGATCAAGGACGTGACGCCGATCCCGCACAACGGCTGCCGTCCCCCCAAGCGCCGGAGGGTCTAACCCATGCGCTACACGGGAGCTTCCTGCCGCCAGTGCCGCCGCGAAGGGACCAAGCTGTTCCTCAAGGGGACGAAGTGCTTCACCGAGAAGTGCCCGGTCGAGCGCCGTCCGTATCCCCCGGGGCAGCACGGCCAGTCGCAGTCGCGTCGCCGCAAGTCGTCGGAGTACTCCAAGCAGCTGCGCGAGAAGCAGAAGATCAAGCGCATGTACGGGGTCAGCGAAACGCAGTTCCGCAACACGTTCGAGAAGGTTTCCAAGCTCCCCGGGATCACGGGTCACAACCTGCTGGCGGCGTTGGAAAGCCGGCTGGACAACCTCGTGTACCGCATGGGTTTCGCGCCCAGCCGCAAGTCGGCGCGCCAGCTCATCCGTCACCGGCATGTGGAGATCAACGCCAAGATCGTCGACATCCCGAGCTACGTCGTGGCACCGGGCCAGGAAGTCCGCGTCCGCGCCAAGTCGCGCGAGATGATCCTGGTGCAGGGCGCGATGGAGCAGGCTACCCGCGGCGCGTCGCCGTCGTGGCTCGCCGTCGATCGCGACACCTACTCGGGCCGCATGCTCGAGCGCCCCTCGCGCCCGAACATCCCGATCGCCGCCCAGGAACAGCTGGTCGTCGAACTCTACTCGAAGTAAGCACCCCGTAGTTTGTCGAGAAGACGAGCCCCCTCGTCTTCTCGTCTTCTGTCCCCTCGTCTTCTGTATTTGATGGTCGAGACCCTAACTCTCGTACGAACCCACCGCGCGTTAGGGGCGGGGTGGGGCGTTGCCGGGGCGCGGCCCCGGTATGACCGCACCGAGCACTGATACATGTCTCAAGCGATCGACCTGAAGGGCCTCGTTCGTCCCCACCTCATCGAGGTGAAGAAGCGCGATGACGCGCCGCACGTCGCCGAGTTCGTCCTCCAGCCGCTCGAGCGCGGCTACGGACACACGCTCGGCAACGCGATGCGTCGCATGCTGCTCTCGTCCCTGCGCGGCGCCGCCGTCTGGGGCTTCCGCATCGACGGCGTCGTCCACGAGCACCAGACCATCTCTGGCGTCGTCGAAGACGTGCACCAGATCATCGGCAACCTCAAGACGCTCGTCCTGAGCATCGCCGACGACGTCGAAGAAGCCGTCCTCCGCATCGGCAAGAACGAGGCGGGACCCGTGACCGGCGCCGACATCGAAGAGAATGGCAGCGTTAGGGTCGTCAACCCGAACCATCATCTCTTCACGCTCCAGGACGCGCGCGACATCAACGTCGAGCTCTACGTCAACAAGGGGCGTGGCTACGTCGAATCCGATTCGCACCTCGTCGACCGCGGACTTCCGATCGACCTCGTGCGCGTCGATGCGCTCTACAACCCGGTGCGTCGCGCCAACTTCTCGGTCGCCGAGACGCGCGTCGGACAGCGCACCGACTACGATCGCCTCACGCTGACGGTCGAGACCAACGGCACCATCGCCCCGGAAGAGGCGGTGAGCTACGCCGCGGCGCTCGCCCAGACGCACTTCCAGTACTTCGCCTCGTTCGGCTCGCACGCTTCGGCGCCGATGTCGATGGGGGGCGAGAGCGCCGGCGGCGACGCCGCGCGTCTCGCGCAGCTCTTCAAGGCGGCGATCGATGACCTCGAGCTGTCGGTCCGCTCGGTCAATTCGCTCAAGAACTCGAACATCCGCACCCTCGGGGATCTCGTTCGCCAGACGGAGAACCAGATCCTGCAGGTCAAGAATTTTGGCAAGAAGTCGCTGCAGGAGATCGCCGAACTCCTGGAGCGCGAAGGGCTGAACTTCGGCATGCGTTACGAAGAGAACGGCGACGGCGTGCGGATCATCGATTGGGGCACCCCGCCGAGCCGCGCCGCGGCGAACGCGCCAGACGACGAAGAGGAGTAACACTGCAATGCGTCACAGGAAAGCGGGGCGCCAGCTTCGCCGTACGAGCGAACAGAAGCTCGCGCTCATGCGCGGTCTCGCTTCGTCGCTGATCGAACACGGTGCCATCGAAACGACCGAAGCCAAGGCCAAGGAACTGCGCCCCTTCGTCGAGAAGCTGATCACGAAGGCTCGCTCGGGGACGTTGCACGACCGGCGCCTCGCCGGTGTGCACATCCACAAGCGGGAGATTGCCGACAAGCTGTTCAAGGAAGTCGGGCCGAAGTTCGTCAAGCGCCCCGGCGGTTACACGCGCATCCTCAAGACCGGTCACCGCAAGGGCGACGGGGCGGAGATGGCGCGCATCGAGCTCGTGGAGGGCTGAGCCATGGCCATCAATCGCAATCGCTGCTACGTCTGCGAGAAGGGCGTCACGTACGGCAACAATGTCTCACACGCGAACAACAAGGTGCGTCGCACCTGGAAGCCGAACCTCCAGGTCGTGCGCGTGCAGAGCGAAGGAAAGATCATCAAGGTGAAGGTCTGCACTCGCTGCCTCGCCGCCGGCAAGGTACAGCGCGCTCCGCGCGGTACTGCGGTCGCGTGAGCAGCGCGTTCCGCCCGATGTCGATCGAAGGGAGCGCGTTAGGCGCTCCCTTTTTCTTTGCTGGCCTTCGCTCCGCATGACATCACTTCAGTCGCGCACGGCGCTCGTCACCGGGATCTCCGGGCAGGATGGGTCATATCTCGCCGAGCTCCTCCTCGCGCGCGGGTATCGCGTGGTGGGGACGACGCGTCATCGCGGTGAAGCGGCGCCGTGGCGTATCGCGCACCTGGCGGACCGCATCGCGATGGAAGAGGTCGACCTGCGCGACGGAGAGTCGGCGCGCGCGCTGATTGCGCGCGTTTCCCCCGATGAGGTCTACCATCTGGGTGCCGCGTCGCGTGTCGACGAATCGTGGCGACACCCGGCGGAGGCGCTCATCGCGAACGCCGGAAGCACGGCCAACCTCCTCGACGCGGTGCGCAACGAGCGCCCCTCGGCGAAGCTCCTCATCGCCTCGTCGTGCGAGATCTTCGGCAGGCCGGAGACGGGGCCGCAGAACGAGCGCACGCCGCTCGCTCCTGCCTCGCCCTATGGCGTCTCGAAGGCCGCGGCGTACTGGCTCACCGTGAATTACCGCGAGAGCCACGGCGTCTTCGCTACGTCGGCGATCCTGTACAATCACGAGAGCCCGCGCCGCGGCGCGAACTTCGTGACGCGGAAGATCACGCTGGGCGCCGCGCGCATCGCTGCTGGCCTCGAACGCTCGCTCACTCTCGGAAATCTCGAGGGGCGCCGCGACTGGGGCTTTGCCGGCGATTACGCCGACGCGATGTGGCGCATGCTGCAGCTGGATCGCCCGCGCGACATGGTCATCGGCACCGGAGTTTCGCACTCGGTGCGCGACTTCTGCGAACGCGCCTTCGCCCTTGTGGGGCTCGACTACCAGCAGCACGTCGTCGCCGATCGCTCGCTGTTTCGGCCGGTGGATACGACGGCACTCGTCGCCGATCCGCGCCTCGCTCGCGAAGCGCTGGACTGGACCCCCGCGACCGACTTCGACGCGCTCGTCGCGATGATGGTTTCGGCCGACCGGGAGCGCGTGCAACACGGTGAGTCGATGTAGATTTCCCGCGCGCATCGGCCACGCCGAGAGCGGCGCGCCGCAGCCCGCCGCGCGCGCCAGGCCGCCGCGATGGCGGCCGTCACTCCCGACGTCGGGCGCTCTCCGCACCCATCTCGTTCTCTGCACTTAGTCTTTCCGACATGCCTCGTCGTACCGACATCCACAAGATCCTCCTCATCGGCTCCGGCCCGATCGTCATCGGACAGGCAGCCGAGTTCGACTACTCGGGGACCCAAGCGGCCCGTGCGCTGCGCGAAGAGGGATACGAGGTCATCCTCGTGAACTCGAATCCGGCGACGATCATGACCGACCCCGAGATCGCCGACCGGACCTACGTGGAACCGGTGACGCCGGAATTCGTCGAGCTGGTGATCGAGAAGGAGAAACCCGACGCGCTCCTCCCGACGATGGGTGGCCAGACGGCCCTCAACGTCGCGATGAAGCTCTCCGAGCGTGGCGTGCTGGCAAAGCACGGCGTGGAGCTGATCGGGGCGAAGGCGAAGGCGATCAAGATGGCCGAGGATCGCCAGGAGTTCGCCGAGGCGATGGCGCGCATCGGGTTGCAGGTGCCGCAAGGAAAGATCGCCACGACGTGGGACGAGGCGATGGCGATCTCCGAGTTCACGGGCTTCCCGGCGATCATCCGCCCGGCCTTCACGTTAGGCGGCTCGGGGGGCGGCATCGCCTACAATCGCGAAGAGTACGAGGACATCTGCCGTCGCGGACTCGCCGAGTCGCCGGTGAGCCAGGTGCTGATCGAACGCTCGCTCCTCGGCTGGAAGGAGTTCGAGCTCGAGGTGATGCGCGACTACGCCGACAACGTCGTGATCGTCTGCTCGATCGAGAACCTCGACCCCATGGGGGTGCATACCGGTGACTCGATCACCGTCGCCCCGGCGATGACGCTCACCGATCGCGAGTACCAGGTGATGCGCGACGCGGCCGTCGCGGTCATCCGCGAGATCGGTGTGGAGGCCGGTGGGTGCAACATCCAGTTTGCCATCAATCCCGCCGACGGCGAACTGGTGGTGATCGAGATGAACCCGCGCGTGTCGCGCTCGTCGGCGCTCGCCTCCAAGGCGACGGGCTTCCCGATCGCCAAGATCGGGACCAAGCTCGCGGTGGGGTATCGCCTCGACGAGATCCCCAACGACATCACCAAGACGACGCCGGCGTCGTTTGAGCCGGTGCTCGACTACGTCGTGGTGAAGTGCCCGCGCTTCGCCTTCGAGAAGTTCGCGCGCGCCAACCCATACCTCACCACGCAGATGAAATCGGTGGGCGAGTCGATGGCGATCGGGCGCACCTTCAAGGAGGCGTTCCAGAAGGGGATGCGCGCGCTCGAGATCGGGCGCGCTGGCTGGACCGTCGGGGCGCGGGCCGCCGATGACCGGCTCCCCGACGACTCGATCGAGTCGCTGCGTGGTGCGTTAGGCAAGCCGTCGCCGGAGCGCATCTTCGAGGTGAAGCGCGCCATTCTCGCCGGGATGACGACCGAGCAGCTGTACGACATCACGGCAATAGATCCGTGGTTCCTCGAGCAGATGCGCGAGTTGGTCGAGGCGGAGCGCGACTATGCGGCGCTGCCGAGCGTTGGAGCTGACGAGATCCGCGCGATGAAGCGCATGGGCTTCTCGGACCGTCAGCTCGGCGATCTGCGCGGGGAGAGCGAGGAGGCGGCGCGTGCGCGGCGTTGGGAGGCTGGCGTCCACCCGTCGTACAAGATGGTCGATACCTGCGCCGGCGAGTTTCCGTCCAGCACACCGTATCTGTACTCGTCGTACGACGACGAGAGCGAGGCGCCGCGCACCGGACGCAAGTCGGTGATCATCCTCGGGAGTGGTCCCAACCGCATCGGGCAGGGGGTCGAGTTCGACTACATGTGCGTACGCGCCGTCCTCGCCCTGCGCGAGCGCGGCTACGAGACGATCATGATCAACTCGAACCCGGAGACCGTCTCCACCGACTACGACACCTCCGACAAGCTGTACTTCGAGCCCCTGACGCTCGAGGACGTGCTGGAAATCGTGCGGCGCGAGGAGCCGTTAGGCGTGATCGTGCAGCTGGGGGGGCAGACGCCGCTCAAGCTCACCAAGGGGCTGGAGGCGGCCGGTGTTCGCATCCTCGGCACGAGCCCCGACGCGATCGACATCGCCGAGGACCGCAAGCGCTTCGAGGCGGTCGCGCGCGAGCTGGGGATCCGGCAGCCCGATGCCGGGACAGCGACGAGCGTCGACGAGGCGGTGGAAATCGCCGAGCGCATCGGCTATCCCGTGTTGGTGCGTCCGTCGTATGTGCTCGGCGGGCGCGCGATGCAGATCGTCTACGACGAGGCCTCGATGCGCAACTACTTCGAGACTGCCGCTCGCGTGAGCGAGGAGCGCCCGGTGCTGGTGGACCGGTTCCTCGAAGACGCGTACGAGGCTGACGTCGATGCCGTCAGCGATGGAACGCGGGTCGTCATCGGCGGGGTGATGCAGCACATCGAGGACGCCGGGATCCACTCGGGCGACTCGGCGTGCGTCCTCCCGCCGTACGTCGTGCGCGCCGAGGACATCGCGACGATGAAGGAGAACGCCATCGCGATGGCGCGGAAGCTCGGCGTGGTTGGGTTGATCAACGTGCAGTTCGCGGTGAAGGACGGCGTCGTGTACGTCCTCGAGGTGAACCCTCGCGGAAGCCGCACGATTCCTTTTGTCTCCAAGGCGATAGGCGTCCCGCTGGCGTCGGTGGCGGCGCGCTGCATGGTCGGCGAGACGCTCGAGGAGATCGGCTTCACCCAAGAGATCGTCCCGCCCTACATCTCGGTGAAGGAGGCGGTCTTCCCGTTCACCAAGTTCCGCGAGTTCGATCCGCTCCTCGGCCCCGAGATGCGGAGCACCGGCGAGGTGATGGGGATCTCCAACTCGTTTGGCAGCGCCTTCGCCAAGGCGCAGCTGGCGGCCGACAACGAACTCCCGCTCGGCGGGGCGATCTTCATCACCGTGAACGACGGCGACAAGAAGACGGTGATCCCGATCGCGCGCCGCTTCCACGAGATGGGCTTCACGCTCTACTCGACGGAAGGGACGGCGCGATTGCTCGAGGAGCATGGCATTCCGGCGACGCAGGTGCGCAAGGTGCACGAGGGGCATCCGCACGGGATCGATCTGATGCTCAACGGCGACGTGCAGCTCCTGATCAACACGCCCCTTGGCAAGCACGCGCAGTACGACGACTACGTCCTGCGACAGACCGCCATCTCGAAGCGCATTTCGTACACGACGACGATGTCGGCGGCCAGCGCCGCCTGCGACGCGATCCAGTCGCTCCGCTCGCAGTCGCCCTCGGTACGCTCGTTGCAGGAGTGGCACGAGATCCTGCGAGGCGAGAACTGACGAATGGCCGCTCCCTTCATCCACGAATCCTCCTACGTCGACGACGGCGCCGTGGTCGGCGATGACACGCGCATCTGGCACTTCTGCCACGTGAACGCGGGGGCGGTGATCGGGGAGCGCTGCTCGCTGGGGCAGAACGTGGTCGTGATGCCGCGCACGAAGATCGGCAACAACGTGAAGATTCAGAACAACGTGTCGGTGTACGAGGGCGTCGAGCTGCAAGACGACGTCTTCTGCGGACCGTCGATGGTCTTCACCAACGTGATCAACCCGCGCAGTCATGTCTCGCGAAAGCACGAGTACCGCACGACGCTGGTGAAGCGTGGCGCGAGCATCGGCGCCAACGCGACGATCGTGTGCGGGGCGACGCTTGGGGAGTACGCGTTTGTGGGAGCGGGCGCGGTAGTGGCGAAAGACGTGAAAGCGTATGCGCTGGTGGTCGGTGTTCCCGCGAAGCAGATCGGCTGGGTCTGTGCGTGCGGGGAGAGGCTGCCAGAGCGGCACGGGGGACGGGCGACGGGAGACGGGAGTGGCGCGTCGCGCCTGGTGTGCGGGGCGTGCGGAAGTGCCTACACGCTCGCCGACGGAACTCTCACGCCGGAGCAGGGCGCATGACCTCGTCAGGTGCAACGCCGGTACGGATCGCGCTGGTCGGGTGCGGACGCATCAGCCGCAACCACTTCGAGGCGATCGCCAAGGTCCCCGAGTTGAAGCTCACGGCCGTCTGCGACATCGTCGAGTCGCGGGCGCGCGAAGCGGGCGAGCGCGCCGATGTCCCGTGGTTCACGTCGTACGCAAAGATGCTCGAGCAGGCCGAGTGCGACGCCGTGGCGATCTGCACGCCGTCGGGATTGCACCCGCAGCACGGGATTGCCGCCGCGAGGGCGGGGAAGCACGTCGTGTGCGAGAAGCCGATGGCCATCTCGCTCTCCGCGGCCGATGAACTCGTGCAGGAGTGCGACGAAGCGGGGGTGCAGCTCTTCGTCGTCAAGCAGAACCGGCTGAATCCGCCGATCCAGCTCCTCAAGCGGGCGATCGACAAGGGGCGCTTCGGGCGGTTGTACATGGCGAACACCACCGTGCGCTGGACGCGCCCGCAGGAGTACTACGACCAGGCGTCGTGGCGCGGCACGTGGGAGTTTGACGGCGGCGCCTTCATGAACCAGGCGTCGCACTACGTCGACCTGATCCAGTGGCTCGTGGGGCCGGTCGAAAGCGTGATGGCCAAGACGGCAACCCTTGCCCGCCGTATCGAGACTGAAGACTCGGGCGTCGCGCTGCTCAAGTTCCGCTCGGGGGCACTTGGCGTCATCGAAGTCACAATGCTGACCTACCCGAAGAACCTCGAAGGCTCGATCACCCTGCTCGGGGAAAAGGGATCGGTGAAGATCGGCGGCACGGCTGTGAACAAGGTGGAAACGTGGCAGTTCGCCGACTACGACGACGACGACAAGCGCGTCGAATCGGCGACCTACACCCCGCCGAACGTCTACGGCAACGGCCACGAAGCCTACTATCGCAATGTACTGGCGGTCCTCCAGGGAGAGGCCACCGCCGACACCGACGGCCGCGCCGGACGAAAGAGCCTGGAGCTGATCCTCGGGATCTACGAATCAGCAAAGACCGGCCACGAAGTCCCCCTCCCGCTCCGCGCAAAAGTGTAGCTCTCGTCTTCTCGTCTTCTCGTCTTCTAGATCAAGAAATGCCCGTACCGCTCCTAGACCTCAAGGCTCAGCATGAGACCATCCGTGACGCCGTCGTCGCGTCGCTGATGCGCGTCGTGGACGACCAGAAGTTCATCCTCGGCGAGCCCGTCGAGCAGCTCGAGGAGCAGGTCGCCAAACTGTCGCATACGTCCCACGCCATCGGTTGCGCGAACGGCACCGATGCCATCCTCCTCGCCATGCGCGCCCTCGACATCGGGCGCGGCGACGAAGTGGTCACCACGCCGTTCACCTTCTTCGCCACGGCCGGGACGATCCATAACGTCGGCGCGACGCCGGTGTTTGCCGACATCGATCCGGCCACGTACAACCTCGACCCCAAGGCCGCAGCGGCCGCCGTCGGGAGCAAGACGAAGGCAGTCATCCCGGTCGACCTCTTCGGACAGATGGCGGCGATCGAGCAGGTCCGCGCCGAGATCCCCAATCTCCCGATCATCGAGGACGCGGCCCAGTCGATCGGCGCGTCCCGCGAGATCGGCGGGCGCACCGTCATGGCCGGCGAGGACGCCACCATCGGGACCTTCTCGTTCTTCCCGTCGAAGAACCTCGGCGGGTATGGCGACGGCGGGATGATCGTGACGCAGGACGACGCGCTCGCAACGCGCCTCAAGCGCCTGCGCGTGCACGGTGGCGCGAAGCAGTACTTCCACGACGAAGTGGGCTACAACTCGCGACTCGACTCACTGCAAGCCGCCGTTCTCCTGGCCAAGCTCCCGCATCTTTCGCACTGGAGCGCCGGACGCCGCGCCAACGCCGCCTACTACGACTCCGCCTTCGCCGACGTGGCCGAAGTCGTGACGCCACATATAGATCCGGCGAACACCTCGATCTTCAATCAGTACACGCTCCGGGTGGAGCGGCGCGACGAACTGCAGGCCTATCTCAAGGAGAAGGGGATAGGGTCGTCGGTCTATTATCCGCTCCCGCTGCACCTCCAGCCCTGCTTCCAATATCTCGGCATCCGCGAGGGGCAGTTCCCGGTCGCCGAGGCTGCTGCGAAAGCGGTCATTTCTTTCCCGATTTTCCCGGAGCTGACGAGCGCGCAACTGGACGAGGTGGTGGGCACGGTTCGTGCCTTCTACGGGCGATGAGCGTCCCTGAACAGACTTCGGAACGCGACTCACGAGACATCATGGGCATGAAAGAAACGCTGCTTTCCCGGATTCAGGACCGCTCGGCGGTCATCGGTGTGGTCGGACTCGGCTACGTCGGCCTCCCGCTGGCCATGGAATTCGCCAAGGCGGGCTTCACCGTCATCGGCTACGACATCTCGCAGCGCACCTGCGAGAACCTTATGCAGGGGCACTCGCACATCCAGGACGTCCCGTCCGCGGATGTCGCCAATGAGGTCAAGGCGGGGCGCTTCGTCGCCACGGCCGAGGAGTCGCGCCTGAAGGAGTGCGACGCGATCTCGATCGCCGTCCCGACTCCGCTGTCGAAGACGCGCGACCCCGACATGAGCTTTGTGCAGGCGGCCACCGAGGCGATCGCCCGTAACTGCCACCCGGGGATGCTCATCGTCCTCGAGAGCACGACGTATCCCGGCACGACGCGCGAAGTCATGCAGCCGCGGATCGAGGCGCAGGGGCTTACGGTGGGTCGAGATGTCTTCCTCGCCTTCAGCCCCGAGCGTGTGGATCCGGGGAATCCGAAGTGGCACACGAAGAACACGCCGAAGGTGGTCGGCGGCGTCACGCCGGACTGCGTCGAGGTCGCGACCGCGCTCTACGGCTCGTGCATCGACACGATCGTCCCTGTGTCGAGCGCCGAGGCGGCGGAGTTGGTGAAGCTGCTGGAGAACACCTTCCGTGCCGTGAACATCGGGCTCGTGAACGAGATGGCGATCGTCTGCGACAAGCTGGGTGTGAACGTGTGGGAAGTGATCGATGCGGCGGCGACGAAGCCGTTCGGCTACATGAAGTTCACGCCGGGCCCCGGCATCGGCGGGCACTGCATCCCGCTCGATCCGCACTACCTCGCCTGGAAGATGCGCATGCTCAACTACAAGACGCGCTTCATCGACCTGGCCAGCGAGATCAACTCCGAAATGCCGGAGTACGTGGTGCGCAAGGTGGCGCGCGCGCTCAACCATGACCGCAAGTCGGTGAACGGTTCGCGCATCCTGATCCTCGGGATCGCCTACAAGAAGGACATCGACGACATGCGCGAGAGCCCGGCCTTCGACGTGATGCGCCTGCTCGAGGAACGCGGTGCGATCGTCGACTATCACGATCCGCACGTGCCGCACTTCAAGGAGCACGGGCATGAGCGCGCCGGCGTGGCGCTGACCGCCGAGACGCTGGCGAACGCCGATGCGGTGGTGATCGTCACCGATCACACTGGTGTGGATTATCAGTTCGTGGTCGACAACGCCGGCGTCGTGGTCGACACGCGCAACGCCACACTCAAGACGACGGCGTCGAAGGCGCGCATTGTCCCGCTTTCGATGCAGTCGGACGGGATGCGCGAGGGGGAGCTGGCGCACTTGTAGTTCGCAGCAGCACGACGCACGTGTGAGGCGGGAGACGAGAGTGCGCTGGCACAATGCCGGCGCGGTCGGCGCCTCCCGCCTCGGTTTACAGGGGCAGTATCGAACCGGGACGAGGGTGCCGTGAACATTGCCGTTGTAGGGTCGGGGTACGTCGGGCTGGTGGTGGGGGCCTGTCTCGCCGAGACCGGGAACGACGTCGTCTGCGCCGACGTGGACGCGGGAAAGATCGAGGCGCTCAAGCGCAACGAGATCCCGATCTACGAGCCGGGGCTGGAGCAGCTCGTCGAGCGCAACCAGCGCCAGGAGCGGCTGTCGTTCACGACCGATGTCGGGAGCGCCATTGCCGGCGCCGAGGTCGTCTTCATCGCCGTGGGGACGCCGCCCGATGAGGACGGCTCGGCCGACCTGCGTCACGTACTCGACGTTGCCCGCGTGATCGGGCAGCACATGACGCGCGAGATGGTCGTGGTGACCAAGTCCACCGTGCCGGTGGGAACCGCGGCCAAGGTCCAACGAGCGGTAGCCGAAACCGCGCGCCTCCCGTTCCACATGTGCTCGAACCCCGAGTTCCTCAAGGAAGGGGCGGCGGTGGACGATTTCCTCAAGCCCGACCGCGTCGTCCTCGGCGTCGACAGCGACCATGCGCGCAGCGTGATGGCCGAGCTGTATGCGCCATTCGTGCGCACCGGGAAGCCGATCATCTTCATGGACATCGCCTCGGCGGAGATGACGAAGTACGCGGCGAACGCGATGCTGGCGACGCGCATCTCCTTCATGAACGAGATCGCCAACCTCTGCGAAGCAGTTGGTGCCGATGTCGACCTCGTGCGCAAGGGGATCGGGTCGGACCAGCGGATCGGCCCGTCCTTCCTGTTTCCCGGGCCGGGGTACGGGGGCTCGTGCTTCCCCAAGGACGTGAAGGCGCTGGTCCGTACGGCGCGCGAGGTGAAGGCCTCGCTCAAGGTGCTGGAATCGGTCGAGGAGGCCAACGATCGGCAGAAGAAGCGCCTCTTTGAGAAGCTCGCGGCCGCGCTGGGCGGTGATGTGCGAGGGCGCCGGATCGCCGTATGGGGGCTCGCCTTCAAGCCCAACACCGACGACATGCGCGAGGCTCCGGCACTCGTCCTGATCGACCAACTCCTCGATGCCGGTGCTGCGGTGACCGCGCACGACCCGGCGGCGATGGACGAAGCGCGGCGCCGCCTCGGCGATCGCATCGCCTTCGTCGAGACCAACTACGATGCGCTCACCGAGGCCGACGCGCTCGTCGTCGTGACCGACTGGAACGAATATCGCCATCCCGATTTCGAGCGCATCAAGGAGACGCTCCGGCGCGCGGTGATCATCGACGGACGCAACCTGTACAACCCGGCAAAGATGCGTGCGCTCGGCTTCGTGTACGACTGCGTCGGGCGCCCCCGCTGATGCGCGTCCTCATCACGGGAGCCGCGGGCTTCCTCGGGTCGCACCTCGCCGACCGATTCCTGCGCGAAGGACACCACGTCGTCGGGTTGGACAACTTCATCACCGGAAGTCCCGACAACATTGCGCACCTGTCCGGCCACGAGCGCTTCGAGTTCATCCGGCACAACATCTCGACCTACACGTATGTAGCCGGCGCGCTCGACGGCATCCTGCACTTCGCATCGCCGGCGTCGCCGATCGACTACCTCGAGCATCCGATAGCCACGCTCAAGGTGGGAGCGCTCGGCACGCACAACGCGCTCGGACTGGCGAAGGCGAAGGGGGCGCGTTTCTTCCTCGCCTCGACGTCGGAAGTGTACGGCGACCCCTTGGTGCACCCGCAGCCGGAGAGCTACTGGGGGAACGTGAACCCGATCGGGCCGCGCGGCGTGTACGACGAGGCCAAGCGATTCGCCGAGGCGATGACAATGGCGTATCACCGGGCGCACGGCGTCGACACCCGCATCGTGCGCATCTTCAATACGTACGGCCCTCGCATGCGCCCCGACGACGGGCGCGTCGTCTCCAACTTCATCGTGCAGGCGCTCAAGGGGGAGCCGCTGACGATGTATGGCGACGGGAGCCAGACACGCTCGTTCTGCTACGTAGAGGATGAGGTCGAGGGGATATACCGCCTGTTCCTGCATGGCGACGAGCGTCCGATGAACATCGGGAATCCGAAGGAATTCACCGTGCGGCAGCTGGCGGAGGTCGTCCTCGAGCTGACCGGATCGTCTTCTCCACTGACCTTTCGCGAGCTCCCGGTAGACGACCCGAAGGTGCGCCAGCCGGACATCACTCGTGCGCGCGAGATCCTGGGGTGGGAGCCGCGGGTGGAGCTGCGCGAGGGCGTCCGCCGCACGATCGACTACTTCCGCCAGGTGCTCGCCTAGCAGCAACCTCTCCGGCGTTCGGTGGTTCGAATGGGGGGGCGGCGCGTTCTCGGCGTCGGATTGCAAAAGGGGGCGGTGCATCGCCCCCACCGCCGTGAAATCGCATTATCTTCTCCGGCTACGCCTGCCCCGCGCCTCCCGGCAGGGGCGCGAACCGAACGTCATCCGTCGGGTACACAACCCGCTATGCTCTTTTCGCGCAGTTCACGACTCCTCCTTGCCGTCGCGAGCGTCGCCGTGGTATCGGCCTGCTCCTCCGGATTCAAGCTGAGTCGGTACCGGACCAACGAGAGTCTCTTCTCGGCTGGACTGGCTGAATACAACAAGAAGAAGTGGGATCACGCCGTCACGGTCTTCGAGAAGCTGACTTTCGACCTGCCGGCGCGCGATACGCTCCTCCCGCTGGCCCACTGGTACCTGGCGAAGTCGCACGCCGGCCGAAGCGAGCATCTGCTGGCGGCGCAAGCGTACAACCGCCTCGCCGAGTCGTTCGCGACCGACACGCTTGCCGATGACGCACTGTACGAGGCGGCGCGCGAGTATCAGGCGATGTGGCGCAATCCCACATTGGACGCACAGTACGGAGAGCAGGCGCTCTCCGCATACCAGACGCTGCTCGGATTGTATCCCGATACCGACCGACAGCCTGACGCCGCGAAGCAGATCGCCGTGCTGCAGGAGTGGTTTGCGTCGAAGGACTACGAGAGCGGGATGTACTACTTCCGCCGCAAGGCCTTCGACTCGGCGATCATCTACTTCAAGGACGTCATCAAGAACTACCCGGAGACCAACAAGGCGAAGGAGGCGTACCTGCGCCTGGTCACCGCGTACGAGGTGAATCGCTACCGCGAGGACAAGCAGGAGGTCTGCGCGACGCTGGCGGCGAAGTATCCGGCCGACAAGGAAGTGGTTGATGCCTGCGGCGCCCCCCCCGCGTCTGTTTCCCCCACCCCCGCGCCCGACACGGCGGCCACGCGCCCCGCGCGCTGAGCCGTGAGACTCGGGCTCCTGGGCGGAACGTTCGATCCGCCGCACCTCGGCCACCTGCTCGCCGCGTCCGACGCCTTCGAGCAGTTGGAGCTCGATCGGCTCGTCTGGATTCCCGCTGCCCAGCAGCCGCTCAAGGTCACCGGACACGCTGCCACCGCGGCTGACCGGCTGGCGATGGTGCAGCTCCTGACGGACGGCGATTCGCGCTTCACGGTCGACGCCATCGAAATCGAACGGGCGGGGTTATCTTTTACCGTCGAGACGCTCGAAGCGTATTCCAAGCGATCCCCAGACGACGAGCGGTACCTGTTGCTGGGGACCGATGTCGTGCAGACGTTCGCGAAGTGGAAAGAACCTCGCCGGATCGCGGCGCTGGCGCGGCTGGCGGTCCTCGATCGCTCGCTGGGAAACGGCGACGCGGGGGTGGGCGATGCATCTGTCGAAAAGGCAGCAGTGATTGGCGCCATCCGTGCTATCACGGGTGACGACGTTCCGGCGCCGGTGGCGTTGGATACGCGGCGAGTCGACCTCTCGTCGACGGAAATTCGGGAGCGCGTCCGAGCGGGGCGCTCCCTCCATGGCTTTGTACCGGATACGGTGGCGCGCTACATCGGCGAGCACGCGCTGTATCGATAGAGGCGGCGATGCTCAAGGGAATTATCACCAAGGTCTTCGGGACACGGCATGAGCGCGAACGCAAGCGCATCCAGCCGATCATCGACGAGATCAACGCGCACTTCGAACGTCTTCACGATGTCTCCGAGGAGGAGCTCCGGTCGCAGACGGCGAAATTTCGCACGATCCTGAAGGAGCGGACCGAGACGCTGTCCGCTCGCGTCGCGGAGTTGAAGGAGACCAAGCGCCACGCCAAGGAAGCCTCGGAGCGCGAGGCGATCGATCTCGAGTTGGGTGGCGCCGACGGGCGCGGTGGGATCGAGAAGGAGCTGCGCGACGAGATCGCGGAAGTGCTGGATGAGCTCCTGCCGGAGGCGTTCGCCACCGTGCGCGAAGGGGCCCGCCGCCTCGTCGGGAGCAAGGTCCCGGTCACCGGCCAGGAGCTCACCTGGGACATGGTGCACTTCGACGTCCAGCTCATGGGCGGCATCGAATTGCACCTGGGGAAGATCGCCGAAATGGCGACCGGCGAAGGGAAGACGCTGGTCGCGACGCTTCCGCTCTACCTGAACGCGCTCCCGGGGAAGGGGGCGCACCTCGTCACCGTGAACTCGTACCTCGCCCGCCGCGACTCGCAGTGGATGGGGCACCTCTTCTCGTATCTGGGGCTCACCGTCGGCTGTCTCGACGACACCGAGCCGGGGACGATGGATCGCCGCGCCGCCTACGCCTGCGACATCACCTACGGGACGAACAACGAGTTCGGCTTCGACTACCTGCGCGACAACATGGTCGTCTCGCTCGACCAGCGCGTGCAGCGTGAGCACTGGTACGCGATCGTCGACGAAGTGGACTCGGTCCTCATCGACGAGGCGCGGACGCCGCTCATCATCTCCGGCCCGGTCGGGAACGAGAACGACGGGGCGTTTGGCGAGCATAACAACGCCGTGCTGCGTCTGTTCCGTCGGCAGTCCGAAGTCGTGAACGGTCTCGTGGGCGACGCCGAGCGTGCGCTCGAGGCGGGCGATACCGACGCCGCGGCGATGGGGTTCTACAAGGCGCAGTTGGGGAGCCCGAAGAACAAGCGCCTGATGAAGGCGATGAACGAGCAGGGCGTGAAGCAGATGGTCCAGCGCATGGAGCTGGACCACATCGCCGATCGCAAGCTCTCGGCGAGCAAGCAGCAATTCCGCGATCTCGAGAACGACATGTTCTTCGTGCTCGACGAGAAGGGGCACACTGTGCACCTGACGGATCGCGGCATCGACGAGCTGAGCCCGAACGACCCGGACGAGTTTTCGCTCCCCGACATCTCCACCGAGATCCACCGCCTCGAGCACGACCACGAGATGGATCCGGCGGCGAAGATCGAGGCGCGCCGCGCGATCGAGACCGAGTACGCGATGAAGAGCGAAAAGCTTCACATCGTGCACCAGCTCCTGCGCGCGCATGCGCTGTACGAGAAGGACGTCAACTACGTCGTGCAGGACGGGCAGGTGCTCATCGTCGACGAGTTCACCGGGCGCACGATGCCCGGGCGCCGCTGGTCGGAGGGGCTGCACCAGGCGGTCGAAGCCAAGGAAGGAGTGCAGGTGAAGGGCGAGACGCAGACGCTCGCCACGATCACCATCCAGAACTACTTCCGCATGTACGAGAAGCTCAGCGGCATGACCGGTACCGCTGAGACGGAGGAGGGCGAGTTCCACCAGATCTACCAGCTCGAGGTGGCGGTCATCCCGACCCACCGCCCGCTGGTACGCGACGACCGGCAGGACCTCATCTACAAGACGCGTCGCGAGAAGTTCAACGCAATCGTCGAGGAGACGCGCCGCCTGCACGAGCTGGGCTTCCCGGTGCTCGTCGGAACGGTGAACGTCGAGGTGTCGGAGACGCTCTCGCGCATGTTCAAGCGCGCGGGGCTGCAGCACAACGTCCTCAACGCCAAGTACCACCAGCGCGAGGCCGAGATCGTCGCCGGCGCCGGCCAGAAGGGAGCGATCACGATCGCGACCAACATGGCCGGCCGCGGCACCGACATCAAACTCGGCGAGTTCGTGCGCGATACGCTCCCGTCCAAGCTCAAGGATCCGGACGGCAAGGAGATCGACGTCGAGGAGATCGGCGGGCTGCACATCATCGGCTCCGAGCGGCACGAGTCGCGTCGTATCGACCGCCAGCTGCGCGGGCGCTCCGGCCGCCAAGGCGACCCGGGCGCGTCGCAGTTCTTCCTCTCGCTCGAGGACGACCTGATGCGCCTCTTCCAGTCCGACCGCATCGCGCGGTTGATGGACCGGATGGGGGCGGTTGAAGGCGAGGTGCTCACGCATCCGCTGGTGACGCGCTCGATCGAACAGGCGCAGAAGCGTGTCGAGCTGCAGAACTTCCAGGCCCGCAAGCGGTTGTTGGACTACGACGACGTGATGAACCAGCAGCGTGAGGTCATCTACTCGCTGCGGTCCTTTGCACTCGAGGGCGGGGAAGAGCTCCGCGGCGAGTCGATCAAGATGGTGGAGAAGGCGGTGACCAAGCGCGTCACCGACCTCCTTGCGGCCTTCGAGGACGCGACGCAGTGGGACCTGGGGCTCGTGCGCCAGGAACTCTTGATGCACTACCTGCTCACCGTCCCCGAACTCGAGGGGAACGATCCCCCCGTGACGGTCGACGGCGTCGTACAGGCGGCGCTCAAGGCAGCGCTCGCGTCGTTCGCTGCGAAGGAAGACAGCCTCAACGCGGTGCAGGACGAGTCGGGCGAGGGCTTCGCGCCTCGCCTCAACTCGCTCATCATGCTCAACGTCCTCGACGAGAAGTGGAAGGACCACCTCTACGACCTGGACCAACTGCGCGCAGCGATTCACTATCGCTCGTGGGGGCAGAAGGACCCGCTCATCGAGTACAAGCAGGAAGCGTACACGATGTTCGTGGACTTGATGAGCGACATCCACCACACGTTCACCGAGCGCTTCCTGCGGGCGCAGCTCGTCTTCAATCCGCAGGACTTTGGTGGTGACAATGGCTCGGCACCGGCTCCCGCGCCGGAACCGCCGCGCCGTCCCACCAAGCGCTACAACGCGCTGGGTATTCTCGAGGATGTGGTGGACGAAGCGCCGGTGGCCGATGCCGAGTCGACCGTGACTGTTCCGCCTGACGAGATCGAGTCGGAAGATGCGGGCGTCGCGCAGCCGCGCGCCGAGAAGAAGCCGGTTGCCAAGAGTGACCCGCTGGTGGTCGGCGCTGGTCGAGCGCGCTCGCTCTCGGCCCTGGGGGGCGCTGCGGCCGGCCCGATCGACTTCACCGGCGTGGGGCGCAACGATCCGTGCCCGTGCGGATCGGGGAAGAAGTTCAAGAAATGCCATGGAGTGGGCGGGTAGACGCGCGATTCTGATCCTCCCCGCGCTCCCGTGATACGAGGAGTGCGCGCACGCGTTGCGATCATGGGACTCCAATCTTCCCGGAGTCTTCATGCGCGCAAAGACGTGTCCCCCCATCCACTTATCTCGACAGCATTCGCCGGGCGCATTAAGTATCAGTGAGATGCCCGTGGCGGAGCGGCCGCGCGAGCGGCTGGCGTCGCACGGTGCGAACCGGCTCAGTGCAATCGAACTGTTGGCCATCGTGCTGGGGACTGGGCGCGGTGGTCAGTCCTCGATCGAACTCGCGCACGAAGTCATGGCGCGCGCCGGTGGTTCGCTTCGGCGCATTGCGTCCGATCCTGTTGCCACGCTCACCGACGTGGCAGGAATCGGACGGGCACGAGCAGTCACGATCCATGCATCGCTCGAACTCGGGCGGCGCATGATGCTGGAAACGCGGGACGAGGGGGTGGCGATTCGGTCGCCGCGCGACGTCTTCCGGATGTTCGCGCCGCGCCTCGAGGACCTGCCGGTCGAGGAGTTTCACGTCGCGGTGCTGGACGCGCAGCACCGGGTCGAGCGCGACATCACGATCACGCGCGGGATCCTCAACTCCTCGCTGGTGCACCCACGCGAGGTCTTTCGGGAAGCGATCGCCGAGCGGGCGGCGGCGCTGATCCTCGTGCACAACCACCCGAGTGGTGACCCGACGCCGTCGCCGGACGATCGGCTGGTGACGCAGCAGCTCGTGGCGGCGGGGCAGTTGCTGGACATTCCGGTTCACGACCACGTGATCGTCGGTCGTGGACGCTACACAAGCTTTGCCGAGGCTGGATTGCTGTGACTTCGACCGCCGTGCCTGCCCTGAAAGAGCCGCCGCGCGAGCCCCCTGCGTGGTGGCCGTCCGGTGACCCGATTCCCGAGCGTCTCGACGTCGCGTTCCTCACGCGCGCCTTCGAGTTCTCGGCCAAGGCGCACGAGGGGCAGTTTCGCAAGAACGGCGATCCGTACGTCTCGCACT
This sequence comes from Gemmatimonadaceae bacterium, assembly GCA_044225935.1. Classification (GTDB taxonomy): domain Bacteria; phylum Gemmatimonadota; class Gemmatimonadetes; order Gemmatimonadales; family Gemmatimonadaceae; genus SCN-70-22. The sequence continues at coordinate 89,127 of JBGAHX010000003.1, forward strand.
GTGTCGAGGTGGCGAAGATCCTCGCCGACTTGCAGCTGGACAGCGTCACGGTGGCGAGCGGGCTCATTCACGACGTTGTCGAGGACACGCAGCGCACGATTGCCGACATCGAAGCGGAGTTCGGGAGCGAGGTCGCGCAGATCGTCGATGGCCTCACGAAGATCGGCCACCTCCCGCTCAACTCGAAAGAGAACCGGCAGGTCGAGAACTACCGCAAGCTCCTGGTGTCGATCGCCAAGGACGTTCGGGTGATCATCATCAAGCTGGCCGATCGCCTGCACAACATGCGGACGCTCGACTGGCTCCCGGAGCATAAGCGGGAGCGGATTGCGCAGGAGACGATGGATCTCTACGCCCCGCTCGCGCACCGCTTCGGGATGGCGCAGGTGAAGTGGGAACTCGAGGACCTGGCGTTCAAGTACCTGGAGCCGGACGCGTATCGCAGCCTCGCCAAGATGGTGGCGGCGAAGCGCGTCGAGCGCGAGGCGCTGGTACAGGCGCTCAAGGTCCCGCTGGAGCGCACGCTCACCGCTGCCGGCATTGCCGATGTGGAGGTCACCGGTCGCCCGAAGCACCTGTGGTCGATCCACAAGAAGATGGAGAAGCGGCAGCGCCCGTACGAGGACATCTTCGACCTCCTGGCGATCCGGGTCCTCGTCAACTCCGTCCCAGACTGCTATCACGCGTTAGGGATCATCCACGACGGGTGGACGCCGGTCCAGGAGCGCATCAAGGACTACATCGCGCAGCCCAAGTCCAACGGCTACCAGTCGCTGCACACGACGATCTTCGGCCCGGGGCGACAGCTCTACGAGATCCAGATTCGCACGCGCGAGATGCACCGCACCGCGGACTACGGCATTGCGTCGCACTGGCGATTCAAGGAGATGTCGAAGTCGCAGGACGAGCTCGATCGCCACCTCGCCTGGTTCCGCTCAGTGCTCGAGTCGCAGCTCGAGGCGAAGGATCCCGCCGAGTTCCTCGAGTTCCTCAAGCTCGACTTGTATCAGGACGAGATCTTCGTCTTCACGCCGACCGGCGACGTGATCCAGCTCCCGAAGGGGGCGACGCCGATCGATTTCGCCTTCGGCGTGCACACCGAAATCGGGCTGCACTGCCAGGGGGCCAAGGTCAACGGGAAGATCGCCCCGCTGTCGCGTGAGCTGAAAAATTCTGAGACGGTCGAGGTGATCACCTCGCCGCACGCCAAGCCCAATCGCGACTGGCTGGCGCACGTGCGCACCGGGCGCGCTCGGCACAAGATCCGGCAGTGGCTGCGGCACGAGGAGGAGCTGTCGTCGGCCAAGATCGGGCGCGAAATGCTCGATCGTGAAGTGAAGCGGCGCCGCCTCCCCAAACCCGACGATGCGCAACTCGAGGCGATTGCGCACTCGCTCGACTTGAACGACGCGCACCACGTGATTGCGTCGCTCGGGCAGGGGGACATCAATGTCACGCAGGTCCTCAAGATCCTCTATCCCGAGTTGGAGGCGCCGGATCACGCGCCGCGCCCCACCGCGCTCGACCGCTTCATGGACCGGGTGCGCGGCGGGTCGAAGGGGGTGAAGATCCAGGGGGCGGACGGGCTGATGGTGCGCTATGCCCAGTGTTGCCAGCCGGTCCCCGGCGACCCGGTGGTCGGCTACGTGACGCGCGGCCGCGGGGTGAGCATCCACCGCGCTGACTGCCCGAACCTCCTCCAACTCGTGCACGAGCCCGAGCGCCGCCTCGAGATCGACTGGCAGGAGCAACCGGGAGAGCGATTCCTGGTGCGCCTGGCGATCGAGGGGAACGATCGGCGCTCGCTCTACGCCGACGTCGCTTCGGCGGTCTCCTCGACCGGGACCGACATTCGCACCCTCGAGCTCAAGAGCATCGACGGGCGGGTGAGCGGGGCGGCGCTGGTGGAGGTCGAGAACCTCGCACATCTGCAGAAGATCCTGAAGGCGGTGCGGCGGGTGAAGGGGGTCACCGACGTGGCGCGGCGCGAGCACATCTCGGCGGAGACGTAGCGTTCCTCCGAAGGGCAACGCTCCTCCGCTCGTGAGGGACGGGAGGCTCGATCGAGCGCAGCGTTTTTTCCCCGCGTCGCGTCTCCCGAATAAAACCCGACACCGCTACCTTTCGGCATGACTCCGCGCGCCGATTTCCGACTCGAGTCGCCGTTCGCTCCCGCCGGCGACCAACCGAAGGCGATCGCCGAACTCTCGGCAGGACTCGAACGAGGAGACCGCTTCCAGACGCTCCTCGGCGTCACCGGCTCGGGGAAGACGATGACGGTGGCTAACGTCATCGCCGAGCATGGGCGACCGACGCTCGTCCTCTCGCACAACAAGACGCTGGCGGCGCAGCTCTACGGGGAGCTCAAGTCGTTCTTCCCGACGAACGCGGTCGAGTACTTCATCTCGTACTACGACTACTACCAGCCCGAGGCGTACGTCCCGTCGAGCGACACCTACATCGAGAAAGACGCCTCGATCAATGAGGACATCGATCGGTTGCGCTTGCGCGCGACCTCGTCGCTGATGGAGCGCGACGACGTGGTCATCGTGGCGACCGTGTCAGCAATCTACGGTTTGGGTGATCCCGTGGAATACCGCGAGCGGATGTTGACGCTCACCAAGGGGCAGAAGATTGCGCGCGACCAGATCCTTCGCCTCCTTGTCGGGATTCTCTACTCGCGCAACGACGTCGCCTTCGAGCGCGGGACGTTTCGCGTGCGCGGCGACACGGTGGAGATCCTCCCCGCCTACGAGGAGCAGGGGATCCGCATCGAGATGTGGGGGGACGAGATCGAGCGCATCTCCAAGATCTCGGCGGTGACGGGCGAGACGATCGCCACGCTCGACAAGGCAGCGATCTATCCGGCGAAGCACTTCATCACCAACCGTCCGACACTGGTGCGCGCGGTGGAGTCGATTCGCGCCGAGCTGGCCGACCGCCTGACGGTGCTGCGCAACGCGGGCAAGCTCCTCGAGGCACAGCGCCTCGAGTCGCGAACGAACTTCGACATCGAGATGATGCAGGAGATCGGGACGTGCGCCGGGATCGAGAACTACTCGCGCCACCTCACGGGTCGCGCCGCCGGTGAGCGCGCCGCGTGCCTCTTCGACTACTTCCCCGAAGACTTCCTCGTCGTCGTCGACGAGTCGCACGTGACGCTCCCGCAGATCCGCGGGATGTACAATGGCGACCGGGCGCGCAAGGAAACGCTCGTGGAGTACGGATTCCGCCTCCCGAGCGCGCTCGACAACCGCCCGCTCGTCTTCGACGAGTTCCTGGCGCTCACGCCGCGCGCGCTCTTCGTGAGCGCCACGCCGTCCGAGCTCGAATTGCAGCTGTCGGAAGGGGTCGTCGTCGAGCAGATCATCCGCCCCACGGGGCTGATCGATCCGGAGATCGAGTTGCGCCCGGTGCGCGGGCAGGTCGACGACCTGCTCAACGAGATTCGCCTGCGCGAGCGCCGTGGTGAGCGCGTCCTCGTGACCACGCTGACGAAACGCATGTCAGAGGACCTCACCGACTACCTCGCGCAAACCGGCGTCCGCGTGCGTTACATGCACTCCGACATCGACGCGATCGAGCGGATGGAGATCATTCGCGGGCTGCGGCTCGGAGAGTTCGATGTGCTGGTCGGGATCAACCTCCTGCGCGAGGGGCTCGACATGCCCGAGGTCTCGCTCGTGGCGATCCTCGACGCCGATCAGGAAGGATTCCTTCGCAGCGACCGGTCGCTGATCCAGACGGTGGGGCGCGCGGCGCGCCACGTGAACGGGCGGGCGATCTTCTACGCCGACAAGATCACCGACTCGATGCAGCGCTGCATCGAGGAGATCGTGCGCCGCCGCCAGATGCAAGTCGGCTTCAACGCGGCGACGGAATCACGCCGGCCGGCGTGGTGAAGTCGGTCGACGAGGTGCGCTTCATAACCCGCGTCGCCGACGCGCGCGAGGAGAAGGAGAAGCAGCGCAAGGTCGCCGAGGCGAAGGCGTCGTACTCGGCGTCGGAGCTCGAAGACATGATCAAGCGTCTCGAGGCGGACATGAAGGTTGCGGCCGAGGAGCTGGACTTCGAGGCGGCGGCGCGGCTGCGCGATCAGGTGTTCGAGCTGCGCGCGCGCCGCGACAGCGCGAACGTCGCCCGAAAGCGCGACGCCTTCGCCGACATCCGAGCGAGCCGTTAGGCGTGCCGCGTCTTTCGCGCGAGGGGCTCGTCGAGTGGGGCGAGGCGCTCGGGCGCACGCTTCGTGCGCCGCGCGTCCTCACGCTCGCCGGGGAGGTCGGCGCCGGCAAGACGACGCTCGCCCAGGCGATCTGCCGCGGACTCGGCGTCGACGAGCCCGTGACCTCGCCCACCTTCGCCCTGGTGCACGAGTACGAAGGGGTGCGCTCGACGGTCTATCACCTCGACCTCTATCGCCTTCGCGATCCGCGCGACCTGCTGCAGCTCGGTTGGGACGAAATCGTGTCGGCGCCGGCGATCGTGATCGTCGAGTGGCCGGAGCGTGCGGAGGGGTTCGTGCCCGACGACGCGCTGCGGTTGCAGCTGGCGCACGTAGCGGGTGAGCCCGAGTATCGGGACGTGGAGATCGATGCGTAGCCTGTATCTCTCGCTCGAGGCGTCGACGCCGACGGCGTCGGTGGCGCTGATAGACATGGAGCGCGGCTCGTCTGTCGCTACCGTGGACATGCGCGCGCGTGACGGCGAACGGCTCCTCCCCGCGGTGGTCGAGCTGTTCCACTCGTCCGGTCGTCCGATGTCCGACGTCGTGCGAATCGTCTGCTCGTCCGGGCCCGGCGGCTTTACCGGGCTGCGCATCGCCGCCGCCGTCGCCAAGGGACTCGCCGAGTCGCTCGGAGTTTCGCTCTATCGGGCTTCGCCTCTCGCGCTCCTTGCGATCGGCGAGGCCATGTTCTCGTCGCAGGACAAACGCAACGGCTCCGCCCCCTACGGAAAGCGTCCGGTCATCGCGATTCTCGATGCCATGCGCGACGAGTGGTACGTGGAGTCGTTCTACTGGGATGCTCGCGATGACGAGCCGGGGACGACAGGACCGCGAGTCGCGCGCCTGACGAGACCGGACATTGTAGCGCTGGCCGCGCGTGTGGGTGGGAAGATCGTGGGAGTGGGAGGGGGCACTTTCGAAGGGGGACGCGAGGCGACGCCGCAAGCGAACCACATCGTCGGACTCACGCTGGGAGTGCACTACGATGAAGTAGATATCGCTGCCTGGGAGCCCGAATACGGACGTCTTGCCGAGGCGCAGGTGAAGTGGGAAGCAAAACACGGACGGGCGCTGGGAGAGTCGCCGTGAGTGACACCGCGGTGCAGCTGCGCGCCGCGACTCTCGACGACATCGACGAGATCGTGAAGATCGAGCGGGCGTCGTTCAGCGATCCATGGAGCGCGCGTTCCTTCCGCGAACTCGTGGGGCGACGAAACGTTATCTGTGCCGTGGCGATCGGCGACGTCCCCGCGGGCGGCGAAGCTCCGCCTGCGGTGGCACCGGCGGCCGAAGCCGGCGAAGGCAGCGTCGCGCGGAACGGCGCGACGGCGACGCAGGGAATCGTCGGCTTTTCGGTGGTCTATCTCGCGGGACTCGAAGGAGACCTCGCGAATCTGGCGACCTCACCGACCGCACGTCGAACCGGCGTGGGGCGGCGCCTGCTGGAGCACGTGCTGCAGGTGGCTCGCTCGCGCGGGGCGCACACCATCTTCCTCGAGGTGCGCGAGTCGAACTCGGCGGCGCGCGCGCTCTATTCGTCGGCCGGCTTCGTGGACGTCGGGCGCCGCAAGAAGTACTATGCGCGCCCGGTGGAGGACGCGCTCGTTCTTCGGAAGGAGTTGTCGTAGGGCACGCTTAGGATACAAGTGGCAATGGAATGGTCGCGTACCCCGATTGGTGCGCAGATACAGTACGCGGCGAGTCAATCACTCTCGCCCAGGAGGAACCGTGAGTCGCAGTCTGAACAAAGTCATGTTGATCGGAAATCTCGGAAAGGATCCCGAGATCAAGTCGGTGGGAAGCGGTGGCCGCGTCGCCGAGTTCTCGCTCGCGACCACGCGTACGTGGAACGGCCCTGGCGGCGATCGCCAGGAGAAGACCGAGTGGCATCGCTGCGTGGCGTGGAACGCTCGTGGCCCCGGCGGGAGCGGGCTCGCGGACATCATCGAGCGCTACGTGAAGAAGGGGGATCGCCTGTACGTCGAGGGGAGCATCGAGTACCGGCAGTGGCAGGACAAGGAAGGTCAGACGCGCTACATGACCGAGATCCGCGTGCGCGACATGGTGATGCTCAGCGGGCGGAGCGGGGGAGATGGCGGCGAGTATAGCGGCGGGGGGAACTCCGGGCGCTCGCGTTCGTCAGCGCCGGCGCGCTCGAACTCGGGTTCGTCGTCAGGCGGTGGCGATGACTTCGAGGATTTCCCGAACGCACTCGAGACCGAGGACGACGATCTTCCGTTCTAGGGCGTAGCCCGGGGGGATCGGTTACATTGTTCCCGTGCCTCGCGTCTCCCGATCGTCGACGCGAGGCACGGAAGGCCACGGCGCCTGGGGAATCCCCGGCGCCGTTTGTCTAACGATCGCCGCCCGCACGACGACCGCGCGATCGTCGCGCGAACGTCAGTCTCGCCCCGAACCTCCGAGGAACGCCGCTCCGTGACGCAACGTCTCCGCCTCCCAGCGCTGCCCTCCACGAAGTGCCCACCCTCCCCCCGTGTCGCAGCCGGGAGGATCGCATGAGCCGCCGCGCCCTTGTCACCGGCGGCGCCGGTTTCATCGGCTCGCACGTCGCCGACCTGCTCCTCAGCCGCGGCTATCAGGTCGAGATCCTCGACAATCTCTCGTCAGGCAAGCGGGAGAATGTCCCGTCAGCTGCCACGCTCCATGTGGCCGACATCGGCTCTCCCGAGGCGGCGAAGCTGGTGCGCGAGGGAAAGTTCGATGTCTTGTGCCATCTGGCCGCGCAGATCGACGTGCGGAAGAGCGTCAACGATCCGATGTTCGACGCGACGATCAACATCGTCGGGTCGCTCAATCTGCTCGAAGCGGTGCGCGCGTCGGGACACGCGACGCGCGTCATCTTCTCCTCGACCGGCGGCGCGATCTACGGCGACTTCGTCACCGTGCCGACGGTCGAGTCGATGCCGAAGGATCCGGAGTCGCCGTACGGGATCGCGAAGTTGTCGGTGGAGTACTACCTCGGCTATTACGCACGTATTCACGGCCTCGACACGGTCGCCTTGCGCTATTCGAATGTGTACGGCCCGCGACAGGACCCGCACGGTGAGGCCGGCGTGGTGGCGATCTTCTGCAATCGCATCCTCAAGGGGGAGGCGCTGACGGTGTTCGGCGAAGGGCTCCAGACGCGCGACTACGTGTACGTCGGCGATGTGGCGCGGGCCAACCTCGCCGCCGCCGAGGCACAGCTCCCAAAGCCGGCGCAGCTGGACGTACGCGCCTACAACATCGGAACAGGTGTCCAGACGTCGGTACTCGAGCTTGCGGCGGCGCTGCAGTCGGGCGCCGGCTCCAACGTCGCGGTGCATCACGCGCCGGCTCGCCCCGGCGAACAACTTCGCTCGGTGGTCAACATCGGGAAGGCGCAGCGTGAGCTCGGGTGGAGCCCGGAGATGACGCTCGCCGACGGGACGCGTCGCACCTTCGAGTTCTTCGCCAACAAGCTCCGGGGGGGCGCGGCGTGACCTGGGCTCTCCTCGCGCAGGTGGGACGGGCGACGCCCGGGACGGCGTGGGAGCTCCTCCTCTCCACCGATACCGTCACCAAGGCGGTGCTCGGACTCCTCGCGGTGCTCTCGGTGATCAGCTGGACGATCGTCCTCGCCAAGTGGCGCGAGTTCGCGAAGGTGTCGAAGGCGTCGCGCACCTTCATGGCGGGTTTCGGGAAGGCCACCGGGCTGACCGACGTGGCGGCGCTCGCGCGAATGGGAGGGGCGAGCCCGTTCGCACAGGTTGTGTCGCGCGCCGAGCGCTTTGTGGCTGACACGCGACCGGCGATGGCCGCGACCCCCGATCGGACGGCGCGCTTCAGCGCCTCGCAGGTCGAAGCGTTGCGGCTGCTCCTCGACTCGCAGGCCGATGCCGAGCGTGATGCACTCGCCCACTACGTCCCCTGGCTCGCCACGATCGGCTCGGCGTCGCCGCTGATCGGTCTGTTCGGGACGGTACTCGGGATCATTCAGTCGTTTGTCGGGATCGCGACGAGCGGCTCGGGGAGCGTGTCGTCCGTTGCGCCGGGCGTGGCGGCGGCGCTGACCGCGACGGCGGCCGCACTGGCGGTCGCCATTCCCGCGGTCTTCGCCTACAACATCTTTGCCAACCGGCTGAACCGCATCGAGGGAGAACTCGAGGGGTTCGGCTCCGAACTCATCGCGCTCCTCGTGCGCGAAGAGCGGATCTAGCGCGCGATGGGGCGCCGACGGGGCGAGCGCACGCCGCTCAACGCCGAGATCAACGTCGTCAGCCTGATCGACGTCATGATGCTCCTGCTGGTGATCTTCATGATCACCGCGCCGATGATGCAGGGGGGCGTCGATGTGCAGCTGCCGAAGGGAGACGCGAAGGCGCTCGAGCCGAAGAGTGGGCTCGTCGTCACCATCGACCGGAAGGGCGCGGTCTTCGTCGACGAGACGCAAATGAGTTTCGAGGAGTTCCGCGCGGCGTACAAGGCGCTCTCGGAACAGCGCGCGAAGCGCGGGGTCTACCTGCGAGCCGATGCCTCTGTCCCCTATGGCTCGGTCGTCCGGGTGCTCGGCGTGATGGTGAAGGCCGGGACGAGCGGGATCGGGATGATCGTCGAGCCGGAGAATCCGTGACCAAACGAAGCACAGCGCGCGTCAGGCGCGCGAACCGAGGGATGTCGTGACGGCGCGCCAGGCGCGCGGTCCTCGCGCGCGCCTCGGGCTTCCGGTCACGCTCTCGCTGGTGCTGCATGGGTCGCTGGTGGCGACCGCCTTCGTGCTCGCACACGAGCGCCCGGTCGTGCTCCCGCCCGTGTATCGGGTCGATCTCGTCGCCGCGCCCGCTGGTCCACGGGCGATCGGTCAGGTGACCGAGTCGGCCACGCCCCCTCCGCCAACGCCGGAGCCCGCGCCGCCACCCAAACGCGCTGAGGCACCGGTCGAGTCGCCGGTCCCCGTGAAGAAGAAACCCCCGCCGGCGCGGAAGGCGACGCCGACGACCCCGGTGCCTAACGCCACCAAGACCGTTCCCAAGAACACGCCCGCTCCACGGGCAGGGGGTGGCCCCGAAGGAGGGAAGGGGGCAGACGTCGCGAACGTCAGCGTGCAGGGGATCCAGTTCCCGTATCCGGCGTATCTCGAGAACATCGTCAGGCAGATCGCCCTGCGCTTCAAGCCGCGAAGCGGACAGGCGCTCGTCGCTGAGGTACTCTTCCTGATCCGCCGCGACGGAACAGTGACCGGCTTCTCCTTTCGTCGCCGCTCCGGCTCGTACGAGTTCGACCTCGAGGCGCAGGGTGCCGTCGAGGCAGCGGGGCGCTCCGGCTCCTTCGGCGCGCTCCCCGACGGATTCAGTGACGATGTGCTGACCGTTATTTTCAGCTTCGATCCGCAACTCATCCGCTGATGACTTTCTCGCGCCGCCGCGCGCTCACGCTGCTCGCCGGTCTCGCCGCGTTGCTGTCGGTCACTGTTCCGGCCAAGGGACAGGACACGACGGTCACCGGTGTCCGGCTCGGAATCGTCTACGCTCCCGGGACTCGCCCCGGAGTGCTCGTCCTCCCCGTCCAGGGGACGACGGGCGACTCCGTGAAGGCGATCCTCGAGCGCGACTTCACCAATGGTGACCGTCTCAACGTCATCGCCCTCGAACCAGCGGCCATCCCGCCATTGGGCGACGCGAGTACGAGGCCAAACTATCCGCTGTTCACTCGGCTCGGTGCGGCGGCGCTGATCCAGGTCACGCCCACGTCGTTCGGGATCTCGGTCGCCGTGCATAACGCGGGGAAGGGAGTCGTCGAGCGCACCAAGGCCTTCCCGCTGCCCGCCGGTGCGCTCTCGCCCAACTGGCGCCTCGCGCTCCACGACGTCGCCGACGAGATCGAGCAGTGGATTACCGGGGTCCGTGGGATCGCGGCGACCCGCATCCTGTATGTGGCGGGGGGACGGGTCTACCAGATCGACAGCGACGGCGCCAACGCTACCGCCATCACGAGCAGCGGGACGGCGATGTCGCCGGTGTGGAATCCGGCCGCGTCGCATATCGCGTACATGACGATGGGACCAACGGGGCAGCAAATCGTCATTCGCGAGGTAGGGGGAGCGACGCGAATTCTTCCAACCCGCGAAGGGCTCAACATGACGCCGACCTTTGCGCCCGACGGCAACACGATCGTCTACGCGCACGGCGCGGAGTCGGGGACTGATCTCTACGCGACGAACGCATTCGGCACCGAGCCGGCGCGGCGCATCACGGTCGGGCGGGGAAGTGACAACACGCAGCCAAGTTTTTCGCCGGATGGACGACGTTTGGCCTTCACGTCGGGGCGGCTGGGGCATCCCGAGGTATATATTTCCGACGCGGATGGCACCAACGCCGACCTGCTGACGCGGGACTATGTCGACCAACCGTATCGCGCCAATCCGGACTGGTCGCCGGACGGGCGCCTCATTGCATTCGAGGCACAGATCGCCGGTCGCCTGCAGATCATGAGCATCGGACTGCGCGACCGGGTCGTGAAGCGCCACACCAGCGAGGGAGTGAACGAGCAGCCTTCATTCGCCCCCGACTCGCGCCACCTCGTGTTCACGTCGAATCGCGGCGGGTCCCGGCAGCTCTGGGTGCTCGACGTGGAGTCCAATACTGTTCGCCAGCTGACTCATGCTGCGGGAGGGGCGCGCTTTGGCGCGTGGTCTCCGCCGCTTCGCCCTCGTTGAGGGTTTCGTCCGTCTCGAGCAACGAGTTGATCCGACTCGCTGACCCTATTTCGCTGAACCCGTTCGCCCGGCTCGTTTCCCATCTCCCCCCAATCCCCGCCCCAAGCGCAAGGAACTCGTCATGACTCGTGGACATCGCGTACTCGCCCTCTCGGTTCTCGCCCTCGCCGCCATTTCCGCTTGCAAGAAGAAGCCGGAAACCGCGGTGACCCCGGCGACACCGACGCCTACGCCGACCTGCGACCAGCGCTGCCGCGACAGCATCGCGGCCTTCGAGAAGCGGCGTGCCGACTCGATCGCTGCAGCGGCCGCTGCCGCTGAGGCGGCGGCAAAGGAGGCGGCATTGCGGGCGACGCGGGCCACGCTGGCCGCTGCGGTGTACTTCGAGTACGACTCCGACGAGCTCTCCGGCGATGCACGCTCGACGCTCGATGCCAAGCTCCCGATTCTCCGCGCCAACCCCGGGCTTCGCCTACGCATCGCCGGCAACACCGACGAGCGCGGATCGGATGAGTACAACCTGGCACTCGGCCAGCGCCGTGCTGCCGCTGTCAAGCGCTACCTCTCCGACCAGGGGATCGACGGCGATCGCATGGACATCATCTCGTACGGCGAGGAGCGCCCCGCCGTCACCGAATCGAATGAGGAGGCCTGGCGCATGAACCGTCGCGCTGAGTTCGAGATTACTGCCGGCGGCGACCAGCTCGTCGCACCCAAGTGAGCGGGCGGCTGACCGCACGATTGGCCGCGACGCTCCTCCTCGTCATCTCGACGGGGGGGTGCTTCGCCACTCGCAGCGACATGCGGGTGCTGCAAGGCGACATCCTGAATTTCCGCACCGAAAGTGCGCGCGCCGATTCGGCGCGCGCACGGCAGCTGGCGGCCGTCTCGGCTGCGCTCGGAACGGTCAGCGACTCGCTCAAGGCGACGAGCGAACGACTGGGGCGCTTCCAGGGTGACACGCGCGGCGACCTGCGCGCCATCCAGCAGCAGCTCCTGCAGGTGCAAGAACTCACTGGGCAGAGCCAGCGTCGCATCCAGGAGATGCGTGCCGACCTCGAGGCCCGGGCCCAGCAGCAACAGGTGATCCCGCCGCCGATGACGGTCCCGGGCGATACGACCGGGGCGGCACCTGTGCAGCCGACCCCCGGGCCCAACCAGCTCTATCAGTTGGCGTACGACCAGCTCCGCCGGGGAAGCTATTCTTCCGCAAGGGCTGCCTTCGAAGAGCTGCTGCGCTTGTATCCTACGTCGGAGCTCGCGCCGGACGCGCAGATCAACATCGCCGAAGCGTTCGCGGCCGAGGGAACAGCGGCGTCGGCGGATTCCGCGTATGCGGCGGTCGTGGCCAAGTATCCGCGGTCACCGCGTGCGGCAACGGCGCTCTACAAGATGGCGCTCTCCATGGCTCGTCAGGGCAAGAAAGCGGATGCACGAACGGCGATGGACCGAGTGGTGCGGGAGTATCCCACCTCGGACGAAGCCGACCTCGCCCGCGAGTGGTTGCGCACGAATCGTTAGGCCTCTCGAAACACATCGATGGCACAGGTAGGGCAGCAAGCAGGGGAGATGCCGTTCCTCGATCACCTCGAGGAACTGCGGTGGCGCATCCTGTGGGGACTCATGGCGCTCGTCGCCGGCGTGATCATCGCCTTCTCCCTCCTCCTCAAGTTCGACGTCATCCTCATTCTCGAACGCCCGATCCTGCCGTACCTGAACGGGCACCAGCTGGTCTACACGCACCCGGCTGATCCCTTCAAGATCACGATGAGCATGGCGTTCGCCCTGGGCGCCATCTTCGCCTCGCCCGTGATCGTCTGGCAGATCTGGGGGTTCCTCTCGCCGGCGCTCTACAAGCACGAGAAGAAGGTCATCATCCCCGTCCTGATCTTCGGCGCGCTGCTCTTCCTGGCCGGCGTCTCGCTCGCGTTTTTCGGGATCATCCCGATCACGCTGCAGATGTTCTACAGCATCCAGACCAACTCCCTCACGCCGATGATCACGGCCGGGGAGTATTTCGACTTCACGGTCTCGCTGTCGCTCGTGCTCGGTGCGGTCTTCGAACTGCCCATCGCGGTGCTCGCGCTCACCGCGCTGGGGATCGTCACGCCTGCGTTTCTCAACAAGTTTCGCCGGCACGCCACGGTCGTGTGCCTGGTGGCAGCGGCGTTCATCACGCCGGGACAAGATCCCTTCTCGCTCTTCGCGATCGCGATCCCGCTCTACCTCCTCTACGAACTGAGCGTCATCTGCTCGGTTGTGGTGTACCGACGGAAGATGCGAAAGGAAGAAGCCCAGCTGGCCGAGGAGTCGGGAGCCGTCGCGTGAAGCAGTGGGAGCGTGCGCTAGCCTGTGGGGTGGCGCTGGTGGTGAGTCTGTGCGGGGTGACGCGCGTGAGCGAAGCGCAGCGCCCGGTCTCGGTGGGGGCGAAAGCGAGGGCCGATTCTCTGGCGAAGGCGCGTGCCGATTCGATTGCGCGCGCCCGCGGCGACACGCTGCGCCGCCCCGGCAACGACACGACGCGTACGCGCGAGTCGATCGGGCGCGGCGGGCTCGACTCGGCGAGTGCGAAGCTCGAGGTGAAGTGGGCCGAGCCCGACTCGGCGATGGAAGCGCTGCTCCGGAAGCCTGGCTACAACGTGACCCGGTATCAGGGAAACGTGGTCATCTTCAAGGCGCAGGAGCACACGATGAACCTCGTCGGGAAGCGCGCGGCGGTGCAGCGCGACTCGGCGACGCTCGTTGGCGATACCATCCAGTTCAACGACTCGACGAACATGGTGATCGCGCGCGGCGACACCTTGCTCCTGCGCGACCCGTCGCAGGGGCAGGATGACATCATCGCGCTCGGGAGCATTCGCTACGACGTGAACAACCGTCGCGGCGTGGTGCGCGACGTGACGACCGCCGTGGAGAGCGGGCAGCGCTGGGTCGTCCACGGAAACGTGGCGGCATTCAAGGGCGATTCGACCGACGCCGGGCAGTCGGCCTTCTATGCGAAGGACGGGTGGCTCACCAGCTGCGAAGAGTTGGAGCCGCACTATCACTTCGCGGCGAAGGAGCTCAAGCTCATCTCCAAGAACGTGATGGTGGCGCGTCCCGCGGTGCTCTACATCGCCGACATCCCGGTGATGTGGCTCCCGTTCGTCTTTCAGGACATGCGAGCAGGCCGGCGCAGCGGAATCATCCCGCCGCGCATCGGATTCAACCAGATTTTCCGGCAGAGCCCCTTCCTGCGACGCACCATCGAAGATATCGGCTACTACGTCGCGCTGAACGACTACATGGACGCGCAGGTGTCGATGGACTGGCGAAGCAACGCCCGCGCGACCGCGTTCGATCCGGGTTACGTCAAGCTGACCGGGCAGATGCAGTATCGCTGGCGCGATCGCTTCATCACCGGGACGATTGCCACGTCGTATCAAAACCTGCGCAACGGACAGACCAACAAGCAGTACTCCTGGAACCACACGCAGGAGTTCTCGCAGCGCACGCGCCTCAACGCGACGTTCAACTACGTCACGAATACGACGATCCAGCGGAACATCTCGTTCAATCCGCAGCAGTCGTTGCAGACGATTCGGTCGTCGCTCAACTATTCCACGGGGCGCGGCCCGCTCTCGGTCAACATCGGCGGCAACCAGGTGCAGTATCCGGGGCGCAGCCAGCTGGATCGCGACTTCCCCACGTTTTCGGTCACCAGCAAGCCGATTCGACTCGGGGAGAACTTCACCTGGACGCCGTCGCTCAACGTCACCAACACGCAGAGCTTCGACATCGATCAGGCCGGGGAGTTCAGGTATCTCTACTCGCGCGATCCGGTCACCAACGCGCTCGATAGCGCCAAGGTGCGCCGCAACACGCGGAATTCATCGGTCAGCTTCGAAACGCCGATCCAGATCTTCGGCTTCAACCTGAGCAACTCCGTGCGCGTGACCGATGTGCTGAACGACTTTCCGGAAAGTCGTACGGTCTACACCGACGTCACGGACACGACGACGAAGTCGACGCGCGTCTTTGCGCGCACGTACCGGACCGGCCTGGATTGGAGCGGCGGATTCAATCTCCCCAGCTTTTTCCAGGGGTCGTGGAATCTCACGCCCACCGTCCAGCTGCAAAAGGTCGATGGCAGCTCGCCGCTCATCGTGCGATCGGAGCGCACCGGCGGAAAGTTCGTCGCGCAGTCGATGCGTCCGAGCTACGGCATCGCGATGACGCCCAAGTTCTATGGCTTCTTTCCCGGGTTTGGGCCGATCGAGCGCATTCGACACTCGATCGAGCCACAGCTCACGTTCAACTACGTCCCGAAGGGGAACGTGTCGAACGAGTTCCTCGCGGCCAACGGCAACATCTCGCAGGGGTACCTGGGGAACAACCAGCAGTCGGTGATCTCGCTCGGCTTCGCCACGGCGTTCGAGGCGAAGCTTCGTCCGAAGGAAGCGGCGGCGGTGAGCGACAGTGTGCCGCCCGACACGACACGCCCGCCGGGCGCGCCCGGCGCTGCGCCACAGGGCGGGGCGTTGCTCGGTGGCGGGGCGAGCGGTACGGATCAGTCGCGCAAGGTGAAACTCCTCTCGCTCACCTTCACCACGCTCTCGTACGACTTCGTGCGCGCGAAGAAGTCGAAGTCGAAGATCGGTCTCAGCAACCAGACCTTCGACTACACCGCGCGATCGGACCTCCTCCCAGGTTTCGACCTCGGTGTCGGCTATTCGCTCTTCCAGGGTTCACCGGCCAACGATTCCGCGGTCTTCAAGCCGTACCGCACGGGCATTCGCAGCACGATGAGTCTCGACGCGAACTCGCCGCTCGTGCGTGCGATGGCTCGCCTGCTCGGGATTCATATGCTCGATGCCGACGAGCGGCGCGCACAGCAGCGCGATGCAACACAGCGTGGCGAGAACGGCATTCGGCAGGATCGCGGCATCAGTGGTGGAATGGTCGCCAACCGCCCGATTCAGGGGAGCGTCAACACGGCGCAGATGCAGGTGCCGCAGGGACAGGGGTGGAAGGTCAACCTCTCGTACTCCTCCACGCGCCAGCGCCCACCGGTCGGCGACAACGTCATCGACCTCGATCCTACCATCCTCTGCGAGCAGTATCGCCTCAGCAACCCGCTGGGTTACGAGGCCTGCGTCATCCAGCAGCAAACCTCGGGTTCCACGACGAACCCGTTCGAATCGACCACGAACGGTGGCCCGGTCATTCGCCAGCCCCCGCAGTCGAGCGTGCAGGGGAGCATGTCGTTCCACGTGACCGACAAGTGGGCGGCGCAGTGGCAGACCAGCTACGACATCGAGCGCAATCGCTTTGCCTCGCACGTGGTGAGCCTGCAGCGTGAACTGCACGACTGGGACGCGATCTTCGCCTTCTCGCGCTCGCCAAACGGCAACTTCTCGTTCAACTTCTTCATCGCGCTCAAGGCGCAGCCGGATCTCAAGTTCAACTACGACCGGCCCCAGTACCCGCGCGGTTACGTCGGCAACCGCTCGTTCTAGCGTCAGCACCTTGCACCGCATGAGCAGCGTATGAGCTCCGCGAGTGCGTCGGGCGCGCGGAACGAGCGAGCGCCGCGAACGCCCTCCCGTACCTCATGACCTGGAACGAACTGCATGCCTGACGCCGCGGTGGTGATCGACGGAGAATCGCTGCGCGTCGCCGATGTAGTCGCGGTCGCACGCAATCGCGCGAGCGTCTCGCTTGCCCCCGCCGCGCGCGAGCGGCTCACGCGCGTACGCGCTATCGTCGATGGGATCGTCGAGCGCGGCGAAGTCGTCTACGGCGTGACGACCGGCTTCGGCAAGCTCTCCGACGTGGCGATTCCGCACGACCGCCTCGCCGAGCTGCAGGTGAACCTGGTGCGCTCCCACTCGGTAGGGGTCGGCCCGCGATTGAGCGAAGCCGAGTCGCGGGCGATCATGCTCCTGCGGGCGAACGTGCTGGCGCGCGGATGCTCCGGGATACGCGCCGAAGTCGTCGAGTTGCTCCTGGCGATGCTCAATGCGAGGATCTGGTCACCGATCCCGGAGCAGGGGAGCGTTGGGGCGAGCGGCGACCTGGCGCCGTTGTCGCACGTGGCGCTGGGGCTCGTTGGAGAAGGGACGCTCCTGGTGGGCGATGTCGAACGCCCGGCGGTTGATGTTCTGCGGGACGCTGGTCTCGCGCCGGTGACGCTACAGCCCAAGGAAGGGCTCGCGTTGGTGAACGGGACGCAGGCCCACACAGCGCTCGCTGCGCTCGCGCTGCACGATGCGCGGACGCTCTGGAATGTCTCGCACGTCGCCGGTGCCGCGACGCTCGAGGCGTTGTTAGGCACGCCCGTCGCCTTCGATCCGCGCATCCACGAAGTGCGCGGTCAGCGCGGGCAGCAGCGTTCGGCGGCGCTGATGCGCGAGCTCCTCTCCAACAGCGAGATCCGCGAGTCGCACCGTCTCGATGACCCGCGCGTCCAGGACGCCTACGCGCTCCGTTGCATGCCGCAGGTGCACGGCCCGGTGCTCGACGCGCTGGAGTTCGCCGAAGGGGTGGTAGCACGCGAGCTGAACGCGGCGACCGACAATCCGCTGGTGTTCGAGGACGGCGAGATGCTGAGCGGCGGCAACTTCCACGGCCTGTCCGTGGGGATGGCGTGCGACTTCGTCTCGATCGCGCTCACGAACCTGAGCACGATTTCGGAGCGCCGGATCGACCGGCTCGTACACCCCGACCTCAACCAGGGATTGCCGCCGTTCCTCACCACCGACGCCGGCGTCAATTCGGGCTTCATGATGGCGCAGGTGACGGCGGCCGCCGTGACGTCGGAGTGCAAGGTGCTTTCGCATCCGGCAACCGTCGACTCGATCCCGACCGATGGGAGCAAGGAAGATGTCGTGCCGATGGCGATGGGGGCGGCCGTGAAGCTCCGTCGCATCGTGCAGAACGTGCGACATGTGCTCGCGGTCGAACTCCTGTGCGCGATGCAGGGGATCGACTACCGGCGCCCGCTCCGTTCCAGCGCGGCGATCGAGGAGGCGCACGCCATCGTGCGCAGCGTCGTCCCGGCGCTCGGGCGCGACCGCGTGCTCGCCCCCGACGTCGCCGCCGCCGCGCGCCTCATCGCCGAAGGCGCGTTCGACGCCTTTCTGACGACCGCTCACCTGGGACGCGATCCGTCTCCGATCACGACGTGAGGATCCGATGACCTCCACACTTTCGCAGCAGGCCGGCCCGCGCGAGGTGCGCGCGCCGCGCGGTTCCGCGATCAGCTGCAAGGGGTGGCAGCAGGAAGCCGCACTCCGCATGCTGATGAACAACCTCGACCCCGATGTCGCCGAGCGCCCGGATGACCTGGTCGTCTACGGCGGGACCGGGCGCGCTGCGCGCAGCTGGGACGCGTTCGAAGCGATCGTCGCGGCGCTGCGCGAGCTCGAGGGTGACGAGACGCTCATCGTACAGAGCGGGAAGCCGGTGGCGGTCTTCCGCACGGGAGCACACGCGCCGCGCGTCCTCATCGCCAACAGCAACCTGGTGGGGCGCTGGGCGACCTGGGACGTCTTCCGCGAGTTGGAGCGGAAGGGGCTCATCATGTACGGGCAGATGACGGCCGGCTCGTGGATCTACATCGGGTCGCAGGGGATCGTGCAGGGGACGTACGAGACGTTCGGCGCGGTGGCGCGCCAGCACTTCGGCGGCACGCTCGCCGGGCGCTTCGTGCTCACCGCGGGGCTCGGGGGAATGGGCGGCGCGCAACCGCTAGCGGCGACGATGTGTGGTGCGGCGATCCTCGGCGTCGAGGTCGACGAGCGCCGCATCGACAAACGATTGGCAACTGCGTACTGCGATCGCAAGACCGCGTCGCTCGACGAGGCGCTGGCGTGGATCGGCGAGGCGACGGCGAGCCGCACGGCGCTCTCGGTCGGATTGATCGGCAACGCCGCCGACGTATTCCCCGAGCTGGTGCGTCGCAACGTGATCCCCGACGTCGTCACCGACCAGACGTCGGCGCACGACATGCTGCAAGGATACGTACCGGCCGGGATCCCGCTCGCCGAGGCGGAGGCTCTTCGCGCCAGCGATCCCAAGGAGTACGTGAAGCGCTCGACCGCGTCGGCAGTCGAGCACGTGAAGGCGATGCTGGAGCTGCAACGGCGCGGGGCGATCACCTTCGACTACGGCAACAACCTGCGCACGGTGGCGCACGACGCGGGCGTCGCCAACGCTTTCGACTTTCCCGGCTTTGTCCCCGCCTACGTCCGACCGCTCTTCTGCGAAGGGAAGGGGCCCTTCCGCTGGGTTGCGCTCTCGGGCGACCCGGCCGACATCCATCGCACGGACGAACTCGTGCTCGAACTCTTTCCCGAGGACGAGCACCTGCGCCGCTGGATCACCCTTGCCCGCGAGAAGATCCACTTCCAGGGGCTGCCGGCGCGCATCTGCTGGTTAGGGCAGGGGGCGCGCGCAAAATTCGGCGTCGCCCTCAACGATCTCGTCGCCTCGGGCGAACTCTCGGCGCCGATCGCCATCGGGCGCGACCACCTCGACACCGGGAGCGTCGCGTCGCCCTTCCGCGAGACCGAGGCGATGAAGGACGGGAGCGACGCGATCGCCGACTGGGCGATCCTGAATGCGATGGTGAACGTGGCCAGCGGCGCATCGTGGGTCTCGTTCCACCATGGCGGCGGCGTGGGGATCGGCAACTCGCTGCACGCCGGGCAGGTGATCGTCGCCGACGGTACACCGGAGATGCGCCAGCGCCTCGAGCGCGTCCTGACGAACGACCCGGGCATGGGCGTCGCCCGCCACGCCGACGCCGGCTACGAAACGGCGCTGACGACGGCAAAACGCGAAGGAATCACCCTCCCAATGCTGACGGACGGTTAGCCTTAGGCGAGCCGGCAGGACGGGAGGAACATCGGAACAACCTCCCGTCTCCCGTCCCCCGTCCCCCGTCCGATGTTGTCGTCCAAATACAAACCGTACCACATCCCGCTCTTCCTCGCCAAGTACGCCTGGCTGGTCGCGCGTCGGAGCCCAGTGCTCGTGCACTTCGAGGTCACGATGCGCTGCAATGCGCGTTGCGGCTTCTGCGACTACTGGAAGACGCCGGCCGACGCCCGCGCGACGGAGCTCAAGAGCTTCGCCGACGCGGCGCGCTTCTACAATCCGATGTTGGTCACCTTCACTGGTGGCGAGCCGCTCCTCCGTCGCGACCTCGAGGAGATCGTCGCGGCGGTCCGCGATGCGATCCGCCTCAACTACATCATGCTGATCACGCACGGCGGCATGTTGTCGGTGGAGCGTGCGCGTTCGCTCTGGAATGCCGGCGTCGACCAGTTCAACATCTCGCTCGACTACCTCGACGGTCGTCACGACGTCGCGCGAGGCATCCCCGGGCTCACCGAGAAGATCTTCGCGGCCGTCGAAGGGATGCGCGCGTCGGGAATGCACGGGATTCGCTTCAACACCGTGATCAAGAACGACAACCTCGACCAGCTCCTCCCGCTGGTGCGGCGCGCCGCCCAACTCGGAGTCGGCGTGAACTTCTCGCTCTACACCGACTCGAAGAACGGGAACCCTGATTACCTGTTGCAGGACGGCTTCGAGTCGCAGGCCAAGGCGGTGATCGACGAACTCCTCGCCTACAAGCGCGCGCGACGCGGGGTGATCACCAACTCCGACTACTATCTCGAGCAGATTCCCCGCTACCTGCGCGGCGAGATGCGCGAGCCCTGCCAGTCGGGGATCCGCACGATTCACGTAGACCCTACCGGTCACGTGAAGCGCTGCCCCGACTTCCCGACGGACTTCCACTGGTCCGAGTCGCGACCGTACGAGAAGATCGACTGCAATCGCTGCTACTACGCCTGCCGCGGCGAGGCGCAGGCGCCGCTTCGACTCTCGCGCGTGAAGGACGTCTTCGCCTGACGTCGGGGGAAACTCCCTCTTCCGTCGCTCCTCGCAGGGGCCCACGTTCGCCCAATCCCTTGCACCTCCCGGAGCGCCCAGATGACCGACCGCCTCTATGTAAACGCGTCGCAGGTGGTGACCTGCGCCGGTCCCGCGCGCGCCCGCCGAGGCGACGAGATGCGCGATGCCATGATCCTGACGCGCGCCTCAGTCGCGACCCAAGGGGACAGGATCGCGGCCGTCGGCCCGGACGACCAGCTCCGCGCGCGATTCCCCGAAGCCGAGATCGTCGACTGTGCGCGTGGTGTCCTGATGCCCGGACTCGTCGACTCGCACACGCACGCGATCTTCGGCAAGGCGCGATACGAGGAACAGGAGCTCCGCGCGGCGGGCTTGGACTACATGGAAATCGCCGACCGAGGCGGCGGAATCCATGCCTCCGTGCGCGACTTGCGCTCTCGGACGGAGGATGACCTCGTCGCCCTCGCCCAACCCCGCCTCGAACGCCTCGCCCGCCATGGGACGACGACGGTGGAGGTCAAGTCCGGTTACGGGCTCACCGTGGAGGACGAGCTCAAGTCGCTGAGGGCGATCCAGCGCCTCGCAGCGCTCGTCCCGATGCGTCTGGTCCCGACCTTCCTCGGCGCGCACGAAATTCCGCTCGAGGCTCGTCGCACCCCGGAAGGACGTGCCGATTACGTGGACTTGATCGTCAAGGAGATGATCCCTCGGGTCGTGGCCGGTGGGCTCGCGCGCTTCGCTGACGTGTTCTGCGAGCCGGGAGTCTTTACCGTCCACGAGTCGCGGACGGTGCTGTCGGCCGCCCGTGATGCCGGGCTTCGACTCAAGCTGCACGCGGACGAACTGCGCCCATCCGGAGGGGCGGAGCTGGCCGCGGCGCTCGGGGCGACGTCGGCGGACCACCTGGCCGCCATCTCGGACGCAGGGATTCGGGCGCTCGCATCGTCAGGCACCGTGGCGACGCTGCTCCCGGGCACGATGCTGTTTCTGGGAAAGGAGCGCCACGCGCCAGCGCGCGCGCTCCTCGATGGGGGAGCGGCCGTGGCCCTGGCAACGGATTTCAATCCCGGTACGTCGCCGACACCGAATTTTCCGCTGATGCTCGCTATCGCCGTGAGTCAGTTGCGTCTGTCGCCGTCCGAGGCCATCCTCGCCGCCACCGTCAATGGGGCGGCGGCGCTCGACCTCGCGCACGAGACCGGGCAGCTCTCCCCTGGATTCTCCGCTGACCTCGCCCTCTTCGACGTGGACGACGTGCGCGAGATCCCGTACTGGTACGGCGATCGCCGCTGCCAGGCGACCTGGGTGCGAGGCGTGCCATGCGCGGCGTGAGCATCGCCAACAGCGCGAGCCGAGTCGGTCGTTCCGTTCCCCGCCTTCGCCGGGGTGAGTCGCGCTGATGGCGAATCCGAACATCGCCAAGCTGAAAAAGAAGGCGTCGGATTTCGAACAGAAGAAACAGTTCGACCGCGCGCTCTCGCTCTACATCCAGCTCCTCGAGGAAGCCGGCCGCGACCTCGACGACGCCGACTTGCAGCTGTACAACCGCGTCGGTGACCTCCTGCAGCGCCAGGGGAATGTCACCGAGGCACTTGCGTACTACGAAAAGGCGGTCGACGTCTACGCCGAGCGAGGCTTTCTCAACAACGCCATCGCGCTCTGCAACAAGGTCCTGCGCCAGTCACCCGCGCGGACGTCGGTCTACTACAAGCTCGGAAAGATCTCGGCGAAGAAGGGCTTCAAGAGCGACGCCAAGAAGAACTTCCTCGAGTACGCCGAGCGGATGCAGAAATCGGGGCACACCGACGAAGCCTTCCGCGCGCTCAAGGAGTTCGCCGACCTGTGTCCGGACCAGGACGACATCCGGTTGATGCTCGCCGACTGGATGCAGAAGGAGAACCGCAAGTCCGAGGCGGTCGAGCAACTCGAGACGCTCTACCTCAAGTTCGAGGAAGAAGGGCGCGAGGTCGAGGCGAAGGCGACGATCGATCGCATGAAGGCGATCGACCCCGAGGCGGAGCCGCGCCAGGCGGAAGCGACGGCGGGACTAAAGAAGAAGAACGACCTGATCTTCCTCGACCTCGAAGCCGCGGAGGCGCCGACAGCGCGCGACGAAGAAACGGTCGAGAGCGCGCCCGAGGCCATCGACACCGCGCTCGCAGGCGTCGACGTCGTTCCGGCGCTCGAGGGGCTCGTGCTCACGTTCCACCCCGACGCGGACGAGGAAGTCGAGGAGTCCACGGCACAAACGCCGCGCTTGGACGGCTTCCAGTCGACCGCGAGCGATCGCTCCGACGTCACCACGCCGACGCCCACCGAGATCATCGGGTTGGAGCAGGCGAGCGACGAGAGCGAGGAGCGCGACGTTCCCACCGAGTCGCTCCTGACCGTCGAGGCCGATTCGTGGAGCGAACCAATCGAGCCGGTCCCGCAGGTGAGCGGCCTCGAATCCCCGCGCGTCTCGCTCTCGGGGACGCACCCGTCGCTCTCGCCGTTGATCGACACCCCGCCGATGACGGGCGAGGAATTCCGCCACCTCGCGCTCCGCGGCGAGGAGAGCGGGAGCGGAGCGGCCATGCGCAGTGCCCACGACCTCGCGCTCCCCTCGGACCTCCCGCTGCTGGAGTCGCACGATCCCCGTCTCGACCTGCTGCGCGTGATGGGGACACCGATCGGCTCCCCGGTGATTCTGGATCCCGCGGGGCACGACACCCCCTCGGACGTCGACCTGCTGTCGCTTCCGCCAGTTAGGGAAACGCTCGACGCCTCGCCCAGTCTCGAGTGGCCCGTGACCGGCTCGGCCGACCCGGTGGCGATCGGCGCGACCCCCGAGCACGAAGTCGCGGCTGGCGGAGAAGGGGGAGAGCCCGACGTCGGCACACGCGACGCCGGCGTCGCCGAGCACCAAGGTGCCCCCGAGTCGATCGCCGAACGGGAGGCCGACACCGACGTCGCGGCGAGTGCGCCCGACGCGTCGCTTCGCGAGTGCGCACCGCGCGACACCGCGGAACTGGTCGCGCAGGACGGATCGGGGCGCCCGACCGACGAGCTGCTCGCCGTCCCCTCGGAAGAGATCGACGAGGAGACGCGCCGCTCCCTGCGTGAGGAGTTCGCGCTCGACGGCGACGAGACCCCCGACTCCTGGGTCGAGGCGGCACTCAGTGCGCGCGACGACTTCTCTCTCGACCGCCTCCTCACGCCGCTCGGCCTACCGGCGGTCGCGCTCGATGCCGGCCCTGACGGCGTATCGCCGGTGGACGAGCCCACGGAAGGCGCAGCGTCCGAGCGCTTCACCGATGACGGTGTCGCCGCGCCGAGCGTGGCAGCAGAAGGCGCGGCTTCGTCGCAGGACGACGACGTCGACGCGGAGCACGGAGCCGAGGACCAGCACGCAGCGACGGAAACGCTGGAGGAAGCGTTTGCCCGGATGTCGTCGCTCCCTCCGGTCGCTGCCGATTCGGACGCCGACAGCGACCCGGCGGCCGACGTCGCGAACGACGCGTCGGACGACGCGTCCTCCGATCTCGAGGCGGTCGCCGACGAGGAGCCGGCCGAGGCGTACGTCGTGGGCGAGAGTCAGTCGGCGTTGGGTGCGCCGGAGCATACCGGCGAGGCGACCGCGCCGACAGGCAACGAAGAGTTAGCCGAACCCGGCGTGCCGGTCGCTGCAGCTGACGACGGTGCGCTCGCACTTGCCGAAGCATCGCTCGATGCGCAGGAGGAGGGAGACGCCTTCGAAACGGACGCGCGCCACGAGCGCGTCGATGCGGCGGCGCAGTCCGATCCGGAGTTCGATCTCCTCGACGAACTTCTTCCCCCGTTCATGCGTCACGACGGCGACGTGCCATCCGTGGCTGCGCCTGCGGACGGCGAGGAGGGTGCGCACGATTCCACCGTCGCGGGGAGCGCCCTCGATGTCGACGCACTGCGCGCCCTCATGCTCGATCGCGGGCTCGACATCGAGGCGCCGACGAGCACCCCGGAGCTGGGAGGCGAAGCGATCGCCTCCGCCTTCAGCGATGGCGACGTCGAGCTCCCCCTCCTCGAGGTCGACGACCTACTGTCGCCGCCTAACGTCGACTTCATCGTCCCGATCGACCTCGAGCCGGTGAGCACCGACGACCTGCTCGGCGAGCCGCCGACGTTCGGCGACAACGGCCCGCTCGATTTCGAACCCGCCCCACTGTTCGACGATGCGCCCGCCGCGCGTGCCGACTCCTACGACGCGCCGGAGACCGAGAGCGACGAGGCGGAGAGCGACGTGGGCGAGAGCGCCGAGGAGTGGACCGACGACGACGCCCCCGAAGTCCTCATCGACGGCGAATGGCACGACGAACGCATGGCCGGACTCGTCTCGGGCGAAGTGTCGGCAATCCGTCCGCCGGGAGGCGACGTTCCCTCGCGCCCGCGCGCTCGCTGGGACGACCTCTCGGCGGCGCTCATGTGGCCCCCCAACGAGAATGGCGACGGTGACGGCACCACGCCGCCGGACGGTGCTGCGTCGGACGCCGACGGTGCAAACGGTGGAGAGCAGGTGCCGGGCGAATTCGCGCCGGTCGAGTCGCGCGGTGGTACACCGCGCCGCTCGCTCTCCTTCGGTGGAGTGGAGGCGCAGCTGCGCCGTCGCATCGAACTCGAGCCCGAAAACCTCACGCTCCGTCGCCAGCTCGGTGAGGCCCTCCTCGACCAGGGGAGCCGCATCGAAGGGCTCGAGGAACTCGATGTCGCGATGCGCGGCTTCGAAGTGGCCGGTGACCTCGAGAATGCGCGCCGCGTCGCCGACGTCGTGCTGCGCGTCGTGCCGACGTCGGTCCGCCATCACCAGAAGCGCGTCGAGTACGCGGTGCGCTCCAACGATCGCGTGCGACTCGTCGAGGCGTACGTCGAGCTGGCCGATTCCCTCTTCCGGAGCGGCGAGCCGGAGAAGGCGCGCGTTGTCTACTCGCGCGTGCTCGAGCTCTCGCCGGGGAACGGGCGCGCGCGCTTTGCCCTGGGGCTCCTGAGCGAGGAGGAGCTCGCGCAGCGCGGCGCCACGCCGCCGGAGTCGCCGTCCGCACCGGCGCCGACGCCAAGTCCGGCCGACATGGTCTCCCTGTTCGATCGCTCGATTCCGCGCACCCCCGAGCGCGATGTGACGAGCATCTCGGCTGAGCTTCCGATCATCGCCGACTCGCTGTTCACAACGCCTCCGGCGCCCGCGGCGTCGGACGCCGAAGCGGCTGCGCCGGAGCTCGAGGACGCGACCGACATCCGCGAGGTAGTCGCGCTCGAACGCGAACAGACGTCCGCCGCGGCCGCCAGTGTGTCGCAGGACGGTGCGGCTTCCAACGGGACCTCCTCGGACGATGCCGTCGACAGCAGCGCCCCTGAGGGAGGCGTCGACGCTGTGGCGGCCGTTGGCGACGCGACCGATGCGACCGATGGGACCTACGCTCTCGAATCGAGCGACGCTGTCCTCGCACCCGACGCGGCAGAGTCGGAGCCGGCTGCGGTCGCTGAAAGCGCGCAACTCGAAGCTCATGCCGACCCGGAGTACGAGGCTGCGCCCTCGGTGAGCGAGAGTCACGAGACCGTCGCGGCGGAGCGCGAGCGCCTCGCGGACCCAATCGACGCTCAGCCTTCACTCGATTCCGCCGACGCGTCCGCAGACGACCTGGTCGAGCCCTTCCCGGCGCCGAGCCTAGACGACCAGATCGACGAGGCCTTCGCTGCCCCTCCGATCGTGGAGCTCGCGAGCGGAGCGCAGCCGCTGGTGGGCGACGACTTCGCACATCACGACGGATCTGCGACCCCGCCGCTCGGCGCGGCGGCCTTCGCGACGCCGTTCTCGTCTGGGACGATCGCGACCCCCTCCGCGGACTTCGCCCGCGTCCCAGGCGGTACTCCGCGCTCGGCGACTCCGGTTGCCGCATCGTCAGGTGCCGTCCCGGTGATCGGGGGAGCGCCGGTCGAACCCCCTCCGCCGACTGACACTCGCGGCAACGGACGCGGTCCGGACGACGACTTCATCGATCTGGGGAGCTGGCTGCGCGACGACGAACCGGTCCGGTCGACCAGGATGGTTACGGCCGATCCGGCTCCCACGGGCGACGAGCAGGCTGACTTCGACGAGATGCTCCGGCGATTCAAGGAAGGGGTCGCGGCAAACGTCGAGGACGAGGACTTCGCCTCGCACTACGATCTCGGTGTGGCCTACAAGGAAATGGGGCTGGTCGATGAGGCGATCGCCGAGTTCCAGAAGTCGCTCCGCGGAGACACGCACCGGGTGCGCTCGTACGAGGCGCTTGGGCAGTGCTTCGTCGAGAAGGGACAGTACGAGGTCGCGCTCACCCTGCTGTACCGCGGGGTCGAGTCGACCCGGGCCGACGACCAGCAGTTGGTGGGGGTGTTATATCTCTTGGGGTACGCGAGCGAAGTCCTGTCACGCCATGCTGATGCGTTGCGTTATTATCAGCGGGTGTTTGCCGTCGACATCGAGTTCCGCGATGTCGCGCAGCGCGTGGCCGCCATCGAGCAACTAACTCAGTGACCGCAAGACCCCGCACCGACTCCCCCAGCAGCGCCTCGCTCAAGGACATCCAGGCTCCGGTCGCCACTCCGCTCGCGCGCGTGCACGACGAGATGTGGCGCATCGTGGCGATCGACAGCGAGTTCTTCCGCGGCGTCAACGAGCACCTGATGCTCATGAAGGGGAAGATGGTGCGTCCCACGCTCCTTCTCCTCTCGAGCGAGACCGAAGGCGGCGGCGAGCCGCGCGCCGCGGCATATGCAGCGGTGCTCGAACTGATCCACCTCGCGACGCTGGTGCACGACGACGCGGTCGATCACTCCGTGCTGCGGCGCGGGATGCCGACGATCAATTCGCTCTTCACCCATCAGGTCTCCGTCATCGCCGGCGACTTCCTGTATTCGCGCGCAATTCAGGAACTCGTGCGGCTCGACGACATGGAGGCGCTGCGCGTCTTTGCGAATGCGGCGAACGAGCTCACGGTCGGCGAGATGCGCCAACTCGGAGCGCTCGATGCGCTCGGCTTCACCGAGGACGACTACGAGTTCCTCATCAAGTGCAAGACAGCGGCGCTCTTCAAGGCGGCCTGCGAGGTCGGTGCGCTGTGCGGGGCAGCTCGCCATCGCGCGCCGCTGTCGCGCTTTGGGGAGCGGCTGGGGATGGCGTTCCAGGTGCAAGACGACCTCCTCGACTACACCGAGGATTCCGGCACCACCGGGAAGCCGACAGGGCTCGACCTCAAGGAGCACAAGGTCACGCTTCCGCTCATCGAGGCGCTGAGGCGCGTGGATGCTACGGGGCGGAAGGAGATCGAGCGCCTCTTCAGTACCGCCGTCCCGGGCGACGACCAGATCGCCGCCGTTGTGGAGATCGTGCGCGGGGCAGGGGGGCTCGAGTACGCCCGGCGGCGCGGTGAGGAATTCGCCTCGCAGGCCGAAGAGTCGCTCGCCGACCTTCCGGCCAGCGATGCGCGCGATGCGCTCTACGACGCGCTCGCCTACGTCCTCGACCGGCGCTTCTGATGGCCAAGGGGACTTCGACCCGCCGCCCGCTCTTTCACGGCATCGTCCTGGCCGTGGGGTTCATCGTTGGCGGCTTCCTGACCCAGTTCTCGCGCAAGTTTCTCCCCCTCGGCGCCGTCAAAGAATTGCTAACCACAGGGGTGACACCTTCTCTTGGCCCCTTGCAGGTTGACCTTGTTATCTTGAAGTTCGCATTGGGGCCGGTAGCGCTCGATGTGTCACTTCTCAGCCTCGTCGGGGTATTGATCGCCTACCTCATCGCGCGATCGCTTTTCTAGGAGATCGTATGAATTTCGGGAACCTGGGTTTCATGGAGATCCTCCTGATTCTCGTGGTGGTGCTGCTCCTCTTTGGGGCGCGCCGTCTGCCGGAGATCGGGTCGTCGTTCGGCAAGAGCATCAAGGAGTTCAAGAAGGGGCTCTCGGAGGTGGATCGGTCACTCAAGGAAGAGACTCGCGATTCGTTCCCCCAACGCTCCGCCGAGCCGGTGCGGCAGGAGGACGAGGCCCGTCCCGAGCCGAAGCGGCTGATTTCCTGAGCGACGAGCGCGGCGCCTGGATTCCCGGTGACGCTGGGCAAAACAGACGGGCGCCACCATGGGGGGGCGCCCTTCGTCGTTCCTGCTGCACTTCGTTGACATTGCAGGCGAATCGTCCAGCGCACTGCCCGCGCCCGCGCGCGCTCAGGCGCCTAACGAACGTCAGCTCGTCTGCTGGCGCGCGAGCGAATTGAGCTCCTTGCGATGGTCCTCGACCTTCGCCTGCTTCCGCATCTCGCTCAGGAAGGTGCGCACGCGCAGCTGCTGGATCGAGCTCACCGCCTCGCGGCGCTGGGTCTCCTTCTGCGCTTCCCACTTCGCCTTGTCGGCCTCGACCCGGCGCTCGACGCGCAGGACGTAGACGCCGTCGTCTGTCACGACGGGCGCGCTCACCTGCCCGACCGGTAGGGAGAACGACGCGCCAATCGCGGCGTTGAAGCGTCCCAGCCCGGCGACGAACTGCGGGCGCGTGAACATGTCGGTCTTCGTGACCGTGAGCCCGCTTGCCGCCGCCGCCGACTCGAGCGTGGTTGATGCCGCCGCCTTGGCGAGCGCTTCGGCCTTGGGCACGAGCGACTCGGCCTTGTGTCGCGAGATGAGCTGGCGACGAATCTCGTCCTTCGCGTTCTCGAAGCTCGGCACCCCACCCTGCGTGAGGGAGTCGAGGCGCGCGACGAAGTATCCCTCGTCGGAGTCGTAGAGGTCGCTCGTCTCTCCGACCTTCGCGCCGCCGAACGCCCAAGCGCTGACGCTCGGAATCGGGCGCCCGTTGTTCCCCATCAGCGCCTCGCCTTCGATGGCCACGGCGGAGGTGACTGGCAGCTTGAGCGCCTTGGCGGCGCTGTCGAACTTCGCCGGCGACTCCTGTGCCGCGGCCATGCGCGAGAGCGAATCGGCCAGGCGATCGGAGCGGGTGGCGGACGAGTCGGACTGCTGGATGCGCACGAGGATGTGGCGCATGGTCAGCGTGTCGCCCTTCCGCGCATCGACCTTGATCAGGTGGTAGCCGAACTGCGTAAGCACCGGCTGGGAGACTTCCCCCACCTTGAGCCCGTACGCGGCGTCCTCGAAGTCCTTCACGAAACGCCCCTTTCCGCCGGTGCCGAGCGACCCGCCATCCTTGCCGGAGATCGTGTCGGCCGACTCGCGCCGGGCCACGTCTTCGAACTTGGCGCCACCTTCGATCTCGTTGCGCAACGCAACGGCCCGCTCGCGCGTGGCGGCGCTGTCGGCCGCCGAAATCGTGCGCGGGACCGAGATGATCGAGACCACCGCGCGCCCCGGACGCTCGAGCTGCGCCTTGTTCTTGTCGTAGTACGAGCGCAGTTCGCTCTCCGGCACCGTCACCGACGAGTCGGAGACCGTCGAGGCGTCGAACTTCACGAAGCTCACCTGCGTGGAGTCGTTGAGGTCCTTGTAGACGCTCCACAACTTCGCGTCGGAGATGAAGACGTCACCGGCGAGCTGGTCGAAGAGCTTCGCGCGGGGAATCTCCTGCCGATAGTAATTCTCCAGCTGCACGAGGACGCCCTGCGAACGTGCAGCAGCGCTCCCGATGAAGCGACGATACTTTGCGATGTCGAAGCGCCCGTCGGTCTGAAAGTCGGGACTCTGCATCAGCTCGGGCGGAGGGCTCTGCTGCGACGCCTCGATGATCTCCTGATCCGACACCGTGATCCCGCGGCGCTTGTACTCCTGTTCGAGCAGGATATTCGAGACGAGCTGTTCGAATGCCTGATCCTCCACCCGCCGACGCTCGTCGAGCGTCAGGCTTCGCCCCGTATTCCGCTCTTCCTGCTGCGCCATCTGGTTCGATACGTTGGCCCACGTGACGTAGGGAACGTCGACACCGTTGACTTCTGCGACCGCCGTGGATGTCGTGATCTGCGAGGGGCCGATCCCCAGAAGACCGGAGGTCTCGGCGAATAGGAAGACACCAACGAAGCAGATGACGATGAACAGCCAGATCCACTTCGCGGAGCTCCGCATCTGATGGAGCACGTGGCACTTACTCCTGCTGGAACACGGGGTGTAACGAGGATGAACGAGAGCCGCGTAAGCTATTTGTGATCTGCGCCTAAAATCAAGTTAGCGTGTCACTTCTGACGAATCGGCGTGTCACTTCTGACGAAGTGGTTCGTCTCAGTGACGGAGCTTCCAGACGTTTTTCCTTGAGCGCCACATCGGCGCGATGACCTCGAGGGCATGGCATGGCCACTTCCGCCCGACTCGACGAGCTGAAGAAGAAGTTTGACGAGAATCCGCGACGCTATTTCGCGCCTCTCGCCAACGAGTACCGCAAGCTGGGCGACCTGACGCAAGCGATTGCGCTATGTCGCGCGCACCTTCCTAACCAGCCCGGTCACATCAGCGGTCACATCGTGCTCGCGCAGGCGCTGTATGAGGCGCGCGAGTTGGGGGAATCGCGGCAGATCTTCGAGGCGTCGCTCGACCTGGATCCCGAGAACCTCATCGCGCTCCGCTATCTCGGCGACATCGCGCGCGAGCAGGGGGAGCCTTCGCACGCCCGCGGATGGTACGAGCGCGTGCTCGACGCCGACCCGCGCAACGATGAGATCGCGACGCTCCTGCGGGAGCTGGACGACGCGGCCACCACGACCGCCGACGGCGACGAGAGCCGCGTTCCCGCGTTCGAGGATCTTCCGCAGCACGGCAACGTCGTGCTCGAGACGCCATCGTTCACCCCGGCCGACACGTTCGAGAGCGCGTCGTCGGGCTCACACGCGATCGACCCGCTCGTCGCCGACAACGGCACCGGCACGCCGTCGTGGGGCACCGCGGTGACCGAGTCCGCGCCGGTCGAATCGAGCGCGAGCGAAGAGTTGCTCCACGACCTTCCCGAAGCGGGAGAGTCGCTGTCGTTCTTTGAGAGCACGTCGACCGAGGACGCCTTCGTCGCAACGACCGAGTCGGCCGATGACGACCTGTTCTTCGGGACTTCGGCGTCGACTGGTTCGATCGAGTCTGACGACGCGACCGAGAGCACCAGTGCTGCCGACGACGACTGGTTCGCCAGCGCCTCGGCCGCCCCCGAGCACGAGGGGATCGAGGAGCTCGCGAGCAGCGACGCCGCGCGCTTCGAGGACTCGTTCCTCCCCGACCTCGCGCAAGTCACACCGATGGATTCGTTGGTCGTCTCGGAAGTGAGCGATCCCGAGGCGGCTCCCACCTTCGTCGACGAGCAGGCGACGTCGTTCTCCAACGACGCAGAGCTGGACTTCGGCGACGAGGCCGCTCCCGCAGCGCCAGCGCAGTCGAGCATCCCGACGCCGTCGTTCCTCAACGCGATCGACGAACTCCCGGCCGACGAGCCGTTCGCCGATGCCGTCGAGTCGAGTGCCGGTGCGTCGCAGGAATTCGACGAGTTCCTCGCGTCGGCGCCGACGCCAGCCGCCCCGTTTTCGTTCTCGTTCGACGCGACGCCGGCTGCGGCCGATGCGTCGTTCGACGCCCCAACGATTGAGAGCGACGTCCCGACGGCCGAGCAGGACGCCATCGTCGCCGAGTCGGAGCAGGTGGTCGCCGAGGAAGTCGAGGAGCCGACGCTCGAAGTCGATGTCATCGCTGCTGCCGACGAGAACGACGTCGCGGCCGACGACGACAGTGCGCTCGCCGGCGTGAGCGCCGGGTTCGACACGGGCGAATCCAACGAGATCGAGCAGGAGCCCTCCGATGTCGAGCCGGTCGGACTCGGTGGCGACTTCGTTGTCGAGTACGGCGAGTTCGTTGCCCCGAGCGACGACGAGACGCCGTTCATCGCGAACAGCATTTCCGTCCCCATCGCCGATGAGGACGCGGTGTACGAAGCGCCGGCGATCGAGGAACTCGAACTCACGTCGGCCGTCGAACTTGCGCAGCCCTTCGACGTCGAGCCCGTCGAAGCGGTGGCCTCGCCGACCGTCGAATTCGAGGCTGAATCGGTCGTCGACTTCGAGGCCCAGGACGAATTTGCGCCCAGCGACCAGGTCGATGCGGTCGAGAGCGCAGCTGAACGCGTAGAGGTGGGATCGACCTTCGACGTCGAGGAGGTGGAGGAAGTCGAGGAGGCCCCCATCGTCAGCGAGGAGCGCGAGTCCTGGCGCGACGCGGCCGATGTCGCGCCGATCGAGGGGCTCATCTCCCGCGAAGTCGACGTCGTCCCCGAAACTCCGGTCGAAGCAAGTGTCGAAGCGGGAGAAGCCGAGGCTACTCCCGCCTTCGTCACCGAAACGATGGCCGAGCTTTACCTGCAGCAGGGCTTCACCGACGAAGCATTGGCGATCTATCGTCAGCTCCTTGCGCAGCAGCCTGACGACGACACGCTTCGCGACCGAATCGCCGCGATCGAGCGCGGGGCATCGTCGACCGTGGTCGATGGCGTTTCGCCGCGCGACAGCATCGATCGCGCCGGCCAATCGGTGCGCAACTTCTTCGGACACTTTGCTCGTCGCACGCCGAGCACCCGCAGCGTCCCACCGGCCAACGACGTCGGCGGCGCGCCGGTCGCACAGGCGCAGCAGCCTGTCACCGAAACCGAAGCCAGGACCGCCGGGGCGGCGAACCGCGACGAAGCGCTCACCGTCCCCGACGAAGTCGCAGCGCCCGCGACCCTCTCACAGCTCTTCGCGTCCGGCGCGGTGTCGGGGGCCGACGAGGACGCAGCGTCGAGCCTTGCGTCCGCTTTCGGCGGCGACGATTCCACGCCTGCGAGCCGGATTGCCGAACGGGAACTGTCCCTCGAGCATCTTTTTCGCGATGTTCCAGCGCGTTCGTCCGGGGCCGTGACTCTGGATGAATTCTACCAGAGCTCTTCGCCGGGGGATTCCGATCCTTCGGCTCGCGATGCAGCGGATGGCGAAGAGCGCGGCGCGGACATCGAGCAGTTCACGGCCTGGCTCGAAGGCCTCAAGAAGAAGTGAGACTCGCAGTACTCAACGGACCCAATCTCAATCTCCTCGGCACGCGCGAACCGGCGCTGTACGGGACGACGACACTCTCAGACATCGAGGCCCGGCTACGCACAGTTGGTGCGGAGCTGGGCGTCGACGTTTCGTGCGTCCAGAAGAACGGCGAAGGGGAACTGATCGACGCGATCCATGCACTGCGAGGGCAGGTCGACGGGGCGCTCATCAACGCCGGCGCGTATTCGCACACCAGCCTCGCGATCCGCGACGCCTTTGCCGCATGCGAGATCCCATATGTCGAGGTGCACCTGACAAACGTGTACGCGCGGGAGCCCGAGCGGCGGCACTCGATGCTCGCGCCGGGTGCGCGCGCGGTGCTCTGCGGCTTCGGCGCCCAGGGCTACGAGCTGGCGATGCGTGGCCTCGTCGCCATGCTCCGAGCGTCGTGAGCGGCGCCCGCGCGGCGCGGATCGCCACGCTCGTGGAGCGGTTGAGCGTGCATCACCTCGATGCGCTCCTCGTCACCTCGCTCCCCAGCATCCGCTACCTCACCGGCTTCTCGGGCTCGAACGCGCTCCTTCTCGTTTCTGCACGGGAGGTTCACCTGGTGACCGACTTCCGCTACCAGACGCAGGCCGCCGAGGAGTCGGCCGACGTGGCCACGGTCCGTATCGAGAAGTCGTCGCTATGGGCCGGTCTCTGGTCGCTGCTCGGCGCGATGAACGGCGTGAGCACGATCGGCTTCGAGTCGGCGCACCTCCAGCATCGTGACTTTCAACGCCTGCTCGAGCAGGGAGAGCGCTGGCACTGGCGGCCGGTGACCGAGCTGGTGGAGGAGTTGAGATGCTGCAAGGATGCGGGCGAAGTCGACCTCATCCGTGCGGCCGGCGCGATGGCAATGGAGGCGCTCCGCGAGACGCTGGCCGAGGTGAAGGTCGGAATGTCGGAACTGGAGGTCTGCGGGGTGCTGGAGCGCGCGCTGCGGCGCGCCGGGAGCGATGCGCACCCCTTTCCGCCGATTATCGCCTCCGGTCCGCGCTCGGCGCTTCCGCACGCCCGCGCGTCGACCCGGGCTATTGCGCCGGGGGAGTTTCTGTTGTTGGATTTCGGGGCGTCAACGGGCGGCTATTGTTCGGACGTGACCAGAACCGTGGTCGTCGGAAAGGCCGACGGGCGACAGCGCGACACCTATTCGGCAGTGGAGGAAGCCAACCGGGTGGCGCGCGCAGGGGTGGTAGCTGGGATGAAGGGACGCGAGGCAGATGCACTTGCCCGCGAATCGCTGGAAGCCAGGGGCTTCGGCGAGCTGTTCGGCCATGGACTTGGCCATGGGATTGGGCTCCAGGTCCACGAGGCGCCGCGACTGTCACGTTTGGCGGACGAGGTGCTTCCAGCCGGTTCGGTCGTTACCATCGAGCCGGGCGTGTACGTGCCGGAATGGGGGGGAGTGCGAATCGAAGACGACGTGCACCTGGGCGCCGACGGGACCGAGCTTCTCACCGACTTCACGCGGGAACTCCTCGAACTGTCCTGACGCGCGTGCTGTGAACTGCGTGTCCTGAGCGGCGAAGCCGGCGGACCTCAATGACTGATATGATCGACTTACGGTACGTCAAGAAACTGATCGAGATGTTGGATGGGTCGAGCGTCGACTCGGTGGAGATCTCGTCCGACAAGGGGATGAAGATCCGCATCTCGAAATCGCCGCAGCAACGCGGTGCGGTGCAGATTCCCACCCCGGTCGCGATGCCGGCGATGATGCCGGCGGCTCCGGTCGCCCGCATGACGCCGACCGAGGCGATGCCGGCGATCTCCGAGGCCGAGCCAGCGCGGGCCGAAGCGCCCAAGTCGCAGCTCCTGGAAGTGAAGTCGCC
Organism: Gemmatimonadaceae bacterium; assembly: GCA_044225935.1. Taxonomy (GTDB): domain Bacteria; phylum Gemmatimonadota; class Gemmatimonadetes; order Gemmatimonadales; family Gemmatimonadaceae; genus SCN-70-22. Next base: position 124,798 of record JBGAHX010000003.1, read on the forward strand.
GATGGTCGGGACGTACTACGCGCAGCCCGAACCGGGCGCCAAGTCCTACGCGAGCGTCGGGCAGCGGATCGAGAAGGGTCAGATCCTCTGCATCATCGAGGCGATGAAGATCATGAACGAGATCGAGTCCGAGTTCTCGGGCGTGGTCCGCGAGATCATGGTCTCCGACTCGCAGCCGGTCGAATACGGCCAGGTCCTGATGCGCGTCGATCCGAATGGCTAGTCCGGTTCCCGCGCCGGAACAACCGTCGGCAACAGGTCCCGGTGCGCCGCGCGCGCCGTTCAACTTCAAGGCGATCCTGCAACAGATGGTGCAGCGCAGCGCGTCCGACTTGCACCTCAAGGTCGGGCGCCCGCCGACGCTGCGCATCAACGGCGATCTTTCGCCGCTCCCCCTTCCGGCGCTTCGCCCGGAGGATCTGAGCACGCTGGCGAAGGAGATCATGACGCCCAAGCAGGTGAAGGAGTTCGCCGAGTTCCGCGAGGCCGACTTCGCCACCGGCGTCCCCGGGATCGGGCGCTTCCGTGTGAACGCGTACCAGCAGCGCGGAACGATCGCGTTCGCGATCAGAACCGTGCCGCACCAGGCCAAGTCGATTAACGAACTGAATCTCCCGCCGATCGTCGAGGACATCGCGCTCCTCCCGCGCGGGATGGTGCTCGTGACCGGTGTGACGGGGTCGGGAAAGTCGACCGCACTCGCGTCGATCCTGCAGGTGATCAACGAACAGCGCTACGCCAACATCATCACGATCGAGGATCCGATCGAGTTCCTCCATCGCGACATCAAGTGCCACATCAACCAGCGTGAGGTGGGGACCGACACGGGCTCCTTCGCGCAGGCGCTTCGGCGCGTGTTGCGACAGGACCCCGACGTCATCCTCATCGGCGAAATCCGCGACCTCGATACGCTCGACACGGCGCTCAAGGCGGCGGATACCGGTCACCTGGTCTTTTCCACGCTCCACACGACCGACGCGACGCAGACCATCAACCGCATCCTGTCGTTCTATCCGCCGCACCAGCAGAACGAGGTGCGCTTCGCACTGTCGAACGCACTCGCCGCGGTGATCTCCTTGCGACTCGTGCCGCGCGCCGACAAGCCAGGGCGCGTGCCGGCGTGCGAGGTGCTCATCAACACGGCAGCGGTGCGCGAACAGATCCGTGAAGTGTCCAAGACGCTCAACATCCCGGACCTCATCAAGGAGGGAACGGTGCAGTACGGGATGCAGAGTTTCGATCAGTCGCTCATGCAGTGGTACTCGAAGGGGACGATCTCGTACGAGAACGCCCTGTTCTTCGCGACCAATCCCAACGAGCTTGCCTTGCGTGTGCAGGGCGTGGCGGGATCGAGCGACACCTCCTGGGACGAATTCCAGTCAGACGAGACCGCGTAGTTCACGCGGCGGGCCCCGAGAATCTCAATGTTCAAGAAAGTCCTCGTCGCGAACCGCGGAGAGATTGCACTCCGCGTGATTCGCGCCTGTCGCGAACTGGGAATCCAGACGGTCGCCGTCTACTCCGAAGCCGATCGCGAGTCGCTGCACGTGCGCTTTGCCGATGACGACGTGTGCATCGGGCCGGCGCCGGCGCGCGATTCGTATCTCAAGATTCCCCGCCTGATCGCCGCCGCCGAGATCACCGGCGCCGATGCCATTCATCCTGGCTACGGCTTCCTCGCCGAGAACGCCGAGTTCTCGGAGACGTGCGCGGCGTCGAACATCACCTTCATCGGCCCCAGCGCCGACCAGATCCGCGTCATGGGCGACAAGGCCGCGGCGCGCAAGGCGATGATGGACGTCGGAGTCCCGATCGTTCCTGGGACGCCGGGGCCGGTCGAGGATCCCGATGCCGCGCTCGAATTCGCCAAGGAGATCGGCTTCCCGGTCATCATCAAGGCTGCAGCTGGCGGAGGCGGAAAGGGGATGCGCGTGGCGAAGGACGCCGACGAGTTCCTGCGCTCCTTCTCGCTCGCGCGCTCCGAGGCGCTGTCGGCCTTTGGAAACGGCGATGTGTACGTGGAGAAGTACCTCACCAAGCCTCGGCACATCGAGTTCCAGATCATGGGCGACACCCATGGGAACGTGATTCACCTTGGCGAACGCGATTGCTCCGTGCAGCGCCGGCACCAGAAGCTCATCGAGGAGGCCCCGAGTCCCGCGATGACGCCGGAGCTTCGCGAGGCGATGGGTGCGGCCGCGGTGCGCGGTGCGAAGGCAATCGACTATGTGGGGGCCGGTACGATCGAGATGCTCCTCGACGAGGACGGATCGTACTACTTCATGGAGATGAACACGCGCATTCAGGTCGAGCACCCGGTCACCGAGCAGCTGACGGGCGTCGACCTGGTGAAGGAACAGATCAAGGTTGCAGCTGGCGAACGCCTGTCGGTGCTCGAGCTCCCCACGCTCCGCGGGCACGTCATCGAATGCCGTATCAACGCGGAGGATCCGGCGCGCGGCTTTCAGCCGTCTCCGGGACGCATCGAGGTCTTCCATCCGCCTGGAGGTCCCGGCGTGCGCCTCGATACGCACGTCTATGCCGGCTACTCGGTCCCGCCGTACTACGATTCGCTCCTGGCTAAGCTGATCGTGCAGGGACGCGACCGCGAGGAGGCGCTCAGGCGCATGCACATGGCGCTCGAGAGCTTCATCATCGAGGGGGTCACCACGACTGCCCCATTCCTCGCGCGCGTCGTGATGCACCCCGACTTCCGCGCGGGGAAGATCGATACCAAGTGGATGGAGCGCGAGATCGCGGGCATTCTCAAGGAGCCGGGCTGAGTGCGACTCGACGTCTACTTCGGCGCGCACAGCGTCACGAGTGCGGATGTGCAGGGGCGGGTGGTGATCGTGATCGATGTCCTGCGCGCGTCGACGACGATCGCCGTCGCCCTCGCCAATGGGGCGCGCGCGGTGATTCCGTTCGAGAGTTCCGACGAGGCGGTCACGCGCTCCAAGGGCCTCGCGCGCGGGGACTACAAGCTCGCAGGGGAGCGCCGCAACCTCATGATCCCCGGCTTCGACCTCGGCAACTCGCCGCGCGAATACACCCGTGAGGCGATCGAAGGAAAGACGATCCTCTTCACGACCACGAACGGGACCGCGGCGCTCGTGGCCGTGCAGCCCGCGCGCGAGGTCCTCGTCGGCTCGTTTGTGAACTTCACCGCGGTCGGCGCGATGGTGCGCGCTGCTGCGCGCGCGCGCTCCGACATCGCCATCGTTGCGGCTGGCGGCGAGCGGCACTTCTCCCTCGAGGACGCCGTCTGCGCCGGACGCTTTGTCCGGGTGATCCGCCGCGGGCTGAGCGATGTCGCGATGAACGACGGCGCCCAGGCCACGATGCTCCTGGAACGGAAGTACGCGAACGATATCCCGCGCCTCTTCGCCGATGCGTCGCACGGACGCGCGCTCGCGGAGTCAGGCTTCGCCGAGGATCTCGCCATCTGCGCCCAGCTCGATGGGTATCCCGTCGTCCCCGTGTATCAGGACCGGCAGGTGACCAAGCTGGGGCCCGACCGGGAACGCTAGCGTGGGCCAGTCACTGCGACGCGAGATCGCAGGGATCGCGCTCCTCGTACTCGCGACCTTCATCGGCGGGGCGCTCCTCTTCCAGTCGGTCCCGGTCGACGGATCGTGTGCCGCGGCGCGCGGCGTCTTCGGTCCGGTTGGCGGCTGCCTCAAGTGGTCGCTGCTGTCGCTGTTTGGAGCGCCGGCCGCGACGCTCGTCCCGCTGATCCCGCTGGTGCACGGGCTGCGCCTCCTCGGACGCATGCAAGGAGAGACCGACCGCCGCTGGCTCACCTTCCTGGCGGGATTCGTCGTTCTCCTCCCGCTGATCGTGGGGCTCGCCACCGGGACCGGGCGCCTGGCCGATTCGCCGGCGGGACTCTGGGGCGGGGTGTTCTCGTTCTATCTCGAGCGCGTGTTCGGCCAGGCCGGCGCGTGGCTCGTCGTCGCGCTCCTGGTGAGTGCCCTCATGGCGTGGACGCTCCGCTGGAATCCGGTGCGCGCGCTGGTCTCGCCATCCGGGCGCCCGCGAGCTGCAAGCAGCGAACCGACGCTTGCCTCGCTCATGGAGCCGCGCCCCGAAGACATGCCGGCGATCGATGGTGCGTCGATCGAGGTTGCGCCGGTGGCGCGGAAGGGGCGCCGGTCGCGCGAAGCGGAGGCACCGGTGGTGCAGGATGCCGCTCCCGCCCCGGCGGTCGTCGAACCGCCCGCGCGCAAGGGATCGGCCAAAGCGCGCGATGCCGCACCGCCGCCGTCGCCCGAACCGGCGATCGTCATGCCGACGATCAACGACGAGGATGCGCTCGAGGACAAACTCCCGGCACCCGAACTCCTGACCGCCACGCCGCCCGGCAATGGCGACATCGCGCGAAAGGAGATCGACGCCATGGGCGTCAAGCTCATGGAGGCGCTCCGCACCTTCAAGGTCGACGGTTCGCTCGTCGGGCGAACCACTGGACCCGTCGTCACCCAGTTCGAGGTCGAGCCGGCACCCGGCGTGAAGGTGCGCCAATTCGCCAACCTGGCGAACGACCTGGCGCTCGCCATGCGGGCGTCGAGCATTCGCGTCGTTGCGCCGATTCCCGGACGCGGCGCCGTCGGCGTTGAAGTCCCCAACCCCGTCCCGCAGATCGTCGGCTTCCGCGAACTCATCGAGGCGCGCGAGTTCACCCAGGCGCGCATGGCGCTCCCCATCGCGTTAGGCAAGGACCTCGAGGGAAAGGTCGTCGTCGCCGACCTCGCCAAGATGCCGCACCTCCTCATCGCTGGTGCGACCGGCTCGGGGAAGTCGGTCTGCGTGAACACGATCATCACGTCGCTCGCCTACCGGCACACGCCCAAGACGCTGCAGTTCCTGATGGTCGACCCGAAGATGGTCGAACTGTCGGTCTACAACGACCTCCCCCATCTCCTGCACAAGGTCATCACCGACAACCGCGACGCAGCCTACGTCCTCAAGTGGGCCGTGATCGAGATGCAGCGGCGTTACGAGATCCTCGCGGCCAACGGATCGCGGAACATCCAGGAGTTCAACAAGCGCGTCCTCGACGGCGCGTCGCTCGTCCTCCCGACGCGCTCCGACGTTGCCTTCGAGCGGCGCGAGTACACGGAGGGGATTCTCCCGTACGTGGTCGTGGTCATCGACGAACTCGCTGACCTGATGATGACGGTGCAGGCCGAGGTCGAGACGCCGCTGGCGATGCTGGCGCAGAAGGCGCGCGCGATCGGGATTCACATCATCCTCGCCACGCAGCGTCCCAGCGTGAACGTGATCACTGGGCTCATCAAGGCGAACTTCCCGAGTCGCATCGCCTTCCGCGTGGCGTCGCAGGTGGACTCGCGTACGATCATCGACGGGATGGGGGCGGAGTCGCTGCTGGGGAATGGCGACATGCTCTTCATTCCCCCGGGGAAGTCGGAGCCGCAGCGACTGCAGGGAGCGTTCATCCCGGGCGACGATACCGAGCGTCTCATGCAGTGGTTCGAGGGGCGCAAGATCGCTCGACGGGCCGCGCGTGCGGCGGCGGGGATGGCCGACGACGAGTTGGCGCGCACCGACATCATCGCCGAGCTCAAGGCGCAGGAAGCGATCGACGACGACGAGGGGGACGAGGGAGAGGGCGCCGGGCGCGAAGATCGCGACCCGCTCTTCCGCCGTGCGGCCGAAACGTGCATCCAGCACCAACTCGGCTCCACCTCGCTCCTGCAGCGGCGGCTTGGCATCGGCTACGGTCGCGCCGCGCGCATCATCGACCAGTTGAACGCAGCCGGAGTACTCGGTCCGTCCAAGGGATCGAAGCCGCGGGACATCATGGTCGGCCTGGACGACCTGGATCGGATCGCGGGCCCGGACGCATCGTAGCAGCCTCTGTCTCGGTCGGGGCGCGCGAATGCGTTCGCGCGCCTGCCTAACGAGCGGATGGCGTCAGGGCCTCGGCGAGAAAGGGTGGACGGTGGACTGGGTGAACCTCCCCCTACCGTCCTCGCCTGATCCGTCAGGGTCGCGCACGCATCGCGGCGAATTTCCGGGGCCATTCGATCGCCTTCGAGACCGCACACTCCGTTGCTCGCCCTGGGGCACTGCACTGCCAGGATGACGGGTGCAATGGAATGGTGCGAGGTGTGTCAGCGGGGCGTGGCAGATTGGTCGTGTGACGATCGAGCGGAGCGAGTTCGGGCGCGAGGGAGAGGTGCTGGCGGAGCGCTGGCTACGGCGTCGCGGGTGGCGCGTGCTGCATCGTCGCTTCCGGAGCGGCCATCGGGATATCGATCTGGTCGCCGAGCGAGATGGGACGGTGGCGTTCGTGGAGGTGAAGGCGCGTCACGGGGGGTGGTTCGGGGGACCGATCGAGGCGGTTAACTGGAAGAAGCGCAGAGAGTTAGTCCGTTCGGCGTCGGTCTGGATCGACCGGCATGGGCGCTTGGGGGAGGTGTATCGCTTCGACGTGATCGGGGTGCTGGTAGACGGGCGGCAGGTGCGCGTTCGGCACGTGGAAAATGCATTCGGGATTTCATCGCGTGCTTGAAAGCAAGCGGGTAGTTTCGTAGTTTGTTCGGGGTATCGAATCGTTCACGCCACACGGTACATTGCCCGCGTGGCCAGGGCCTCAACGACTCACCAAAACGGGTGAATCATGGCGGTTTCGGCAGTGCAAGACGATCGCAAGAAAGCACTGGGTCTGGCCATCTCGCAGATCGAAAAGAACTGCGGCAAGGGGTCGATCATGCGGATGGGCGCGGAGAGCCGCGTGCGCATCGAATCGATTCCGACGGGGGCGATCAACCTCGATGCGGCGATCGGCATCGGTGGAATCCCTCGTGGTCGCATCACGGAGATCTACGGGCCGGAGTCGAGCGGCAAGACGACGCTCTGTCTCCACGTCGTGGCGAATGCACAGCGCGCCGGCGGGGTGGCGGCTTTCATCGACGCCGAGCATGCGCTCGACATCGAGTATGCGAAGAAGTTGGGGGTGGACGTCGAGAATCTTCTCGTCTCCCAGCCCGACACCGGCGAGCAGGCGCTCGAGATCTGCGAGATTCTCGTGCGCTCTGGCGCGGTGGACGTAGTGGTGATCGACTCGGTGGCCGCGCTGGTGCCCAAGGCGGAAATCGAGGGAGACATGGGCGACTCGCACGTGGGACTGCAGGCTCGTCTCATGTCGCAGGCGCTGCGCAAGCTGACGGGTGCGATTGCACGTTCGCGCACCTCGGTGATCTTCATCAATCAGCTGCGTGAGAAGATCGGCGTAATGTTCGGGAATCCGGAAACGACGACGGGCGGCAAGGCGCTCAAGTTCTACGCCTCGTTGCGTCTCGACATCCGGCGTATTGGGCCGGTGAAGGACAAGGAAGAGGTGACTGGGTCACAAGTTCGAGTGAAAGTGGTAAAGAACAAGGTGGCCCCCCCCTTCAAGCAGGCGGAGTTCGACATCATGTACGCGGAAGGAATCAGCCTGACGTCATTGCTGGTCGACATCGGCGCTGATTCGGGGATCATCGAGAAGTCCGGCGCGTGGTACAGCTACGGCGGCCAGCGCATCGGGCAGGGGCGCGAAAACGCCAAGATGTTCCTCAAGGACAATCCGGTCCTGATGAAGGAGATCGAGGAGAAGGTGAAGGGCGTACTCGGCATCACCAAGGGCGACGCGCCTGCTGAGATTGAGGTAGTCGAGGAGTAGGGAACGGAGTCGCGCCTCGGAGGCGCGGTACGATCCGGCGAATTCAAGGGGCCGGAGGGTTGTCTTCTGAGGATGTTGGGGCCCGGTACCCCACGTTGCTCAGCGGGCCTCTCTCCGGCCTCTCGCTGTTTAGGGCGTGCGAGCGGCGGGCCGCTGGCGCGGGTCGGAAAAGGCGGAGTTACGAGACGAGTGGGCAGCGCGCGCGCCGGCGCGGGTGTGCTGACGCCGGCAATTCGGCGAGTCGGGCGCGAACGAGGAGGATCCGAAGAGCATGACGGAGTGGGAGTCCGACGAGGAGAACGGCCAAACGCCTCGAAGCCAGCGCGGCGATGGCGAGCGGTCCTCGCGACGCGACAGCGGACGTGGGCGCTCTCGCGCGCCGAAACCGCCGCTCGGAGAAGTCGACGAGATTGCACCTGGTCGCGTGACGGCGCTGCACGAGCGACGGGCAGGAAGCTCGCGCTACGTGGTGGAGATCGGGGAACGCGCGGTGGCGACGGTGTCGGTCGAGGTGATCGCCGACTTGGGGCTGCGCGTCGGGGGGGACGTCGACGCGCGGATCGCGGAGCGGCTGCGCGAGGCGGCTTCGCAGCTCGCCGTGTTCGACAAGGCGGTCTCCCTGCTCGCGGTGCGCCCGCGGAGTGCGCGCGACTTGCAGCTGCGGCTCAGGCGTGCCGGAGCGTCCGCGCCGACGATCGCCCGGGCGATCGAGCGGCTGGAACGACTCGGATTCGTCGACGACGACGCGTACGCGCGAACCGTCGCGCGCTCGCGCGCGCTGTCTGGCGGGCGCTCGCGGCGACGCATCGCGCAGGAGCTGCAACGACACGGCGTCGCGCGGGAGACGATCGACGCAGCGATCGCCGATACGGTGGCCGATGTGGGACTGGACGAGGGTGAGGCCGCGTTAGGCATCGCGCGGAAGCGCATGCGCGCGATGGCAGGGCTCGATCCGCGCACGCAGCGCCAGCGACTCTACGCCTTCCTTGCGCGTCGAGGCTACGACCCCGACATCGTGACGCGCGTCGTGGCAAGTGTGATCGACGAAGCGCGCGCCGACCATTGAGCCGAGCGTACCTCGCGGTGCGCTGCATCACATCATCGCGAGTTCGCGAACTGGTAATTCCCCGAGTCGACAGCGCGTGCCGCAACCCCGATCCTTCCCGTAACGCATGGAGGGCTCGGAGACATGGGACGCGACATTCAATGGAGAGAAGCGGTGGTGCGGCTCTTGGTCGCCGCACGGCCGATGACGATGGCCGCTCGCGTTGCGGGTGGCGAGTCGGCGCTTCGCGCCTTGGCAGCGTGGGGAAACGAGGCGTGGCAGGACGACGAGAGCGCGGCGCAGGGAATCAGGCGGCCGGAGAGCGTACACGAGCGCGAGACGGCGTTGTCTGTGAATCGCGAGATTGCGCTCGAGCGCGTCACGCCGATCGCGCTGGTCGGTCGTCGGCCGATGAGCGTTCGCGCTTCGGTGGGCGGAAGCCCGATGGCCCGCCGTCCGCGCGAAACCGCGACCTGGCGTGAGCGCTGGCCGGACGTGCCGGCAGTCCGCGGGACCCGAGGGGCGGCCGCGCGGTAGACGAGGGTCTCTTCGCGCGACGACGCACGCTCCGTCGCGCGTCGCCGGATGGTTTGACTGGGGGTAGCGAGGCGTTGGGTCTCGCCTCGGCGGGAGGCTCGTACAGCGTGGCGAGCATCGTCGACCCGAGGTGGCAGGGGTAGAGTGCGGTGGCGGGCACGCCGGCTCGGGCTCTCCACCTCGCCGATGTATATTCCCGCGCATGCGCGCATCCGACATCCGCTCTCGCTTTCTGGGGTACTTCGAACGCAACGCGCACGCCGTGTTGCCCAGCTCGTCGCTGGTCCCCGCCGACGATCCGACGTTGCTCTTCACCAACGCCGGCATGGTGCAGTTCAAGAAGGTCTTCCTCGGGCTCGAGGTGCCGGCGACTGGACGGCGAGCTACGACGTCGCAGAAGTGCGTGCGCGCGGGCGGCAAGCATAACGACCTGGAGCAGGTCGGGCACACCGCGCGGCACCACACCTTCTTCGAGATGCTGGGGAACTTCTCGTTCGGCGATTACTTCAAGCCGGACGCGATCCGCTTTGCGTGGGAGTTCGTCACCGGACCGCAGGACGAGGGAAACCTCGGCATCGATCCGCGACATGTGCGCGTCTCCGTCTTCCGAGAGGACGATGAGGCGCGCGCGCTCTGGCGTGGGATTGCCGGGCTCCCCGACTCGCGCATCTACGGTCTCGACGAGCGCGACAACTTCTGGCAGATGGCCGACACGGGGCCGTGCGGCCCCTGCTCGGAGCTGTACGTGGATCTCGCGCATCTCGCGCGCGACTGGGCGTTTCCGGCAGGTGCAACCGGGGAGTGGACGGAGCTCGATCGCACCGAGTTCTCGACCGACGCCTTCGTCGAAGGGGCGGAGGCGGGGCGCTTCCTCGAGATCTGGAACCTGGTCTTCATGCAGTTCGACCGGCAGCCGGACGGAGTGCTCGTGCCGCTCCCCAAGCCGTCGGTCGACACCGGCGCAGGGTTGGAGCGCATCGCGGCGGTCCTGCAGGGGGTCACGAACAACTATCACACCGACGTCTTTGCGCCGATGCTCTCGGCGATCGAGGCGACCGTCGGTCGTCCGTACGCGGGCGTTGCGCCTGACGGGCGACTGATCCTGGGCGAACACTCGGCGTCGTATCGCGTCCTCGCCGATCATGCGCGCGCGGTCGCGTTTCTCCTCGCCGACGGCGTCTTTCCCTCGAACGAAGGGCGCGGCTACGTGCTCCGCCGCATCCTGCGTCGCGCCGTTCGGCACGCGTATCTGCTCGGGCGGCGCGAGCCGACGCTGGTGCACGTGGTGCAGGCGGTGATCGACACGATGGGTGGCTTCTTCCCCGAGTTGCCGCAGCGCGCCGCGCACATCCTCGAGACGACGCGCGCCGAGGAAGAGCGATTCCTCGCGACGATCGAGGGAGGGATGTCGCGCTTCGACGCGCTCGCCCCCGCCGGCGGAACGACGCAGGGCTCCACGCACCTGCGCGGGACGATCGGCGGCGACGACGCCTTCCGCCTGTACGATACGTACGGCTTCCCGATCGACCTCACGGAACTCATGGCGCGCGAGCGCGGCTATGCGGTCGACATCGCCGGCTTCGAGGCGGCACTCGGCGCGCAGCGCACGCAGTCGCAGGAGGAGCGGAAGTCGCGCAAGCTCGGCGTGGTCGCCGACGAGCTGTCGGACATGGAGCGCTGGGAGCGCGCCGAGCCCAGTGGTGCAAGCGACGGTTTGTCTACGCCGTTCGTCGGCTACGACGCGGTGGAGATCGAGACGCAGGTCGCTGCCGTGCGCCGCCTCGAGGGGAGCCGCGTGGCGATGCTCCTGCGCGAAACGCCGTTCTATGCCGAGTCGGGCGGCCAGGTCTCGGACCATGGGGAGATCGTGGGGAACGGGTGGCGCGTGCAGGTGGACGACGTCAAGAAGGTGGATGGACGGATCGCGGCGATCGGGACGCTCTCGGGGACGCTGGTCTTCGGGCCGGCGGTCGCGCGCGTCCCGGGCGACCGCCGCCGCGACACGGAGCGCAATCACACGGCGACGCACCTGTTGCACGCCGCGCTGCGCGCCGCGTTAGGCGATCACGTGCATCAGGCGGGATCGCTGGTGGCGCCGGACCGGCTGCGTTTCGACTTCACGCATCACGGTCCGATCAAGCCGGAGATCCTCGACGACATCGAGCGCACGGTGAATCGCGGGATCTGGGCGTCGGTCGACGTGCGCACTGAAGAGCGCGCGTACAAGGAAGCGGTCGCCGAAGGGGCGATGGCGCTCTTCGGGGAGAAGTACGGTGACGTGGTGCGCGTGGTGAAGATCCCGGGACTGTCGGTCGAGCTGTGCGGCGGCACCCATGTGCGCAACACGGCGCAGATCTCCCTCTTCAAGATCGTGAGCGAGACTGGCGTCGCCGCGGGGGTTCGCCGCATCGAGGCGGTCACCGGCCCGCGGGCCTACGAGGTGATGCACGAGCACGAGCAGACGCTGTCGCGCGTTGGGGAACTCCTCAAGGCGACGCCCGACACGGCACTCAAGCGCGTGCAGGCGCTGCTCGACGACCGCCGCCAGCTGGAGCGCCGACTCGAGGAAGCGCTCAAGGGCGGCGGTGATGCGGTGCGCTCGCTCCTCGCCTCGGCCACGACAGTGGACGGATTGCGCCTGGTGTCGTCGACGCTCTCGGCGCCCGACGTGAAGACGCTGCAGGCGATCGGCGACGCGCTGCGCGAGCAGCTCGGAAGCGGAGTCGCGGCGCTTGGCGCGACGCTCGACGATGGGAAGAGCACGCTTCTGGTGGTGGCGACGGACGACGCGCGCGACCGGGGGGTCCGCGCTGACGCTGTGGTGCGAGAGCTGGCGCAGCTGGCGGGGGGGCGTGGTGGCGGAAAGCCGCACATGGCGCAGGCGGGGATTCCCGACGCATCGCGCCTTCCCGAGGCGCTGGGTGCGCTCGAGAAGACCGTGCGCTCGCTCCTGTCGGTGTGAGTGGAGCGGTCGTGACCCCCTCGGAGGATCGCTCCGCGTCGCCGTCGCTGCGGGAGTGGTTGGCCACGCGCGAACCGCCCCCGCCGCCGGCGCTCGCCGCCCGGCTCGTGCAGCTGACGGAAACGCACGCGGAACGCGACTCGTTCGCCGAGGCGATGCTCCTTGCATCTGGCGAGGCGTTGCGCCGGCTCCTGCACGACGGTCAGACGGCGCGCGACGGCGCGCTGGAGCTGCTGGCGGCGGACGCCCTGGCGACGTACGCCTTCGAGGCCGAAGGCGATGCGCCGGAGGAGCTTGACGGGCGATGCACGTGGGCGATGCGCTACTTCTCCGCCATCGCCGACCCGGCGTGATCGACCTGCACACGCACCTGCTTCCGGGCGTGGACGACGGTTCGCGCGCGATGGAGGTATCGGTGCAGGTGCTGGAGCGGTTCGCGCGGGAGGGAGTGACGACGGTCGCCTGCACGCCGCATTTGGTGGCCTCGCAGGCACACGCGGCGCCAGTACAACCGTATGCGGAGCTGCGGGCGAGCGTGCAGGAAGGCGCTCCGAAAGGGCCGCGCCTGATCGCCGGCTTCGAGATCATGCTCGATCGCCCGGGCTTCGACCTGCGCGTGCCGGGGCTCACGTTAGGCGACTCGCGTGCCGTGTTGGTCGAGTTTCCCCGGATGGCGCTCCCACCGGGAGCGACCGACGAGTTGTTGCGGATCCGTGCGAGCGGGTTGGTTCCCGTAGTGGCGCACCCCGAGCGCTATCGCGGGGCCTCGATCGACCTGGTGCAGTCGTGGCGGGAAATTGGGGCGGTCATCCAGGGAGATGCGTTCACGCTGCTCTCCACCGGGGCGATGGCCAAGCTCGCGCGGGCGTTGCTGGAGGAAGGACTGTACGACATCCTGGCGAGCGACAATCATGGGGACCGTCGCTCGCTGGCGACCGTGCGCGAATGGCTGCACGCGCTGGGAGGCGACGAGCAGGGGAGGGTCCTGACGGAAGAGAACCCTCGCCGCGTGCTGGCGGATGAAGCGATGGCCGCGGTTCCGCCGCTCGTGCGCGAGCAATCGGCGTGGCAGAGGCTGCGGGCGATGCTGGGTCGGCGTTAGGCAATCACGGTGACGGGAGTGGCACGATGACCGAATTCACGCAAGAGGCTGAACGTTCGGCAGCGGCGCGACTGCGCGACCTGGCCGAACTGGCCTCGCGCACGGCCGAGCAGCTGGCACCGGCGATCGCCCAGGCTGCGGTGCTGGTGCGCGAGACGCTGGCCAAAGGGGGAAAGCTGCTCTTCTGCGGGAACGGCGGATCGGCGGCCGACGCGCAGCACATCGCGACGGAGTACGTCGTGCGCTACATGCGCAATCGGCACGCGCTTCCGGCGATCGCGCTCACGACCGACACGTCGTTGCTCACGGCCGCGGGGAATGACTTCGGCTTCGATGAGATATTCTCCCGCCAGGTCGAGGCGCTCGCGAACCGCGGCGACCTCCTGGTGATTCATTCGACCAGTGGCAACTCTCCCAACGTGCTGCGCGCCGCGGATTCCGCTCGGGCCAAGGGGGTTGCCGTCCTGTCGCTCTCGGCGCGCGACGGCGGCGCGCTGCGCGAACGCTCGGATCTCGCACTGGTGATTCCCAGCGAGCGCACTGATCGCGCGCAGGAGATTCATCTGTGCGTGCAGCACATCATCTGCGAAGTCGTCGAGAACGCGCTCGACGCCTGAACGACTCTTCCCGTTCTCATCCGACATGTTTTCGCTTTCTGGCAAGCGTGCTCTAGTCACCGGCGGTTCCCGCGGCATCGGTGGCGCCACGTCACGTCTCCTCGCCCGCGCGGGGGCCGACGTGGTCGTGCACTATCGTTCGCGCACCGCCGACGCCGAGGCGATGGTCGCCGAACTCTCAGCGAGCGGGCGCCGGGCGATGGCGATTGCCGCCGAACTGTCGGAGCGTGCCTCGGTCGACGCGATGTTCGCGAGGGTGCGCGAGGCGTGGGGCGGGGTGGACCTGTTCGTGGCGAACGCCGGGATCTGGCCCGAGGAAGACGTTGCCGTGTCCGACATGCCCGACGCGCGCTGGGGGCGAACGATCGCCGAGAACATCGATGGAATGTTCTACAGCACGCGTGCAGCGCTCCGTGTCATGCCCGATGGCGGGCGCGTCGTCCTCGTCAGCAGCACGGCGGGGCAGCGCGGCGAATCGATGCACGCGGACTACGCCGCGTCGAAAGGGGCGATGATCGCGTTCACGAAGTCCGTGGCGATCGAAGTGGCGCGGCGCGGTATCACGGTCAACAGCGTTGCCCCTGGCTGGGTCGACACCGAGATGTGCGAAGGGGCGTTCGCTGGGGAAGGGCGTGCGCGGGTCGCTGCCGGCATCCCGGTCGGGCGTATCGCGACGCCGGAGGATATCGCGGCGCCGATCGTCTTCCTCTGCGCCGACGAGGCGCGCCACGTGACCGGAGAGATCCTGAACGTGAACGGCGGGAGCGTCCTGTGCGGGTAGTCGCGCTCGTCTTCACCGGCGGGACAATCTCGATGCGCTTCGACGCATCGATCGGCGGGGCCGTTCCGGCGTTAGGCGCGGAGGAGATCGTCGCCGCGGCGCGCGGGATCGAGCACGTGGCGACGCTGCGCATCGAGGAGTGGGGACGCTTCCCCGGACCGCACATGACGGTCGAGCGGCAGTGGGCGCTGCGTTCGCACCTCCTCTCGCTCGTCGAGGATCCGGCGATCGATGGCGTGGTCGTCACCCACGGAACGGACACGATCGAGGAATCGGCGTATCTCGCCACGCGCTCGATCGCGACGGAGAAGCCGATCGTCTTCACGGGGGCGATGCGCAACGCGAGCGAACTCTCGTGGGACGGGCCGGCCAACCTCGCCGACTCGGTACGGGTAGCGGCTTCGGAAGCTGCGCGCGGCCTCGGGACGCTTCTCCTCCTGAATGGGCGAATCTTTTCGGCGTTGGACGTCACCAAGGCGCACACGCACCTGCTCGACGCGTTCGAGAGCCCGGGGCTTGGCCCGATCGGCGTGGTTGACGACGGCGAGGTCGTGTTCCAGCGGTCGCTGCCACCGTTTGGAGCGATCCTCGCGCCTCCAGCGCCGGCGACGCCGGTCGACATCGTGATGGCGCACTCGGGGGCCGACGCGCGCTTCCTCGACGTGTCGCGCACGACGGCGCGGGGCGTGGTGGTCGCGGCACTCGGGCGCGGCAACGTGCCCCCGGCGATGGCCGAAGGGATCGGGCGGTGCCTTGCCGACGGCGTTCCGGTGGTGGTCACGTCGCGCGCGCCACGTGGACGCGTGGGGACGACGTACGGGTACGAGGGAGGTGGACGCCAACTGGCGAATGCCGGCGCGATCTTCACCGGCGCGCGCCGCCCGCAACAGGCACGGATCGACCTGATGCTCGCCCTCGGCGCCGGCCTGACGGGCGAAGCTCTGCGACAGGTCTTCGACGCGTGACGAAAGTCTCCCAGAACGTGCGCCCCGACGGTGAGCACAGCGTCTTGCTCGATCCGCCCCCCGAGGTGCGCGAGATCGCGCAGGCGCTCGAGCGCGCAGGCTTCGAGGCGTGGTGCGTCGGCGGCGCGGTGCGGGACGCGCTGCTCGGCCTCCCGCACCTCGACTGGGACCTCGCCACATCGGCGACCCCTACAGAGGTCAAGCGAACGTTCCGGAAGACGATTCCTGTCGGCGAGCAGTTCGGGACGATTGGCGTGCTCGATCGCCATGGGCGATTGCACGAAGTCACCACGTTCCGTCGCGACGTACAGACCGACGGGCGCCACGCGGTGGTGGAGTTCGGCGCGTCCCTCGACGACGATCTTGCGCGACGCGACTTCACCATGAACGCGATTGCCTACTCGCCGCGTACTGGCGAGGTGCGCGATCCGTATCACGGGGAGGAGGATCTTGCGCGCGGTGTGGTGCGCGCCGTCGGCGTGGCGCGCGACCGCATGGTCGAGGATCGCCTGCGCGCGCTGCGCGCCCTTCGCTTCGCCGGTCGATTCGGTTTTCGCATCGAGCCGGCGACGTGGAGCGCGATCGTGGAGAGCGCGCCGTTCCTGCCGCGACTCTCGCGCGAGCGGGTCAAGCAGGAACTGGAGAAGACGATGGAGCAGGTGGCGCTCCCCAGTCGCGCGCTCACGCTCTGGCGCAGCGCCGGTGCACTGCGCGTGTTGATTGCGCGGCTCGATGCGCAGCCGGCGTGGGCATTGCACGCGGCGGACTTCGTGTCGCGTCCCGGGACGATCGCGCACCCGGGGCTCAAACGTCGGCGTGCGCTCATTCGCCTGGCGACGCTCTTCGTCGGCATCGAGCGGGACGACGTCGTTCGTGCACTTCGCGACCTGCGTTTCAGCAATCGCGATGTGGAGTGGCTCGCCGCACTGGCTTCGCACGCATCGACCATTCGCGAGACGTTGCGCCAGGCCGTCGATCGGACGGCGCCCGCGAGCGATGCGCGACTGCGGCGCTGGGCGGCGGATTGCGGGCGCACGCGCGTCGCCGACACGCTGCGCGTCGCGCTCGCGACCCTCGCTGCGGAGAACGAGGTCGGTGGAGGGCGAACCCTGGACGGGCGCGACGAGAGCGCGCCAGGCGTCGCTGCACGGAGTCTGTATCGCCGGGCATTACGCATCGCCTACCGCGACCCGGTGGAGATCGCCGACCTGGCGGTCGATGGCGAGGATCTCATGAAGGAAGGACTGGTGCGACCGGGGCCGTCGTTAGGTGCGCTGCTCCGCCATCTGCGCGACGCGGTCGTCGAGGAACCTACGGCGAACAACCGGGAGCGCCTCCTCGCCATCGGACGCGAGTGGTCCTCGTCGCAGACGGGAGCCTGACGAGATGGTCTTCATTCGCGGCCGCCACCCCGATGCATCGATCGCCCGACATTTCCGCGGCGATGGCGATGGCTTCACCTTCCGCGAGCGCGACGGCATCTGCGAGGCGATGATCATGGCCAACGCCGATCGCGTCGTGGAGCTCTTTCTCGCGCTGGCCGAACACCTTCCACCCGCCGTCGAGGTCCGTATCGGCGACCTGCGGTCCGGGGAGTGGTGGGAGGGCGAGGACCAGGCGCTGGTCGACGCACGCGACGCGATCGCCAGGCTCAAGGGGACGCTCTCCACCAACGGGGGCGTGGAGTTCACGATCGTTGGTGCGGACGACCAGCTCACGATCACGGCGAACCTCGAGATCTTCGTGTACGCGCGTACCGATCGCTGGCTCTACCTCCTGCAGGGGAAGGGGCTGCGTCGCCGTGGCGGTCTGCGCCAGCGGAGCTGGCGTCTGGCACAGGGCGAGTTCGCCGACGCGCCGGCGGCGATCACTGCCGTGCGCAGTGCCGCCGAGCGACTCGGGCTGCAACGACGCGTCGAGCCGAGCGCGTGACGCCTCGACGCCCGTCGCGCGCGGAGGGCTCGCTGTTCGCTCCGCCACCGTCCGCACAGCCGCTTGCGGCACGCATGCGCCCGCGAACGCTGGAGGAGTACGTGGGGCAGGGGCACCTCCTCGGACCGGGGAAGTCGCTCCGCGACGCCATCGAGCGCGGCACGGTCACGTCGATGATCTTCTGGGGGCCGCCGGGGACAGGAAAGACGACGCTCGGCCTCCTCATCGCCCGCTACACCGATCGCGAGTTTGTCCCGTTCTCGGCGGTGACCGAAGGGGTGCCTCGCGTGCGCGAGATCATCGCCGAGGCGGAGGAGCGGCTGGCGATGGGGAGGGGGACGGTGCTTTTCGTCGACGAGATTCATCGCTTCAACCGCGCGCAGCAGGACGCCTTCCTCCCTGCGGTCGAGCGCGGCGTCGTCACGCTTATCGGCGCGACGACGGAGAACCCATCGTTCGAGCTGAACGGCGCGCTCCTTTCGCGCGCCCGCGTCGTCGTCCTCGAACCGTTAGGGGCTTCCGAACTCGAGGCGCTGCTGCAGCGCGCGCTCGTCGATGCTGATCGCGGACTCGGCGGGAGCGGCCTTCGTGCAGCTGACGGCGCACTCGCCTGGCTCGCGCGCGAGGCCGATGGCGATGCACGGCGCGCGTTCAACGTGCTCGAGGCAGCGGCGATGCACGCGGGGAAGAGCGGCGTGTTGACGATCGACGGGCTGCGCGAGGCGATGCAGCTCCGCACGGCGCGGTACGACAAGTCGGGAGAGGAGCACTACAACCTCATCTCGGCGTACCACAAGGCGCTGCGCGGGAGCGATCCGCAGGGGGCACTGTACTGGCTTGCCCGCATGATCACCGGCGGCGAGGATCCGATGTACATCGCCCGTCGCACGATCCGGTTCGCCGCAGAGGACGTGGGGCTCGCCGACCCGCAGGCACTCACCATCGCGCTGGCGGCGCGTGACATGTATCACCTCCTCGGCTCACCCGAGGGCGAACTCGCGCTCGCCGAGGCGGCAGTGTATCTGGCCACCGCGCCCAAGTCGAATCGCGTGTACGAGGCGTGGAAGTCGGCGCTCGATCTCGCACGGTCGTATCCGGCCGAAGGAGTCCCGCTCCACATCCGGAATGCTCCTACCCGGCTCATGAAGGAACTGGGGTATGGGAAGGGGTACCAGTACGCCCACGCCGTGCCGGAGGGGTACACGCCGCAGGAGT
Organism: Gemmatimonadaceae bacterium; assembly: GCA_044225935.1. Taxonomy (GTDB): domain Bacteria; phylum Gemmatimonadota; class Gemmatimonadetes; order Gemmatimonadales; family Gemmatimonadaceae; genus SCN-70-22. The sequence goes on from JBGAHX010000003.1 coordinate 143,644, forward strand.
ATCTCCCGGACGCGCTCCGGGACACGGTGCTGTACGAACCCGGTGCGTTCGGCTTCGAGAAGGACATTGCGAAGCGGATGCAGTGGTGGGCCGAGCTCAAGACACGCATGGGCGCCGCGAGCGACGCCCCTCCGACGGAGGAATGAGATGAAGGGGAGGTGGACAGCTGCAATCGCCGGCATCGCGCTGGTGCTCACCGGCTGCGCATCGTTGGCCAGGGCGACGTTCAAGGATCCGCTCGTGACGTTCAAGGACGCGCGCATCACGTCACTGGGTGTGACCGGCGGATCGCTGGAGGTCGTTCTCGACGTCTACAATCCCAACAAGTACCGCCTCGAGGGGACCAAGGTGACCTACAAGGTCGTGGTCGATTCCACCGAGTTTGGCGAAGGGGAGTACACGACGCGTTTCGGTGTCGACGAGGGAGAAACGAACGAGGTGCGCCTCCCGCTCAACTTCACGTATCGCGGAATCGGCGCGGCCGGGCGCGCCCTGAGCATGATGGGGTCGGTGCAGTATCGCGTCCTCGGCGATTTCACCGTGGCGACGCCTGTCGGGACGTTTACCCGTCCGTACGACCAGACGGGGCGTTTCTCGACGAAGCAGGGCAACGCTCGGGAGTAGGATCGTGCTGGCGCGCGGGGGGAAGCGTGGCGCTGGTCACCCGATACCCCCGACAGTCGACCAACGATCTACTACTTCCGAACGATCAGGATCGGGCGTGCGTCGCGAGTTGGGCGCGCGCCCTTGTGCGTGCGGTACCTGAGCGCCGACCTTCCTTTTGTTGTTCGCCGCACGGCGCGCCCTGCGTCCCGCGCGTGACTCACTCCTGCTCCTGGAATACCTATTAGCCGAGAACCAATCTCCCTCACGCCCCCCGTCGAGCGCGTCATCCTCGTCGGAGCTCCGCGCAAGGGAACGACGGCGCGACATCATGTCGACGAACATCTCGAGGAACTCGAGCGCCTGACCGACACCGCCGGCGCGGAGGTCGTCGGGATCCTCACGCAACAGATCGATCGTCCGCACCCCGGCACCTACCTGGGGAAGGGGAAGATCGAGGAGCTGCGCGAGCGCGTGCAAGACGCGAAGGCGACGCTCGTCATCTTCGACGACGAGCTGAGCCCTTCACAGGGAAAGAACATCGAGGACATGATCGGGACGCGCGTGATGGATCGCGCGGAGTTGATCCTCGACATCTTCGCGACGCGGGCGCGCAGTCGTGAGGCGAAGATGCAGGTGGAGCTGGCGCAGCTCAATTACATGCTCCCACGCCTGACGCGCATGTGGAGCCACCTCGAGAAGTTTCGCGGTGGTATCGGTGTGCGCGGCCCTGGTGAGACGCAGCTGGAAACCGACCGACGCCTGATCGGGCATCGGATCCGCATCCTCAAGGAGCGCCTCGCCGACGTGCAGCGCACCCGTGAGGTGCAACGGCACGGTCGTCGCGGCGAATTCCGCGCCGCGCTGGTCGGCTACACCAACGCGGGAAAGTCATCGGTGTTGCGCGCGATGTCGGGGAGCAGCGACATCTTCGTCGAGGACCGGCTCTTCGCCACGCTCGATCCGCTGTCTCGCGAAGTCGATCTGGGTGAGGGACAACGCATGGTCCTCATCGACACCGTGGGATTCATCCGCAAGCTCCCGCACCACCTCGTCGCGTCGTTCCGCGCGACGCTCGAGGAGCTGCACGAGGCCGACCTCCTGCTGCACGTCATCGATGCGTCGCACGCGTCGTGGGAGGAGCAGCGCGAGGTCGTGGACGACGTCGTCGCCGATCTCGGCGCGCGCGAGAAGGCGATGCTGTACGTCTTCAACAAGCGCGACCGTCTCCCGCCTGACGAAGCGGCAGGACTGGGGACGCGCGTTGGACACCTCTTCCCCGAATCGGTGATGGTCTCGTCGGTGACGCCGGGGGGGCTCGAGCCATTGCGAGAAGCGCTACGCGAGCGAGTGCGTCGCTTCAAGCCGCTGATCGAACTTCGATTGGGGCATGCCGACGGCAAGCTCCTCGCCGACCTGCACCGCACGGGAGAGGTGGTGGAGCAGCGTCACACCGACGAGGGGCTCTACGTGCGAGTGCGACTCGACGCCCCCGCGCTCGGCCGCGCGCTGCGCGCCGGCGCAGTCGTCGTCGACTCCGATGCGGCCGTGAGTGCGAGCCGCTGACCACATAACGAACTGACATCCATACACGAATGCCAACAGCACTCATTTCGGGAATCACCGGGCAGGACGGCTCGTACCTGGCCGAATTGCTCGTCGGGAAGGGATACGACGTGCACGGGCTCGTCCGTCGCGCGTCGACGTTCAATCGCGCGCGCATCGACCACCTGTCGATCGGACCGGCGCACAGCACGGGACGGTTGCAGCTGCATTACGCCGACATGGCCGACGGGTCGTCGCTGCGTCGCGTGATCGAACAGACGAAGCCCGACGAGGTCTACAACCTCGCAGCGCAATCGCACGTGCGTGTCTCGTTCGACCAGCCGGAGTATACCGCCGACATCGTCGCGACCGGGACGCTGCGCTTCCTCGAGGCGGTGCGCGAGCACATCGAGCGCACTGGGCGCACCGTCAAGTTCTACCAGGCCGGCTCGTCGGAGATGTTCGGTGCCGCAGCGCCGCCGCAGCTCGAGACCACGCCGTTCCATCCGCGCTCTCCGTACGCGGTCAGCAAGCTGGCGGCGCACTGGTACGCCGTGAATCATCGCGAAGCGTTCGGAATGTTCTGCTGCAACGGGATCTTGTTCAACCACGAGTCACCGCGGCGCGGCGAGTCGTTCGTCACGCGCAAGATCTCGATGGCCGTCGCCCGCATCGCCGTGGGGACGCAGAAGACGTTGGCGTTAGGCAACCTCGAAGCAAGGCGCGATTGGGGCTTCGCCGGCGACTACGTCGATGCGATGTGGCGCATGCTGCAGCAGCCCTGGCCCGACGACTACGTCGTCGCCACCGGTGAGTCGCACTCCGTGCGCGAATTCGTGCAGGCGGCATTCGGGCACGTGAATTTGGAGTGGGAGCGCTACGTCACGATGGACGAGCGCTACCTGCGCCCGTCGGAGGTGGATCACCTCCTCGGCGACCCCTCGAAGGCGCGGCAGAAGCTCGGGTGGACTCCTACGGTGACCTTCGATGGCCTCGTGAAGATGATGGTCGACGAGGATCTCCGGCTCGCCGCGAGGCGCAGAAACGACGATCGCCCCCCGAGTACTCGGGGGGCGATCGTGCATATGGAGTGGTCGCGCAGGGACTCGAACCCCGGACCTCTGGTATGTGAGACCAGCGCTCTAACCAGCTGAGCTACGCGACCGTGCGCTTCGTCGGCGAGCCGAACGAAGGAACGGTACGATAACGGGTCGGCAGGGGTGTTGGTAGTAGGGCGCTCCCCTTTCGGGGTACTGCGTCGCGGGGGAAATTGGCGCTCGGCCGGGCTGGTACCCGCACTCGCATCCCGCATCATGGCGCTGCTTTCGTTCCTCGACCGCGACCACTCCATCGCCCCGCCCGGGTTCAATCGCTGGCGCGTCCCGCCGGCGGCGCTGGCGATCCATCTCTCCATCGGGCAGGCGTACGCGTTCAGCGTCTTCAACCTCCCGCTGTCGCGCCTGCGCGGGCTCACGGAGTCGGCTCCCGATGACTGGAAGCTGACGACGATCGGCTGGATCTTCTCGATTGCGATCGTCTGCCTCGGCCTCTCGGCCTTCACCTTCGGGCGTTGGCTCGAACAGGCGGGGCCGCGCAAGGCGATGTTCGCCGCGGCGTGCTGCTTCGGCGGGGGCTTCGTTGTTGCAGCTGTCGGCGTGCAGCTGCACGCCTTCTGGATCGTGATGCTCGGTTACGGCGTCATCGGCGGGATCGGCCTTGGGCTCGGCTACATCTCTCCCGTGTCGACGCTTATCAAGTGGTTTCCGGATCGTCCGGGGATGGCGACCGGGTTGGCGATCATGGGATTCGGCGGCGGAGCGATGATCGGCTCGCCGCTCGCGGTGGCGCTGATGGAGCGCTTCAAGTCGGCGTCGTCGCTCGGCGTCGCGGAGACGTTCGTGGTGATGGGCGTTGCCTACTTCGCCTTCATGCTCTTCGGCGTCTTCACCGTGCGCCTTCCAGCGCCGGGGTGGTCGCCGAGTGGCGCGGCAGGCACAGCGACTCGACGCGCGGTTGCAGCTGGCGGTGACGTGCACGTGGACCAGGCGATCCGCACCCCGCAATTCTGGCTGCTGTGGACCGTGCTCCTCCTCAACGTGACCGCCGGCATCGGCGTGCTGGGGCAGGCGTCGCCGATGATCCAGGAGATGTTCCCCGGAACGATCAGCGCGAGTGCCGCGGCGGGCTTCGTCGGGCTCCTCTCGCTGGCCAACATGGTGGGGCGGTTCGGCTGGTCGTCGCTGTCGGATCACATCGGGCGAAAACGCACGTACATGGTTTACTTCGCCCTCGGCGCGGTGCTGTATGCCAGCGTGCCGTCGACCGGACGAGCGGGGCAGGTGGTACTCTTCGTCGCGTTCTACGCAGTCATCATGAGCATGTACGGCGGCGGTTTCGCGACGATCCCCGCCTACCTGCGCGATGAATTCGGCACGATGCATGTAGGGGCGATCCACGGGCGATTGCTTACGGCGTGGTCGCTCGCTGGCGTGGCAGGGCCGGTCCTGGTGAACTACCTGCGCGAGTACCAGATCGATCACGGGGTGGCGGCACGCGATGCGTACTCGGTGACGATGTACGTGATGGCGGCGCTGCTGGTCGTGGGCTTTGCGGCGAACTGGTTCGTGGGACCGGTCGCGCCCGAGCATCAGGAGGCGCATCGGGCGGCTGGAGTGGTGCCGATCACCTCGTCGTCGAGCGAGCGGGGACGGATGACATGACGATCCCAACGGGGCACGAGGCCGAGCCGACAGGTGCAAGCACGCCATCGGGGCGCGACGCGACGTGGAAACTCGTGGTGAGCTGGCTCTTCGTCGGGATTCCCGCGGCGTGGGGCGTCGCGCAGGTCATCGGCAAGTCGATGGCGTTGTTTCGTTGACACGCGTCTGAGTGGCACTCCCGCGCGCGATAGCCGAGCGCCGATGCACGATGCGCCTCTCGCGGCGGGCACGCCGCGCGCTCGGAAACGCCGCACCTTCAGACCTGAGGCGTGCGCTGGGCTCGGCACCACCTCTAGCGCGTGGCCGGCATCTCGCGAACGATGCCGGGCGATGTGCCTAACGGGATGTGCACCACGGTGCGTCCTTCCAGTGCTTCGACGCTTCCGGCGTGCGCTCGAACCAGCCGCTCGGCGTACGTGAACTGTTGCCCGCGGACCGGTACGCCTCCACCGCGAATCACCAGGCGGAGCTCACGGCGGTCGTGCTCCCCCTCGAGCGAGAGCGTCGCGCCGTCCGGCGCCTGACGCAGGACCTCGTGCAGGATCGCCGACAGCGCCTCCTGCAGGCGCCCGCGATCAGCGACGAACGGCGGAAGCGTCGGCGAGAGATCCGCATTCACCGACACGTCCCGACGGGCAGCTTCCGACGTGAAGGGAGGGAGTATCGCTCGCACCAGGTCCTGCAGGCGCACCCGCTCCTCGCGCAACGCTACCTCGCCCAGGTCGAGCCGCACGACGTCGCGCAGCCGGAGCAGTGCGGCGTCGACGGACTCGGCGGCATTGCGCGCAGCGCCGATCATCTCTTCCTGATTCTCATTGAGCTCCCCGAATCGGTTCTCCAGGAGGATGTGCAACGGCAGTCGCACCTCCTCCAGCTGCTGAATCGCGCGCTCCACGGCGTTGGCGACCAGCGTCTCGTACTCCCGCTGCCGATCGGCGAGCAACTCGCCCAGCGCCGCTTGCGCGGTTCGCGATTGCGCCAGCGCATCGGTCAAACGGTCCACGAGCAGCTCGATGCGATCCAGTTCATCGAACCCGTGATCGCGCGAACCCTGCGGATCGAACGCCATCCCGAGGAGAGCCGAAGCCCGCTGGAACGATACTGCACTTTCCTCACGGTCTCCGCGGCGCGCCGCCAGCTGCTCGACGCGCTGCGCGACGTAGCGGGTGTTTCGCCACGCCAGCACCGCCGAGCCCAGCGCCGCCACCACGGCCGCCGCGACGAACCATTCGGGCGCCTGCCGAGCATACTCGCCCCAGTAGACGAGCGCGGTGACGCTCAGCAGCCCGATGATGGCGGGGAGTACCGCCAGGAATAGTCGTTGGCCTATGCGCACTATGCGTCGGCGCTCGTTGGGCGCTCGCCTCCGGTTGTGTCATCGAGGGAGACGACGAGCACGTCGAGCCCCTCCGTGTTGTCGATCAGACGCTTGACCACGGAGTGGTGGCGCAGCCGATGCCACCACGAGCGCCGACTCTGCCCAACCAGCGCCAGCGTCACGCCGCGTTCGCGGGCAAAGCGGATGATCGCAGCGGCGACGTCCTCGCCCTGCAGCTTCACCACCTCGGCGCCGAGCGTCTGCGCCATCTGGATGTTGTCCACGAGCTTGCGTTGCACGGCGCTGTCGATGCGTTCGGCGCTCTCGTCGGGGGTCTGCACCCATACGCAATACCAGTCCGTGTTGAGGCGACCGGCGATCCGGCTCGCGCGGCGCAGGAGGCGTGCGGTGTATGTCGGGCTGCTGGACATGGCGACGAGAATGCGGTCGACCGTCTGACGTTCGGCACTCCCCTTTTCCTCGCGCCGCACGATCTCTTCGCGTACGCGATCGACCGAGCTGGCCACCTCGCGCAACGCCAGTTCACGCAGCGTCGTCAGGTTCTCGTCGGTGAAGAAGTTCGCGAGCGCCGAGGCGACCTTCTCGGGAGCGTAGATCTTCCCCTCGCGTAGGCGCTGGCGAAGGTCCTCGGCGGATATGTCGAGGTTGATGACCTGGTCGGCGCCGGCAAGGACCCAGTCGGGGACCGTCTCACGCACCGTCACGCCTAACGTGCGCTGGATCACGTCGTTCAGCGATTCCAAGTGCTGCACGTTCACGGCCGAAATGACGTTGATCCCCTCGTCGAGGAGTTCGAGGACGTCCTCCCAGCGCTTGCGGTGCCGCGACCCCGGGACGTTGGTGTGCGCCAACTCGTCCACAAGCACCACTTGCGGGCGCCTGGAAATGATGGCGTCGAGATCCATTTCTTCGAGCGTGACGTTGCGATACGCGATCGGCTTCCTCGGCACCACTTCGAGGTCGCGAATCTGTGCTTCGGTGTCGCCACGCCCGTGCGTCTCGACAAAGCCGACCACCACGTCCACGCCGCGCCGCCGGAGATCGTGCGCCTCCTGCAGCATCCTGAACGTCTTCCCCGTCCCCGCCGCCGAGCCCACGTACACCTTGAGCTTCCCGCGTTCGCGGCGGCGGACGATCTCGAAAAAGCCGGTGGTGTCGTGGTCGAGCGGGTTGGTCACGCGCGTGTGCGCTAGAACGTGAGCGCGAGGGAGGACACGAGGCAGGTATCGCCATTCTTCCCGCCGTCGCGCCCGGGGAAGACCGCATCGGGTCCAGCCATCGTGCGAAGCTCGGAGCGCCACAACACGCGAGGAGCCGGCGTCACGTCGATGCCGACCGACGCGCCGTTGGCCCTGAATGCGTGGGGCCCGCCCGTCACGACGATGACCTGCTTGGGATCTGCATACCGCTCCACGCGCGCCACCAGGGCAGTGCGCAAGGTCGCCTTCACATGCGCAATGATCGATGTGCCGTACCAGCGCCCCGTTTCGCCTACCAAGTCCTGAAAGCCGAAGTCGAACGATCCCACGAGCGTCAGCTTCTCGGTCGGCACGACTCTTACACTCGCTCCCTGGAAGATGCGGAGTTGCGCGTCGGCGGTGTCGGGCGCCTCGTTGCCGATCAGATTGTACGCCGAAAGCGTCACCTTCGGCGATGCCGTCCAGTCGAGTCGTGCGCCGACCGCCTTGCTGCTGTTGGTCTCCGAGACGTTCTGCCATCCGTTGACCACATCGAGCTGCGCCGACAACGAAGGGGTAGCCTGCCACGTGAGCTTGACGCCGGACTGATAGTACGGTGAGAACTCGGCGATCAGCGAACGGGTGTACGTGAGGTTGTCACGCGAGATCCACGACTCGCTGCCGATGTGGGAGAGGAAGATTCCTCCATCGATCCAGAGCGTGGGCGACAACTTCACGCCGACCACCGCTTCCTGGATGAAGCGGGAGACGTCGCCACCGCTGTACGCGCCGACGCGCGGTTCACCGGCGTAGTTGGACTGCACCGACGTGCCGAACTGCACTGCCAGTCGCCCGCGGACTTTCTCGCCGCTCAGCACCGCCTCGACGTGGGCAAGGTTGACGTTGAACTCGTTATGCCGGGCCGGCTGTGTGGTGAAGGCACGGTCGATCGTGGGCGGTCGGTTGAAGTCGTAGGCGTAGTAGCCGTCGACGAAGGCGCCGAACTTCACGGTCACGGCCGTATCGGCAGAGGCTTGCGCACCGGCCGGTGTGCCGCGCAGTACAACGATCGCCAGCGAGAACACCGGCAAGAGCTTCGGCATGAACTTCGACATGCCCGCGGGCATGAAGGCGCGCATGAATGTGCGCTTGAACGTGCGCATGAACGTGCGCATGAACGTGCGCATGAACGCGGGCCAGATTGTCGGCATCATAACTTCGTCGCTCCTGCCGGGCGCGTGAACGCCGAGTCGAGGGCGATGTTCAGCAGCAGCACGTTGACTCGCGGCTCGCCGAAGAAGCCGAACTGACGCCCTTCAACGTGCCGATCGACCAGCGCGCGAACCGCGGCGCTGTCTACACCACGCGCTCTCGCCACGCGCGCCACCTGCAACGCAGCGTTTGCCGGCGAGATGTGCGGATCGAGTCCCGAGGCCGAGCGCGTGGCCATGTCGGTCGGGATGTGACCCTTCACTGCGCCATCCGAGCGCACCGCCTCGTCCGCTGCCTGGGCGATGAGTGTATCGGCCAGCCGGGCATCGGTTGGCCCCTTGTTGGTCCCTCCCGACGCCGCACCATCGTACCCGCTCCCAGCCGCCGACGCGCGCGGGTGAAAATACCGATCCTGTGTGAACGCTTGGCCGATGAGCGCACTACCCACCACGCGCCCGTTCACCGTGACCAGCGATCCGTTGGCCTGGTTCGGGAAGAGCAGCTGGGCGAGGGCGGTGACGATCCCGGGATACACCACGCCGGTCACCACGCACAGGACCAGCGTGAGCAGAATCGCGGGTCGAACCTGTTTGCGAAGCATGGACATGGGACTAGACCAGATGAAGAATGACAAGCGCCATGTCGATGAGCTTGATCCCTGCGAATGGTACCAGGAGCCCGCCGACGCCGTAGACGAAGAGGTTGTTGCGCAGGATCGTCGACGCCGCCGCCGGACGATACCGCACGCCGCGCAATGCCAGCGGAATGAGCGCGATGATCACGAGCGCGTTGAAGATCACGCTGGCGAGGATGGCCGAGGCGCTCGAGTGCAGCCGCATCACGTTGAGCGCACCGAGCGCCGGATACGCCGTCAGGAACATGGCCGGGATGATCGCGAAGTACTTGGCGACGTCGTTGGCGATCGAGAAGGTGGTCAGCGCGCCGCGCGTCATGAGGAGCTGTTTCCCGATCTCGACCACCTCGATCAGCTTCGTCGGGTTGGAGTCCAGGTCGATCATGTTGCCAGCTTCTTTGGCCGCCTGGGTTCCACTGCTCATGGCCACGCCGACGTCGGCCTGCGCGAGGGCCGGGGCATCGTTCGTCCCGTCGCCGGTCATGGCGACGAGCTTGCCGCCGGACTGCTCGCGTTTGATCAGCGCCATCTTGTCTTCAGGCTTCGCCTCGGCCAGGAAATCGTCGACCCCCGCCTCCTGCGCGATAGCTGCGGCGGTAAGTGGATTGTCTCCCGTGATCATGACGGTGCGAATTCCCATGGCGCGCAGGCGCTGGAAGCGCTCGCGCATCCCCCCCTTCACGACATCCTTGAGGTAGATGACCCCGAGGACCCTCGCGACGCCGCCGTTCGGCGTTGCAGCTGACGAAATCGATCGCTCGGCGACGACGAGGGGGGTCCCTCCTTCGCGGGCGATGCGTTCCACCAGGGGGCGCAGCTCTGCCGACCCATTGCCTCCATGCGCCTGCACCCAGCGACTCACGGTGTCGCCGGCCCCCTTTCGCAGCTCCGCCGTCGGCGTGTCCACCCCGCTCATGCGCGTACTCGCCGAGAACGGGACGAAGACGGTGCGCACATGCGATTCGTCCTCGATGGTGCGTGCCCGAATGCCGTACTTCGACTTGGCCAGCACCACGATGCTCCGTCCCTCGGGGGTCTCGTCGGCCAGCGAGGCAAACTGCGCGCGGTCGGCGAGGTACGTCTCTTCCACTCCCGGCATCGGGTGGAACGCGACCGCCTGCCGGTTGCCTAACGTGATCGTCCCCGTCTTGTCGAGCAGGAGCGTGTTCACGTCGCCGGCCGCTTCCACGGCACGTCCGCTCATCGCGATCACGTTCTGCTGGATCATGCGGTCCATCCCCGCGATCCCAATGGCCGATAGCAGCCCTCCGATGGTGGTCGGGATCAGGCAGACGAGGAGCGCCACCAGCACCGGTGTCGACACCGACGTCCCCGAGTAGACCGCGAAGGGCTGCAACGTGACAACCGCGAACAGGAAGACGATGGTGAGTCCGGACAGGAGGATCGTCAGGGCGATTTCGTTGGGTGTCTTCTGGCGCGAGGCGCCTTCCACGAGGGCGATCATCCGGTCCAGGAACGTCTCCCCTGGCCCGGCCGTGATGCGGATGACCAGGTGATCCGAGAGAACCTTGGTCCCTCCGGTGACGGCCGAACGATCGCCGCCCGACTCGCGAATGACCGGCGCCGATTCGCCGGTGATGGCGGATTCGTCGACCGAAGCCACTCCTTCCACCACTTCGCCGTCACTCGGAATGACGTCGCCCGGCTCGCAGACGACATAGTCGTCCCGGTCCAGCTCGTTCGACGGCACGAAGTAGTACCGATGACGTTCGCGCGGATCGTCGAGCTTCTTGGCCCGGGTCTGCGCGCGCGACGCGCGGAGTGTGTCGGCCTGCGCCTTGCCGCGCCCTTCGGCCATCGCTTCGGCAAAGTTGGCAAAGAGTACCGTGAACCAGAGCCATATCGCCAGCTGCACGGTGAAACCGAGGTTGCCCTCGCCGCGCACCACGTCTTGCACGAGCACGAGCGTCGTGAGGATGCTCCCCACGAAGACCACGAACATGACCGGGTTTCGCACCATCGTGCGGGGGCGCAGCTTGGCGAATGCGTCGCGCACGGCGCGCTTCACGATGGGCGGATCGAAGAGGGGACGACTGGAGACTGACATGCTAGAAGACCCTCCCGGCACCCATCAGCAGGTGCTCGACGATCGGGCCTAACGAGAGGGCGGGGAAGAAGGTGAGGGCCGACACGATCAGGATCACGCCGACCAGGAGGGCCACGAACAGTGGCGACGTCACCGGGAACGTCCCGGTGGACTCGGGCGCGATCTTCTTCTCGGCCAGGAAGCCGGCCAGCGCGATCATCGGCACCATCATCGCAAAGCGGCCGATGAGGGTGGTCATCCCGAGCATGGTGTTGTAGTACGTCGTACCGCCGGTGAGCCCGGCAAAGGCACTCCCGTTGTTGCCCGCCGCGCTGGAAAAGGCGTACAGGATCTCCGACAAACCGTGCGGCCCCTGGTTGTTGAGGCCGGCCAGCCCCGACGTACTAACGACGGAGAGCGCGGTGGTGACCAGAATTGCCGCCGGGAAGACCAGGACGTAGAGCATCGCCATCTGCACCTCGCGCGCCTGGATCTTCTTGCCCAGGTACTCGGGGGTGCGTCCCACCATCAGTCCGGCGATGAAGACCGTCAGGACCACCATCATGAGGATTCCGTACAGGCCGGCGCCCACGCCGCCGAACACGACTTCACCAAGCTGAATGTTCAACAGGGGGACCAACCCGCCTAACGGCGTGAACGAATCGTGCATCGAGTTCACCGCCCCGCACGACGCATCGGTCGTGACCGTCGCAAACAGCGCGGAGTTGGCGATGCCGAACCGGACCTCCTTCCCCTCCATGTTGCCGCCCGGATTGGTCTCGGTCGTCGCCAGGTCGAGTCCACGCGCCGCGTGGATCGGGTTTCCGCGCGCCTCGGCCCAGTATGCCGTCGTCACGCCGGCAGCGAAGAGCACGAACATCGCCCCCCACACCGCCCAGCCATGACGCTGGTTCTTCACCATCCGCCCCAGCATGTACGTCATCGCCGACGGGATCATGAAGATCGTGAACATCTGCCAGAAGTTGGTCCACGGCGTCGGGTTCTCGAAGGGATGCGCCGAGTTGGCGTTGAAGAATCCTCCGCCGTTGGTCCCGAGCTGCTTGATCGCTTCCTGGCTCGCCACGGGCCCCATCGCCAGCACCTGCTTCGCGCCTTCGAGCGTCGTGAGCTCGACGTACGGGCGGAACGTCTGGATCGCCCCCTGTTGCACCAGCAGCAATGCGAAGAGCAGCGACAACGGAAGCAGGATGTAGAGCGTTCCGCGTACCGTATCGACCCAGAAGTTGCCCAGCCGTCCCGCGCTGCGGCGCGAGATGCCGCGCACCAGCGCGACCGCGACGCCCATGCCGACCGCCGCCGACACGAAATTGTGGAAGGCCAGCTGCGTCATCTGCGACAGGTACGACATCGTCGACTCGCCGCCATACGACTGCCAGTTGGTGTTGGTGGTGAAGGACGCCGCGGTTTCGAACGCCTGACGAGCGGGGACTGCCGGCAATCCCTGCGGATTGAGCGGCAGCACCCCCTGCAGGCGCAGCGCGACGTACGTGAACAGCATCGACGCGGCGCTGAACAGGAGCATCCCTGCCGCATAGCGCGTCCAATGCTGATCCTCCTCGGCGTCGATGCCGGCGACGCGATAGATGGCGCGCTCGATCGGGGCGAGCCAGCGCAGCGAGCCATCGTAGACCCGCACGAGATAGATCCCCAGCGGCTTGGCGACGAGCAGGACGCACGTCGCGAAGAATGCAATCTGCAACCAACCGTTGGTAGTCATTGTCAGAACTTCTCCGGCCGCAGCAGCGTGTACAGCAGGTACACGAGGATCGCGATGCACACCAGCAGGCCGAGTATCGATTCGGGCGTCATGGTTGGCGCTCCTCGTCGTGGTCGGCGCCGGAACGCCCCAACCGCGCGCAGCCGGTTACGTACCACAGCATGAGCGCGAAGAAGGCGATGGTGAGGAGCACGTACACCAGGTCGAGCACACTGCCTCCGAAAGGCGGGGGCGCTCACCGCGTCTCGATTCGCAGGAGCGCCGAGACGGCGACGCGCCGTTCGGAGTGATGTTGTCGATCGGGGGATGAAGAGCGCACAAACACCCCGGTGAGGGGCGTTAAGGTCGCGTGAAGGTCTTGGGCTGCTGGGCGGGTTCGCGCGGAGTCGGAGACTCTCTCCGCCCGTCGACGCTCACCCCGCGATGTCGTGCTCGATGTCGGCCAACGCGGCGCACGGCAGCGACAGCGCAAACTCGCTCCCACCCCCTTCGCGCGCGGCGTAGGTCACCGTCCCTCCCTGCGCCTCGGCCAACCCGCGGGCGATCGCCAGGCCGAGTCCGGCACTCCCCACGTCGGGGCGGGCCGACACCGGCCGGTAGAGCGCTTCGAACATGCGCTCCGACTCGTCAGGCGGGACGCCCGGGCCTCGATCGGCAACGATGATGCGCATCATGGCGCCCTCGCGACGCACCGTCAGGTCTACCGGCGTGTCGCTCGGGGAGTATTTGCGCGCGTTGTCGAGCAGGTTCACGAGAATTCGTGCGGAATGCGTCAGGTCGAAACGTGCGAGGGGAAATGCGTCGTCGTTCGGCAGCTGTACCCGAATCGGACGGGCGCCATAGCTTCCTTCTACTTGCTGCAACGCGACAGCAACCAGTTCGTCGACGGGGATGACGGCGATCGTCAGGGGAAAACGCCCGCTCGCCAGCCGGGACATGTCCAGCATGTCGGCGACAAACGCGTTGAGTCGGTCGGCCTCCTGCTCGATGATCTCGGAGCGCTCGTCGCCCAGCGATCCCAGTTCGTGCGCGAGCGCCTTGATCGTGGTGAGTGGGGTGCGCAGATCGTGCGACACCGAGGCCAGCACCGCCGTGCGCATGCGCTCGGCTTCTCGCAGCGACTCGAAGCGTTCGGTGGTGCGCTCGCCGCGCGCGCGCTCACAGCCTAACGCCGCATAGTAGGCGAGCGCCTCCAGTAGGCGTTCGCGCGGCGTGGCCAGCGCGAGTCCATTCGGGTCCTCCGCGTCGAGGACGCCAATCGAGACGGCACCAACGTGCAGAGGAAGCAGGAGGCGCAGCGGCCGCTCGCCCTGCATCGCCTGCTCCAGCGATGCCGCCTCGTCGCCAATCACCCGCACCACCCCGCCATCCAGTACAGCCACGCGCGCCCCACGCTCCAGCGCGAGCCACACGGGCTCGATGTCCATGCCGAGGGGCGCGGACGCGTCGTTCGCGCTCGTCGTCGCTGCCGACGCCGTCGTCGAGTGCAGCGTCCCCGATTGACGGTCATCGCCGTCGCGGAGCACGTGTACCCGGCAGGTCGGAATACCGAGTGCCTCGCGCGCCGTTTGCGCCACCGCATACAATGCCCCCTCGGCACGCGGCGCGGTCATGGCGTCTGCGCCAAGCGTGGCAAGCGTCGTGATTTCTGCGGTTCGTTCCTGCGCTTCCTCGGCCTCGCGCTGTACGCGGTGGAAGAGGTGCGATGCCACCACGCTCGTGCCCAGAAAGGCGAAGAGGATGAACCAGTCCAACGGGTCGGCGAGCGCGAACGTCCCGTAGGGCGGGAGGAAGAACCAGTTGAACCCCAGAAAGGCGAGTGACGCCGATGCGAGGCCGAGGAGCCGGCCGCCGTCGGCGGCGGCGACGAGGACTACGAGAAGGAGCGCGAGCGTGATGTGCGCCTTGTCCAGCGAGTCGCGCCACGGAATCAGCGCGGCGATCACTGCGCCCAGCACGATTGGCCAGATGACGGCTCGAGGGCGACGGTGAGCCGCGCTGCGCATAGGGAGCGCCATCGCCGAGCGTGCCGAACGCCGCACTTCGTTAGTGTCGGACGATGCGCGTGAGGTGGTGCGTGCAGGAGGCGGCGAGTGCCGCCGCGATGGATGCGTCGATTGCTGCGGCGAGGTGCCTCTTCGGTCCGACGTTGCGCCCACCGGGTGTGTTCCTCAGTCGAGGACGAAGCGGTAGCCGACACCAAGTTCCGTCTGCAGGTGCTGCGGACGGACTGGGTCATCCTCGATCTTTCGGCGCAGGTGCGCTACGTGCACGCGGAGGTGTGCTTGTGCGTCGCCATAGACGCGCCCCTTCCAGACCTCGTGGAAGAGTTGCGCGTGTGTCATCACACGACCGGCGTTCCGGGCAAGCGTGGCGAGCAGGTCGAACTCGGTCGGGGTGAGGTGAATGCGCTCGCCGCGACGTTCTACCGTCCGGGCGGCGAGGTCGATCATGATTTCGCCCGCCTTGATCGTCGGACGCGCAGCTTCCGTCGCAGCGCCCCTCGACGCGCGGCGGAGGAGCGCACGCACGCGGGCGAGGAGCGCGTCGGGAGAGAACGGCTTGCTCACGAAGTCGTCCGCGCCAGCGTCGAGCGCGTCGCAGGTGGACTGGTCATCGTGACGCGCCGTGAGGACGAGGATCGGCGCGTCGGACCAGCTCCGCAGCTCACGGCACACGTCGGTGCCGTCCATGTCCGGGAGCCCGAGGTCGAGAATCACGAGCGCGGGCGGTTGCGCCGCTGCCTGGGTCAGCGCCTCACGCCCGCTCTCGGCTTCACGAATGGTGCCGTCGAGCGACTCGAGCAGGTGCGCCACCGCGCGCCGGATCTGGCGCTCGTCATCGACGACGAGGAAATACGGGGGGCGGGACATCGCGGCCGCTCGGCGAGGGATCGGTGAAGCGTAGCGCGCGCTCGCTGTCCGGCGCAACGGCCACGGGCACGCGCGCGTTGCGGCTGACGGACAGATCGAACACACGAAATCCCGGCGCGCAGCTGCGCCCGCGGCAGGCGCCGCGGGCGCGGCCGCGGCATCCGACGCCCTGGTCACCGTCACGATCTCGGCGCCGGCGGCGAGTGCGTCGGGCGGCAGCGCTCGACTCGCGTCCAGCGCGCTCCCTACCATCGGAATCTTCGCGCCCGCAGCAGCCGCCACGAGGGCCGTCGACATCACCGGTGCGCTCCTCGATCTCGGCCCCCAGCGGAACTGCCACCGACATCGCTTCGTCGACCCCGACCGCCTGGCGCATCACGGTGCGCACGGCCGGATACTGCTGGCGCTTCACCTGGAGACCCATGTCGCCGAACACGCCGTTTCCCATCCCGATCGGCAGCGCCAACGACGCGGGCATCCTCGTCGAGGAAATCAGCGGGTAAGAGCTCCCGACCAGTGTCCCGCTCATCTACGACGGCGCCGAGATTACGGCCTGCTGGTCCGCGACGCCGGAGGGCACGACCACGATCGGGAGCATCACGGGCACCTATTCGCGGAATGCCGCGAAGCCTCGCTTTGCGGTCGCCTTCGAGGCGGCGCTCATGACGACGGTCCTCGCCTACCTCCCGGCGGGATCCCCGGTGTGGCTCGTGCTCGAGAGGGCGAACAACTTCTGCGTCGCCATCGAGCACGTGGTGCGGAGCGCGCGGCTGCTCCTGTGACGCGGGCTGCCTACGGTTGTTAGTCGGCAGCAGCTACCAAACGTTTGCGCTCAGCATCTTGCTGCGCCGCAGCCAAGAAGTTCGTAGGCGTTAGCCAAATCGGACCGAACTTCCCCCGCATGGTTAGATTCGCGAGCAGCTCCCGCGCGAACGGAAACAGCATGGTCGCACCATGCGTCGTCACGTACTCTACCGGTGGCAAGTTTTCTTGTCCCGGCGTGGCCATCACGACGCCAATAAGCTGTATGCGAAAGCGATACAACGCATCGGGTACCGCCTTCGAGCGCACGGTGAGACGAAGCGCCGCCGAGTTCGGCGAGTCTTTCGACGTGAAGATCCCGACCTCCATCTCGATCTCGCCTGCAGGCACGCGAGTTTCATGCGGCAAGTTGAGCGCATCGTCGCGATGTGAGAACTCGACGTGCTCCGCGTAAATCTGCGCGATCGTAATGCCAGGCGGCTTGGTCGTGTCCATCATGCAGCAGTGGCGCCAGCTGTGACCACGGCATAAGCGTCGAGGTCGAATTCCGGATCTTGCTCCAATTCAGGTATCAGGATCTGCGCCGATGCCGAGGTGGAGACAACGAACGTCGTGCGAATGTCCTCGTTCCTGCAGAACGTCTCGCCGAATGTTTTCAGCTCGACGTCGCTCAACTCTGCGTCGCACGCCCAGAGCGCTTCGCCGATCGTCTTGATCGTGGGGTTTTCAGAATCCAGCAGGCGCGTAATGGCGCTCCGGGTTGTACCGAGCCGCTTCGCGAGATCCGCCCGCTTCACATTGCCTCGCTCCATCGCTTCCGCTATCGCCTCGAAGAGGATGTCCCGCACGCGTGCCGCCGCGTACGACTTCTGCTCATCGATCGACGCGCTTGTGTCGGTCACCCAGTTGGTCTTGATGTGGGTAGCCGGACATTCAACAAACCTCATGTACCCCCTTCGAGATGTGAGCGCGCCACGATCGCGAGTCGCAACGCGTCCCTGTAGTCCTTCGTCTGTGCCTTCTTGCCCTTCTTCGTGAATCCGACCACGATGTAGAACGTGGAGCCGTGTAAGAACGCAGCGAAACGGTCCTTGCTCGTCTTCAGCACGTACAGGTCGCCAAATTCACCGTGAAGCCAGTGCCCGAGCGTGTCTGAGTGGTGACGTCGGTGCTTAGACTGAGACAACGACATCGCGCGCGAGCGCAGTTGCCCCTCCGCGCCCTTCCGTAGCTGCGCATGCTCGCGCGCTCGGGAGACGATTCCGCCTCCGTCCTCGACCTCGCACCAGTAGCGCACTTCGCAGCTTCCCCAGTCCCCCTGCGGTGCGAGAAGGTCATGCTCAGTTATCGGCGTCGGCATCCGTTCACTTTAATGTGAACACAGAACTTGCGCACGCAAGTGTCGACGGAATGCCGCACTCTGGCATTTGCTTGGACTCACGCACCGTCGCAGGGTGCGGCGCGAATCAACGCCACGCGCACCCGTGACAACAACTAGCTGCACGGCGCGCGAGCCTCGCGACGGGTGTGTTTCATAGTTGCTCGGAATGGGTGCGATGGGGCGGAAACGCTGACGACCGGCCGCATGCCGAACACTCTAGACGCTGCTCCACCTCGCGAAACTGCATTCGCTTGTTCCCGTGCCCGTTGTCGTACGTCGTGGGCGTGAACGCACCGCGGTGATCGCAGGTGGCGCCCCACCACCATTCGCCAGGAGTTGGCGGACCATCTGCCGTTTGTTCTCGCGCGATGCTTGGCGATTCCGCAGGAACTCGGGAGCCGCGCCACCGATCGAACGCGCACCAAATTATCTACGCGGGTGGATGAATGCTCGCGCTGTACAGGAATCGCGGTGTCCCTAGGTCAGCGTTCCCGTAAGCTGCTATTACCACCACGATAGTGGCGGCCACGAGATGCGAGACTTCAAACAGATGGTCCTCCGCCAGCCGCGGCCGACGCAGATATCGTAGCGCTCGCGACAACGCCTACGCGGGCAAGAGCGCACCGATCAGTCTGGGCAAATACTCCATGTTCAATCCCTGGTCAATTCGTCACGCGCCTCCCGGGCGCCCGCGCCTCCAGTCTCGAGAAACGATCGCGCGACGGGCGCGCTCCGCGCTCCTGAGCCACTGAATCTGCTCGTCGTTCGCCGCCCGCTTCGCCGAAGTCGCGGTGCTCATCCAGTGAGATTTCCCCACAAAAGCCAGCTGAAGCGGACGAAGCCCACAAGCAGGAAGACAGCGAATAGAACTACCAGCATGATCGCGATGCCGGCGAGCCACGCTTCCCATCCGGCGTGATCCGTATTCCCCTGGCTCTCAAGCAAAACCGCTCCCATTGCGACAGGCAGCATCACAAAAATGGCGAACAGGAAGGCCAGGACGGCAAGAACGGCTCCCAAGAGCAGCGCCCAAACAAAGAGTTCAGCGGGAGTCACGGTCACAGCTGCAACTTCTTCAGACTATGATGACTCATCCACTCACTGTCTCCCGCCGCACTCGCGCCGCGCTCCGGAGCCACTGCAGCTCATCATGGTTGGCCGCCCGCGGCGCTGGCGTCGCCGCATAGAGCGTCGCGATCTGCCGCTCAAGCGTGCGGAGCTCCCCCCACGTCGCGCACGAGAAGTTGCGCTGTACGAGCCGCTGGAGAGCGGGATAAGTGAGAGTGCGACTCTCAGTGTCGCAACTGCTCACGTCTGGGATGCCCCGCGCTCGTCGTTGACGGCAACCACTTCGCATCGAGCGTCCGCCGAAACGTCATCCAGAACTAACTGGAGATAGCGAACGCAGAGCTCGCGAAGCGTGGACTCTACAGGTGTGCTCTTGAAATGCGACGGGACGACGGTGATGTCGCCATGAAGAATGGAATTCCTAACATCCTTCAGATGCTTGAATGCTCGTAGGTCCGCCTCAGCCGTCCCAGGGGAGAGTCGTTCTGCGAGTTCTCGAAATCGCTGAAGCATAGGCGGCTCACCAAGCCTTTCCTTCGCCGCCTTGAGGTAAGAAATCAATTCCTCTTTCGCAGCGTCGTTCGGCAGGTCCCCCACAATCTCGTCCAATCGATCTCGAGCCCTCGTGCGCGCCGCAGAGACATCAATTGTTCGCGCTTTGCAGATGGCTTCCAGGGCTAGGTAGTGGGTCGTGAAGCGCTCGATTGAACCCTCGGGTTGGGCACTCCCGGTTAACAACCAATGCGCTGCGACGGCGAGTGGGCGGATCGAGGATTCAGGAATGTTTGGGGGGACTACTCTCGCTAGGCGGTTGACGACACTGACGAGATCTCCCGCCGTGATTGTTCCAGGTGGGATGCTGCGCAAGCGCGCGTCGACCTTGATGGAGGGTGCAGACGCGTCTCCCTGCCAGACAATTAAGCCCGTCCTGCGAAGGTGTGGATAGTTAGCGGCGAAGTCCCGAACGGCATACCAGGCTAGGAACGGCCCAATCCTCTCGAAGTCCTCCCCCACCAAACGCCAGAATTCGCTGTTGGAGTCCGTCGTCGGCGACCCTCCTACGGCGGAACTCTGCTCCGTCGACGCGCTGACTGCATACTCCTTCGAAACGGAGACACGAATCCACGATCCGACGGGATCGTCTTCGCGGAGAGTTTCCCCCATACGTGGCGCGGGCGCCGGCTGTCCGATCACGTGCACCGCCGTGGGCGGGTCGAAACTGAGCGGAAGCGTGACTCTTGTGTCCACCATCAGTTCGACTCGAATGTCTCCCACTCCCTCCACACCAGAGATGTTCGCAGTGAAGAGTTTGTCGGCGAGTCCTGATTGCGGCGTTACGCCATGAACTCGGACGTATCCGACCCATCCTAAGCGCGTGGGGACACCGGGCTGAGACGACAGGCGATCGTGAGGCGTCTGCTTAACGAGAGCGTCACGAACAAGCGGCCTAGCCTTCTTGCTCTTTCGCTTCTTCGCGTTACGACCCATTTGGATCATCGAGTTCACGAAAGTGGTGCGGTACACTACGGGGCCCAGCCTTGGTACACCTGCAGGAACAACGCCAAAAGGGCAAGGAGCACACCTACGATCGTCATCCACGTCTGATTTCGCTCCAGCCACGATGTCACGTGAAAGGATACGCGTTCCTGCGAAACCAACCACTCAGCTCCGTTGAAGTAGCTGAGCGCGAACTGGAGGTCGTGATCGCCGGCAGGGGCGTCCTTCGCGAGGCGCATGCTGTAGAGAACCGGAGGCCGGGCCAGATTGTGTTCGGTCACGAGCGTTTGACTGGGCAACTGGTGGCGATTCGATACCAGTACGTCGAAGTCGAAGAACGTCGTCGTCTCGGACCAACCTTCATACTGGGCGCCGAGAAAGATCAAAGGGCCGTCGTGGTCGTCAAACTTATCGGTTTGGGAAGCGTGCACAAACTGCATGTTGCCTCTGTCGTCGACAGGTTCCATTGAGAGGCTGTGCGAGACCTCTGACTCGTGCTCATCGAAGACGCCAATCGGCGTGAGCGCGAAGAGTTTGGCAGCGGAGATCTCGCCATATCCAGTCGCGAAGCAGTGCACACTCAACGTGTCTCCGGGCTTCAACATCCTAGCGCTGGAACGGACAACAAGCGCGAGCGCTCCTGGAGCGTCGGCGTGCGGTCCAGATCGCGGGCGTTTGAGATCCGGCGGCGGAATTCGAAGCTTTCCCGCGCGATCGTGGGGCACGGGTTGACGGCGCCCCTCGTCGTCTTGGGGAGACTCGTCAGGTTTGCCTTTCGCGTCGCTCATCGGAAGACGTTCTCAGTTCGCCGTGAGTATGCGGTGCCGCTTGAGCTCCACCTGCCGCGCGACGGTGTTCGCCTCGGGATCTCCGGGATGCGCGTTCCGGTTCTCTCCCGCGAGCGCGCTCAGCACCCGCACGTCGTCGGCCTCGA
>JBGAHX010000003.1:165204-217711 GCA_044225935.1 Gemmatimonadaceae bacterium
AGGATCCGGCGCAGGTAGGTTGCGAGAGCGGCCGCGGTCATTTCTCCGGAGTTCTCATCGGGCGATTGACCGAACGGAGATGCCACGTGGCGCGCTGCGGTCACGCAGCTTTGTCGGAATCATGGCGTCATCCGCGCTGACTGCGCTGGCTCGTGTGACGGCGACGAATCCCTTCCGCGGCAGATCCTTCTGAGTCGCCCAGTGAAACGGACCGCGCGCTTCGACGGACACCGAGTCGCCGCGCGCGAAGGGGTCGCTCACGGCGATGGGGAGATCCGACCAGCTCCCGGCAGTCGTGACGGCAGGATTCACGAAGAACGCCCACAGCCACACGGTGTCAGGTCGTGCGGCGATGCGGCGAACAAGGCTGCCGGCGATCACCATTTCACCCGTGCGGTAGTCGAGGGTCACGCCGGCCGGACGGAACGCGACGCCACTCTCCATCGCGGTCCCCGAAGGAGCGCGTTCGTTGACTACGGTGGGGGAGGGTGTCGCCTCGCGCGCTCGACTGAAGCTTTGGAATCCGTAGGCCACAAGAAGAACTGCCGCCACGATCGCGATTCTTCTCATCCGCTGCCCTCCTCTCGATCCTCGGGATGTTCGCACTGTCCCACCGACGCGCGCGCCGCGAGTCCGGCGGGGGAGTCCGTTTTATGGAGTCGACCTAACGCAGCCGCCATCGCCTCAGACGACATCGAGGCGTGGGGCCGAACACGGATGCCCTCCTCGTGGGGAGTCGAACACTAGAATCCGTCGACGCAGTTGCGCTGTATGGTCGTCTCGTCCCCCTTCACCCACTCCGACTCCAGAATCTCGACGGCGCGCAGCTTGGCCACTTCAAAACAGCGCCACTCCGCCGTCGTCGGTGTCAATCGACCGTCAGACTTGCTCTCTCCCAAATACTGCCAGGCGAGAACGTGCTGCACACCGTTCTTTGGCCCGATTCGATAGGGTGAGAACTCGCGCGTCCTCCCGTTAGGTCCGTATGCGGCGCGAACGGGCCGCCTGTTGCGAATCGCCTCGACGAGGAGTCCTGACGCTAGTCATTTCCCCTCCACCTATTGTGCGCTCGCTGTGACGCGGCGCTCGTGCTCTGCATTCGGTGCGCATGAGCACGCCTCCTGCTTCGGTGAGGCCCGCGACATCCCCAGGCGTTTTAGGTTTTCCTCCGCGCGATAGAACATGCGGCTGTCGGCGGGGATACTCCGCTGGCGCCGCTGCAGGCCGAGGCGTAGTAGGTCGCGCCCGTCACGGACACCACCCAGGGGCGCAGGGTGTCCGCCGTCGCAGAGGCCGCCTCGGGGGCCGCGAGCAGCGCCGCGGCCGCCGGTGCCGCGCGTTCGACAGGCTTCAGCGTTTGCTGTTAAGCATATCGTTGAGACGGCGACCCGATGAATTGCGGTCTTAGACGCCGAGATGCAGCTGTTCCCCGCAGGGAATTCCCTTCCGGCAGTGGGGTTGGGCAGCGAGAGAAGCCGCAACGAGCCCGAGAGCGAGCGCCAGTCGAACGCAGTAGCTAACTATCCCTCGGGACATCTTCAGAATGCCTTCCGCGCCGAGATGAACTTGAGGTAGTCGTCCGCCGTCGACGCCCTGGGGCCGCGCGACTGCAGACCGGCAAATCTTCCAGCGACGAGAACCGCGATCTCGTTCCCTGCGGAGTCCTTCCAAACGGTGGCGAGCCTCCCACGCCCGATCGTGATCGCATCACACTGCCCGAGTGCCGTCGAGGAATTCTCGTTGCGGTCGGCGAGCGTTTGCAGCGTGGGGTAACGGCTCTGGACTGACGCTTTCAGCTCTGCAAAAAGGCGAGCGCAGTCATCAGCGGCCTGCAGAGGGATTGCATAGACGCCCGAGACCAACCCGTACCGCTCATGGACTGTGAGCTGAAGTCCCGCGGAGTGCCCGACGAGGTCTCGATCGGAAAACTGGAGCTCCGTAAGCAACGCGTCCTTCTTCACCGTGACCAGCTCCGGCGCTCCCAACGCACGCCGAATTTCGGCGACTGTGGCTCCCCATTTGACGCCAGCTATGCCCACTATGGTCGCGGCGCGCTCGAGCGAGTCGCGCCGCGCGGCCAGCTCCACTCGCTGTTTCTCGATCTGCAGGTCTATCCATTGGCTGCAGCCTCGACTCCGCTCGAAGTCGCGATACGCAGCATCGAGTCTGGCCACCGAAGCTTCTACTGTATTCTTCGGCCGTAACGCGTTGATGGGCTGCAGGATCGATGCTACTTGGAAGCGAGCGAACTCTCCTGCGAACGGCAGGCTGTCGACACAGGCGATCTTGGAGGTCGTCTCGAACATAGATCGTTCGAGATCGACCTTGGGGTCCGTCTGGCTACTCGCTCGCTGAGCTGCGAGCGCGAGGAGAGCGACGGACGCCACGATGTGTCGTTTCATGACAAGCGGTCGATGAGATTGGCGCCACGCTATTCCGTAGGAAAGCTCGTAGACACTAGGAGAACCCCTAGTACCGATCGGTCAGTGAGCGAGCTCTACTTGCCGCGTCAGCCGCGCTTAGAACGTGAAAAATCCAAACAAATACCGAAGATGAGGCATGGCACGCGGGCAACGGGGGGCGCGCGTGCAAAACGCGGCTGTCGCGAGTGACACGATCGGGAAAGTGCTCGATGCGGCGCAGGCCGCGAAGGGAAGCAAGACGGCATAAACGCCACGCGCCGGCACGAGGCCGGCGCGGACGAGAATCTGAACGTTTGGGGGCAAAATGGGGGAGCAGCTGCAATTTCGCGGGGCATGGGCCCTCTGGGGCTCGAACCCAGGACCGACGGATTATGAGTCCGCTGCTCTAACCAGCTGAGCTAAGGGCCCGCAGTCCCAAGAATACTTCACCGCTCATGAGCCGAGAAGAGCGGCACTCCCGCCGCCACGGGCGACGGGCGCTCAGTGCCCCCCGGCGTGCGCGTCGTACGCAGCGAGGAGCTCCTGCGGCGTCACCGTCGCCGCGCCGAGCTTTTCCCACTTCAACCCCGCCGCGAAGTTCGCCACGACCGACGCCTCGAGCGCCGTCGCGCCGGCCGCCAGCGCCGTGGCCAGGTACGCCGTCACCGTGTCACCCGCGCCGACGACGTCGTACACCTCGCGCGCCGTCGTCGGGATGCGTTGCACCTGGCCGCATCGGGCGAGACCAATGCCATGCCGCGCTCCCCAAGCGTGAGCAGCAGGTACCCCGCCCCCAGTCGCTCCAGCGTCGCCGGAAGCGCACCGGCGTCGTCCAGGTGCACCGCCGCGCCTAACGCCGACTCCAGCTCGCGACGGTTGGGCTTGAAGATCGTCGCCCCGCGATACGCGAAGAAGTTCCGGAACTTGGGGTCGACGACGATGGGGATCGTGCGCGCCTGCGCCCGGGCGATCGCATGCGCGATCACCTCGGCGACCAGCACCCCCTTGTTGTAGTCCTCGAGCACCAGCGCATCCGCTCCGGCCAGCACGTCATCAAGCGCGGCCACGACGCGCGCCACGTCGCTCGCCTCGAGATCGCGATCCTCCTCCTCGTCGAATCGCACCACCTGCTGCGAGCGCGCCACGAGTCGCGTCTTGGTCGTCGTGGGACGCGCGACCGCGATCAACGCGGCATCGTTCGATCCGATCGCCTTGAGCATCGCCCGCAACCGCTCCCCCCCAGCATCATCCCCGGCGACCGCCACGAGCGTCCCCTGCGCCCCCGCCGCCGCAACGTTCTGCGCGACGTTGGCCGCGCCGCCGAGCGCGTATTTCCGCTCGCGCACGCGCACCACCGGGACGGGCGCCTCGGGAGAGATTCGTTCGACGTCGCCCTGCAGGTACACATCGAGCATCGCGTCGCCGACGACTGCGACTCGGCGGGATTTCATGGCTTCGAGGAGCGCCGACAGACGCTCACGCGTGAGATGCGACGCCGGAGAGGGAAGGGACATGGGGCAGCAAGCTAGAAGTCGTCTCACCAATAGTCGACGCCCTGCGAAGGGCGTCGAGTGCCAGCGCGACACGCGGCCGCTGGGCAGCTGACCAATTCTCGTCTCCCTGACGCAGGAGCAACGGAAGTAGAGCGCGCTTCACCCCAGTTGCGCTGCCCCGCCCATTATCTTCCCCCCGCGGCGCGCCCTGCGGCCGCAATCCCTCTTCCCTCGCGGCCCTCGCATGCAGACCTACCAACTCGACGTCATCGTGAGCCGAGGAAGCCTGGTCGAATCGCGTCACCGCGTGCATGCGGCGGTGTGGGATGCCTCGGCGGGGCTCATTGGTAGCACGCGCGACCCCTTCCTCGTCACCCCGTGGCGCTCCTGCGCCAAGCCCTTCCAGGTGATGCCGTTCCTCGAGACAGGGGGCTTCGACGAGTTGGTCTGGGGAGACGACGAACTCGCCCTTGCCTGCGCCTCGCACGGCGGCGAACCCGAACACGTGGCGCTAGCCGAACGCATGCTCGCGTCGATCGGGATGGAAGAGGGGGATCTGGTCTGTGGACCGCACGACCCGCTGTCGCGTCGCGGATCGAAGATCGTGCGCGAGTCAGGGCAGTCGCCCACGCGCCTCCATAACAACTGCTCGGGCAAGCACGCCGCGATGCTGGCGCGCACGCACGTCTCGGGGTGGTCGGCGCACGGCTACGAGCTCCCAGGGCACGCCGTGCAGCTGGCGGCGCTCGACTCGGTCGCGCGGTGGACCGGCGTTCCCGCCGACCAGATCGAGTGCGGCGTCGATGGCTGCGGCGTCGTCGTCTTCGGACTCCCGCTCGCCAACATGGCGCGTGCTTACGCGATGCTCGCCGCCAGCGCGACACGTGGCGACGAAATCCCGTCGCGCATCGCCCGCGCGGTGCGCACGCGTCCGCTGATGTTCGGCGGAACCGATCGTTTCGATACGGTGCTGGTGGAGGAGACGTCCGGGCGAGTCATCGCGAAAATCGGCGCCGAAGGCGTTCACTCGGCAGCACTGCTGGAGCAGGGGTTGGGGGCGGTGGTCAAGGTCGAGGATGGCGCGACGCGCGCACAGTTCCCGGCGCTCCTTCGCGTCCTCCAGATCCACGGCGCGCTCCCCGATCCACTCCCCGCTCGGCTCCAGGACTTTGCGCGCACCAAGGTGCGCAACACGCGCGGCGAGGTCGTCGGCGAAGTGCGCGTCGTCGACGGATGAGCGTGCACCTCTCGCGCACTCGACGCCCGTGGCGCGATGCAACGCCCTGATAGGGGAGGCGATGAAATGGTACGAGACGGCGCGCCTCACCCTGCTACCGTTCCGGTGCTCGATGAGGCGCAGATGGCCCTCGTGCGCGTCGCGGCGGCCGTAGCGGCCGCGACCGAGTCGGTGATGCGACTCGAGCTCGCCGGCGCGGTAGGGCGCGTGAATCACGAATGGGTGGAGGAGGTCCTGTTGCAGTCGTATCTCTTCGCGGGCTTCCCGCGCGCGCTCAATGCGACACGTGAGTGGCGACGGGTGAGCGGCGATCGCGCACCAGCGTCGGACGCGGGGGAGCACTACGCCGATTTCGCATCGTGGAAGGCGTCCGGCGAGGAGACGTGCGCCGTCGTGTATGGCCGCTCGTACGAACGGTTGCGGCACAACATCCGCGAGCTGCATCCTGCACTCGATGCCTGGATGATCGTCGAGGGCTACGGGAAGGTGCTCTCACGTCCGCAACTCGACCTGCGTCGCCGCGAACTCTGCATCGTCGCCGCCTGCGCCGCTGCGGGGCAGGACCGTCAGCTGCATTCGCACCTGCGCGGGGCGCTCCACGCGGGCGCGACGCCCGCCGAAGTGGGAGCGGTCCTCGACGCCGTCTCCGATCTCGTCGCGCCGGAGAACTCGGCGCGCTATCAGCTCCTCCTCGCGCGCGTGGTGCAACAGGATGTTCATTGACCTGGTCGTCGTACGCGTCGAGGCCGGAGCCGGCGGCTCCGGTATCTGCTCGTTCCGACGGGAAAAATTCTACCCGCTAGGCGGTCCCGATGGTGGCGATGGTGGGCGCGGCGGCGACGTCGTCGTGCGGGCCGACTCCAACCTCTCCACTCTCCTCGACTACACCTATCGCGACCAGTGGAGCGCGGAGAGCGGAGCGCACGGCTCGGGAAACAACAAGACGGGGAGATCTGCCGAGAATCTGATCCTACCCGTGCCGCCCGGGACTACCGTCCGCGTGCAGGGAGAGGAGGCGATTCTGGGCGAAGTGCTCAATCACGGCGATGAGCTCGTGGTCGCGCGCGGCGGGCGTGGCGGGAAGGGGAACTCCTTCTTCGCGACCGCGACGCATCAGTCGCCGCGCGAGTGGCAGCCCGGGGAAGACGGCGAAGTACGCACGCTCGAGCTCGAGCTCAAGCTCATTGCCGACGTCGGACTCGTGGGCCAGCCCAACGCCGGAAAGTCGACGCTCCTCTCGGTGATCTCCGCCGCCCGCCCCAAGATCGCCGACTATCCGTTCACCACCCTCAAGCC
Source organism: Gemmatimonadaceae bacterium (assembly GCA_044225935.1). GTDB lineage: Bacteria > Gemmatimonadota > Gemmatimonadetes > Gemmatimonadales > Gemmatimonadaceae > SCN-70-22. The sequence continues at coordinate 171,633 of JBGAHX010000003.1, forward strand.
CAACCTCGGCGTCGTGGCGCTGAGCGATCATCGCACCTTCGTGGTGGCCGACATTCCCGGCATCATCGAAGGGGCGCACGAAGGAAAGGGACTCGGGCACCAGTTCCTGCGGCACATCGAGCGCACGCGCATTCTCGCCATCCTGATTCCCATCGACACGATGGATTGGCAGGCGGAATACGATCAGCTTCGCCGCGAAATCGAGCGCTACTCGCCGCAGCTCGCGGCCAAGCCCTTCTGCGTCGTCTTCACCAAGCTCGATCTCCTCGGCGAACCATACATTCCCGAGATCGAGGCCGACGGCGCGTTCGGGCGCTTCTGCATCAGCGCGGCAGCGCGCACCGGGCTCGACGATCTGCTCGCCGAATGGTGGTCCAAGCTCCTCGAACTACGGAAGGCCGACATGGCGAAGCAGGCGGCCACCGAGCGGCTTGCCCTCGACGGACTCGCGGAGCCCGAACTGAGCGACGCGACCGGACACGCGTCGCCATCGGGAGATGACGACCGCGACTGACCTCGCCGCCGACGACCGCGAGCTTCTCCCGCTCGCGCTCTCCTGTCTTTCCGGTGTAGGGCCGGTCACCATCCGCCGGCTCTTGCACGAGCATCACTCGCTGGCGGACGCATTCGCTGCCGCTGCGCCCGACGAAGCGACGCGCGAGCGCGCGATCTCCACCGCCCGACGCGTGCGAGCGAGGTGCGCCGAACGCGGCATCGTCCTTCTTGCACCTGGCGACGCGCGTTACCCCGTCGCGCTGCTCGATCTGGAAGATCCCCCAGCCGTGCTCTATGCGATGGGGCGACTCGACCTCGTCGAGCGTCCGGCGGTCGCGATGGTCGGGGCACGACGCGCAACGTCGTACGGACTGCAGATCGCGTCGTCGTTCGCGCGTCAACTCGCTCGAGCCGGGGTGACCGTCGTGAGCGGCCTGGCGCTCGGCATCGATGCCACGGCGCACGCGGCTACCCTCGAGGCCAACGGTGCGACCATCGCGGTGCAGGGAACGGGCGTCGACGTCCCCTATCCGAGAGCGAACACCGCACTCCACGCACGCATCGCGCGCGAGGGACTCGTCCTCTCCGAACTTCCGCCGGGGCGAACAGCTCACGCTGGTGCCTTTCCACGACGCAATCGGCTGATCGCCGCACTCGCCGACGTCGTCGTCGTGGTCGAGGCAGGGACCAAGTCAGGGTCTCTCATCACCGCGCAACTGGGCGTGGCGCTCGGAAGGATGGTCGCCGCGGTCCCCGGCCCGATCGATCGCGAAAGCTCCATGGGGGCGAACCTCCTCCTTCGCGATGGAGCCCAGACCGTCACCTCGGTCGACGACGTCCTTGGTCTCCTCGCGCTCACGCCGCGAGGGCGCGCCGGTGTTGCCACCCTTCGCGCGACGCATCACGACGAACAGGTTCCTCTCGAACTCTCCGAAAGCTCAAAGCTCCCGGAACCACCCGATCTTCCCCCCATTCCGTTCGCCCCGGGCTCGCCGGAATCGCGCGTCTTCGAGGTCCTGTCGTTCGGTCCTCAAGGTCCCGATGAACTCGTCCGCGCCTGCGCGATTGCGCCGAGGGATATCGGCATCGCGATCGCCAACCTCGTCCTGACTGACGCGATCCGCGTCGACTCGTCGGGCTTGGCGCACGTCAGGCGCGCGGGGCGGCGCCCGCAACCAGCATGAACTCGGCGGATGCATCCGGGCCGTCGGGCCAGACCAGCTACCAGCACGTCTACGTCCACGTCCCGTTCTGTGCCCGGCGCTGCTCGTACTGCGACTTCGCCATCGCGGTGCGGCGCGAGACGCCGGTTCAGAAGTACCTCGACGCCCTCTCGCGCGAACTCGAGATTCGCCTCGCCGGCCGCCGCGGGAGGGACGTGCTCTCGACGCTCTACCTCGGCGGCGGTACTCCATCCCGACTCGGCGCTCATGGAGTTCAGGCAGTCGTTTCCCTCGTCCGGCGCCACTTTGACCTGTCGCCGAGCGCCGAAGTGACAGTCGAAGCGAACCCGGAGAATGTCGATCTGGAGACCGTGCGCGGCTGGCGAGAGAGCGGAATCAACCGTGTGTCGCTCGGCGTTCAGAGCTTCGAGCCGTCGGTGCTGGCCTGGATGCACCGAACGCACGATGTCGATCAGGTCTATGTCGCTGCCGAAGCCTTGCGAGAGGGCGGAATCGCAAACTGGTCCCTCGACTTGATTTACGCACTCCCACCGGAAGTGAAGCGTGAGTGGTCAGACGACGTCGACAAGGCGCTCGCGCTCGAGCCGCCTCACATCTCGGCGTACGGACTGACTGTCGAAGTCGGCACTCCGCTCGCTCGATGGCGCGAACGCGGTGCGGTGCACGACGCAGACGAGGGGCGCTTCGAGACCGATTTCCTCGAGGCGCACGAGCGGCTGGAAAGGGCCGGATACTTGCACTACGAGGTCTCGAACTGGGGGCGTCCGGGCCGCCAGTCACAGCACAATTCGGCGTACTGGCGCCATGTCCCCTACCTCGGGTTGGGACCTGGCGCGCACGGTTTCGATGGCATGACCCGCCGCTGGAACGAGCGAGAGTACGTCATGTGGAAAACTCGCTTGCTGGAGGATGCTGAGGATCCGGTGGGCGGTGAGGAGCAGCTCTCAGCGGCGGAGCGGTCGCTCGAGGAGACCTACGTCGGATTGCGTACGCGCGCCGGAGTCGCCGTCTCGCCGAGCGACGCCCCGGTGGTGGACCGCTGGGTCGACGAGGGGTGGGGGAAAGTCGACGATGGTCGACTCTCACTCACGCCCTCGGGCTGGCTCCGTCTGGATGCGTTGGTCGCCGCCTTGACTGAGCATCGAAGTCGTTACTAGGTTTGCACTTATGGCGCTTCCTGAGTTGTCGGAACGGGAACGGCGGGTACTCGAGGCCGTGATTCAGAGCTACGTCGAGACGGCGGAGCCTGCCGGCTCGCGCACGATCTCGAAGCGCTTCGGGATCGGGATCTCGCCCGCGACCATCCGCAACACCATGAGCGACCTCGAGGACAAGGGGTATCTGTACCACCCACACACCTCCGCTGGCCGCATCCCCACCGATATCGCCTATCGCCTCTACGTCGATTCGCTGATGCGGGCGCGCGCGATCCCGCGCGCCGAGGCGGAGCGGATCTCGGAGCACCTGTCCGGCGGGGGTGCGTCGGCGATCGAGGCGATCCTTCGCAAGGCGGCCCAGAGCCTCTCCATCGTGACGCAGGAGCTGGGGGTCGCCCTCGGCCCCCGCCTCGACAGCGCCGTGCTGCAGCGTCTCGAGATCATCCGTGTCTCGAACGAGCGCCTCCTCCTGATGCTCACGCTGGCCGGTGGTGCCGTTCGCACGATCTTCGTCGAAGTCGACTCGCAGATCGCCGAGAGCGCGGTCGCCGAGGTCATGGTCGTGCTCAACGAGCGTCTCGGCGGGCTCACGCTACGCGAGATTCGCTCGTCGTTAGGTGAGCGGCTGCGCGACAGCGGCAAGACGGCGGGCGCCAGCGAGCTCCTCAACGTCTTCGTGCAGGAGCGCGAGACGCTTTTCGACCTCCCGGTAGCGGGCGAGGAGGACGGGATCGTGCTCGGCCAGGCGTCGGCGCTCGCCGAGCAGCCGGAGTTTTCATCGGGCGACGGGATGCGCCGCTTGCTGGCGCTGACGGAGACACGCGCGCAGCTCGGGCAGCTCCTGCGCGGCCGCTCCGATTCTCCCGGCATCTCGATCACGATCGGGAACGAGCATGGCGATCCCCGTCTTGAAAGCTTCACGATCGTGACCGCCGAGTACCGGGTCGGTGCCCTCAACGGCGTCATCGGCGTCATTGGTCCGACCCGCATGCCCTACGAGAAGGTCATCGCCCTGGTGCGGCACACGTCGCTCCTGGTCTCCGACATGCTTCACTAACCGCCACGAGAACAATGGCCGATTTCTATTCCACACTCGGCGTTGCTCGCGGGGCGAGCGATGACGAGATCAAGCAGGCATACCGGAAGCTCGCCACCAAGTGGCATCCGGATCGCAACAACGGTTCGAAGGACGCCGAGGAGAAATTCAAGGAGATCACCGAGGCATACGACGTCCTCCGCGATCCCGACAAGCGCGCGGCGTACGATCGCTACGGCGAGGCGGGGCTCCGCGGTGCAGCTGGCGGGGCGCAGTACCACCACGTCGACCTCTCCGAAGCGCTGAACATCTTCATGAAGGACTTCGGCGGCTTTGGCGGGTTGGGGGACCTCTTCTCGCAGGGCGGGCGCCGCCAGGGTGGTGGGCCGCGCAACGGGCAGGACGTGAAGATCACGGTCGAGCTCTCGCTCGCCGAGGTCGCGTCGGGGGTCACCAAGACGTTCACCGTCAAGCTCCTCGACGCCTGCGAGAAGTGCAGCGGGAGTGGCGCCGAGCCCGGGACGAAGCCGCAGACGTGTCACACCTGCGCCGGGAGCGGCGAGGTGCGTCGTGCGCAGCGTTCCTTCTTCGGGCAGTTTGTCTCGGTCGTTCCCTGTCCGATGTGCGCCGGCGAGGGGATCGTCGTCACGGCGCCGTGCAAGAAGTGCCGTGGCGAGGGACGCATGCGCGGTGAGCACACGATCCCCGTGCAGATCCCGGCGGGCGTCTCGACCGGACAGTACATGACGCTCCGCGGCCTCGGTAACGCCGGCCCGCGCGGCGGCGGGCGCGGCGACATCCTCGTGGTCTTCGAGGTCGCCGAGGATCCGCGCTTCGAGCGTGATGGCGAGGACCTGTACACCGAGGTGCTCGTCGCCTATCCGCAATTGGTGCTTGGCGCCGACGTGGAAGTGCCGACTGTCACCGGCGCGATGTCGGTGCGCATCCCGTCGGGGACGCAGAGCGGGCAGATCCTTCACCTCCGCGGGCGCGGGCTCCCGCGCGTGAACTCGTCCGGTGTGGGCGACCTGCACGTGCGGGTCCAGCTCTGGACGCCGGAGTCGGTGTCGAGCGAGGAGGAAGAACTCCTGCGGCAGCTCTCGGCGCTCCAGGGCGCGCCGCCGGAACAAGGGCGATCGAAAGGCTTCTGGACCAAGATGAAGGAGGCGCTAGGCGCGTGACCTGGACTTCACTGCGGGTGTCTGCGCCGGGACGAACCGAGGAGGCATCCGCGGCGTTGTTCGACGCCGGCGCGCAGGGGGTGCACGAGGACGGCGCGACCCTGGTGACGCACTTTCCTCCTGAAGTCGACGTCGCGGCGGTCATTCGCCAGCTCCGCATCGCGGTTCCTGATGCCGTGTGCGAGACGTCGCCGACCGAACCGATCGACTGGTCGGTGCACTGGCGCGACAAGCTGCACGCGCACACGCTCGGCCGCCTGACGATCGCTCCCATTTGGCTCGCCGACGGACGCGACCCTGCGACGACGATTCTCATCGATCCGGGGATGGCGTTCGGGACCGGCGACCACCCGACCACGCGCGGCGCTACACGCCTGCTGCAGGGGGTGGTGCATCCGGGCTTCGTCGTCGCGGATCTCGGCGCCGGGAGCGCGGTGCTCTCGATCGCTGCCGCCAAGCTTGGCGCGTCGAGCGTCTTCGCCATCGAGTACGACGGCGAGGCGATTCCCAACGCCGAAGCGAACGTGCAGCGCAACGGTGCCGAGGGGATCGTCCACGTCTTCGAAGGCGACGCGTCGGTGCTTCTCCCCCTCGTTGCACCTGTCGACGCCATCGTCGCGAACATCATTTCCTCGGTCCTCGTCGAGCTCCTCCCCGCGATGCACGAGGCGTTGCGTCCCGGCGGGCGCGCCGTGCTCTCGGGGATTCTCGTCGAGGAGCGCGAATCGATGCTGGAGGCGCTCAGCGCCGACGGATGGACTGTCGAACAGGAAGACGTCGAGGAGGCCTGGTGGAGCGTCACGATCGCGAAGGCGTAGCATCGTTCTTCGCCCCCGACGAGCCGCTCGTCGCGGGCACCCCTGCGTCGTTAGGCGAGGGGGTGATGCACCACCTTCGCGTCCGGCGACTGGGGATCGGGTCGCGCATCGCGCTCCTCGATGGAGAAGGGCATCGCGCCGAGGGGACGCTCGTGCGGATGTCGCGCACCTCGGCGACCGTGGAGGTCGACCAGGTGATCACCACCCCGCCGCTCCCGCCCGTACACCTCCTCGTCCCGATCGCCGATCGCGACCGGATGCTCTGGCTCGCCGAGAAGTGCGCCGAGCTGGGCGCGACGAGCTGGCGCCCGATTCTGTATCGGCGCTCGCGCAGCGTGAAGCCGCGCGGCGAAGGGCCGACCTTCGTCGGAAAGCTGCGCGCGCGCATGGCCTCGGCGCTCGAGCAGAGCGGTGGGACATGGCTCCCCGCGATGTATCCCGAGTCGACGCTCGCCCGCGCCGTCAGTGCGCTCCCCGAAGGGGCACGCTTCGTCCTCGATGCAGAGGGGAGCGCAATCCTCGGACACCGCATCGAGCCCCCCGTGACGATCGCCGTCGGGCCGGAAGGGGGGCTCGAGGAGGAGGAGCTCGAAGAGTTCGAACGCGCGGGATTCACGCGCGCGGCACTCGGCGGCCATATGTTGCGCTTCGAGACGGCGGCGATCGCCGGACTGGCGGTCGCGCGAAGCGCCGTCGCAACCGTGGAGAGTCCTCATGCCGGATGATTGCCTCTTCTGCCGAATCGCACGCGGAGAGATTCCTGCCGGGCGCGTGGCGGAGAACGCGCATTGCATCGCCTTTCGCGATATAAACCCGCAGGCGCCGAAGCATTTCCTGGTCATCCCGCGCGAACACGTCGATTCGCTCGACGACGTGACCTCCGCGCAGCTCGCTGGCGAGCTCCTCCTCATGGCGGCTGACGTGGCGCGCAACGAGGGTCTGGCCGACTCCGGCTACCGCGTCGTGCTCAACACGAAGGCGGACGGCGGGCAGACCGTGTATCATCTGCATGCGCACGTCCTTGGCGGGCGGGCGATGCACTGGCCGCCGGGGTGACCGGCGCGTCGCCGGTCGTTCTCAATCCCAGAGTCCCGATGTCGTTACTGCTCGAGCGCGTGCAGTCCGAGTTGAACGCCGCGCGCAAGGCGCAGGACAAGCCGGTCCTCCTCCTGGTGGGCACACTCCTCTCCGATCTGCGCAATCGGGAGATCGAACTCCGCCATCCGCTGAGCGACGACGAGGCGCTGGAGGTCGTGCGACGGGGGATCAAGCGGCGGCGCGAGTCGGTGGAGATGTACCGGGCGGCGGGGCGTAATGAGCTGGCGGAGACGGAGCAGGCAGAAGTGCTGCTGCTCGAGCGCTATCTTCCGGCGCGGATCGATCCGGAGGAGATTCGAACGGCGGTCCGTGCGGCGATCGCCGCCGGCGCCTCGAATGTCGGCGCGCTCATGGGAGCAGTGATGCCGGCGTTCAAGGGGCGTGCGGAAGGGAGCGAGATCAGCGCGATCGTTCGCGAGGAGCTGGCGCGCAAGGCTTGAGGGCGCGCACCTCGGGCGCCTCGCCGTTCCCGTCCGTCACTTCCTTCCCGTCGTTCGCGCGATTGCACCTGTCGGCGCCTCGTCGCCGAGCGCTCTCGTCCCTCCTGCTTTCCGTCGTTGTCCGATGAACGCGCACGCCCTGTCCGTCCTCCAGTTCCACAAGGTGCTCGACGTCGTGGCCGGCTACGCCACCTCGTCGCTTGGCGCGGCGCGCGTGCGGGCGCTGGAACCGGACACGTCGCTCGGGCGCGTGGAACGCGAACTGGCGCGCGTGGCGGCGATGCGTGCGCTGGTCACGAGCGACGAAGGGTGGACGGCTGCCCCCATTCCCGACGTCGACGCCGCGCTGGCGCGCCTCCGTTTCGAGGGGACGCGCCTCGACGGGCGCGAGCTCCTGCTGGCGCTGACGTTGCTCCGCTCCTCGCGCCTCACCGCTACGGCGCTACGTAGCGCTCGGCAACCGCCGGTCGCGCTCTCGGTACTGGGCTACCTGCGCGACCGTCTGCACGCGAACCCGAAGCACGAGGAGGCGCTGGCGCACGCGATCGACGACGACGGAGGAGTGCGCGACGAGGCATCGGGAGCGCTCCGGCGCATCCGGCGCGAGCTGCGCGGCGCGCAGGGCGAGCTGGTGACGCTCCTCGAGCGCGTGATGGCGCGCCTCGAGCCGCACCTGCAGGTGAGCGACGCGTCGGTCACCGTGCGCAACGGGCGATTTGTCATCCCGGTGCGGCGCGAGGGACGGGCCGCGGTCGGCGGTATCGTCCACGACACGTCGGGGACCGGGGCGACGCTCTTCATCGAGCCCCCGGCGGCGATCGAGGCCTGCAATCGCATTCGAGAGTTGGAGGCGGAGGAGATCCGCGAGGTGGATCGCATCCTCCTCGAGCTCTCGGACCTGTTGCGCGCCGACCAGCCGCTCCTCCGCGACTCGCTCGAGGCGCTGATCGTGCTCGACGTCCTCCTCGCCCGGGCGCGTTACGCGCAGGCGTCGGCGTGCGGGCAGGCGCACCTGCGCGAGGCCGGGAGCGGCTTCCGAATAAGGGACGGGCGCCACCCGCTCCTCCTCGCACAAGGCGTCGCCGTTGTCCCGTTTTCGCTAGCGATGGAGAGCGCCGAACGTACCCTCCTGATCTCTGGCCCCAACACGGGCGGAAAGACGGTCCTGCTCAAGGCGCTTGGCCTCATGTCGCTGATGCTGCAGGCCGGGATTCCGGCCCCGGTAGGCGACGAGAGCGAAGTGGAGTTGTACGATGACGTCTTCGCCGACATCGGCGACGAGCAGTCCATAGAGGCCTCGCTCTCGACGTTCAGCGCACACGTGAAGAACCTGGGCGAGATCCTGCGATCGGCGACGGCGCGCTCGCTGGTGCTCGTCGATGAGCTGGGATCGGGAACCGATCCGCTCGAGGGGGCAGCGTTAGGCGGGGCGATCCTCGAGGCGCTCACCACGCGCGGCGCGTTAACGGTCGCCACCACGCACCTGGGGGCGCTCAAGGAATTGGCGACCGAAGTGTCCGGCGTCGTCAACGCGTCGCTGCAGTTCGATGCCGTCGCCCTCGCGCCGACGTATCACCTGATCAAGGGGATCCCGGGGCGCTCGTACGGCATCAGCATCGCGCGCCGACTCCAACTCCCCGACGAAGTGCTGGCGCGCGCCGATGAACGCATCCCGACCGTCGAGCGCGACGTCAACGCCCTGCTGCAATCGCTCGAGGCGCGCGACAAGGAGCTGGCCCAGCGCGAACGAGACCTCGCGGCATCGCTCGCCTCGGCCCAGGCCCAGGCGCACCGCATCGCCGAGCGCGAGAAAACGGTGCGCGAGCGTGAACGCAAAGCGGAGCGGGAGTCGCGTACCGAGGCTCGGCGCTACCTCCTCGAAGCGCGCACGACGATTGAGCGCACGATCAAGGAGCTCAAGCGATCGAGCGAGGAAGCGCTCGAGGAGCAGGCCCGCGCCGCCAGGCAGAAGGTCGAGCAGCTCGCCACCAAGCAGGGCGAGCGCATCGAACAGTTGGAGCGCGAGGCCACGAATCGCCAGCGGCGCGCGCCGCGTCCGCGCGAGGAGACTCCACTTGCCGTCGGCGATTTCGTGCAGGTGCTCCCGCTCGATGGCAAGGTGGCGAAGGTGCTCGAACTTCGCCCGTCCGAGGTCGTCGTCGCACTCGGATCGATGAAGTTGTCCTACAAACGCGCAGATGTGCGTCCCGCGGCACCGGACCAGCGTCCCGCCTTCTCGGCGGTCGCCTTCACCGGCGACCTCCCGGAGGAGCACGTCCCGACGGAGATCGACCTCCGCGGCGAGCGTGCCTTCGACATCGACGACACCCTCCTCACGGCGCTCGACGCGGCGATTCGCGCCGACCTCAAGTCGGTGCGTATCATCCACGGGAAGGGGACGGGCGCGCTGCGGGAACGCGTCGCGGAGATGCTGCGCAAGGACACGCGCGTCCGCAGCTTTCGGCTGGGGCTCTGGAACGAGGGGGGATCGGGTGTGACGATCGCCGAGCTGTGATTCCCGACGAGGAGGTCGAGCGCGTTCGCGAGGCCGCCGACATCGTCGGCATCATCGGCGAATATGTCCCGCTCAAGGGGCGCGGAGGGAACTGGCGTGGCCCGTGCCCCTTCCATCAAGGCGTGAACCGCAACTTCTCGGTCTCGACCACCAAGGGAAAGTTCTTCCACTGCTTCGTGTGCAAGGAGTCGGGGGACGTCTTCTCGTTCCTGCAGAAAAAGCTTGGAGTGGACTGGCCGACCGCGGTGCGCATGGTCGCCGAGAAGAGTGGGATCGAGCTGCACGAGACCTCGTCGCGTCGCGAGGGGCCGGATCCTCGCGAGCCGCTGTGGGAGGCAAACGCCGCGGCGCAGGAGTACTTCCAGCGCGTACTCTGGGAAGAAGAGCAGGGGGCGGCGGCCCGTGAGTACCTTGCCTCACGCGACATCACGCGCGCCATCGCCGATCGCTTCGGGCTCGGTTTCGCCCCGCGCGAGATCGGGCTCCTGCGCGCGTATCTCACCTCCATCGGGATCGACGAGTCGCGCCTGCTCGAGTCGGGGCTCTTCGCCAAGCGCGACGAGACGGAAGAGGCGCGTCCGCGCTTTCGCTCGCGTCTCATCTTCCCGATCCACGAGGTCTCGGGGCGCATCGCCGGGTTTGGGGGACGCCTGCTCGGTCCGGGGGAACCCAAGTACCTCAACACCGGCGAGTCGGCGATCTACTCCAAGGGGCGGCTGCTCTATCACCTGCATTCCGCGCGCAACGCGATCCGGAAGAGCGATCGCGCCCTCGTCGTCGAGGGATACTTCGACGCGATCCGGCTCGCCGCCGCGGGCATCGAGGCGGTGGTGGCGCCGTTAGGCACCGCCCTCACCAACGAGCAGGCGCAGCTCCTCGTGCGCTACTCGCGCAACATCTACCTCCTCTACGACTCGGACCAGGCGGGGCTCAAGGCGACCTTTCGCGCGGGCGACGAGCTCCTCGCCGAAGGGGCGACGGTGCGCGTCGTGTCGCTTCCCGACGGCGAGGATCCCGACTCCTTCGTGCGTTCGCGCGGCGCCGATGCGCTCGAACGCCAGCTCAAGGACGCGATCGACATCTTCGAGCGAAAAGTGCAGCTCCTCGAGCGCGGCGGGTGGTTCTCGGACCTCACGCGCCGCCGCGCCGCGGTCGACCGCCTCCTCCCGACCATTCGCGTCACGCGCGACCCGGTGATGCGCGACATCTACCTGGGGCGGGCCAGCGAAGTGTCGCACGTGGGGCGTGAAGTACTGGAGCGCGAGGCGGCGGAGGGAGGAGGCGTTAGGCGCGCGAGCGGACAGGGGCGCGCCTTCTCCGGCGGCGCTCGCTCCCGGCCACCGGCCGACGCGGGCCAGGGGCCCCCGCCGCGCCACCCCGACGAAGCCTTCGACGGCGAATGGGGCGACGAACGCAGCGCTCCCCAGCAGCGCGCAGGGAGCCGCGACGATCGACGCCCCCCTCCGCCGGCGTTGCGCGATCGCGTCGTGGCCCCAAATGCGGAGGAGTCGGTCCTGATCGCGATGCTTCGTTCCACGGCGATGCTCGAGCGTGTGCTGGAGCGGATCGACGAGACGTATTTCGAGCATGCCTCGAGGCGAAGGATCTTCGAGGCATTGCGCGATGTCGGGTCCGCCGACCACGTTGAACAGGTGGCGGAACGCCTGTCGCCGAACGACGTGGCCGTGCTCGACGCACTCCTCGCCGATCCCGACGCGATTCAGGCGCTGGAGCGCACCGTCGACGATTCGATCGCGTGGCTGGAAGCTCGCCGGCTACAGAAGCGCAACCGGGAGATCGATGGGCTGATGCCGCTCGCGACGCCGGGCGAGAAGAACGCGCTCCTGCGCGAGAAGGAAGAGAACAAGCGCCAGATGGTCGAGCTGCAGGCCTTGCGGACCCACTCGTAGCGGATCGCCTCGCATCCGCACGACGCGCCCCAACCAGGAGGAGATGTGCACGCACAGTTGGAAGCCTTGTTGCAGCTGCAATCGGAGGACGACGTGGTCGACGCGATCGTGGCGCGCCTCGACGACATCGCCCCGCGTCTCGCCGCGCTCGACGCCGAGCGCGCCCGCGCCGCCCGGCAGCTGGAGCAGACCGTCGAGCAGCTGCAAATCGCCGAGCGCAAGCAACGCGAGATGGCACAGCTGGTCGACGAGCATCGCCAGCGGCAGGAGCGCAACGTCGCGCAGTTCGACCTCGTCAAGAAGATGCGCGAAGCCGAAGCGGCCGCCGCGCAGGTCGAATCCGGACGCAAGCTCCTCCTCGAGGGCGAGCGCGACTTGCGCGACATGGGCGAGAAGGTCGAGGCGATCCGGCACGCCGCCGACGCGCAGCGCGAAGTGGTCGCCGAGTTCGACGCAACGCAGTCCGACAAACGCGCCGAGATCGAACGCGAGCGCGCGGCCCTCGACGCCGAGTTGACCGCGGCGCGCTCCAAGCGCGAAGCCAAGGCCGGCGAGGTCCCCAACAGCATGCGCACCGTCTACGACAAGATGCGCGAGCGTCGGCGTAGTCAGGTCGTCTACCCGGTGGCCTACGGCGCCTGCAGCGCCTGCGACACCTCGATCCCCGTACAGCGTGGCAAGCAGATGGCGCTCAAAGGGACGCTCGAGGCCTGCGAAGGATGCGGAATGCTGCTGTATGCAACGGAATGATGCGGCAGGCGTGCTCGCCGCAGCTATCGTTCCGGCATGACTGCCCCGACCGCGCGCCCGCGCGCGACCATCGCGCCGCGCTGGCTCCCGTCACCTCCCGCCGACCCGTCCGCCGTTCGCGCGCTCGCCGAGGCCTTGCACCTTCCGGCACTCGTGTGCGAGCTCCTGGTCGCGCGAGGCTATCCTGAGGTAGGCGCCGCCAAGGAGTTCCTGCGCCCGCGCCTCGAGCAACTCCTGCCCGCCGGAGCAATGCGCGGGATGGATGTAGCGGTCGATCGCCTCGCGCGCGCCATTCGCGCAGGCGAGACGATCCTGGTGCACGGCGACTACGACGTCGATGGCATCTGCTCGTCGGCGATCATGGTGCGCGTCATTCGGCACCTCGGTGGGCACGCGATTCCGTTCCTCCCGCATCGCCTGCACGACGGCTACGACCTCAGTGACGCCGGCGTGCGCGCCGCGCTCGACGCCAAGGCGAGCGTCGTCCTGACCTGCGACTGCGGGACGAGTGCGCACGACGCCATCGCCCAACTCGTGGCAGCAGGGGTCGACGTCATCGTCTCGGACCATCACCTCCCGAGTCGCCCCGTCCCCGAGTGCCTGGCCGTGCTCAACCCGCGGCAGCCGGAGTGCGAGTATCCGGACAAGGACCTCTGTGCCGCGGGAGTCGCGTTCAAGCTTGCGACCGCACTCCTCGCCGCGATGGGGGGCGCCGAGAACGTGGCGTTGCACCTGCTCGACCTCGTCGCGCTCGCGACCATCGCCGACGTCGCTCCCCTTCGCGGCGAGAATCGCGTCCTCGTGCGCTACGGCCTCAAGCTCATGGCCGAGACCAGGCACGTCGGGTTGCGCGCGCTCATGGAGTCATCTGGGCTCGAGGGGAAGACGCTGACCGCCGGTCGCGTGGGCTTCATCCTTGCCCCGCGCCTCAACGCCGCCGGGCGCGTGGGTCACGCGATGCGCGGCGTCGAACTCCTCCTCACAACCGACGCGGGCGAAGCCAACCGTATCGCCCGCGAGCTCGAGGAGATGAATCGCTCGCGGCAGGAACTCGATCGCGCCACGCTCGGCGCCGCGCGCGCGATGGCCGACCGGCTCGACCTCGATGAGACGTGGGGCGTCGTGCTGGGTGCCGAAGGGTGGCACCCGGGCGTGATCGGGATCGTCGCGTCGCGGCTCGTCGAAGATCTCGCGCGCCCCGTGTTCATGGTGGCGATCGACAAGGGAGTGGGGAAGGGCTCGGGGCGTTCGATCTCCTCCTTCGACCTGCACGCCGGGCTCACCGCCTGCAAGGATCACTTGGTGCGATACGGTGGCCATCGTGCCGCCGCCGGTATCACGATCGATGCCGGACAGATGCCGGCGTTCGCGGCCCGCTTCAACGACGTCGTGCGAGAGCGACTCACCGCCGACGATCTCGTCCCCCGCGTACGCATCGACGTCGAGCTCCCGCTGGCCTCGGTCACCGACGATCTCGAGGCGCTGCTGCGTCACTTCGAACCATTCGGCGTCGGCAATCCGTCGCCGGTCCTCGCGTCGCGCGCGGTACGCCTCGCCGACACGCCGCGCGTGGTGGGGCAGGACGGACTCAAGTTGCAGCTGGCGCGCGACGGCGGGGCGCTGGAGGCGATCGGATGGGGCATGGGGGCGCGCGCGCGCGAACTCGCCTCGTCGACGCCGGTGGACGTCGCCTTTCGCCTCGAGCGCGACAGTTACCGCGGCGTCTCCCGCCTCGTGGCGCGCCTCGCCGACCTGCGCACCTAACGGTGCGGATCATCGCCGGTCGATGGCGCGGGCGGGTAATCGAGGCGCCGCCAGGGCTCGACGTGCGCCCGACCGCGGACCGCGCACGTGAGGCGTGGATGAGTCGCATCCACGCTGATCTTCCCGGCGCGCGCGTTCTCGACCTCTTTGCCGGATCGGGAGCGCTCGGCCTCGAAGCGCTCTCGCGCGGCGCCGCCTTCTGCGACTTTGTCGAGACGGCTCCCCGATCGCTGCAGGCGATTCGCACCAACGCCGAACGACTCGGCGCGCTCGCCAACATGGCTGTGCACCGCGTCGATGCGCTGCACTTCGTGGAGGGGCTCGCGCCCCGGACGTACGACGTCGCTCTCGCCGATCCGCCGTACGGGAAAGGGCTCGCGCCGGCCCTCGTGCGGGCCTGGCAGACGTCGCCCTTTTCCCACGTACTAACCGTCGAGCACTCCGTCGACGAGGCGGTCCCCGACGGAGGGATTTCGCGTCGCTACGGGGCGAGTGCGATCACCCTCTATCGCGACGAAGCCGCGCTCGACCATCCCCCCGGCACTTCCGCGGGTTAGTATTCCCCCGCCTCGCACTCCCGAACCTCCGCGCATGACTCGCGTCGCCATCTACGCCGGCTCCTTCGACCCCATCACCCGCGGTCACGAGGACCTGATCCGCCGCAGCCTGAGCTTTGTCGACACGCTGATCGTGGCCGTCGCGGTCAACGTATCGAAGCAGCCGCTCTTCACCTTCGAGGAGCGCGCCGCGTTCATCCGCGCTGCCGTCGGAGACAATTCGCGCATCGAGGTGCACCAGTTCCAGGGGCTTCTCGTCGATTTCGCTCGGGAGAAGGGGGCACGCCTCTTCATCCGCGGGCTGCGCGCAGTGAGCGATTTCGAGTACGAGTATCAGATGGCGCTGATGAACCGGCACCTCTCCTCGGAGCAGGAGACCGTCTTCATGGTTCCGTCGCTCGACACGACGTATATCAGCGCGTCGCTGGTCCGCGAAGTCGCGCGCTTCGGCGGCGATCTCGAAGGGCTGGTCCACCCCAGCGTCGCCGAGGCGCTGCGCGCGAAGTTCGCGCAGCGTTAGGCATGACTGCAGCTGGAGGATTCGTCGAGGCGCTCCGCCGTCGGGCGGCGAGCCAGCGCGCGCGCATCGCCTTTCCGGAGTCGTCGGATCCCCGCGTGGTGGAGGCGATCACGGCCCTCGTGCGCGCGGGAATCGTCGATCCGGTCGTGGTCCTCGACGGCGAGTCCGATCGCGCCGTCTACGACTCGCTTGGGCTCGAGGTGATCGATCCGACGAACGATCCGCGGCGCTCCGAGGTCGCTCACGCGCTCGCCGAGCGTCGCCGCGGCCGCCCGCTCCCGCCGGACGAGGTCGATCGCCTCTCGGGAACACCGCTTCTCTTCGCCGACGCGCTCGTGCGGTGGGGCGACGTGGACGGGTGCGTGGCTGGGTGCGTGACGACGACCGCCGATGTACTCCGCGCCGCGCTCTGGCTCGTCGGCCCCGCCGAGGGGGTCTCGACCGTTTCCAGTGCGTTCTACATGGACGTCGCTCCCTTTCGCTCCCCAGATCGCGAAGTCCTCACCTTCACCGACTGCGCGGTGATTCCGTCACCCACTGCGGTGCAGCTCGCGGATATCGCCATCGCAGCGGCCGGCGATCGCGCGCGCATCGTGGGCGATGCGCCGATCGTCGCCTTTCTGTCCTTCAGCACGCAGGGAAGCGCGACCTCGCCCTCGGTGGAGCGGGTGCGCGAGGCGCTCGCCCTCGTCAGGCAGCGCGAGCCATCGCTCGTGGTCGACGGAGAATTGCAGGGCGACGCCGCGCTGATCGCCGGCGTTGCGGCGCGGAAAACGAGGGGAGGCCCCGTTCCGGGGGCGGCCAACGTTCTCGTCTTTCCCACGCTCGACGCGGGCAACATCGCCTACAAGCTCGTGGAGCGGCTGGCGGGCGCGACCGCGATCGGCCCGATCCTGCAGGGATTGGCGCATCCCTGCAATGACCTGTCGCGCGGCGCGACACCCGACGACATTATGAACGTTGCCGCGATCACTGCCTTGCAGGCGCGTCGTTCCATCCATGAGCGCGGCGGACCTCCGGGAGAATTCGCATGAGCTTCGCAATCAAGAAGCAGGGTGAAATCTGCATTGTCGACGTCGAAGGGCAGCTCATCGTGGGGAATCGGCAGGAGCTGAAGCAGAAGGTCCTCGACGAACTCGAGCGCGGTGAGCGCAAGTTCCTCGTCGACTTCAGCCAGACCGGATACATCGACAGTTCGGGATTGGGCGTCCTCGTATCGCTTTCCAAGAAGATCCGCGAGGCGGGGGGAGCGCTGCGACTGGCGAACCTCAACGACGACCTCAAGACGCTCTTCGAACTCACGAAGCTCGATACGCTCTTCCAGATCGCGTCCAACCGCGAGGAAGCGCTGCGCGGACTCTAGTCATCGGGAGCGCGGGCGCACCGTGCCCTTCAGGCCATCCTCGACTCGCGCGCCCGTGACCACCGACATGCGGCGCGCGTTCTGTAGGTGATGAGCGAACCCACCGACGGTCTCTCTGCCGACTTTCCGCTCGATCGCGGCGGCTTCCCGATGGACGTGCGAATCCCGTCCGACCTGCGATACATCGAGCGGGTCGTCGGGATCATCACGCGGAGCTGCGCCGAGTTGGCGTTCTCGGCGCGCGCGTGCAACCTGCAGGTCCCGGTTGCGCTCACCGAGGCGCTGTCGAATGCGATCATCTACGGCAACGGCGAGGACGTGACGAAGCGCGTGCGCATCCGCGCGCAGATCGTCGAGCGCTCGCTGGTGCTCGAAGTGGTCGACGAGGGGGCGGGGTTCGACTTCGATTCCTCCCTGCACGACCCCTCGGACCCGGGACAGCTCGAGCGAGAGGATGGTCGCGGCCTGTTCCTGATGACGCGCCTCATGGATCGCGTCGAGCGCTTCACCGATGGCGGAAACGTCGTGCGCCTCACGCTGCGCCGGCAATGAGGGAACTCGTCGCGATTTTCGAGCGCTTCCGCACGCTCACCGGCATTCCGGCGGTGGTATGGACGCAGGCCTCCGATGCCGCCGCCATCGTCCCTGAGTACGGCGCGTGGAACGGTCCTGCCCCGCGCATCCTCGACCTGCTCGTCCCGGGCGGTCCCCCCGCCGAGATCGACACCGAGGACGGTGTGCTCCTTGCGGCCGGCGTCCCGGGGGCACGACGCGCCTGGGTCACGGTCGGCCCGTGCCGCGACACCGCCGTCGCACCCGCGGCGTCGATGGAGTTCCTGCTGCCGATCGTTGCCCATTTCTTCCAGTCGGCGCTCGAGGTGGAGCACGCCGCCTACGAGCTCGCCGAGCGATACGAGGAGATCAACCTTCTCTACACCACCAGCGAGATCCTCGGACGCACCGTCTCGTTGGAGGAAGCGGCGTCGCGCATCCTCGCCGAGATCTGCGAGACCGTCGGGGCCCGCCGCGCCGCGATCCTCGTGCACGACCGCGTCACCGACACCCTGCAGGTGGTCACCTCGCTCGGATTCGACGCCGCCGAGGCGCCACCGATCAACACCAACGACGAGTCGAGCATCTCGGCACGCGTGTTCCGCGACCAGCGCGCCCTCATCCTCGAGGAGGAAGAGATTCCCGGCGAGGCCGAGTCGGTTTTTCGCAAGGGAGATTTGCTCTCCGTCCCCATTCTCTGGACCAACCCCAATCCGCTCGGCGCCATCCCGTTAGGCGTGGTGAACCTCTCGCAGCGACGGAGCGGCGAACCGTTCAGCGCCGGTGATGAGAAGCTCGTCACCGCAATCGCCACGCAGATCGGAACGGCGATCCAGAACGCTCGCCTCGTCCGCAGCTCGCTCTCTCAGCAGCGACTGCAGCAGGAAATGCAGCTCGCCAACGACCTGCAGATGAAGCTCCTCCCCGATACGCGGCTGTTCGAGCCGGAGGCGCAGGTCGCGGCGCGCGTGGTTCCCGCCGACAGCGTCGGCGGAGACTTCTATCATCTGTTCCGGTTAGGCGGCGGACGTACCGGCGTCATGATTGGCGACGTGTCGAGCCACGGCTACCGTGCCGCGCTCATCATGGCGCTGGTCATGAGCGCCACGGCGATCCACGCACAGACCTTCGTCGACCCGGCCGAGGTGCTCAACGCGCTCCTCGGCACGCTGCGCGAGGAGCTCGAGAGCACCGAGATGTTCGTCTCGCTCTTCTACGGTGTCCTCGACCCGGGACGCGGTACGCTGCGTTATGCGAACGCTGGACATCCGCACGCCTTCCTCGTGAGCGAGGAGGGAACGGCGGAGCGGCTCGAGGCGCTCGATACGCCGTTAGGCATGGGTGGCGCGCACCCCTCAGCCGCGGAGCGGAGCTGGCACGCGGGGCGCGACGTGCTCCTCCTCTTCACCGACGGCATTCCCGATGCGCGCAACCGACTCGACGCGCGCCTTGGCGAGCAGGTGGTGATCGACATCGTGCGCGAAGCGCGTCACGAACACCCCACCGCCATCGTCGAGCGCGTGTTCGATGCACTGCGCTTGCACGTGGGCGACGCGATCCGGCGCGACGACCTCACGATCCTCGTCGCGCGCAGCTGACGTCCCCATGGCCGACCGTCCGCCGCGCGATGCGCTCCCCCCCGCGCGGAAGCGCCTGGGACAGCACTTCCTCACCGATCGTCGCGCCCTTGCGCGCATCGTCGACGCCGTCGCGCCTGCGCCGGGAGAGACGATCGTCGAGATCGGTCCGGGACGTGGCGCGCTCACCGACCTGCTGGTCGAGCGCGCCGAGCGGCTCGTCGCGGTGGAGCTCGACGCGCTCCTGATCCCGGTGCTACGATCTCGTTATGCGCACGCGCCGCACGTGACGATCGTCGAAGGCGATGTGCTCGAGACGCCGCTCCCCGCGCTCGTCGACGGTCCGTGGGCCCTCGTGGGGAACGTGCCCTACTACATCACCACGCCGATCATCTTCCAGGCGTTGCAGCCGCCGCGCCCCTCGCGCATGGTCTTCCTTGTGCAGAAGGAGGTAGCCGAGCGTGTCGCGGCGCCCCCGGGCGACGATGCGTACGGTGCGCTCTCCGCCAACGTGCAGGCGCTCGCTCGCGCCGAGGTGGTGGCGCGCGTCCCCGCCGCGGCGTTCCACCCGAAACCCAAGGTCGACTCGGCGATCCTGCGCATCACGCCGCGCGAGGATCCGGTCGTTGCGCCTGACGAGGAGGTGCGTTTCTCCCGCCTCGTACAAGGGGCGTTCGGGATGCGGCGCAAGCAGATGAGGCGCGTCGTGCGATCGCTCTTCTCGATTGGCGCGGACGAGGCAGACACGCTTCTGGCGTCGTGCGATATCGAGGCGACGGCACGCCCCGAGACCCTTTCTCCCGACGACTTCGCGCGCCTGCTGCGCGCCGCTGGACGGTCGCAGCGTTAGGGCGAGTGCGGCCTGAGGCCGCGCGATGCGTCGGTCGTTCGCCGCATTGCGTCGCGCCCTACGCCGAGCGTTCGCACGTGGCCGACTCGTCAGGCGCCGCCGTTTCGGTCGCGATTGGTGAGGGCGTAGCTCAGCCCCTCGAGCTCCATCGCCATGTTCACGTTCCGCACCGTCACCTCGGCGGGGACCTGCAGCTGCACCGGGGCGAAGTTCAGGATCGCCTTGATTCCCGCGTTCACCAGGCGCTCGGCGACCGCCTGGGCGTCGTCGCTCGGCACGGTCAGCACCGCGATGTCGGGGGCCTGCGATCGCACGTCGCCCTCCAGCGATGCGATGTCGCGAACGACGAGGTTGTCCCACGTGCTCCCGACCTTTCGCTGGTCGGCATCGTAGACGGCGATGATGTTGAAGCCGCGCTGGCGAAAGCCGTGATACTGCGCCAGCGCCGTGCCGATCTTCCCGGCGCCGATGATGACGACCTGCCACTCCTTGTCGAGCCCGAGGATATCGCGAAGCGACGCCGTCAACTCGGGAGCCGGATAGCCGAGGCCGCGCTTGCCGAAGGAGCCAAAGAAGGAGAGATCCTTTCGGACCTGTGCCGACGTCGTCCCGCCGCGACGAGCGAGTTCTTCGCTGGAGATGGTGCGAACGCCACGCGTCACCGAATCCTCGAGGAATCGGAGGTACACGGAGAGACGTCGGACCGTGCTGTCGGCGATGCGCTTCACAGGGGGTCGGGAGGCTTGTGAATTCGTTCACAAGCTAACCGGGGTGAGCGTAGCCTACCAGTCGCGCCGATCCGCTCCCACGCGCGCCGATTGTCGGACCCCGACGTAAGTTGTGCGCATGCACTCCCGTTCCTCTTGTCGCGTTGGAACCCGCGCCACCCTGCCAGGAGACGCGCAACCATCCTGGCGCGCTGCCGATCGACAGACGGGGTTGTGGATCGCGATCGTGAGTCCTCTCGTGCCGTGCCGCGCGGTGCCCCGGTGAGGGGGGTCGACGCGCTGGTCCCGGACTCTCTGCTGGTCTCACGGGCGCGCGAGGCGCTGGCGGTTGGCTCGCTCGACGCGGTGACGCTCATGGCGCGCGTCTGTTCGCTCCCCGGAGCGCCCGTCCTCGTCGCGGAACGTCTGGCGGAAGCGCTCTTCAGCCGGCACGCGGACTTTCAGCGCGGCGCAGACGGACGCTGGTACATCGCGCGCGACGGGAACGGCATCGCCGCGTCGGCGATCGCTGCATCGCGCCTCGCGCTGGACGACGCGCTCGCTCCCATGCCCACAGCGCCCGTCACGGTGCGGGAGCGGCGGCGTGCCTTCGTCTCGAGCGACGACGATGTGCCCCTCGATGCGCTGCGCTTCGCGGTCGTCGACGTCGAGACGACGGGGACGGCGCCGGCGCGACAGGACCGGGTGACCGAGATCGCCATCGTGCACGTCGACGGCCGCACGGTCTCCGAATGCTATGAATCGTTGGTGAATCCGGAGCGCGCGATTCCGCCGGCGATCATCGCGCTCACCCGCATCACCCAGGAGATGGTCGCTGAGGCGCCTCGCTTTCCGCAGCTTGCCTCCGACGTGGTCTCGCGGCTCCGCGAACGCATCTTCGTCGCGCACAACGCCAGCTTCGACTGGCGCTTCGTCTCGCACGAGGTGCAGCGCGCCGCTGGCGTGGTGCTGACGGGGGAGACGTTGTGCACCGTGCGCCTGGCGCGCGCCCTCCTCCCGCAGCTCCCGCGACGCTCGCTCGATGCAGTGACGCGCTACTTCGGCATCGACATTGAGGCCCGACATCGCGCCGCCGGCGATGCGGTGGCGACGGCGCACGTGCTCGTGCGCCTGTTGCAGCTGGCCGAGGAGCGCGGCGCCTCGACGTGGCGTGCGCTGGGCGCGATGCTGGGCGGCGGCACCTCGCGCGCGCGCCGCCGCCGCTCGGCGATGCCGCGCTGGGTCGACGTCGATCCCACGCTCTGACCTGCGATTCTCCGACCACGACACGACATGGACGCCTTTCGCCCGCTCATTCGCTCGACGACGCTCGGCCGCTTCCGACTCCATGCGATCCAAGCGGGGGGGCAGAAGCTCGATGGCGGCGCAATGTTCGGCGTCGTCCCCAAGCCGCTCTGGGAACGGCGCATTCCGGCCGACGAGCGCAATCGGATTCAGCTCGGGATGCGCTGTCTCCTTGTGGAGCACGACGACGGACTGGTCCTCGTCGACACCGGCCTGGGGAACAAGGAGAACGAGAAGTTCAACTCGATCTATGGCACCGATAACCGGACTGCCGAAGGGCGAACCTGGCTCGAGGCGTCGCTCGCCTCGTTAGGCCATCGCCCCGACGACGTGCGGCTGGTGATCAACACGCACCTGCACTTCGACCACGCCGGCGGCAACACGTATGTTGATGAGGGCGGGGACGTGCACCCGACGTTTCCGCATGCCCGCTACGTGGTGCAGCGCGGGGAACTCGACTACGCGACGCACACGAACGAGCGAACGGCGGCCTCGTACTTCGCGCACAACTGGGATGCCGTGATCGCCGCGGGGCAGTTTGACCTCGTGGAGGGAGAACGCGAGATCGTGGCCGGCGTGCGCGTGGTCGGCAGCGCGGGACACGTGCCGTATCACCAGAGCGTGCTGGTCGACGGGGGCAATGGAGAGGTGGCGTGCTTCCTCGCCGACGTCTGCCCCACGGTCTCGCACCTCCCGCTCCCATGGATCATGGGGTACGACGTTGAGCCGCTGGTCACGCTCGAGTCCAAACGCCGATTGCTGGGGCGCGCGGCCGCCGAGCACTGGCTCCTGATCTTCGAGCACGATGCGACCCATGCATGGGGACATGCGGTGCACGACGGGAAGTCGTACCAGCTGGACGCGTTGACCTCGGATGTGATCACCGAGGTGTCGGTAGGTTAACTCCTGACGCCGCTTGGATTTGCCTCGTCTGTCATGTGGCGCGGGTAGCGTGCGTCCTCAGCAACTTCGGCGCTGCGGTTGACCACGTAACTGCATGTCGTTTAAGTTGTTCCGCACAATTCGGCAAGCAGAGCAAATCGGCTCTCACCCTCTGGCGCCCTGGTACGGGTAGCTGCAGGAGTCTGTACAGCGGCGCCGCCCCGTGCGATCGGGGGTGGCTGGTCGTGCGTTGCGGACTCCATGTGGGGTCCGCATTTGTTTTTCCGGAGGGCCGTCGTCGTTAGGCGCCCTCGCCACTCTCCCTCTGGAGGATTCAGGACTATTCAGGACAACACGAAGCGCATTCGCGTCAATCGCCAGATTCGCATCAGCCCGGTCCGTGTGATCGGCGCCGATGGCAGCCAGTTGGGAATCATGGAGGTTGACCGTGCCTTGGCCCTCGCCGAGGAGTCGGGGCTCGATCTGGTGGAGGTGGCGGCGACCGCGCGCCCGCCGGTGGTCCGCGTGATGGACTACGGCAAGTTCAAGTTCGAACAAGCCAAGCAGGCGCGGGTGGCGAAGAAAAAGCAGCACGTGATCGAGCTCAAGGAAGTGAAGTTCCGCCCTGGCATCGAGGAGCACGATTTCGACACCAAGGTCCGACATGCGCGCCGCTTCCTGGGGGAGGGGAACAAGGTCAAGGTGACGTTGATGTTCCGTGGTCGGCAAATCGCCCACCCTGAACTCGGCTTCGCCGTGGTACAGCGGGTCTCGGAGCAGCTGGCGGATGCCGGCAAGATCGAGAGTCCGGCGAAAATGGAAGGCAAGTCCCTAACGATGATCCTGGCACCGAAGTGAGCTGACGATGCCCAAAATGAAGACCCACAAGGGCGCGAAGAAGCGCTTCTCCGTCACGGGGACGGGGAAGGTTCGCCGCCTGAAGGCCAACAAGAGCCACATCCTCACCAAGAAGGACGCCCGTCGGAAGCGCCGGCTTCGTCGTCCCGCCATCGTTGGCACGAATGGCGAGACGAAGGTGATCAAGCGCCTGTTGCAGGCGTAAGGAGAGAGATCAATGCCACGCGTCAAATCCAATGTGGTGCGCCTGAAGCGCAAGAAGCAGGTGATGAAGGCCGCGCGCGGCTACTTCGGCGCGCGTTCCAAGCTGTGGCGCCCGGCCAAGGAGTCGGTCGAGCGCGGGTGGCGCTACGCCTACCGCGACCGCCGGAACAAGAAGCGCGACTTCCGTCGCCTGTGGATCGTGCGTATCAACGCGGCGGCCCACATGAACGGGATGAACTACAGCACCTTCATGAACGGACTCGCCAAGGCGGGGATCGAAGTCGATCGCAAGATCCTCGCGGACCTCGCGGTGCACGACGAGGCCGCGTTTACCGCGCTCGCCGAGAAGGTGCGCGCGGCCCTGGCGGCAGCCTAACGGCTCCCTGCGGCGAGACCACGAGAGGCACGTCGCTCTCAAAGGTCCGATCGAATCCAGCGGCGGCAGCGCAACCTCCAGGTGCGCTGCCGCTGTGCCGTTTCCCCCGTCCCCCGTCTCCCGTCTGTTCGCATGTCCCTCGACGAATTCCAGAAGGCCTGCGCGACCCTGCGCACCGAAGCGCCGCCGCGCATCGCTGCCGTCCCCTCGCTCGACGAGTGGCACGAGCTGCGGAACGCCCTCGTCGGGCGCAAGGCCGGCCGCCTTACCGAACTGATGGCGCTCCTCCCGCAGCTCGAGCGCGAATCGCGCCGCGATGCGGGTGCCGCGATCAACGCGCTGAAGCAGGAGATCGAGGGAGCCCTCGACGCCCGCAAGGCGGAGTTGGAGGCGGCAAGCGCGCCGACGGTCCAGCGCGACCTCACGATGCCCGCGCGACGTCAGTGGCAGGGCGCCGTACACCCGGTCTCGCTCGTCATCGACGAGATCTGCGACATCTTTCGCGAGTTGGGCTTCACCGTCGCCCTCGGCCCCGAAGCCGAGTCGCCGTGGTACAACTTCACGGCGCTCAACTTCCCGGACAACCATCCGGCGATGGACATGCACGACACCCTGTACTTGAAGGACGGGGGCGTGCTGCGCACGCACACCTCGCCCGTGCAGGTGCGCACGCTGCAATCGTATCCGCCGCCGGTGCGCATCCTCGCGCCGGGGAACGTCTTCCGGCGCGACTTCTTCGACGCCACACACGCGCCGGCCTTCGCGCAACTCGAGGGGCTCGCCGTCGACGAAGGGATCACCTTCGCCGACCTCAAGGCGTCGCTCGCCCACTTCGCGCGCGCCTTCTACGGCGAGCGCACGCCGACGCGCCTCGTCCCCTCGTACTTCCCGTTCACCGAGCCGTCCGGGCAGATGGAGGTCTACTTCGACGTCGGCGACGGGCGCGGACCGCGTTGGATCGAGATCATGGGGTGCGGACTCGTGCATCCGGCGGTCCTCGAGTCGGCGGGACTCGATAGCACGAAGTACTCCGGCTGGGCCTTCGGGATGGGACCCGCGCGCATCGCCATGTCGCGCTTCGCCTTGACCGATATCCGCCTCCTTTACGATTCCGACATGCGCTTCCTCGCGCAGTTCGCCTGACAGGATCCCGATGCTGATCTCGCACGAATGGCTGCGGAGCTTCGTCCCGCACGCGCGCACTCCGGAGTCGCTCCGCACGCTCATCACGTCGCACGTCGCGACGGTCGATGGCATGGAACGGCTGCGCGCCGACCTCGCCACCATCATCGTGGCGCGCGTGGTGCAGGCCGGGCGTCACCCGAACTCCGATCACCTCTGGGTCACCAAGGTCGACGACGGAAGCGGAGAGCTCCTCGACGTCGTCTGCGGCGCGCCTAACGTGACCGAAGGGGCGCTCTATCCGTTTGCCCGCGTCGGCACGGTGATGCCCACCGGGAACAAGGGGGGCATCCTCATCGAGCGCCGAAAGATCCGCGGCGAGGTCTCCAACGGAATGCTTTGCTCGGCGCGCGAACTCGGCGTCGGCGAGGATCACGACGGGATCCTCGCGCTGGACAGCGACGCTGCGCCGGGGACGCCGTTCCTCGAAGTGGTCTCGGTCGGCGACGTGCAGTACGACATCGACGTCCTTGCCAATCGCCCTGACCTCCTCTCGCACTACGGAATGGCGCGCGAAGTGGCCGCACTCGACGGACTCACGCTCGGCGATCCGCGCGAAGTCTTCACGCTCGACGCGGCCGACGGCGCGCTGCGCTTCGGCGATGGCGTGCAGGGGCGCGTTCCGTCGGCCGGCGGTGCCGCCATCCACAACGCGTACCGCGCGGGGAGCGGAAATTTCGAGGTCCAACTCGAGGATGCCGACGGCTGCCCGCGCTACATGGCGGTGGTCATCCGCGGCGTGAGGGTGGGGCCCAGCCCGGAGTGGCTGGTGCAGCGACTCGCGTCGGTCGGCGTGCGGTCGATCTCCAACGTGGTCGACGTGACCAACTACATGCTGCATGGCTATGGCCAGCCGATGCACGCCTTCGACCTCTCGAAGCTCGCGCAGTCGAAGATCGTGGTGCGTCGCGCGCACGCCGGCGAGAAGCTCGTCACGCTCGACGGCACGTCGCGCACGCTGACGCCGGACATGACCGTGATCGCCGACGCCGAGCGCGCCGTCGCCATCGCCGGTGTCATGGGGGGGCAGGAGAGCGAAGTCATCGACTCCACCACCGACATCCTGCTCGAGGTCGCGTATTTCACCCCGCGCAACGTGCGCGCCACGCGCCGCGCACTCGGGATGAACACCGACGCGTCGTACCGCTACGAGCGCGGAATCGATCCGGAGGTCACGCCGCACGCGCTCTCGATCGCGGCACAGCTGCTCTCGGTCGTCGCTGGGGGGACCGTCGATGGCCAGGCGATCGACGTCGGCGCACCGCCGCCCACGCCCGCCCCCATGACCATCACCCCGCGACGCATCGCCCAGCTCCTCGGCGATCAGGTGCCGGCGGCTGAAGCGGCGCGTCTGCTGTCGTCGGTTGGGTTCGCGGTGACGCGGATGGGAGACGCCGACGAAACGCTCTCCGTCGTGGCGCCCTCGTGGCGACACGACGTGTCGCGCGACGCCGATCTCGTGGAAGAAGTCGCACGCCTGCGCGGCTACGACGTCCTTTCCGACGTCGTGCAGCCCTTCCGCCCGGGCACCGTCCCCGATCACCCTTTGCACGTGACGGGGCGTCGCGTGCGCGATGCACTGGTGGGCGCCGGGATGTTCGAGGTGCACCCGCTCCCCTTCGTCGCCGGCGACGACGCCACGCACGCACGCGTGGAGAATCCGCTCGCCGATGACGAGCCGCACCTGCGTCTCTCGCTCCTCGAGACGCTGGCCCGCCGCGCCGAGTACAACCTGAGCCGACGGCAGGGCGACGTGCGCATTTTCGAGGTAGGGTCGGTCTTCGCCCCGCGCGCGGGACAGCTCCCCACCGAGAAGGTGCGCGTCGGCGCGCTGATCATGGGGAACCGGCGCCCGCCGCACTTCACCGACACGGCGCGCGAAATCTTCGACGAGTGGGACGCCAAGGCGTTAGGCGAACGCATCGCGGAGTTGGCGTATCCGGGGCTCCCGCTCACGCTGGAACCCGGCGACGGCGCGCCCGTGCTCTGGCGCATCTCGGCAAAGGGGGGAGAGATCGGCACGGTCGAGCGCCTGGCGCTCGACAAGCCGGTCTGGGCGAGCGCGGCGTTCGGCGTCGAAGTGACGCTCGGGCGTCTCTCGAGCTCTCCCGTGGCGGCCCCCGGAGCGCATCAGTATGGCGAGAAACTCACGGGACGCGCTCCGACCAAGGGGCACGTGACATATCGCCCGCTCCCCACCACCCCCGCGGCAGAGTTCGACCTTGCGCTGCTCGTCCCGAACACCGTCACGGCCGCCGAGGTCGAGCGATTGCTGCGGAAGAGCGCAGGCGACCTCCTAGAGCAGCTCGAGCTGTTCGACGAGTTCACCGGAAGTGGAGTGCCCGAAGGGCACCGGAGCATCGGCTGGCGATTGACCTTCCGCGATGCCACGCGCACACTTCGCGACAAGGAAGTCGAAGGGCGTCGGCAGAAGATCCTGCGCGCATTGGAGAACGAGCTCGGTGTCAGAACCAGATCAGCCTGAGTCCGCCGCGTTCCGGCAGCTCGACCAGCTCGTCCGCAGTCTCGGCGAGGAGCTGGCCGGTTTTCGCCGGCGTGCGCTCGCCGCCGAGGCGCGCGTTCGTGTGCTCGAAACGGCAGTTCGGGAGGGCGGGGACGCTCCGAGCTTGGAGCGGCTGCGCACGCTCGAGGCCGAGAACGCCGAGCTGCGGGCGCGGGTCGCCTTTGCCACGGAACGTACGCAGCAACTTCTGTCCCGAGTCCACTTCCTCCGTCAGCAGCAAGGGCGTCCGGTGCCGGCCGCGACTCCGACATCCGCGCCGGGCACGCGCGCATGAGCGACAAGAAGCACGTCGTGAAGGTCGTCATCGTCGGGGAGGAGTACACGATCCGCTCCGACGCGTCACCCGAGCACACGCGGGCGGTCGCGCAGTACGTCGATCAGGCGATCAAGCGCGTGCTGCACTCGGCACCGGTGGTGGAGAGCCACAAGGCCGCCATTCTGGCCGCGCTCCAGATCACCGACGAACTCTTTCGCGCGCGCGAGTCGGCGCAGTCGGTGGACGAGGCGATGGATGCGCTCTCGAGCGAGATCCGTCGCTGGCTCCCCCCGGCCAAGCGGGGCGACACTGGTGAATTCCCGGCGATCCACGGCGGCGTCGGGAGCGAGTAGTCGTCTTATCTCATCTGGTCGTCCGTTGTGACGATGCCCGCCGTCGGCCCGAGGGTGCCGGCCGATCATGAGCTGTCGCTCGGCGGCACGACGCGCTCTCGCCCAAGCGCCTGATTGCCAAGCGCGTCACCGACCGGTAGCTTGACGACAGTAACCCGCTGACACGTAGGTTGAAGCTCCTGCACGACTTAGCGTCTCCCGTCCCGCGCCCTTCGCCGGCGCCGGATCGGCGATGCGTTCGGGCAAGCTCCATGCGTTGGCAGCTGCGGTTTTCCCTCGACGTCGCGGTGCCGCCGCGGTGGAGCATAGATGGAACCGAATTCGACACTTCTTGTCGCTGCGCTTGGCGTGCTCGCAGTTGTAGCAGCCGCAGCGGCTTTCATCTTTGGACGTCGCGCGGGGCAGCAGGGAGAACGCGAAGCGCAACGACTGGCGAAGTCGAGCGCTGAGGAACTCACCAAACGAATTGTCGGCGACGCCGAGCGCGAAGCCGAGTCGCTGCGCAAGAGCGCCGTGCTCTCCGGAAAGGAAGAGCTCATCAAGCTGCGCGAGGCGTGGGAAGTCGAAGCGCGCCACCGCCGCGAGGAAGTCGAGCGCGAAGAGCGCCGCGTCGATGAGCGCGAGAACCAGCTCGAAAAGAAGATGGATCTCCTCGAGCAGCGTGACCGTGATCTCGGTCGCCGCGCCAGCGATCTCGGTCGCAAGGAGAAATCCGTCGAGGGGCGCGAGCAGGAGCTCGACAAGCTGATCGCCGACGAACGGCGCCGTCTCGAGACGCTCGCCGGGATGTCGGCATCCGAGGCCAAGGTCGAACTGATCGCCCGCCTCGAGCGCGAGGCTGAAGCGGACGCGGCCAATCGCCTCCGTGAGATTCGCGACACCGCCAAGAAGAACGCCGAGCGCGAGGCGAAGAAGATCGTCGCGCTCGCCGTCCAGCGGATCGCCTCGGAGCACACGTCGGAAATCTCGGTCTCCTCGGTGGCGCTCCCCAACGACGAAATGAAGGGGCGCATCATCGGGCGCGAGGGGCGGAACATCCGCGCCTTCGAGCTCGCCACCGGCGTCGACGTCGTGATCGACGACACGCCGGACACGGTGGTCGTCTCCTGCTTCGACCCGATCCGCCGCGAGATCGCCCGCCTGTCACTGGAGAAGCTCGTGACCGACGGGCGCATCCATCCGGGGCGCATCGAGGAAGTCGTCGCCAAGTCGCGCAAGGAGATCGAGACGCAGATCATCGAACTCGGCGAGGAAGCGGCGTACGAGACGGGGACGCACGGGCTGCATCCGGAGATCATCAAGCTCATCGGCCGGATGAAGTGGCGGACGAGCTACGGGCAGAACATCCTCGACCACTCGAAGGAGGTCGCCCACCTCGCCGGGATCATGGCGTCGGAGCTGGGGCTCGATGTGGCAATGGCCAAGCGCGGCGCGCTCCTCCACGACATCGGAAAAGTGCTCACGCACGAGCACGAAGGGACGCACGTGCAGCTGGGCGTCGAAGTCGCGACCAAGTACGGCGAACATCCGCTGGTGATCAATGCGATCGCCGCACATCACGACGACGTCCCGCACGAGAGCGAGATCTCGGTACTCGTGCAGGCGGCCGACGCGATCTCGGGCTCGCGCCCTGGCGCGCGGCGTGAGGCGTTCGAGACCTACGTCAAGCGACTCGAAGGGCTGGAGAAGATCGCGTCCAGCTACAAGGGGGTGGACAAGGTCTTCGCCATCCAGGCCGGACGCGAGCTGCGCGTGCTGGTCACGCCGGAGGGCGTGGACGACAACCGCATGTCGGCGCTAGCCGATGAAATCGCTCGGCGCATCGAGGCCGAGTTGCAGTATCCGGGGCAGATCAAGGTCGTGATCATCCGCGAGTCGAGGGCTACCGATGTCGCTCGATAACGCGATGGTCACGGGACAGAAGATCGACGGGACCGCCGTCGCCAAGGCGGTGCGCGAGGACGTCGCCCGCGAGGTCGCCGAGCTCACCGCGCGCGGGATCGTCCCGGGGCTGACGGTGGTGATCGTCGGCGAGGATCCGGCGAGCCAGACGTACGTGAAGGCGAAAGAGAAGGCGAGCCGCGAGGCGGGGATGAAGGGAGAGACGATCACCCTGAGTGCCGACACGCCGCAGGCGGAGCTCGAGGCGCTGATCGACAAGCTCAACGCCGACCCGACCGTGCACGGGATCCTCGTCCAGAGCCCGCTCCCCAAGCACATGGACGCCAATACCGTCGTGCGTCGCGTCGTCCCCGAGAAGGACGTCGACGGCTTTCACCCGGTAAACGTCGGGAAGCTCCTGATCGGTGAGAAGGACGGCTTTGCACCGTGCACACCGGCGGGGGTGCAGGAACTCCTGGTGCGGTACGGGATCACTACACGCGGAAAGGATGTGGTGATCGTCGGACGCAGCAACATCGTCGGGAAGCCGATGGCGGCGCTGCTCATGCAGCAGGGCGACGGCGCCGATTGCACCGTGACGGTCTGCCATTCTCGTACGAAGGACCTTGCCGCGCATACCAAGCGCGCCGACATCGTCATTGCCGCATTAGGGCGACCCGAGTCGATCACGGGCGACATGATCCGTCCCGGCGCCGTGGTGATCGACGTGGGGATCTCACGAGTCCCCGATGCGAGCGCCGCCCGCGGGTATCGCCTCGCCGGCGACGTCCACTTCGAGAGCGCCTCGCAGGTAGCGTCGCACATCACTCCGGTTCCCGGTGGCGTCGGTCCGATGACGATCGCGATGCTCCTCCGGAACACCGTGCGGGCGGCGCGTCAGGCGGGGGTGTGAGCCCGATCCGTCGCACGCGCGGGACGCCCACGCCCCGGCGCAGCGGTGCGGCGAACCCGTCGCCAGATCTCTTTGCGGCTGACGACGCGCTCTCCGTGCCGCGCGACCGCGAGGAAACGGCGTCGCTGCTGGACGGGCGGCAGGCCGCGCCGGGGGAGAGTCCGTCGAGCGCCGTCTCCGTCGCCACCGTCACGCAGACGGTGAAGGACGTCCTCGAGGGCGCCTTCCCGCCGCTCTGGGTGCGCGGCGAAGTCTCCGACTTCAAGCAGCACCGCAACGGGCATTGGTACTTCTCCCTCCGCGACGCATCAGCCTCGCTGCGCTGCGTCGTTTGGGCACGCGACACGCGCCGCATCCCGGCCGCGCCCGACGAGGGGATGACGGTGCTCGCGCTCGGGCAGGTCACGCTCTACGCGGCGCGCGGCGACCTGCAGTTCACCGTCACGTCGATGGACGCCGTGGGGGACGGGCTCTGGCGCAAGGCGTTCGAGCAATCGCGCCTGCGACTCGAACGTGACGGGTTGCTCGATCCCGCGCGCAAGCGCCCGCTCCCGTTCTTCCCGCGCCGCATCGCGGTGATCACCAGCCGCGACGGCGCCGCGCTCCACGACATCATCTCGGTGGTGCGACGGCGCAATCCGCTGGTGGAGCTGGTGCTCATCCCGGCGGCGGTGCAGGGGGAGACGGCGCCTGCTTCGTTAGGCGCGGCGCTGGCGACGCTCGAGGCGTGGGGGGGCGCCGACCTCGCGATCATCGGGCGCGGCGGCGGCTCGCGCGAGGACCTCTGGGCGTTCAACGACGAAAAGCTGGCGCGCGCCGTCGCGGCGTGCGGTATCCCGATCATCTCGGCGGTCGGGCACGAGGTCGACGTGAGCCTGTGCGACCTCGTCGCCGACTGGCGCGCCCCGACGCCGTCGGCGGCGGCCGAGCGCGCGGTCCCGGTCCTTGACGACCTGCGGCGCGAAGTCGCCACGCTCGGCCGACAGCTGCAAGGCGCGGCGCTGGACGTCGTGCGCGACGGGCGGCGTCGGCTCGAGCAGGGGGCTCGACGTCTGGCGCAGGACGCACACCGTCAGGTGGAGCGGCGACAGCTTCGTCTGGAGCGTGTCGCCGCGCAGCTCAATGCGCTCTCGCCGCTGGCGACGATGTCGCGCGGCTTCGTCGCCGCGACGACGCCGGATGGTCAGCTCATCGCGTCGGCGAGCGCATTGGCTGAAGGCGACGCGGTCCACCTGCGCTTCCGCGACGGCGTCGCAGTCTCGCGGGTGGAGTCGGTCACGGTTGAAGGAGACGACGGAAGAGGAGAGCGCTGATGGCAACGTTTGAGGAAG
Organism: Gemmatimonadaceae bacterium; assembly: GCA_044225935.1. Lineage (GTDB taxonomy): Bacteria > Gemmatimonadota > Gemmatimonadetes > Gemmatimonadales > Gemmatimonadaceae > SCN-70-22. The sequence continues at coordinate 204,172 of JBGAHX010000003.1, forward strand.
GGCTCGCCCGCCTCGAGGCGATCGTCGACGAGATGAGCCGAGGAGAAATCCCGCTCGATCGCGCGCTCGCGCTGTTCGAGGAGGGGATCGAGCAGTTGCGGCTGGCGACGCAGGAACTCGGGCGCGCAGAGGCGGCGGTCAAGGTGCTCACGGAGCGCGCCGATGGCGTGCTCGAGGCGGCGCCGCTTGGCGGCTGACACCGCTCCGCAGCTGTTGTCGGCGCAACGCGCGGCGATCGACGCCGCTCTCGTGCGCCTCTCCGACGAGACCGCGAGTGCGTTCACACCCACGGTCGCCGAGGCCGTGCGCTATTCACTGCTAGGCGAGGGAAAGCGCCTTCGCGGATTTCTCGTGCTGCACGCGTACGCTGCGTGCGGTGGCACCGGCGATGCGACCCCGCTCGCTGCCGCTGTCGAGGTCGTACACGCCTACTCGCTGGTGCACGACGATCTCCCCTGCATGGACGACGACGACATGCGCCGAGGGCGTCCCACGGTGCACAAGGCGTTCTCGGTGGACGTCGCTACAGCGGCGGGTCTCGCCATGGTTCCGCTTGCGGCCCAGGCGGCGTTCCGCGCCGCCCTCGCGCTCGGGCTGTCGCCGAGCGAGGGAGGGGCGATCGTGCGCGAACTGATGCGCGCATCGGGGGGTGGAGGGATGATCGGTGGTCAACTGCTCGATCTCGAGGCGGAAGGGCGCTCGCTGGGGCTCGAGGAGCTCGAACGCATTCACCGCGGAAAGACCGGGGCGCTGATCGAGGCGTCGGTGCGCGTGGGAGCGCTGGCTGCGCGCGCGACGCCTGAGGAGGTCGCCGCACTCTCCCGCTACGGTGCCTGCCTCGGCCTCGCCTTCCAGATCGCCGACGACGTGCTGGACGTGACGGCTACAACGGACGAGTTGGGGAAGACGGCCGGGCGCGATGTCGCACTGCACAAGAGCACGTATCCGGCGCTGTTGGGGGTGGAGGGAGCACGCGAGCGCGCGACGGCGTTGAGCGAGGAGGCGCGCGCGTCGCTCCGTGGTGCAGGGATCGCATCTGACGGTCTCGACGCATTGGCTCGCTACGCAGTCGAACGGCGCTCCTGACTTTGGCTCGAGGCACGCGCGTCGTGACCTCCCGGAACTTCCCCCCGCGACGGCACCACTACACCTTCCCGCCATGCCTATTCTGGATCGTGTCGAATCACCTGCGGATCTCAGGCGCCTGACGCGCGATGAGTTGCGCACGCTCGCGGGCGAGATGCGTGAGCGGCTCATCGACGTCTGCTCGCGGACCGGGGGACACATCGGGGCTGGGTTGGGCGTGGTCGAGCTGGCGATCGCGCTGCACTACGTCTTCGAGACGCCGCGCGACCAGCTGGTGTGGGACGTGGGGCACCAGGGGTATCCGCACAAGCTCCTCACCGGGCGCAACGACCGGATGGAGACGCTGCGGCAGGAAGGAGGGCTCTCGGGCTTCCTCAAGCGCAGCGAGAGCGAGTACGACACCTTCGGCGCCGGCCACGCGGCAACGTCGATCTCGGCGGCGTTAGGCATCGCCGCCGGGCGCGACATCCAGGGCGACGACTACAAGGTCGTGGCGATCATCGGCGACGGATCGCTCACCAGCGGGATGGCCTACGAGGCGCTCAACAATGCCGGCCACTCCGATCGCGACGTGGTCGTGGTGCTCAACGACAATGAGATGTCGATTGCGCCGAACGTCGGGGCGATGTCGCGCTACCTCACGCAGGTGCAACGCAACCCGCTCTACAACCGCGTGCGCGACAAGATCGGCGAGTTCGTCGAGATGCATGGCGCGCTCAACACGCTGGTGCGGAAGTGGGAGGAGAGCGTGAAGTCGTTCCTCACGCCGGGCGTTCTCTTCGAGGAGTTGGGCTTCCGCTACTTCGGCCCGATCGACGGGCACGACCTGAACGCGCTCATCGACACGTTCGAGCTGGTGCGCGAGCGTGGGGGGCCGCGCCTGGTGCACGTCGTGACGCAGAAGGGGAAGGGGTTCCCCGCCGGCGAGCACGTGGAGAAGTGGCATGCGCTTCCGCCGGGGCACGATCCGGCCACCGGGAAGCAGCGCAAGACGTCGACGGCGAATCCCGCCTACACCGCCGTGTTTGGCACCGGATTGAGCGAGCTGATGTCCGAGCGAGGCGACGTGGTGGCGATCACCGCGGCGATGCCCAGCGGGACGGGGACGGCCGCCGTGGCCAAGGCGCATCCGTCGCGTTTCTTCGACGTGGGGATCGCCGAGGGGCACGCGGTGACCTTTGCGGCGGGGCTGGCAACACGCGGACTGCATCCGGTGGTCGCCATCTACTCCACCTTCCTGCAGCGCGCCTACGACAGCGTGATCCACGACGTCGCGCTGCAGTCGCTTCCGGTCACCTTCTGCATGGACCGCGCGGGGCTGGTGGGGGAGGACGGCGAGACGCACATGGGGCTGTACGACATCGCCTACATGCTTGCCGTCCCGAACATGACCGTGACCGCGCCGAAGGATGGCACCGAGATGCTTGCCCTCCTGCGCACCGCCGTTGCGCATGAGGGAGGGCCGTTCTCGCTCCGCTACCCGCGCGACGCCGCCCCCGAGCTCGTTCCGCCGATCCGCGACATCGCCCCCGTTCCCGATGCTACCTGGGAAGTGCTGCGTCGTGGCGCCGGCGAAGTCGCGATCCTGGCCGTGGGGACGATGGTGCGCCCCGCGCTCGCCGCTGCGGAGACGTTAGGCAGCGAAGGGCTCGACGTCACCGTGGTGAACTGTCGCTACCTCAAGCCGCACGACGACGCGACGCTCGCGGAGCTCCTCGCCGGCCACAAACTCCTCCTGGTCGTCGAAGAGGGGACGGTGGTCAACGGCTTTGGCGCGTACCTCGCGCGCATCGTGGAGCAGCAGGAGCCCTCGGTGCGCGTGGTGGCGCACGGCGTCCCTGACCGCATCATCGTCGCGGCCTCGCGCGCCCGGCAGCTGGCGCTGTGCGGACTCGATGCCGCGGGAATCGCCGAGCGCGTGCGCGCCTTGCACGAGAGCGAGGCGGTCGCCGGGTGATGCGACTCGGCGTCGTCGGGCATCGCGGGTACGACGACCTCCTCCCGCTCCTGGACACCTTGCGACGCCTGGCGCCGGGGCTGGGAGTGTCGCTCGTGCTGGAGCCGGACCTGGTCCCGCTCGCCCCTGATCTTCCGACCATCGACGACCTCGCGGCGGTCGACGCGCTCCTCTCGTTAGGTGGGGACGGGACGCTCCTGCGCGCCGCACGATTCCTCGACGGGCGCAATATCCCGATCCTCGGCATCAACCTCGGGCGGCTGGGATTTCTCACCGCCTGCAGTCGCGATGATGTGGAATCGGCACTCCAGCGCTTCGTGGCCGGCGACTACGTCTCGGATTCCCGCATGGTGCTCGAGGCCGTGGTGTCAAACGGCGGGGAGCCGGCGACCACCTCGTACGCACTCAACGATGTCGTGCTGCGCCAAGGGGGGAAGGCACGCGTCGTTCGACTGCACGTCGAGGTGAACGGCGAGGAGATCGCGCAGTACGCCGCCGATGGTGTGGTCCTGTCGACGCCAACCGGCTCGACCGCCTACGCTCTCTCTGCCGGCGGGCCAGTCGTCGACCCCGCGCTCGAGTCGATCCTCCTTGCGCCGATCTCAGCGCACTCGCTGTCGATTCGCCCCCTCGTCCTCCCGCCGACCGCCGAGGTCGTGGTGCGCGTTGAGGATGATGACAGCGATCAATTGGTGACGATCGACGGACAGATCCAGACGAGATTCGGGAGCCAGCACCGGCTCACCGTTCGACGTGCGGCGCGCGTCGTTCTCCTCGTCCGCTTTCCCGAGATGACCTTTTTCGAGCGCATGCGGCGGAAGCTCGGATGGAGCGCCGGCGGCGGCGATTCCCGCTAGCAGATGCTGACCGAACTCCGCATCCGCAACGTCGCGATCCTCGACGCCGTCGCGCTGCCGCTGCGCGCCGGCTTCAACGTCCTCTCCGGCGAAACCGGGGCGGGGAAGTCGATCATCGTCGAGGCGTTGGGCTTGCTCCTGGGTGAACGTGGGCACGCCGATCTCGTGCGCGCGGGGACCGACAAGGCGAGCGTCGAAGGCGTCTTCGATGCCACCGCACGCCCCGACGTGATCCGTTCGCTCGATGGCCGCGGCATCGAGGTCGAGGACGGCGTGGTCGTGCTCCGGCGAGAGATCTCGAGCGCGGGGCGGAGTCGGGCGTGGATCAACGGATCGGTTGTCACCACCGGAGTCCTCGCCGAGGTGGGGCGCACGCTTGTGAATCTCCACGGGCAGCACGAGTCGCAGACGCTGCTAGATCCGGAGGTGCAGCGGCAGGTGCTCGACGCTTTTGGCGGGGCGACCGCCCAGGCGCAGCGTGTCGCCGACGCGCACGCGGCGCTCACCGAGGTACGCGCCGCGATTGCCTCGCTCTCCGCGCGTCGTGCGGCCGCCGAGAAGCGCGCGGATTACCTGCGACACGTCGTGAGCGAACTCAGTGGCGCCAAGCTCACCGTCGGAGAAGACGCGCGACTCGAGGAAGAGGCGCGCCGGCTCTCTCACGTCGCCGAGTTGCGCGTGCACGCGGAGCAGTTGCGGGAAGCGATCGACGGCGAGGAGGAGGGGGCACTGCGCGCGCTGGGCGCCGCACAGCGCGCGTTAGGCGCGGCGGCTCGCCTCGACCCCGCACTCGACCGGTTCCAGGAGATGCTCGACGGCGCCTTCGTGCAGCTCGAAGAACTCGCGCGCGGGATGCGCGATTACGACCAGCAGCTGGACTCCGATCCCGATCGGCTGCGACAGGTCGAGGGGCGGCGCGACCTGTTGTATCGACTGCTTCGAAAGCACGGCGGTACCGTGGAGGCAGCGCTCGAGACGCTACGCGAATCGCGCGAAGAGCTCGATCTCGTCGATACCGCCGCGCTCGACCTCGGCGCGCTCGGCCAGCGCGAAGTAGAATTCGCTGAAGCACTCGCGCGCGAGGCGAAGAGGTTGAGCGCCGATCGCGCCGCGGCCGCGCGGGCGCTCGAGCGCGCGGTCGACGCGATCTTCCCCGACCTCGGCCTCGCCGACGGACACCTGACGATCGGGCTCACGCCGCGCGCCGAGATCGGCGCAAGTGGCGCGGAGGACGTCGAGTATCGCGTGGCGCTCAACGTGGGGCTCGAGGCGCGCGCGTTGGCTCGTGTTGCATCTGGCGGAGAGCTCGCGCGCGTGATGCTCGCCCTCAAGACGATCCTTGCCCGCCTCGATGGCGTCCCCACGCTCGTCTTCGACGAGGTCGACGCGGGGATCGGCGGGCGCGTTGGACTTTGTGTCGGCGACACCATGCGCCGTGTCGCCGAGTCGCACCAGGTCTTTGCGATCACGCACCTCCCGCAGATCGCCGCGCGCGCGCACCATCACATCGTGGTGCGGAAAGGGGCGCGGGGCGGGATCACCACCGCGGACCTGAAGGTCGTCGAGGGGGAGGCGCGAGTGAGCGAGATCGCCCGCATGCTGGGCGGTGATTCGGAGAGCGAGGCGAGCCTCGCGCATGCGCGCGAGTTGCTGGAGAATGCTGCATCGGCGCCCCCACCCCGCGCGCAGTCGCGCGGCGGTGCGCGATCGCGTAAGCGCGCCGCGGGGAGCTGAGAGCGCAGAGCTGCGGCGGCTCCACCTTCTGCGCGGCGGATGGTGCCCGCAGACATGCACTGCGGAGAGCGCGGAGCGACGGCGGCTCGTCTCCGCGTTCGGCGCGCACGGAGCGAGGCGCGTCAGCGTTCAGGGTGAACGAGGGCGCTGGCCAGGAGCGTGCTGCTATCGACGTGTCGGGCGAGCGGGACGCGCCTCAGGAGCGGCAAACAGCGGAATGTAGAGCCGCAGCCCGATCGCCTGCGTGAACTGCTTGAGCGCCAGCCCCGATCCGCTCAGCGATTGCCCGACGACGTAGCTCACCTCGAGCGGGCGCTTGGCGCGCCCGCGGTAGTACGCCGCCATCGTCGAGTAGGTGAAGCCGGCGACGAAGCGCTGCTCCTTTCGCTCGGTCCCGGCGTTGAGGATCGACGCGTCGATCGTCACCGGATCGCCCGACAGGTCGGTCGCGTTGAACGTCCCGGTGTACGAGTCGGCTTTCTTGCTGTAGATGCTGTAGGTCGCGGTGAACATCAGCGCATCGCTCAGGCTCACGCGCGGGGAGAACTCCATCGCCGTGTAGTCGCCGAGATCGCGTCCGATGAACTGCTTCCGATACAGGGCAGGGAACGGGTCGTGCGGATTGTCCGGGACGCGCTCGAATTGCTGGTCGGGCTTCTGCACGCCGTACTTGCCGACAAACGAAGCCCAGAAGCGCCGTCCGAACAACACGTCGGCAAAGACGCGCCCCTCGATGTCGTCCTGTCCGTCGCCCGTGCCGAAATCGGCAAAGTCGTCGGGCGATTGATACTGTGCGGTTCCCAATCGGTAGGCACCACCGACCGCGAGCCGCAACTTGAGTCCGCGAAAGTCGGGCTTCTGAGGCGGCTGCGCCCCGAGTCCGTCATACAAGAGGAGCTTCCCCCCGAACTCCACATCGCCGATGTGGGATCGCTCTACCGTCTCCATCGGCACGGCGACGATACCGAAGCTCGAGTCGGCAATGATGGTGTTGAAGTCGGCGAGTCCCATGAGCGGCGCACCGACAGGCTGCTGCGTGATCCACCCCGTCTGGCTTCCGGGAGGGGCGCCGAGGTACCCAGCAAAACCGGTGGAGAGCGCGGCGAGTCGCGCCGCGATGTCCTTCTGGATTGCCGATCCTTGAACCGGCGCGAAACGCGATCCCTCGCCGGTCTTGGTTCCGTAGATTGCCACCACCGCTGCAGCGACTGCGGCGCCGTTCGTCGCCAATTGCGCGGCGCCAGCCCGGTCGGCGTTGATGGCCGAGCACTCGGGGGCGCTGCTTCCCATGCACGTCGTGAGCGCCCCTTGCAGCTGCGTCACCGCAGTGGTGAGCTGTGTCGCCAGCGCGAGGTTCTGGGCGAGCGCGGTGGCGTGCGTCAGCGCGGGGTTGATCCCCATCGTCCCGCCGGTGCGGTCCGGATTCGGGTTCACGAACACTTCGTTGCGCGTCTTCACGTACGGCACGACCACGCCTAACGTGAGTCGCCGCAGCAATCCGTACTCCAGCGAGATCGGCGTGGTGACGGCCGAGTAGTCGTAGTCGACGCGGAGTCGCCCAAGCGTGCTCGGCACCGCGGTCTTGCCGGTGAGGACCTGCAGCGCACTGGTCAGCGGCTGCAGCGGCTCGAAACGCGACGGACCGAGGGAATCGAGGTCGAAATCGATCCCCAGCCGCTCGGGCTGTCCATCCTTGCGGCCGAGCAGCCCGTCGCTGAACCGCTCGTTGGCGCGCGACCAGGTCGTCTGGACGCCGAAGCGAAAGAGTCCGCGAGGCACGACCGTCGCGTCGTCGGCAGGTCCGAGCACGCGCTGCGCGCGCGTCACACGCGGGGCGACCGGTAGGAGCGCCAGGGCGAGCACGGCGAGGTGCGATCGACGCAACGGACGCCGGTGACGTTTGAGCGGTAGGATCGGCAAGATAAGTTGGTAAACCTGAAGAAAGCCGCCCCGATTCGCGCGCCAGCTTGGCGCCCCGGAACGGGACACGGGTCATCGAAAGTAACCGCACCGTGAACGATTCGCCGATTCCAACCATCCCGTGGCAGATCACGGGAAACCACTGGATCTCCCTCCCGTGCATCCACCCCGTCGACGGGGCGCTGCATGCCGTCGGTACCCTGCATCGCGGGGCGCGCGCCGCCGTGGAATTCGCCGGTGGAAAACACTTCGCGAATGGGGAGGAAGAAGCGCTCGCCCGCCCCGTCCTCACCATCGATGGCGTGACGGTCGACTGGTCTAGTACCGCGCTGGCGTGGGAGCGTGCCTTCGGTTGGCTCCCGACTTTCACCGCGACCATCGGGACGCTCGTCGTGCGCGCGACCATCTTCGCACCCTATGGGCGCGACGCCGACACTGCTGGCGCGGTCTACGCCTTCACCTTCGAGAATCGGGCGCAGACCGACACGCGCCTCACGGTGGGGCTCGAAGGGACGCTCGGCTACCGGCAGCTGCGGGTGCGCACGACGCACCGTTTTCCCGATGCCAACGTGGTGAGGCGCGGGACGACCGAAGCGGTGATCCTCGAGGGGGGCGCCGTTCCCGGGCTGGTCGCGCTGGCGATTGGCGCCGACGGGACTGCCGTCGTGGACGCGCCGGGCGAGGGGCGCTACAGCGTGCGGCGCGACGTGCGTGTCCCTCCCGCGGGAGTGGCGGAGACGGCGTTCTTCCTTGCGGTCGGGCCGGAGGGAGACGGCGCCGAGGCGACGGTGGCGGTCATGAGGCGGCGTGGTTGGCGATACCTCCTTGCAGCCACGCGCGACGCGTTGCGCGCGCTCGAGCAGACGACCGGGCACGAGGCGGTTGACTCGATCATCAACCGCAACCTGTTGTTCGCCTACTTCTACGGTGTAGGGCGCGCGCTCGACGATGCGCATTTCTACCTCATGCGCTCGCGCGTTCCTTGGCATTCGCGCGGTGTGACCGTGCGCGAATGGGAAGCGCTCATGTGGACGATTCCGGCCGTGCAGCTGGCGGACCCGCCACTGGCCCGCGAGCTGATCCTCCGCGCCTGCGAGCTGCACGGCTACTCGCCAGGGATCGGCGTGCGCTACTTCGATGGGACGCTTTTCGAGCCGGGATTCTCGCTCGAAGGGGCATCGGCGTACGCGATCGCGATCGATCGCTATATCCGCGAGTCGGGGGACGAACAAATCGTCGAGGAGCCTGTCATCGCCGACACGTTGTACGGCTCGCACGAGGACATCAGCGCGCGGCGCCACGAATCCGTCCCGCTCTACTCCACCGAGATCACGCCGGCCGGTCGCCCGTCGGCCTTCCCGTACACGCTGCATGGGAACGCCGTGGCGGCGATGGCGATGGACGTCTTCCGCCGCACGCTCGACGAGGAGACGGCGCGGGGGATCGAGGATCCCGAAGCGGTGCGCGCTGCGCTCCAACGACAGTTTGCCGGCGAACGCGACGGCAAGTCGATCTTGATGTCGGCGGTGAATCTGGCCGGCGAGGCCGTCGCCGACGACGAGCCTTCCGCATCGGTTGTCTGGCTCCCGCTCTACGAAACGCTCGATCGCCGAGACTCGGCGTATCGGCGCACCGTGCGCACGATCGACCTCGAGCCTCGCGTCCTCGCGCAGCAGATTGCCCGCCTTCTCGGTCCCGATGCCCGTGACGTCATGCAGTGGTTGCGGCGCGCGCCGATGTACAACGGGCTCGCCGCCGAGCGCGTCGACGCGGATGGGCAGGCGACCGCCAACGGTGGCGACGCGTCGCTCGCGGGGCTCCTGGCGTACACGCTCTGGTACGCCGTGCACGCGCTGGGCGTCGCGCCGTGAGTCGCGCCGCCGTCGAGACGCTGTTCACGCTCGCGTACGGGCGGCGTCCGACGGTCGTGGCGTCGGCGCCGGGGCGGGTGAACCTCATCGGTGAGCACATCGACTACAACGGGGGCTCCGTGCTCCCGATCGCGATCGGGCAGCGCACGTGGGTGGCGATGAGCCTCGCGCGGAGCGGCGAGTCGAAGGCGGTCTCCCGCGAGCGAGGGGAAGTCGGCACGTGGCATCACGCCGATGGCAAGGCGAGCGGGGTGTGGTGGGACTACGTGATCGGTGCGCTGCAACAGGCGGAGTTGTTAGGTGCTGCACGCGCGGACTACGAAGTGGCCGTGGTGAGCGACGTGCCCATGGGGGCGGGGCTCTCGTCGTCAGCCGCGCTGGAGGTGGCAACCGTGCTTGCTGCGTTGGCACTCGCCGGTGTCGCGGTCAGCGACGAGTCGGCGAAGGAGCGAGTCGCGATGGGGGCCCACCTCGCGGAGACAGGGTTCGTCGGCGTGGCCAGCGGGATCATGGACCAGTATGCGAGTGCGTTGTGCCGCGCCGGTCACGCGTTGCACCTGCAATGCGATACCGCGAAGTCGCGACATGTCCCCTTCGATCGCGGGCTTCTCATCGTCGATACGGTCTCGCCGCGTGCGCTGGTCAAGTCGGAGTACAACACGCGACGTGCCGAGTGCGATGCGGCACTCCGTATGCTTCGCCGGTTCGAGCCTGCGCTGGCGTCGCTCGCCGAGGCTACGCCGGAGTTGCTGGAACGCGCCGAACTCCCGGACCCCGAAGCGAAGCGCGCGCGTCACGTCTCGAGCGAAGCGCGCCGAGTCGACGCGTTCATCGCCGCGTGCGCGCCGGAGGGAGACCGCACGCGGGCGGGTGCGTTGCTCAACGAGTCGCATCGTTCTTTGCGCGACGACTACGAGTGCTCGACGCCGGAACTGGACTGGGTCGTGGAGCACAGCGTGGCGCGTGTGGGAATCTGGGGCGAGGCTGACAGGGGCGGGGTGGGGTGGGTGTTCGATCGTGATGGGGGACGTCGATTCACTCGAGGAATTCGCGCCTGAACTCGTGTCAACGTTCGAGGTAGCCTGGGAGCGCCCGCCTCGGACCTGGCTGACGTCTGCGCACGACGGCGCACGCGTCGAGTGATAGATTGGAGGGCAGAAGACGAGAAGACGAGAAGAGGAGAAGACGAGAAGACGAGGGGGGCGGTATGGTTCTCGTCTTCTCGTCTTCTCATGTTCCGCCACAGGCGGAACCTCTCGTCTTCTAGAATGGCGCGGGTGGCGAAATGGTAGACGCGAAGGACTTAAAATCCTTTTCGGGCAACCGAGTGCGGGTTCGAGTCCCGCCCCGCGCATCAGCTGGAACTCCGAGCCATAGGCCGCCGCTCTCCGCGGTCAGCGCCTCCGGCGACGCGCGCGCCAGTCGTGGCGCCCCCCCTCGGTATTGAACTCGCCCTTCTCCCCGCGTTCATCCAGCGATCGCGCCATGCGGCGCGCCATCGCGAGCACGAGCGCCAGTACGACGGCGCCCGCCGCGACGATCGCTATCCAGCGAGGCGTCGGGTCTCCCGCCAGCGCAAGGTCAGGCATACGACCCCTCCGGAACTGAAGCTGAGGCGCACGCGATCGTTCGTGAGTGCTGGAGCTGGTGGGGGCGCGTCGTGCTCGCCATGTGGCGTGGGCGGTCGCGACGTGTCGTGCAGCGCTGCATGCGGCGCGATGCTGTCATTGCTTAGGTAGCTCCGTCAGCGCGGGGCGTTGCCAGGGCGGCGTGTTCACCGGTGCGCGCGATGCCGGCGCTGCTCCGACGCCCGAGCCATGATTCGTTCGGTCGTCATCCCGATGCATTCCTTCCCGCGCGTGGTCCTTCGCGCGCCGCCGACTTTCGAGGTCTCCCTTGACGTTCCAGCCGATCAGGAAGCCGCCCAATGCGGCGGCGAAGATCGTCAACCCTGCGTGCATCTCCATGCCCCATCCTCCTCACGTCTCGTGGTGCCCGCGTCGTTCGACGACGGGTGACTACGCGTGCAATGCGCCATCGCTCGCACGACTCAAACGTGCATGGGGGGACTGACAGTCGATCGCCGCGAATCGAGCTGTCCGCGCGATCGCTGCCGACAGTTGGTCACGCTTCGGCAAGTCTTCGGGTGCGGCGCACGAAGCGCCTCGTCGACGCTCGTCATCGCTCGCGGTCGATGTAGCAGCTCGACGCCGCTCGCCGTCGATCTTCGCAGCTCGACGCCGCTCGCCGTCGATATCCGCGGCCTGCCGCAGCTCGACGCAGCTTCCTGAATTCACCGAGGCGCATCCGCCGCCGCATCGTCGGCGACCGCAACTCGGCGAAAAGCCGCACCGCGCGACCGCGAACGCTTCGACTTGTCGCATCCGCGTACGCACCCCCTCTCACATCGCCCCCTCGCTCGGCTACAATTCGCACCATGGTTGATGTCGTCGCGCTGGCCGCCGAGCTGCTGGCAATCGAGTCGCCCACGAAGGGCGAGGGGAAGGTCGTCGATTACGTCTCACGCTGGCTCGTCGCCCGCGGGTGGAACGTGACCGTGCAGGAAGTCACGCCCGGGCGCGGCAATGTCTGGGCATCGCGCGCCGGCGGTGGCGTGACGCTTTCGACCCACCTCGACACTGTGCCCCCCTACGTCCCGCCTCGTCTTGACGCCGATCGCCTGTATGGGCGCGGCTCCTGCGACGCGAAAGGGATCGCTGCGGCGATGCTGGTCGCCGCCGATGCCCTGGCATCGGCCGGCGAAGATCGGGTCGACCTGCTCTTCGTCGTTGGGGAAGAAAAAGGATCCGACGGCGCACGCGCCGCCAACCGCCTCCCCGCCACCTCGCGCTTCCTCATCAACGGCGAACCGACCGAGAGCAAGCTGGCGATCGGTGCCAAGGGTTCCCTTCGCGCCCAACTCCGCACCCGCGGGCGTGAGGCACACTCCGCGTACCCGCACCTCGGCGCCTCGGCGATCGAGCCGATGCTCGCGCTCCTCCCGACGCTGCAGGACGTGAAGTGGCCGACCGATGAGCGACTCGGCGCCACAACCGTGAACATCGGGACCATTCACGGTGGCACCGAGGCCAACGTGATTCCCGGCTCGTGCGATGTGGAGCTGATGTTCCGCCTCGTTGGTCCGGTGGAGACGGTTCGCGAGAAACTCGAAGCTTGGGTCGACGGCCGCGCCGAGATCACCTACGGGTCGCACATCCCCGCGCAGTTCTTCCATACGATCGCCGGCTTCGAAACGTCGCCGGTGGCCTACACCTCCGATATTCCACTCCTGGACCGCTGGGGCACTCCGCTCCTGTTCGGTCCGGGTTCCATCCACGTCGCGCACACCCCCGACGAGTACATCGACATCGGCGAGCTCCGCGCCGCCGTCGATGGTTACCAGCGGCTCGTTCGCGCCCTCCTCGAAGCCTGATGTCGCTTTCCTCGACCAAGCCGGCCCGCAAGTGGCCGGTCGCCGTGCTGGGCGCTACCGGCGCCGTGGGCCAGACCTTCATCCGACTCCTGCAGGACCATCCCTGGTTCCAGGTCGTCGAGGTCGCAGCGTCCGAGCGCTCGGCGGGGAAATCCTATGCAGAAGCCACGCGCTGGATCGAGGGGAATCTCCCGGCCGATGTCGCCGCGCTGACCGTCACCGCATGTGAACCGTCGGCGGTCAAGGCGAAGATCGTCTTCTCGGCGCTCGACTCCGGTGTCGCTGGCGAGGTGGAGGCAGCCTTTGCAAGGAGCGGCGCGCTCGTCTTGAGCAATGCGAAGAACTACCGCATGGAGAGCGATGTCCCGCTGGTGATCCCCGAAGTGAACGCCCCGCACCTCGGTCTCCTCGCGCACCAGCGCGCAGCGCGCGGCTTTGCGCCTGGCGGCGGAATCGTGACGAACGCCAACTGCGCTGCAACGGTTGCCACCATGGCGCTCGCGCCGCTGCACCAGGCGTTTGGGCTCGAGAAGGTCTTCCTCACCACGATGCAGGCGATCTCCGGCGCCGGATACCCGGGCGTGCCGTCGCTCGACATCCTCGGCAACGTGATCCCGTACATCGGCGATGAGGAGCCGAAGCTCGAGCGCGAGATGCACAAGATGCTTGGAACGCTCGCGCC
>JBGAHX010000067.1:0-26160 GCA_044225935.1 Gemmatimonadaceae bacterium
GTAGTGGCCGACGGATCCGTGGAGCGCCTCGGCGGATGCGCGCACATGCGAGGGATAGTATCCGCTGTTGTCGATGACGACGTCCCAGGTGCGGCCACGCAGCATGTCGAGCGGCCCCGCGCGGTCGCCGATGAGCGTCTCGAGGTCCGGGAACATGTCCGTGTTCGTGCGGCCGCGGTTGAACAGCGTCACATCGTGGCCGCGCTCGACCGCCCGGCGCACCATGTGTGGCCCGATGAAGCCGGTGCCGCCCAGCACGAGGATGCGCAGCTTCTGCGGCCGACCTGCGCGCGCGATGCGCGGCATGGCGAGGGCGAGCACGCCGGTCGCAGTCGAAGCAAGAAAGCGGCGCCTGCTGGTCATCATTACCTCTCGCGTGGAGGGTGTATCCGCTCGAGATAGCGAATCAGCGGACGCGCCGCGCGGCCAGTGGGACGAAGCAGGCGCGCGCGGGGTCGACAGAGTTCGTGGAGGGACGCCTCGTCGATTCGGAGGCCAGCTACCGCACCTTCCCCAGCGCCTCGAGAATCATCTCGTTCGTCGGACGGATCTTGTAGTTCACCTCCGTGAACTTCCAGCGCACCATCCCGCGCCTGTCGATCACGTACACCGTGGGATGCGGGATCCCGTTCGGATTCCCTTCGTTTCTCAATCCGTAGCGATCGATCACGCGATGTCCCGGATCGGAGAGGAAGGTGAAGTCGGGCGCCGCACCGCCGTACTCCTTCGCCACGCGATCGAGCATGAGCTGGATCTTGTCTCGATCGTCGATCGAGAGCGCAATGATCTCGGTCGAGGCGCGCTGCTCGGGGGTCAACAGGGCTCTCAGCTCACCGAGCTGACGGGCGCAGTAGGGTCACCAATGCCCACGATAGAAGACCAGGATCACCGTCTTCTTCCCGCGAAACTGTGAGAGCGTGACCCGCGGCCCGGCGAACGATTCGAGCGTGAAGTCGGGGGCGAGCATTCCGGCGTGCACGCGCCCGGTGTCGGTAGGCGAGAGCTCCGCCCCATCGACCGGGCCGAGTTGCTGCGCCCCCGCCGGAATCGCGGCAAGCGCCGTGAGCGCACCGATCGCCGCCCACCCTCGCCACAACGCGCGCGACGACATACGCGTGAAGGTCATGGCGCCAATACTCCGCGCGGCGCGCGCACATGGCAAGAACGCCTCGCCACGCCGCACTTGGCGCCGGTGTGCACCACACCGCATTATCGCCCCCCTCGCCGCCACTCGTCGCGTCACATCACCGCTGCTCCCACGCACATGCGCCACTCACTCCCTCGCGTTGCGCGACACGCCGCGCGCGCCCTCGCCTGCCTCACGCCGCTCCTAGCGACGCTCGCGTCGGCGCAGCAGTCCACGCCGCTTCCGTCGGACACGGCGATGGCGCTCCCCATCAAGGCCGAGCGCACACTGCGCTTCACCACCGACGAGGGAACATGGCTTTCGGTCGACGTCTCTCCCGGTGGCCAGCGCATCGTCTTCGACCTGCTCGGCGATCTCTACACGATCCCGATCGCCGGCGGGCAAGCCACCCGCCTGACGAGTGGAATGGCATGGGACGCAATGCCACGCTGGTCCCCTGATGGACAACAGATCGCGTTCATCTCCGATCGCGATGGCGGCGACAACCTGTGGCTCATGCGCGCCGATGGGTCGGGGGCGCACAAGATCACCAAGGAAGTCGACAACGCGCTCTCCTCGCCGGCGTGGAGCCCAGACGGTCAGTACATCGTCGCCCGCCGCTTCGGCCCGTACCCGAGCGCCGAGAACTACCTCACGAATGTCCCGCTCTGGATGTACCACGTGAATGGCGGGACTGGAGTGCAGCTGTTTCCGTCGGTCGCCACCCGCAAGACGACGAACACCGGCGCCGCCTTCTCGCCAGACGGGCGCACCGTCTACTTCTCGTCGCACAACGGTGGTTACAGCGGCGAGAATTTCGGCGCGTACCAGGTGATCGCCTTTGATCGACAGACCGGAACTGAGACGACGCTCACCGCGGGCGCCGGGGGCGGGCTGCGCCCCATCACCTCGCGCGACGGGCGCTGGCTCGTCTACGCGACGCGCGCCGGGACGCGCACCGCACTCCGTATCCGCGACCTGACCACGATGGACGATCGCTGGCTGGTGGGGGAGACGCAGCGCGACGACGCCGAAGGGTATGCGCCTAACGACGTCTTCCCGGGCTATGCGTTCACCCCAGACTCGCGCGCCGTCGTCTTCTACGGCGGCGGGAAGATCAAGCGGGTCGACATCGCGACGCGCGCGGTCTCGGTGATCCCCTTCTCGGCGAACGTCGAGATCGGGATGGGGAAGCACCAGGAAGTGGCGCGCTCGGTGAGCGACGCGCCGCTGCAGGTCACGCAGCTTCTCAGCACGACCGAGGCGCCTAACGGGCGCCAGCTCGCCTTCTCGGCGCTGGGGCACCTGTGGACTGCCCCGCGCGACGGCAACACGATCGGCACGCCACGCCGCCTCACGCGCGCCGCCACGCACGAGTACTTCCCGGCGTATTCCCCGGATGGCCAGTGGATCGCCTTCGTCTCCTGGTCCGACTCGGCCGGGGGCGCACTCTGGAAGACGCGCGCCGACGGGAGCGGCGCGCCGGTGCAGCTGACGAGCCAAGCTGCCTGGATCACCTCGCCGCTCTGGAGCCCCGAGGGAGACCGCATCATCGTCTCGTACGCGCCGCGGCAGGTCGGGCTCGGCGGCGGGCCGGTCGCCTCGTTAGGTGAACTCCGCTGGGTCCCCGCCGCGGGAGGCGTCGCCACCCGCATCACGTCGGCGTCGTCCGACCCTGCGGGAGTGACCGCGGCGTCTGCAGGCCCGACTCGTGTCTACTACACGGAGAACGTCCCCAACGCCACCCCGGGATTCAACGCGACGTCGACCGCGGCGCTCGTCTCGGTGCGTCTCGACGGGACCGACAAGCGCACCCACGCCAAGATCACCACCAACCAGGCGCTCGGGATCTCGGTCAGCGTTGCGCCTGACGGACGGCACGTCATCGTCCTCGATCGCGACGATCTCTATCTCGTCCCGCTCACCGACGCGGGACACGACGGACTCACGATCAACTTCGCGTCGCCATCCGTCCCGCTCCGCCGGCTCACGACCGAGGGGGCCAACTACGCGGGATGGGGAGACGGCGGACGCACGATCACCTGGAGCTTCGCCAACCACTACTATCGCGCCGCCACCGACCGCGTGATGGCCAGCGCCGACACGACCGCGTGGGGCGTCGCGAGCGCCGAGGTCGCTCTCACCGTCCCGCGCGCGATCCCGCAGGGGAGCGTGCTGCTCAAGGGGGCGCGCATAATCACGATGAAGGGAGATGAAGTACTCGAACGCGGCGACATCCTCGTCACCAACAACCGGATTGCGCAAGTCGGCGCCACCATCACCGCCCCGTCAGGTGCACGGGTGATCGACGTGACGGGAAAGACGATCATCCCCGGACTCGTCGACGTGCACGCCCACCCAAAGACCGGGCGCGAGATGGCCCCCGACCAGGAGTGGTCGATCGCCTCCAACCTCGCTTACGGCGTGACCACCACGCGCAACCCGAGCGGGACGCGGTGGAACGTCGCCTGGGGAGAGCTCATCGACGCCGGCGAGATGATCGGTTCGCGCATCTACGCCACCGGCTTCCCGCTCACCAGCAACAACACGCCGATCAAGTCGTACGACGACGCGCTCCGCGTGGTGCGCCGCTACAAGGCGCAGGGGGTCAACTCGCTCAAGCAATACCTCCAGCCGCGTCGCATCCAGCGCCAGTGGATCCTGCAGGCGGCGATCGCCGAGGGGATGAACGTCACCAACGAAGGCGCCGCCGACCTGAAGGCCGACATCAACATGGCGATCGATGGCTTCACCGCGCTCGAGCACTCGATCGGGCAGGTCCCCATCTACAAGGACGTGATCACCGTCCTCGCCGACGCGAAGATCACCTGGACCCCGACGCTCGTCGTCGCCTACGGTGCACCTGGCGGCGACACCTTCTGGCGCGCGCGCGTCGACCTCGACAAGGATCCCAAGACGTCGTTCTTCACGCCGAGCGAGATCCTCACGCGCCAGGCGCGCCGCCGTCCGATGATCGTCGAGGAAGACTACAACTTCCCAGCGATCGCTCGCGGCGTGCGCGACGTGGTGCGCGCCGGCGGGCGCGCGGGCCTGGGCTCGCACGGGCAGCAGGACGGGATAGGCGCGCACTGGGAACTCTGGATGCTCCAGAGCGGCGACATGACGCCGATGGAGACGCTGCGCATCGCCACGATCTACGGCGCCGAGTCGATCGGCTACGGCAAGGATCTGGGGTCGCTGGAGGCGGGGAAGCTCGCCGACCTCGTCGTGCTCAACAGCAACCCGCTGGAATCGATCCGCAACTCGACCGACATCCAGTACGTGATGAAGAACGGTGAGCTGTACGAAGGGGCGACGCTCGATCGCGTCTGGCCCTCGGCGCGGAAGTTTCCGACGCCGTACTGGGTGCAGGAGCGCGCGGCGCTCGAGGCGCTCCGCCGCTGATCAGAGGGATTGGCCCGCGTTCGCGCCGCGCGCTCTCGCGCGGTGCGAACATGCGACGGTTTCATCGCGCCAAGTGCTCTCACGGCGAGTCTACTCGTAGCGAGGCCACTCGTGGCGAGGCCACTCGTAGCGAGGCCACTCGTGGCGAGGCCACTCGTAGCGAGTACTCTCACAAAGAGCACGCGCAAGGCGCGCGCGGTCGGCGATTTCCTTCGCGGCGCACCCGCTCACGGCGAGCGCGACCGCGGGGCACCACTCATGCACTAGTAGATGTCGACGGCATCCCGTCTCACACACTCCCCCAAGGAAGCACCTTCGCTCGGTACGTCGCGATGCGTGCAACCTGTCCGCCAGTGGTGACGATGCCTGTCCCCGTCGCTGGACCGTTTCGCCCGCATGTGCAAACGTGAGAACGAGCGGTCGACGGAGCCGCCGCAGTTTCTGAGGAGCACAGAATGAACAATCGAGGACGAGTCGCCACCACATTCGCGCTCGGGATGGCGCTGGTGGTCGGCACCGCTGGCGCGGAGGCGCAGGCGAGGACCGGCGCACCGCTCCCCACCGCACCACGCCCGCCGGCGCAGCAACAGACGCGCTACGATGACGCCGAGCTCGATCGCGTCGTGTCGCCGGTGGCGCTCTATCCCGACCCGCTCCTCGCGCAGCTCTTCACGGCATCCACCTTCGCCTCGCAGATCCCGCTCGCCGCGCGGTGGAGCGCCGATCACAAGGAGCTTACCGGGCAGCGACTCACCGACGCGGTGGCCGCGGAGCAGGTGACGTGGGATCCGAGCGTGCAGGCGATGCTCGCCTTCCCCACGGTGCTCGAGATGATGGCCGGCGACCTCCCGTGGACCGAGGAGCTGGGCGACGCCTTCCGCAGCCAGCCGGGCGACGTGATGGACGCGGTGCAGCGCATGCGCACCAAGGCGCACGACTACGGCTACCTGCAGTCAAACAACGATGTGCAGGTGACGACGGGACCGACGATCGAGATACTTCCGGTGACGCCTGCCTACATCGTCGTCCCCTACTACGATCCGCTGGTCGTCTACTATCCGCCGCGCCCGCGCTTCGTCCTCAGCTCGGCGATCTACTTCGGTTACGGCGTGCGGCTCGGGCTCTGGTTCGAGCCGTGGGGATGGGGCCCTGGTGGTTTTGCCTGGTCGAGCCGTCGCGTGGTGTACGGCTATCCCGGCTGGGGGCGCCCGTGGAACGGCTACGGCGGTGTAGGGCGGACAGTGTTCTATGGTTCGCGCCGCTCGAGCGCGGTGGGGCCGGGGCGCTACGCCTCGGGGAGTGACTGGTCGCGCGATCGCGATGGGCGTGGGGGGTGGAACGATGGACCGGGGCGCAGCGGTTCCGACGGGTGGCGTCGCGACACCAACGGCGACTGGCAACGCGACCGCTCGAACCGCGACGGAAACGGGCGACAGGAGGGTAACCGCTCCGGCGGGTCGGTGACCTGGACACGTGGTGACTACAACGGTTCTGCAGGCACCGGGCGATCGGGGAACGACGATCGTACCTGGTCGCGCGACCGTGCGAACGACCGCTCGAACGACCGCACGAACGATCGTTCGAACGACCGCACGAACGATCGTTCGAACGACCGCGGCGCGGGGCGCGGCAACGATGACGGCTCCTCGCGCTGGGGGCGCGGCGGTTCACAGTCCCGCGACATCGGTATCGTGCGAGGGGGAGCGCCGAGCGGCGGCGGTGGCGTACGCCCGGGGAGTTCGAGTGGTGGTTCGCGTTCGGGTGGGCCGGTGGGTGCGGTGCGGTCGGGCGGATCCGCGGGAGGCTCGTCGGCGCGCGGCGGTGGCGTCTCTGGCGGCTCTTCTCGCGGGGGTTCAAGCGGCGGCGCATCACGCGGCGGGAGCAGCCGCGGCGGCCGCGGTCACTGACGCGACGGATCTCCCCGAAAAACAGCTCGCGATCGACATCGAGTGTCGATCGCGAGCTGTTCTACTTCAGGTGGAGCGGGGCCGCGCGAGAACGGTTCGACGCGGCGGTGTCGCTCAGGCTTTCGACTGCATCTTGCCGAAGGCCCAGATCAGGAGCATCGCGCCGAGCGCAGAAGCGATGAGGCCGGCCCCCTGTCCCGGGGGATACCATCCGATCAGGCGTCCGATGAGTCCCGCGACGAAGCCGCCCCCGATGCCGAGGAGCATCGTCTTGAGGATCGACATGTCCTGGCGGCCCGGATAGAAGAGGCGGGCGAGGGCGCCAACGATGAGTCCAAAGCAGGCGGCGTAGATCAGTCCCATGGGAGGCTCTCGAGTTGGGGAGGGAAGGTCGTGGATCCACTACGGCCGAGCGCCCCTAGATGATTCACCCTCGCGGGGAGATCCGCGAGCCCAGCGCGTCGTCGAGGGTCAAAACGACCGACTGGGCTAGCTCGCGCACGCGAGCGACGTACTCCGCGATTCCGCCGTCGATCACGTACTGCACGGTGACAGGCCATTTGGTCGGCCAGGCGCGCCGCAGCGCCTCTTCATCGGCGGAAAGTGTCGACGATTCGTCCCTGCGTACGCGTTTCGCGCCCGCCGTCCCCTGACCGGCGCGGCGGCGCGCGTCGGCGATGGTGGCGCGACCCGCGAGGACATCGGCGACTGTGCGATGGAGGCCGACGAGCGCCGCCGGGACAAAGCCCGACGGGTGCTGCAGGTTGTACGATCCGACGGCGAAGAAGTGGGGCTCGCCTCCCTGCGCGAACGGGACCTCGCTCTCCACGCCGAGCATCTCGTGGAAGTAGTCGCGGCAGCTGCGGCCGGGAGCGAGCGTCAGCCCGCATTCGGGGCACGCGACGAGCGGCGATTGGTCGAGACTAGGCATCGGAAGCGGGTGGTGCGTCGTAGTCTCGAAGCTGTTGCAAGAGGACGTCCGACGTCGTGGCGAATCCGGCGCGGGCATAGAACGACCGTGCGCGATCGCTGGGCCAGGTGAGCAGGAGCTCGAGGTCGTGCGCGCTGGCCCACTCCTGTACGCGCCGAAGGAGTTCGCTGCCCAATCCCTGATTGCGGAATGCCGGGCGCACGTAGCAATCGGTGAGATAGCCCCAGCGATCGAGTGCACGCGAGGGGCGAGGAATGGATTCGACGATCACGACTGCCATGTGCGCTGCGAGCGCACCGCCGGAATCTTCCGCGATCCAGTACGACAGTCGCCCGGTGTCCATGGCGTCGCGAACGAACGATTGGTAGCGCCCCCGAAATTCGGACTCGTCGCACAGCGCGAGTTCGGCCGGATCCTCGGTTCGAAATGCCCAGCGCGCAGCGGCCAGCGCTGGGATGTCTGCACGATGGGCGAGCCGAAAGTTCACGGTGCTGGACGCGAGGGGAGTTGTGCAGGCGACGTGCCTGAGTGGTAGTACGCAGCGACTCGGCGCGTGAAACTAGCCGCGCTCGGCGCCGAAAGATCGCAGTCGCCCTCGCGCTGGCGCCATCGCGGGCGGACCCGCGGGGACGAGTCGAGTCAGGCGATCACCACGCGCCCGCCCCTTGTTCGCCCCCTGCGGACACGCTTCCCCATCCGGATGCTCGAGCTCGCTCGCACGGTTCCGGCGCGCGGTCGTTAGGCGAACGACCGCGCCTCCGGCGATCGTTGCAGGCGCGCATCCGCATCGCCCTCGCGAAGCCGCTCCGCTCCGGCCGTCTGATTGACGCACTCACTGGTGCACGGTACGATCAGGGCGCAAACGCCGGAGTCTGCGTCATGGACGAATCGCGGTCTCGAACGCCGGCATGAAGCCGAGGAGGGCGGAGATGGTGCGCAAGCGCGGAGGTGCCACGCGGGCGAAGCGAGCAAAGCAGGGAAAGGGGGCGAAGCGCGCGCGTCGAGCAGGAACGAAAGACCAACTCGACGATGCGATAGCGGCTGGCAGACGCGCTGCGCTCGAGGTGAAGGAGTTCCGGCTCAAGCAGGCGCGCAAACGAGCGCGCGCCGCCACCGCCATGCCCACGCGTGCGCGAGCGACCAAACCAGCGCCAGCGATTCCGGCTCGCACCAAAGCGCTCTTCGCCCGGGCACAGTCCGCGGGGATTCTTCTCGCCGAGGGCGACTCGTGGTTCGACTATCCCTTTCACGACATCCTGAGGATTCTGGAGGACGACTATCTCTACGACGTGGAGTCGGTCGCGCACGCCGGCGACTGTGTCGAGGACATGGCCTACTCCGATGGCCAATTCGAGCAGCTGGCGCGACGGCTGGAGAAGCTGCTGCGTGATGGAAAGGTCCCGAAAGCGATCCTGCTGTCGGGCGGCGGCAACGACATCGCCGGAGACGAGTTCGCGCTGCTGCTGAACCACGCGGCGTCCACGCTTCCGCCACTCAACGACGACATCGTGCGTGGCGTGATCGACGTGCGCCTCCGCAACGCGTACGGCCGGATCCTCGGCGGACTCTCGGCGCTGACCAAGTCATACCTGAACGAGCCCATTCCGGTGATCACGCACGGCTACGATTACCCGATCCCGGATGGGCGCGGCGTGGCGGGTGGTTGGGGCCCGCTTCCTGGGCCGTGGCTGCGTCCCGGCTTCATGCGAAAGGGATACGACGACCTCGCAGCGAACAGCGCCGTCATGGTCACGCTCATCAATCGCTTCAATGCGATGCTCGAGCAGGTCGTCGCGCACCCCGACTTCGCGCACGTGCACTACGTCAATCTTCGCGGCGTACTCACGCGAAAGGAAATCCCGTACAAGAATCGGTGGGCGAACGAACTGCACCCGAAGGAAGTGGGCTTCAATCTCGTCACGGCCAGGTTCGCCGAGGTCATTCAGAAACTCTAAAGCGGAGGTGTATATGCCGAGTGGCCTCGTCTGTACTCCGAGGAGACTTGCGAGCGGCAGCGGTCTTTCTGCACTCTCGCTCGGAGGGGCAACGGGTGAAGCGGGAGGCGAGTCGAGTGCTCTGCTCCTGCTGAACAGGCGGCGGGAGGACACCGAGCAATCGAGCCCGGCGATCATCGCTGTCGTGCGCAATCTGGCATGGGGCGCCGGTGGCGTTCGACTGACGACCGGCTTCATGGACAATCCCTCGCTCTCGCTTCGCAACAAGATTCTCAAGCACCTGAACATGTGGGGGACGCACGCCAACGTCAGCTTCGTGTACAGCGCGGTAAACCCGAAGGTGCGCATCGATCGCCGCAGGGGCGCGGAGTGGGGAGGGTACTGGTCGTACGTCGGCAAGGAGATCCTGCAGATCCCCGATGATGAGCCGACGATGAATCTCGAGGGATTCACCGAGCGCACCTCGGATCGCGAATTCGTGCGCGTCGTATGCCATGAAGCAGGCCACACACTCGGCTTCCCGCACGAGCATATGCGCGCGCAGCTCGTCCAGCGCATCGACAAGCAGAAGGCGTACGTGTACTTCCGCCGCACCGAAGGGTGGTCGCCGAACGATGTCGACGCGCAAGTCCTGACGCCGTTGGCGAACGCCACGCTGCTCGGCACTCCGGTCGACGAGACGTCGATCATGTGCTACCAGCTCCCCGGCGAGATCACCAAGGATGGAAAGCCGATCGTGGGTGGTGTGGTGATCAACTCGTCCGACTACCGCTTCGCCGCACAGGTCTATCCGAAGCCCGCCTCACCGGTGGTGAAGGCGAAGAAGAAGCCAAAGAAGAAGCCCACGGCAAAGAAGAAGCCCGCCAAGAAGCCCGCCAAGAAGCCCGCAAAAAAGCCGGCGAAGAAGCCGGCGACCAAGATTGCGAAGAAGCCGACGAAGAAGCCGACGAAGAAGTCCTCATCCGGG
The DNA here is from genome assembly GCA_044225935.1 of Gemmatimonadaceae bacterium. Classification (GTDB taxonomy): domain Bacteria; phylum Gemmatimonadota; class Gemmatimonadetes; order Gemmatimonadales; family Gemmatimonadaceae; genus SCN-70-22. The sequence goes on from JBGAHX010000067.1 coordinate 10,292, forward strand.
AAGAAGACGACGAAGAAGTAGGCACGCGCCAGCCGATAGTGCGGGCGGCGTTCCTCACACACGCAGATGCCGATGCCCAGGGCCAAGAGAGCAAAAGCAGCGCCGGCCGCCGATCCGGAGCGCGACGCCGAGAACCAACTGCGCAACATCGGACGCGGTGTCGTCTCTCCCATCCTCTTCGACGCCGAGCGACGCGCCGAGATGGGGCTCCCGGAGTCGGAGGAAGAGCGCGGCGACTATCTCGTGGAGCTCAATATCCTCTATCACGGAGGGCTCGGCGAGGCGGCCGAGGCGTTCAAGGCGATGTGGGAAGAGTTGTTCGGCGCGCGCGGTTCAGCGGCGAGTGGCAAGACGAGTCCGCAGCCACCGCGCCCCGTCTCGAAGTCCTACTTCCACATCGCGCTTTCCGTGGAGGAGTGGACGCGCCTCGTGCAATACGACGAGGAAGTAGGGAAGAAGGACCGGGGGCGACGGGTCATCTACAAGCTCTGGCCCGACTTCAAGGTCAAGGCGCTGATCGATCGCTCCGTGGCGACGGTCAAGGGCGACGCGGCGTATAACGCCTTCTCGGCGAGTGGGAGCGGGATCACCTGGGCCGTCGTCGACTCGGGAATCGACGGGACGCATCCGCACTTTGGCTCGGCGCGCGACGCGGAGAACAGCGTGCTGTTCCACCCAAACGTGGCGCAGCTGCATCGCGACTTCAGCAATGGCGCAGACGAGGACGCGCCGCTGCCAAAGGGAAAAATGCATCCCGCCCTCGTGGACGGGTACGGCCACGGAACGCAGGTCGCCGGAATCATCGCCGGACAGCTCCCGGCGACCTTCGCCGAGCTGCCGGCAAGGGGGAAGGCCAGCGCGGCTCGAGGAAAGTCGTTCGCCGTGTATCAACAGTCGGTGGCGACCAACGATGACGGCTCGCGTCGCTCCGAGTCGGCTCCGGTGCGACGCATGGTGCGGCGACCGCAGGCGTTACGCGGGGTCGCGAGCGGTTGTCGCCTCGTAAGCCTCAAGGTGATGGATGACAACGGCCAATGTCGGGTGAGCGACGTGATGCGTGCGCTCGCCTACATTCGCGAAACGTTGAACGACTCGCCGAAGCTCCTGCGGGTGCACGGCGTCAACATCAGCATCGGCTACGATTTCGATGCGCAGATGTTCGCGTGCGGCCAGAGTCCGCTGTGCGTCGAAGTCGATCGGCTGGTGCAGAGCGGCGTCGTCGTCGTCGTCGCGGCGGGAAATACGGGGTACGGCGAAGTCGCGGCCCGCCAACGTGTGGCGAAGGTCGCGCTTTCGAACACCATCAACGACCCCGGGAATGCGCGCCTCGCCATCACCGTCGGCGCCACGCACCGCGATGCGCCACACACGTACGGCGTCTCCTTCTTCTCGTCGAAGGGGCCAACGGGCGACGGACGGTTGAAGCCGGATCTCGTTGCACCTGGCGAGCGCATCACCTCGTGCGCCACGTCGGGCAAGATCGCGAAGCTCGTACCGAATGCTCCCAAGGGCGTCGCGGCGTACGTCGACGACAGCGGGACGAGCCTCGCCGCACCGCATGTCTCGGGTGCCATCGCTGCCTTCCTCTCGATCCGGCAGGAGTTCATCCAGCGCCCCGACGAGGTGAAGCGCATCTTCCTCGAGAGCGCGACGTCGCTCGGGCGAGAGCGCTACTTCGAGGGGCACGGGCTGGTCGACCTGATGCGGGCAATACAAAGCGTGTGATGCGCCGGGGAAGGCCCAGGTAGACGAATAACGCTCGAGCCGGATGACGTGCAGGGAAGTGAGCCCTGCGAAGCCATTCGTGCGCCTGTCAGGATGAGGGCCATGGTGGCCGTCCCGAAGCCTGAGAGTGACATGTCCTGGACTACGCCGGATTGGCTTGCGCGCGTGCCCCGCGCCATCCGAGTGCTGATTGGAGTTCCGCTGGTGGTCGTGCTCATGAGCTCACTCCTGGCGTCGGGCGAGGAGATCGCCGCCGAGGGGATCTGGTTCGCGATCATGGGGCTCGCGGCATCGCTCCTCCTGCTCACCGCATCGATTCGCAACTGGCCCCTCCTCTGGAACGCGCTTGGAATCCTCCTGCGCGCGCTGCTGGGCGAGCGTGGCGCTCGCGTTGCCTTCGGACTGGCGGCTGTCGCCTTCATGCTCCCGTGCCTGATGCGCACCTCCGTTGCGATTGCCGACTCAGGCAGTCGCCAGTTGGACTCTGTGTCGCACGGACGTTTCCCCCTCGACGTGACGGACACGTCGAGCGTCGAGATCCGGCTCGCGCGTAGCGCGTGCTTCGGTACTTGCCCCGTCTACACGCTCGTGATCCGCGGCGACGGTGCGGTGGCATTCGATGGAGGCGAGCGCGAAGCCGTCCTGGCGCCGCCAATCACACAGCTGTCGCCCGCGCAAGTGGCGGGTTTGCTCGAAGCATTCGAGCGCGTCGACTACCAGAAGCTCGGCGACTACTCGAGCGCGACGTGCAACGATCGCACCGATGCGCCCAGCGTGACGACGTCGCTGCGACACGATGGGCAGGAGAAGGTCGTCGTGCGCTACGCGGGTTGCGACCGTGCCCCCGAAGCGCTCACTCGGCTCGAGTGGGCCATCGACAGCATTGCCGGTGTTGGAGCGCAGGCGAGGGAGAGTGCGGGGTAATCACCGCCGAGCACGGTGGCGAAAATGACATCGCCGCCAGACCGAGTGTGGTTTGACGTCGCGCATACTCCGCGACATCGTTGTCGAAGCGCACGACACTCGCACTAGCCCTTCGACTTCACCGGGGACGCAATGGTCGCTGGGACAGGCGTGCTTCTCACGCATGACGAATTCGCCAAACAGCGAGCAGCTTCCGCACTCGCGGAGCGGAATGCGGGACGGATGCTGGCGTCGTTCAGCATTGCTGGCGGCGCGTTGCAGCTCCTCTTCCTGCGCTGGGGCGACCTACACATGGCACGCGATCCCCGACTGGCGATTGCTGGCGCGGCGTTCGCAGCCTACATCGTCATCGTCGCCCTGTTGCTGGTGCGACGAGATCGACGACTCCGTGCCGTGCGTCCGCGATGCCCGCAATGCGGCGAGCCGATCGAAGGCATCTCGGAGCGCATCGCCATCGCGACGGGGAACTGCGATCGATGTGGCGGCCGAATCGTGGCGCCGATGATGTGAGGCGGCGTCGCTGGAAGGAGCGGGGGGACTGAGCCGAGCCCGCGTGGCTTAGTCGCGTCGCTAGAACTTCCAGCTATACCCCATCCGCACCACCTGCGTCTCCAGGTAATCGGTGCTCACCATGCGGAAGTCGGTCCCCCGAATGGTGCGCTGCGCCTGGTTGGTGTTGAGCAGGTCGGTGGCGTTGAGCGTGAACTCGCCGCGCCCGCCGAAGACGCTCTTCTTCACCCCCAGGTCGAGCGCGTAGCGACTCCCGATGCGCCCCTGCGGGAGGAGGTCGGGCGCGAGATACGTGTTGGCGACTTGCACCTGCCAATCGCGCCCGAGCGTCGTGGTAGCGTTGAGCTTCACGTTCCCCGACGTGAGCTGCGCCTGCGGCGCCGAGTAGGTGACGGGAACCGGATACTGGTTCACGACGGAGAAGGCGTCGATGGTGCGGCGGTACACGTTGGCGTTCGCGTTGAGCAGGAAGGTCGGGGTGAGCGACTGCTGCCACACGACCTCGCCGCCCGTGCTCCAGCTGCGCCCTGCATTCTGGAAGACGTTGTACAGGAGGACGCTTCCCGGCGCCTGCGTGGCGATGCGCGTGATCGTTCCGTCGACGATGCGATGATACGCTGCCGCATACAGGCTCCCCATCGTCCAGCTGGTCTTGAATCCAAGCTCGGCCGACGTCGAGTACTGCGGCTGCAACGCCGGATTCCCGACCTTGATCAGTTCGGGCTCGTCGTACTTGGGGAAGATGCGGATGTCGACCTCGTTCGGGCGATCGACACGCCGGTTCACGAAGAGCGAGAGCTTGTTCGCCTCGTCGAACTTCCACGCTGCGCGCACGTTCGGGAACGGCTGGAAGTAGCGGTATCCATCGCTCTTGTAGGTGTTGTGGTCGGGATTCACGTCGTAGGCGACCGTCACCCCCTCGACACGGAGACCGCCCTCGAGCTCGACGCGCTCGTTCTCGTACACGTAGTTGGCGTAGACCGCGGGGATGGTCTCGCGGTACTTCGCCCAGCCGCCAGCGCCGGTGTCGATCGGCGAGTTCTCGCCGGGAAAGAAGCGCATGTTCACCGGGATCGACCGGAAGCGCCCCTTGAATCCCCCCTCGAGGCGCCCCTGTCGCAGCGGCTTGATGTAATCGGCGTTGAGGTCGACGACGTGCTCGTCGGAGATGAGCTTGAACGCATCTTCGCCGACGAAGGCGGGGAGCGTGTTGGTGAAGAAGTATTTCTCGTCCTCGCGATGAAACGAGTAGTTGGTCGTGAGTGTGAGAGTGTGACCCGCCTGCGGAAACTTGTGGATGAAGGCGGCCGTCCCGAACGCCGTGTACTTCACCTCGTCCTCGAGAAACTGCCAGAGGCGCACGCGATTCTCGAGCGACCCCTCGAAGTACGGATTGTCGCCGTAGTCGAGGATCTTCTCCCGGTTGAATAGCCCCGCCACGTGCAACGTGCTGCGAGCGCTGAACGCGTGGTCCACACCGGTGTTCAGCGTGGCGTAGTCGGTGCGCCGGTTGCGCTTCACCTGCTGGGTGATGACGGTCCCGTCGTCGTAGGTGCGGGTGGAGAATTCATTCTTGTTGAGCGTCGGCGAGTAGAGCCAGTCGCCCTGCAGGAACGTGTTGGTCGCCCCGTTGCGATAGTTGAGCGAGACCGAGGGATTCACCTTGGGCGTCCCCCGATACTGCGGCCGGATCGTCGGGAGGTTCGCCTTCTTCACCCAGAGCGCCCCGGCGCCGGCGGTCATCCCGACGCGCCCGTTCCACCCTTCCTGCTCCTCCTTGCGGAAGACGAGGTTGATGACGCCGGCGCTGGCGTTGGCGTCGTAGCGCGCCGACGGATTGTTGATCACCTCAATGCGCTCGAGCGCCGATGCCGGGAGATTGTCGAGTCCTGTCTGCGAACCAAAGCCGGTGAGCGCGGTCTGCTTGCCGTCGATCAGGACGACAACCTTGTCGCTCCCGCGGAGGAGGAGCTTGCCGTCCTGGCCGACGGTGACACCCGGCACCGTCGACATGGCCTGCAGCACCGAGCCCCCCGACGCCGTGAGATTTTCGCCCACGGTGAAGGTCTTGCGGTCCATCGCCTCGGCGAGCCCGTCCGCCTCTCCCGTGACGACGACTCCGGCCAGCGCCTGCGTCTCCCTAATCATGGAAAGCGTTCCAAGGTCGAGATACTGCGACAGTTCACCGACGAGGACGCGCTGTCGAATCGGTCGGAAGCCGATGCGGCGGGCGACGAGGAGATACGCCCCCTTGGCGAGTGCGGAGAAGGAGAAACTTCCCGCGGCGTCGGTGAGGCGGCCGGCGACGAAGGCGCTGTCCTGCTCCGACAGGAGCTGGATCGAGAGGTACGGAATCGGGGCCTTCGAGTCGGCTTCCTCCAGGCGACCGGAGAGCGTCACCCCAGCGGTGACGCCTTGGGCTGCCAGAAGGGTTGCCGCCGAGGCGAAGGCGACGAGGAGGAACGGAAGCGAAAGGAGGAGACGATGCAGCACGATGCGTCGGGTCGAGGGGGCGAGGTCGGACGATGGCCCGGCAGTCTATCGTACAAAAATGACGCGAATATGACTGGTCGCCACTCGACTTCGATCGAATCGCGCGTGCGAACACGCGCGTCTACTTCAGCCGCTCGAGCTTCCCCTTCCGCTTGACGATGTTCTTGTAGTCCCACTGCACGTCCACCGACTCCGCGAGCCACTTGGCGAGGCGCTTCGCATCGACGTCGTCCACGGACGCGTAGCGCGCCTCGGCGGCCTTGAAGGTCCCCTCCTTGGCAAGTCCCGGCGTCTTGAACGACTGCCCGCTCCAGAAGAGGAGCCGAACGGAATCCTTCAACTTGCTGTACCCCACGATCGGATTCCCCTCGAGGAACCAGACCGGGTGTGTGTGCCACACCTTGTTCTCGGCGTCGGGAAGGGCAGCGTCGATCTCGCGCGCGAGGAGATCGCAGATGGCGCGATCGGCGGGAGACTGCTTCTTGTTGTAGGCCTTCGTGTCGGCGTGAATCATGGGGTGAGCGCCCTGAGCGAGGGGACGAACGGAGAGGGTGAGCGAGGCGACGCAACGAAGTTGCGTCCGGACGGATCGGAGGGGCAACGTTGAGGCGCGACGCGTTGTCTACCGAAGTGACCCTCACGCGAGCCCCATGGCCATGCGGATCTTCGACACGCTGCGGCAGGACGTCCAGTACGCATTCCGCGGGTTGCGCCGCTCGCCGGCCTTCACCATCACGGTGATCGCGACGCTGGCCCTCGGCATCGGCGCGAACGCGGCGATGTTCGGGATTCTCGACCGGCTGATGCTGCGCCCGTTTCCCTACCTTCGGGATGCCGGGAACGTGCATCGCGTCTACACGCAGTCGACGTATCGCGATGAGCGCACGACCGGTCCGGTGAGCGAATACACGCGCTTCCTCGACCTGTCGCGCGGTACATCGTCGTTCGACCTCATGGCGGGCTTCACGTCGCGCACGGTTGCGGTGGGGAGTGGCGCCGACTCGCGGGAACGCTCGGTGGGCGTCGTGAGCGCTGCGTTCTTCTCGTTCTTCGACGCGCCGCCGGTGCGCGGGCGGTACTTCCTCCCGTCGGAGGACACGACGCCCGTGGGCGCGCCGGTCTCCATCGTGTCGTACGAATACTGGCAGAACGAACTCGGCGGAGAGGAGATCGTCGGGAAGCCGCTCCGCGTATGGAATGTGCTCACGACCGTCGTGGGGATCACGCCGCCCGGCTTCGTTGGTGTGTTCGACGCCGATCCGCCGGCGGTCTACCTCCCGATCACCACATACGCCGGCAACACCCCAGGGATCAACGATCGCCGCGAATACTACACGCGCTACAACTGGGGATGGATGGACATGATGGTGCGCCGCAAGCCGGGGGTGAGCGAGGCGAGCGCCAATGCAGATCTCACGCAGGCGATGGTGAGGAGTTGGGATACCTTCGTCGAGCAGGAACCAGGGGCGACGCCGCGATCGCTCGCGCGCCCGGTGGCGATGGTTGGAGCGCTCAAGCAGGCCGCCGGTCCCGATCCTTCCGTCGAAGCGCGTACGGTGTGGTGGGTGTCGGCGATCGCGATCGTCGTCCTGCTCATCGCCTGTTCGAACGTTGCGAACCTCTTCCTTGCCCGCGCGCTGCGGCGACGCCGAGAGACCGCGGTGCGGATCGCGTTAGGCGGCGGGCGCGCCCGCCTGATGCGGCAATGGTTCACCGAGGCGCTCGTACTCGCGCTCCTCGGGTGCGCGGCCGGGATCCTCGTCGCGCAGTGGGGAGGCGCGGGAATTCGCGCGCTCTTCGAAGGGAGCGGCGCCCCCATCGCCGTGGCCACCGATTGGCGCACCGTGGGGTTGGCGATGGTCCTGTCGCTGGCGGCGGCACTCCTCACCGGGCTCGCGCCGGCGCTCATCTCGGTGCAGCGCGGGATCTCTGCCGCACTCAAGGCTGGCGTTCGCGAGGGAACGCACCAACGCTCGGGACTGCGCGCCGGGCTCGTGATCTTCCAGGTGTCGCTCTCGCTCGTCCTCCTGGTCGGGGCCGGACTCTTCGTGCGCTCGTTTTCGAAGGTGCGCACGATGCGGCTCGGGTTCGATCTCGGCGGCCAGGTACTCGTCTCGCGCAACATGCGCGGCGCCGAGGTGCCCGACAGCGCACTCATCGCACTTCAACAGCGCATGCTGGCGGCGGCGCAGGCGCATCCCGACGTGGAGCATGCCGCCGTGGTGAGCAGCGTCCCGTTCTGGAGCACAGAGTCTCGTTCGCTCTTTGTCGCAGGGATCGACAGCGTGCGCCGGCTCGGGCGCTTCACCTACCAGACCGCGAGCGGCGACTACTTCGCAACGATGGGAACGCGCGTGCTGCGTGGGAGGGCATTCGACGCGCGCGATCGCGCCGGCAGCGCGCTTGTAGCCGTAGTGAGCGAGTCGATGGCGCGCGTGCTGTGGCCGGGGAAGGACGCCATCGGCCAGCAGATGAAAGTGGGGAGCGACACCGCGGCGTTCACGACGGTCATCGGGATCGCCGAGGATGCAGTGCAGAACGCGTTCACCGCCGACGACCAGCGGCTGCGCTACTACCTCCCCATCGACCAATCGCAGGCGCAGCGCGGCAACTACCTCATCGCGCGGATGCGAACCGATGCCGGCACCGGAGGCGAGATCCTGCGCAAGGCGCTGCAGGAGGTGATGCCGGGGGACAGCTACGTGACGGCGCGCCCGCTGGAGGAGATCGTGGCCTCACGGATGCGGTCGTGGCAGTTCGGGGCGACGATGTTCGCGGCGTTCGGGATCCTCGCGCTCCTCGTGGCGGCCATCGGACTTCACGGCGTCATGGGATACGACGTCGCGCAGCGCATGCACGAACTCGGCGTGCGCGTCGCGCTGGGCGCCCAGGCGCGGGACCTTTTGCAGCTGGTGGTGCGCCAGGGGATGGTGCTGACCGGGATCGGGGTGATGGTGGGAGGGGCCATCGCCCTTGCGGCTGGCGGACAGGTGCAACCGCTCCTGTTCGAGCAGGAAGCGCGCGACCTGCGCGTGTACGCGGTGGTGGCGGCTGTGCTCCTGCTGGCGGCGTTCTTGGCGACGTTGATCCCGGCGCTCCGGGCGTCACGCGCCGACCCGAACGTGGCGCTCCGGGCTGATTAGTGCCGGCTGCTACCCGCCGAGCAGCACAACCATTCCGCTGCAGGCCATCACGAGGGGGAAGAGTCGCTCCGCGGCGCGACGCGCTCGAGTGGCTCCACGCGGTCGAGCAATGACGAACTCCGCAAGGAAGACCATCACGAGCACGCCGATGACCACTCCCGCATAGGGAGCGACAAACGGCAGGAGCTTCAGCTTCGTGAAATCGACGACGCTGGCGATGCCCAGCAGCACTAGCGTCGCCGGGAGAATTTCCTTCACGACGCGCCACCAGGTCGCGCGCGGGTCTCGTGACTCGCGAGGCTCTGCGCCCGGCGTGAGGGCGGAGACCACGTTGCGTACGTGGAAGACTGCAAGCCAGGCGAGTCCCAGGAGCAGAGCGAAGCTTGCCCCGGAGCCGCTCGGCATCCACACCGTATAGCTCCACCCGGTGACGGTCCCGCGTTCGAGTGTCACCGTGCACCTCGAGAACCCGAGATTGTACGGGCTGGCCACGTGCAACGTCCGACGATCGCCCGCGGTCTCGCGGCGGATCTGCAGCAGGTTCGCCGTCCCGAACAGGCGATCCACCTCGGTAGCCGACGTCCCCGTCTTGCTGAGGCCACAGAGCACGCGCGTTTCCTTCTCCGCCTCGACCCAATAGAGCGTGACGAAGAACGATGCGAAGGCGATGATCGCACGCGCGAAGACGGACAGGACGCGCGTGTTGCGGCTGCGGGACGTTGGATGGGGCGATTCGGACACGTCGGCCGGTAGAGTCGGGTGGCGACGGCCACACGCACCAGCCCCGTCGGGGCGCGAGATGACAGGCGTGCGCGCGTCAATCACGCAATATCGCCCTCGCGCGTCGATTCCGCACGTCCGGCGCGTGCTCGCGAGCCGTCGGCGCTAGCGCGGCTATTCGTAGTTAGTCGAGCCCTGACGATATGCGCGCCAGCAACCGGGAAGTGGATACACTTGCCGAAAGGCCTCGAACCCGAAGGCGATCGCCTCGATCAGCCAGCGCAGACCTGCGACTCCTGCATGTGGGCGGGGGCGGTCGCGAAATGCTGGGCCCGACTCCTACCTAACGCTTGTGCGCGCATGCCCTTCCGTGATCTACCGCACGCTGTAACTTGCCCAACTTCATGAAACCGGGCTCCCGCTTGAGCTCGGTAGATGCATGCACAGAGTCGAGCCCGTGGACTTCTTTCTCGAATGCCTTCCGATCATTGAGCGGATCGTCGCCGCCATCGCGCGGCGCCATCGGCTATCGGAGGCTGACGCGGCTGAGCTTCTCGCGTTCGTGCACGAGAGGCTGATCGACAACGACTACGCGATTCTTCGCAAGTTCGAGAAGCGGTCGTCGCTCCAGACGTTCCTCACCGTCGTTACAGCAAACCTGTTCAAGGATCTGCGGAACGCTCGCTGGGGGCGGTGGCGCCCGTCGGCGGTCGCGCGCCGGATGGGGCCGATCGGTATCAGGCTCGAGGAATTGCTGCTGCGAGACAGCTGCACGCTGCGAGCGGCAATCGAAATCCTTCGTGCGGCGGGCTACCAGGGGACGGACACAGAGCTGGCGCGCATGGCGGCGAAGCTTCCCCAGCGCCATCGTGAAGTGGACGACGGGCTCGACGCCGCCAACAATACGCCGGACCCCAAGCCGCCGGAGGATCCGCTACGAGCGGCAGCGCGCGAACGCATTCGGAAGGCGCTTGTGGCTGCGCTCATGAAGCTCCCGGCCGAAGACAGGCTCATCATTCGCATGCGCTTCTGGGATCAGTTTTCGGTCGCCGACATAGCGCGGATCCTGAAACTCCAGCAGAAGCCTCTTTACCGCCGAGTCGACGCCATCGTAAAGCGCCTCCGCAAACTCCTTCGAGATCACGGAATTACCGACGAGGACGCCGGAGACTGGCTCACGGACGATGGATTATGGTAGTCTCATTCGTGAGACTCCGGCCAAATCGGTACGTCTATTACGGTATGAGGCCACTCCCGTGACCACTCCACGAGTCGATGACGAGACGCTGGCCGCATTCCTCGACGCACGCTTGAGCGCGGCCGAACGCGCTCGCGTGCTTCAGGCGATCGCGGACGAGCCAAAGTTGTACGAGCACTTCTTCGAAGCTGCGCACCTCATTGCCGAGGAGGCAGCGACGGAGGAATCGCCGGGCGAGCGAGGCGACGTGCCCGACGACGCCCCACGCACTTGGCGAAGGCGTCTCCTCGTGGCGGTCCCCTTGCTCGCCGCGGCAGCAATCGCCGGCGTCATGGTGCAGCGAAGTCGCGCCGACTCGAGCGACGTCGTGGCGCTCATGGAGGGCGTACGCCTCGCCAGCGTGAGCGGACCGGGGAGCGTTCAACGCGCGCTGGGCGACAACTGGGATCAGCCCGGGTGGTCGGTGGTTCGCGGTGCGGAGTCTTCAAGTGCAAGCGCCGGCACAGTGGCACGACTCGGTGCCCGCATGACGCAGTTGGCCTTTTCAGCAAGGGCGGCCGACACCGTCGCCTACGCGGTTTCCGCCGCCAGAGCGCGCGCCCTCCTGACCACGATCGCGGGATCCGGCCCATTGGCGGCGACGCTCGCGGCACTCCCCATCACCGCCTCCGCCGAAAGGGCGACGCTGGCGCGCCGGATCCGGGAAGTGAGCGGAGAGCCGACCGCATTCGACGTCGGCGGATGGCTGGAGACGGCGAGGCTCTCCTACCTAAACGGTGCCGACGACTTTGCAGCATCGGGGAGCGCCGCTGCGGCGACCCTGCATCGAATCACCGACGCCCTTGGCCGCGCCCCGCCCGACTCACGCTGGGAGGACATCGAGCGGCACTTGCGCGCGATCGAGGAGAACAGCGCCAATCCCTCGCTCGCGCGAGCTCACGTCGACTCCGCGCTCAAGGCGATTCCGCGCTAGTCCGGCCCGCCCACTCCCGCGTCAGGTCGCAACGTCGACGTCGGTCGTCGGTGCGCGTGAGAAATCGTTCACGTCGAGCCGTCTATCCCACCACGAGATTCGCTTCGACAGGGGTCAGGCGGGGTGAGGGCCACAGATGATGTGAACCTGCCCCTGTCGTTGTGTCTCTTGTTCGCGCCAGTGCGCTCCACGTGGTAGCGCGCTCCGCGTGGTAGCGCCCTCCGCGCGCGCCTGCGGCGCGGCAAATACTCCATCATCCAGAAATACGACGGGCGCAGCCAGGTCAGAACGTTTCTGACGGTGGTCATCGTGAGTCTCGCGAGGGACTGGTCGCGACGCGCCACGCGCGCGCTTGCGCGTCCGAAGCTGCACGGCCGATTCGGCGACTACGACTTCATTGGCAACGAGGATGGGTCACCTGACCCATGAGGCGCGCGCCGAGCGGCGCGATACTCGTGTCGCCCGCCATTTACGGTAGCGCCACAACGGATGGCGATCGCGCGGCGCTTCTTGCCTCGCGGCCAGAAGCTCGCAGAATTGACGCGCCGAAACTCCTCGCCGCGTCCAGCGGAATTCTCCCCATCCCTCCAGGAGTTCTCGTATGCAGCGGAACCTCTCCCTCGCTCTTCCGTTGTTCCTCCTCGCCGCCTGTGCCTCGGGCGAAAAGCAACCCGGCCCCTCGCCGGACAGCGCGGCCGTCGCCGCGGCCGCGGCGAGTCCCCCGGAAGTGACGATCGTCGCGAAAGACTTTGCCTTCGAGGCACCGGATACGATTGCCGGCGGGTTGGTCACGCTCAAGCTCGTGAACAATGGCACGACGTATCACCACGTGCAGCTCGTGCGACTGCTCGACGGCAAGACGTTCACGGATCTCGCCGAAGGCTTCAAGCAGATGAAGCCGGGCGAACCGCCGCCGCCGTGGATCGAGGATGTGGTCGGCCCTAACACACCGGAGCCGGGTGGCGAGTCACGACTGATTCGCGACCTTACCCCCGGGAATTACGCGATGATCTGCTTCATCGACACCCCCGATCACGTCCCCCACATGATGAAAGGGATGATGAAGCCGCTCACGGTCACGGCGCCGGCGACGCAGACCGCGAGCGCTCCCGTGAGCGACGTGACGATCCAGGCGAGCGACTACAACTGGTCGGTATCGACGCCGCTCACACCCGGGAAGCACGTCATCCGCGTGGAAAACGCAGCACAGCAGTCGCACGAGATGTTTGTCATACGACTCGACAGCGGCAAGACGAAAGACGACTTCCTCAAGTGGGGCGCGACGTACCAGGGGGCGGTGCCAGGGAAGGCGGTCGGTGGGACGACGGGGCAGAAGAGCGGAGATGAGGCGTACCTCCCGGTGGACCTGACGACCGGGAATTACCTGCTCGTCTGCTTCGTACCCGACGCAAAAGACGGGAAGCCGCATCTCGCGCACGGGATGATCAAGGAGTTCACGATCAGCTGAGCCCCGGCTCCGCCGTCGCCGCACTACCGCATCACGAGTGGTCGGTCCGCCTTGGCGTACGTCTCGTCGACGTCGAATCGGGCCGACACTCGTCGCCTACCCTCCCTGCCGTGCGGCGCGCTGATCGCTCACTTGGCGTCGATGTCGAGCACCGCGCGGGCCGCCGAGCGCACGGAGTAGACGAGCATCGCCGCGCCGATGAAGGCGAGGAACGCGTGTCCAACAACGACGGTTGCGTCGGCGCCCGGGTGCAGTCCGCGCGCGCCCCAGCGCATCAGCACGACACCGGCGACCAGCCACAATAGCCGCCGCCCGATGACGACCGCGAGCGCGAGACGCTCGGCGGTCGAGTCGGGCGGCTGTGGCGGGGGAGGTGGCGGCGGAGCGTGGCGCTTACTCATGGAATCCGTGTCGACACGAGACCTCGCAGGGCGGCGGGCACGCTTCCCCGCGCGATAGCTATTCGATCGTTCTCGCTAGGATGTGAGTCGGCGCGCTTCCTTGTCCAGTGGTGGCGCGACACGTCGACGACTCGGCACCGACCGTGCGCGCTGCACCTTGACGCGCTTCGCGGACTCGCGAGATTGCTCGCCAGCGCGCCTCTGGGGCGCCACCGGTCCGCGGCAAGGGAATCCTCCCACCCAGTCTCCACACGACTCCTGCAGGCATTCCCTTTCTCCTGCCTGGAATCAGCGGACGTCAGGCGCATGGGAGGAAGGCATATGCGATCGTTCGAAAGCTTCCGCAAGGAAGCCAAACGCTGGCTTGCAAGTCTCCACGCCGGCGATCCCGAAGCCTCGGCGCGCTATCACGCGGCAATCGGCCACCCCGACGACCGGACGGCGGCGACACCAACTCTGCGTGACGTACAGCTCGCGCTTGCACGCGAGCACGGATTCGCCGGGTGGACGGCTCTCAAGGACGCGGTCGAGAGTGCGGACGCGAGCAGGCGCGCCGCAGGAGGAGCGCTCCTCGATCGCTATGAGGAAGCGGCGGCGGCGCTCCACGACGCGTACCGACTCGGGACGCCCGAAGCGATGGAAGCGCACTATCGTTGCACCTGGCATCGCCGCCCCTGGCACGCGATGCGATCGTACGTGCAACTCGACCTCGGCAAGCGCCCGGCGCACGAGGGCGACGACGTCGCGATCACGATCGACGACGCGCGCCATCTCGTGGCGCTTGAGTACGGCTTCGCAAACTGGGTGGCGCTCCGATCGTTTGCTGCGGAGCCGCCGCGTGCAACTCGGCTGGCGCCAAAACCGGTGGGCGTGAGCCCGCATCCGTCCGACGACCTCGATGAAGCATTGTACCTGGGTCGTGACTGGGATGAGGCACTCTCCCTGCTGCGTACGCGCCCGAACTCGTGCCTGCGGGCGAACGGACAAGCGACGGATGACATTCTCACCGATATCGCGACGATCGCTGACCTTCGTGCCCTCGATCTCAGCGGATCGCCTGGTGTCACCGACGACGGCATATTGCAGCTGGCGGGTGTTGCGCAGCTCGAACATCTCGACCTGAGCGGAACGGGTGTGACGGATCGTGCCCTTGCGATCCTCGCGCAACTCCCGGCACTGCGAACGCTCCTCCTCCGTGGTACGCGCGTAAGCGACGCGGGAATGCCCGCGCTCGCATCGTCCAACGCGCTCGAGCGCGTGGAGCTGCAGTGGACGGCCACGGGCGACGGGGCGATTCGCGCACTCGCCGGCCACGAACAGCTGCGATACTTCGCGTCGGGGCAGCGCGTGACCGACGACGGGCTGCCTGCACTCCACGACATTCCGGCATTCAAGCGTTGGATGGGTGGTGAGGCGAGCATGGGGCTCCTTCGCTACAGCTCAGGACCGAACCAACTCCTCCTTCGCGGCCCGTTCACCGACCGCGGAATGCGCGCACTTCGCGGGCTCGACGGACTCTTCGGGCTCAATCTCGATGCCTCGGAACTCGGCCTTTCGGCGGTGGCCCTGGATCCGCTCGTCGATCTCCCCAACCTCGGGTGGCTCGCCGTCGACGCCAAGGACGACTGGATGCCGCGCATTGCCGCCATGCCGAGCCTCCGATTCCTCGGGGCACAGGACACCGTCGCGGGCGACGACGGATTCGTGGCACTCGCGGAATCCAGGTCGCTCGAGTTCATCTGGGGACGGCGCTGCCACAACCTCGGGACGCGAGGCTTCGCAGCACTCGCCCGCTTGCCGCGCCTGCGCGGGCTTTCCGTGAGCTGCAAGAACGTCGGAGATGCCGGTGTCGCCACCCTTCCGTCGTTCCCGGCGCTTCGCGAGCTCATGCCGATGGACGTTCCCGATGCGGGATATCGCCACATCGGGCGATGCACGTCGCTCGACTCGCTGATCCTCATGTACTGTCGCGACACGACCGACGCGGCGACGGAGCACATCACCTCGCTCTCGGCGCTCACCTACTACTTCAACAGCTACACGACCATCACCGACCGGACGCCGCGGCTGCTGGCGACGATGCCGTCGCTCGAGCGGATCACCTTCGATGCGTGTCACGGTCTCACCGACGACGGGGTGGCGGCGTTAGGCGCGTTGCCGCGCCTGCAGGAGTTGCGGGTGGCGGGGAACGGGGTCACGCCGCAACTCGCCTCGCGCTTTCGCGCCGGCGTGCGCGTGCACGTGGGAGGGTGAATGGGGTGAGCGGCGATCGCCGGGCCGGGCGACGCTGTGAGGTCGCCGGCCCGACGATCGC
>JBGAHX010000133.1:0-3187 GCA_044225935.1 Gemmatimonadaceae bacterium
TGCGCCGCTCTTCATCAGGAGCGGCGCACCCCAGGTCCGCCGTGCCGACGCCAGCAGGGCGGTCCTCGCCATCGAGGTGGTCGACCGCTCCGAGTGAGGACTGTACGAGCTGAGAACCGCCCCCCCCCCATGCCCCCGATGGCGCCTCTCGAGCTCATCCCCATGGCCCCAACTTCCACCCAAATCAACAGGAGAGCGACGATGAAGAGCAGCGAGATCAATCAATCCGGAGCGTGCCCAATCTTCTTTCGCGGGTGCGTCGCACGGGCTCGCGCGAGCCGTGCTGGGTACTCCGATCCCGGTTACCACCTCGCGATCCACGCGCGCGAGCTCGCCGCGGGCGACGTGCCCGACAAGGTGATCGACGAACTCGATCGCGCGCTCGAGGCGCCCGACGCTGCAGAGCAAATCTGGCAGTGGTTACGCCGCACGCTTCCGCGGTGCATGGCGTTCGTGCCAAGCCGTCGGAAGACGACGTTCCTTCGCGGGATCGAAGCGGCCATCGAGGAGGGACGCGTCTAGCGCCCCGGTCCCGCCGAGTCCGCTGTCCTGCGCCGTTGCGGTGGAGGGCAGCGGACTGAGCGTGTTCGGAAACACGCGATGCCCTCGTCCGCACTGCAAGTATGCCCCGATCCGTGCGCCCGACGGGGTCGCGTGCCCTGCCGTGGCCGAAGGAGACAGCACCATGAAACAACCTGAAAAACTCACCCCAACCACGGATGGTGACGTTCATCACCGATCTGGTGTCGAAGCCAGGCCGCTTCCCACGTCGATCTGCGCGCCCTCGCGCCCTCCAGCTCCGAAACAGATCTCTCGCGCGATGGCGCTCGCCGTCTGGGATGGCGTACTCGCCGAGGACCCGTCGTTCTTCGACGAGTATCCACGTGAAGGGAGGACGGGCTCCTTCGGCGATGACGAGAGGGTCGGCATTGTCCGCGAGATCTTGACCGCTCGACCTGAGGACATTGAACCGACCGTCATCACCCGGTCGCCCGGCGATATTCCTCGCCACCGGCTCGTACGGAGCGTGGCGACGATGGTGATGGGCGTGGCGCCAGGCGCGGCCTCGACTACGCCATCACGCGCGCGGCGGTCCGGTGCGACGCAGGAGACGATGATGGATTCGATGATGTCCCTCGGGACGCTCGCAAGCGTGCTCCCTGATGACCTGGACGCGGCGCTCGACAAGGCCCGCGAACGCTGGTCCGGCGGCATCATTCCCGTCTCTACAGACGACCAAGTCTTCCGCTCGATGCTTGATAAATGCCGGACTTGGGCTCGGTGCGGGTTTCCGCGCGTCGTCCTTGGGTCCCACCGTCTCGCGGCGAGCATGATGTGGATCGACGCGACGAAGCGGATCGAAGACCTCGCAGCGCCCTGGGAAGCGTTCTGGATCTCCATCCCCAACAATCTCGTCCGCTACATTTTCGCAGGCCGCGAGACGGAGATCACGGAGGGTCTCGTCCATATCTCCTCGACGGGCGCGGTGATCGCGCGGTTCGGAAATTCCAGAGAACTGTTCTTCCAGCTCCTTCGGCCGAGCCTCGCTGCGCTCGGCCGCCCCGATGAGATTCCGAACGACTGGGCCGACAAACACGCGGACGCCGCAATCCTCACCAAGCTCATCGCAGCCGTGGACCCGCCCACCGACTCGAGCACGGCGGCAGCCGAGATGCTTGCAAACCTCGTACACAGCGTTTGCGTTGACATGACCGCGCACCGCCCGTCGCCGAGAACGCGGCGGGTGAGTGGACGAGCGGAGAAGACGGCCGTGCGCGACGGGGCGACAACGACCGACTACGTCGTCGAGCGACGCGCGGTCTACGTCGACGATCCTGGCGCCGAGGAGGTGAACTGCATCGGCGTCGTCCGAGACTACGTGTGCGACCCGACCCGCTCGCGCACGGCCACGACTCAGCGCATCCACCGCGCGCACTACCAGATGCAGGTTCACGGGCCGCGCGGCTCCCTCCGGAGACTGCAACTCCATCGGGCCTACCGCCAGGGCCCTGATGATTCTCCCGTCGCCGTGCGTCCACACGTTCGGCGACGTCGATCCTGAAGTGGATCGTCCCTGTTCGTTTGCCGCTTACCCCTCGGAGCAAGCTCACCAGGACCTCACGCCCTAGCGGTGAGCGTCTCTGGAGCCTGCGCGTCGTCGAGCGGTGTTCGGAAACGAGGGGTGCTTGGGCGTTCGGCCGACCGTAGACATTGCGCACGCCATCCGGCGTCCACGATCCGGAGAGTCTACATGTCCCCAACGAATACTCCCGCCGAAGCTGCCTTCGCATCTGCCGTCACTGCCGCCGTCGATGAAGCAATAGCTCGTAGTCTGACCGCGTCAGCGCGATCGGCATGGAGCTGATCTCGCCATGAGCTCCCTCCTCTTCCTACCGGGACAGGCGCCAGCATCGAACTGCGACGTGCTCGACGCGATGCTCGACCTACACTCCCACAACATCATCAAGTCCATTGCGGAGGCCGTCGCGCTCTTCGGCGGCCCCGAGCTCGACGTCACGCACGTCGCGATCGCCGTCGCCACCAACACAGCCGCCGGCCGCCGCTTCATGTCCCGAGCGATCGCCGCCTCGCTCGTTCCGCACGGCCACGTGTTCAAGACCGACATGCCCACGCGCGTAGCGAAGCTCCGGACGGCAATGACGCTGGTGCACCCGCCCGTGGCGGCGCACATCTCGCGCCGGCCGCGCGCAGGTCACATCCACGTACTTGCGGTCGGCGACAATGACCACGACGGCCCGTGCTGCCACGAAGTGGACTCCACGTGCATGGGTGTAGTCGCCACGCAGTGGCCCCTTCCGCAGATACGGTCGGTCTCGCCGCTGGAGGTGTCGCCATGAAGCGTCGCGCAGGAGAAAACGCCTCGCCGCTGCACGTCGCCCTCCAGCAGAAGGCGGAGGCGGCGAAGGCCGACATCGAGATGTGCGCCTCCGTGCACGCGCAAGCCGACGCGGACATGCACGTCAGCACCGTCATGGTCTTCGCCGCGCTCGACGCGTCCGAGGTCCACCAGTTCGTCGCGGAGCTCGGGCTCGACGAGCTGAGCCCGCAAATTGACACCGTCATCGGCGCGGCCCCGAAGCACGTCGTGGTCGAAGTGCTCCGCCGCTGGAAGTGCGACGACGGGCTGGAGCAGTGGCTTCTGGCGCCGTTGCCGCCGGGGTTCGCG
>JBGAHX010000134.1:0-3185 GCA_044225935.1 Gemmatimonadaceae bacterium
TTGATGATCTTCCCCGACGGCATCAGGATCGCCGGCGGGGACGGGATGCCGATGGTGGAGCCGTTCTTGAGCGTCGGCACGGCATCCACCGCCCACCCCAAGCCGCCGGTGCCCTCCGTCCAATAGAACCCGTGCGCGAGGCTTCCGAGCGCGGTCTCGGGCCGCGCCAACGGTCGCTCGTCGGCGAACAGCACGCCCTCCGGATCGCCGCCGAGCGTCGCGACGAGGAACACGCGCTCGCGCCGCTGCGGCAGTCCGAACGAGAAGGTGTCGACCACGCGATACGCCCAGCGGTAGCCCAAGCGCTCCAGCGCTTCCACGATGCTGCGCATCGCGCGGCCTTCCTGCAGCTGCAGCATGAACGGGACGTTCTCGAGCACGAGCCACGGGACGCGCCGCTGCCGCAGCAGGCGGAACACCTCGTGCACGAGCCCGGAGTTCTCCCCGCCGAGCCCGCTGGTGCGTCCGGCTTGGCTCAGGTCCTGGCAGGGAAAGCCGGCGCAGACCAGATCCACGTTCTTCGGCAGCGCGCGCATGCGCCGGATGTCGCGCTCGATCGGCACGCCAGCGAAGCGGGCGTCGAGGACGGCGATCGCCTCCGGCTTGATCTCGCACAGCTGCACCGTGCGGTGCCCCTCGGCATGCAGCCCGAGCTCGAAGCCCCCGATTCCGGCGAACAATCCAGCGACGTTCAAGATCGACTCCTCGGTCCGACGGGCCCGCTGCGACGCGCCGCGCTCACTGCGGCTTGTCCAAGAGCGGCCATTGATCGCTCACGTACTTCTCGGCCGCGTCGCGGATCACCCACGCGATCGAAACCTTCTTCTGCAGAGCGATACTCTCGAGGGTTTCGTACAGGCCGCGCGGTAGGCTCACCGACGTGCGCGCGCTCGGCTCCTTGGCGCTGGGGCGCCCCCGCTTGGCGGCCATGACGAATCTCCTCGGGAATTATCTACACCAGATTACACCATTTCGGTGCTACAGTGTAGTCGCAAGCGGTCGAGCCGTCGAGCCTGAAGGCCGGCACCGCGCGTGCACTTGAAATCCCCGCTCGCCGCCCCCACCCTCCGGCGCGAGGGTCGGGAGCGCCGGCTGTCCTTGTTCGCGATCGGCCCGAAGCGTCGGGTGGCATCGTCACGACGGCCGCCCGATGTATCGCTCGAATCGGAACCACTGAAGGAGAACCGAGATGAAGGACGCCCCCGGCATGCGCGGGATTCGCTCCCGCAACCAGGATGGTCAGCTGCGCGACAAGCGCGACGACACCCACATGGGCACCATCGAGAAGAAGTACGACCGCGACTTCGGGGTGCGCAGCGACATGCAGCTCGGCACCTTCCTGAAGCAGAACGACATCGCCTCCCTCAACGATCTCATCCACAGCAATCTGGGCAAGAAGAAGTAGCCCAACCACCCCAGCCAAAGGAATGTCATGGCTCATGACGAGAAGAAATTCAAGATCATCGTCAATGCATCGGAGCACACGGTCACCCATGAAGTGTTGAGCTTCGACGACATGGTCGCGCTCGCCTTTCCGGGTCAAGCCAACGACCCGAACGTCGCGTTCTCGGTGACGTTCGAACACGCCGCGAGTAAACCGCATCAGGGGAGCCTCGCCAAGGGCGGTACCGTGACCGTGAAGAACAACACCGTGTTCGATGTCACGCAGACTAATCGATCTTAACGAGCCGCTTCGACGCCTGCTCGCCGACGGCTACAACATCGATGTCGATTCGGCCTATCTGATCGTCCGCGACATTCCGTACGTCGACGCGCGAGCCAAGGTCCGCTACGACGGCATCCTCGCCACGTCGCTCAATCTGAACGGCGAGACGCTGAACGCGCCCGACGATCACACGATCAAGTTCGCCGGCGAGTACCCCTGCGGCTATGACGGCCAACCGCTGGAAGCCATCCGCCATAGCGACGAGGTCGTGCGCATCAGCGAACGAGTCACCACCAACCGCTCCTTCTCGGCCAAGCCGACCGCCGGCGCCTACGCCGACTATTACGACAAGATCCGGACCTACGCGGCGCTGCTGTCCGGCCCGGCCGCGGTGCTGGATGCCGAGGCGACCGCCCAGACGCGCCGGGTCGTCGCGACCCAGAACGACGACAGTCCGTTCGTGTATCTCGATACCGCGTCCGCGCGTGCCGACATCAACATGGCGACGCGCAAACTCGCCGTCCAGAATGTGGCCATCGTCGGTCTCGGCGGCACGGGCTCGTACGTCCTCGATCTCGTCGCGAAGACGCCGGTCGCCCATATCCATTTGTACGACGGCGACACGCTCTCATCGCACAACGCGTTCCGCTCCCCGGGAGCCGCTGCGTTGCCGGTGCTCGAAACGCATCCCCTGAAGGTGGAGTATTTCAGCCGGATCTACGCCGAAATGCATCGGGGGATCGTGCCGCACGCCGAGTATGTGGGCGCCGGCAATGTCGAGCAGCTCCGCGGCATGGACTTCGTATTCCTGTGCCTCGACGCGAGCAAGGAGAAGGACGACCTCGTCCGGAAATTGGAGGAGTTCCAGATTTCGTTCATCGATGTCGGCATGGGCTTGTATCTCAAAGACGATACGCTCGGCGGCATCGTGCGTGTGACCACCAGCCTTCCGGATGATCGGGAGCCGGCGCGGGCGCGCATTCCGTCGGGTGGTGGCGCCGGGTTGCGGGAATACGATAAGAACATCCAGATCGCCGACCTCAACGCACTCAACGCCACGCTCGCCGTTGTGCGCTGGAAGAAACTGTGTGGCTTCTACTTCGATCGCACGCAGGAGCGTCACACCACGTTCACGGTCGCGTCCGGGATGCTGTTGAACGAGGATGGGCCGCTTGTTGAAGCCGATGGATAGGATTCGTCCGGAATTCACGGATCTCATCCCTTCCGAACCCGCCGAAGGCGTCCTCTACATATCGGAGAAGTACAGCACGGCCGTCCACTTGTGTTGCTGCGGTTGCAAGAGCAAGGTTGTGACCCCGTTGAAGCCGTACGCGTGGCGGCTTACCAAGAAGCGCGGCGCCGTCACGCTGCGACCCTCGATCGGCAGTTGGAGTCTCCCCTGCAAGTCGCACTACTGGATCTCGAACAACCAAGTGGAATGGGCGACGGGCTACTCCGCCGAGGAGATCGAAGAGGCCCGCGCGAGCGATCGAGACGCCCAGCACGCGTTCTTCGAGAC
>JBGAHX010000135.1:0-3165 GCA_044225935.1 Gemmatimonadaceae bacterium
CGGACGCGCAAGGCGCGTCCGCACTCCCGTCTCCCGTCCCCCGTCTCCCGTCCCTTTTTCATTTCGTTCCCACGTGTATCGCCGCCACTCCAAACGTCACGTCGCGATACCGCACATCGGCGAAGCCGGCTCGCTCCATCTCCTCCGCCAGCGCCTTCTGCACCGGAAAGTTTGCAACGCTCTTCGGGAGATACTCGTACGCGGTCTTGTGGCCGCTCACCACTCCACCGATCCACGGCAGCACGTTGTGGAAGTAGGCGTGATAACCGCTGCGCACGATGGCGTTCGACGGAGTAGAGAACTCGAGGATGACGAAGCGGGCGCCTGGCTTGAGGACGCGGTGCACTTCGCGGAGTCCATCCGAAAGGCTGGCGAGGTTGCGGATGCCGAACGCCACGATCGCGCCGTCGAGCCAGTCGTCGCGATACGGGAGTTCGAGCGCGTCGCCATTGACCGGTGACAGGCGCTGGCGATCGGCCTTCCCGACGCCGGCCTGCAGCATCGGGAGCGCGAAGTCGGTTCCCACGACGTAGCCCATGAACCCCGCCTCGCGCGTGAGCTGCGTCCCGACATCGAGCGTGCCGGCGCAGAGATCGAGATAGATCCCCTCCGGCGCACGATTCCACGCCAGCTCGCGAATGGCCTTCGCGCGCCAGCGCTTGTCGATGTTGAAGCTGAGGAGGTGATTGAGGAGATCGTAGCGCGGGGCGATCTCCGAAAAGATGCGGCGGACATAGGCCCGCTTGACGGCGCCGCCTTCGGCAGCAGCGCGCGCCTCTGCCGCTTCGAGGTCGGTCGAGGTCATGAGACGCGAAAGTTGAGCGTGCGGCCGACCTCGGGCAAGCGTATGTCCTAGACCGTTTTGGCCGCACTCGATAGCTTCACGAGTTCGCGAGCCGAGGGGCCGTTCCCGGAGGCTCGCCGCACCCGCCCGATGGCCCCTCTTCTCGACCTACGCAATCTTCCCGACGCGGATCTCGTCTCGCTTGCCCAGGAGGGGCGGGAAGCGGCGTACCGCGAACTGGTCCAGCGATATGAGCGCCCCGTCTTCTCGCTCATCTTCCGCATGGTGCGCGACCGCGAGGTGGCCGAGGACCTCGCCCAGGACACCTTCATCAAGGTCCTGAACCACATCGACAAGTACCGGCCGGAGTTCAAGCTCTCCAGCTGGCTGTTCAAGATCGCCAACAACGTCGCGATCGATTTCCTCCGCAAGCGACAACTCGATACGATCTCGATCGACGGCTCGCCACACGCCCGCAGCGCAGCGGAAATCGAGGCGACATCGTTTGACGTTGTAGCGCGTCAGGAGTCGGCGCTCGACGAGATGGAGGCCAAGGAACTGGGCTCTGCCATCGAACGGGCTATCCAGCAGCTTCGCCCAGAGTACCGCTCGTGCATCATGCTGCGTCATGTGGAGGGGCGGTCGTACGAGGAAATCGCCGCCACCCTCGATCTCCCCCTCGGCACCGTGAAGACCTACATCCATCGCGCCCGGCACCAATTGCGGGAAGCGCTCGAAGGACTGCGGGAATGACTGAAACCACCGCTTTCATCCCGGCGTAAGCACCATCGGAGGCACTCACTTGGATCATCGACACCTACTTCCGGAAGAAATCGATCTCCTCCTCGATGGAGAGGAGGGGTTCGGCGTGAACCCGCTCAAGGCGCATATCGCGCAGTGTGCGGGGTGTCGTGCCGAGTACGAGGCCCAACGGGAAGTGACCAACGCGCTCGAATCGCTCCCGCACTTGGCGCCGTCGCCCTTGCTGGCGCAGCGCATCATGTCGCAGGTGCAGATCTTCGAGCCCTGGCACGTGACGCTGCGCGATCGCATCGCGAGTGCGCTCCCCCGCACCAACGCCGGACGCGCGCTCGTGTTCGGGACAGGAGGTGTGATGGCCGTCACCATGACGGTGCTGACCGTCTGGCTCGCCCATCGTGCCGACGCGGTGCTCTTCCTTGGCGCGCTTATCGGGCAGCGCCTTCGCGACGCGGTGACCGGTGGGGTCAGCGACGCGGTTGCCTCCACGGTCGGTCAGGGAGCCGCCGCGACTGTTGCCTCGAACGGATTGCTCGGCGTCGGACTCGCACTGAGCGCCCTCGCGCTTGCTGTGCTCGGGACCGCCTTCGGCCTCAAGTCACTGGCCTCGGCCTCACGCAGCCGGAGAGGGTAAGGTGCGCGCGTTCGTGCTGCGTCGCTTTGCGCTGATGCCCTTCGCGCTGGCGACGCTCTCGCCCGTCATACTCTCGGCGCAGTCGAAGCAGGACACCACCCGCGTACGCGTCGGGGGTGCTGAAGCGACGATCGTGACCGATCGCGCCACCGGTGCCGCGCAGTCGGCGTCGTTCGGAGCGTCGGTCGGATCCGCGTCGCAGGACAGCGCAAATTCTCGCGCCGATGCCAAGCCGCGCGCCGACAGCCTCACGATTGGCGGGCGCGTGATCCCCGCGGGGACAACTGTCTCCGGCCCGGTCGTCGTCGCAGGCGGCGACCTCGACGTGCGCGGAACGATCAACGGCTCGGCGGTCGCGATCGCCGGCGATGTCGTGGTGCGCGAGGGGGGACGGGTGACCGGCGACGCGATCGCGGCGTTCGGCGAAGTGCAGCTCAATGGCGGGACGATCGGCGGCGCCATGCGTTCGATGACCGGGACGTGGGGAGAGAGCGTACGCTCTTCGCTCCGCGGGGACGGCGTGGCGCCCGCAAAGCGCTCGCCGCTGCAATTCGCGCTTGGATGGTTCGGCGTGATGCTGCTCATCGGGCTTGGGGTCCTCGTCTTCGCCAGCAGCTATCTCGACGGCGTCGTCGACGTGTTGCAGGAGTCGTTCTGGCGTTCGTTCTTCGTCGGCATCGCCGGCGAGATCGGGATTCTTCCAGCCGTGCTCCTTCTCGTCGTTGGTCTCGCTATCACGATCATCGGCGCGCTCCTGATCCCGTTTGCGGTCGTCGCCTTCGTCCTCGCCGTCGCCGGGCTCGCGACGCTCGGCTTCATCGCGGTGGCGCAGCTGACGGGGGGGAGCATCGGCGGAAAATCGGTCGAGCGACTCTCGGCGCGCGGCGGAGCGCTGCGGGCAGTCATCGTCGGCGTGTCGCTCTACATGGGGCTCTGGATCTGTGTCTCGGTCCTCGGCTTCATCCCCGCTGCGGGAGTGATCCTGCGC
>JBGAHX010000068.1:0-25439 GCA_044225935.1 Gemmatimonadaceae bacterium
GCCCCACGACGCGGCACCCAGGAGCAGCGGAATTGACGCTCGCATGGGGGCAGAAAACTCCTTCGGATGATGGGGGGTGCGTGGGCGTGCGAAGCTATGTCCAGTGCACCCGTGCAGCCAGTACGAGCGCTACAGCACCCCTTCTCCGGCGCGCACGGAGCGGAGCGCGGCGCCGATCACGTCGGCGGCGTCGGTGCACACGCCGTCGACCCCCATCTCGCGCAGGCGAAGGGCGTCAGCGACGGAGTTGACGGTCCATGCCAGCACGCGCCCGCCGGCACGGTGCACGCGCTCGACCATCTCGACGTCGATCAGCTCCCACGATTGCCAGAAGTCGCGCGCCTTCGCCTCGAGCAGCTCGCGCTCGGGGGCGAGAAGGTAGCTCGCGGAGAGAATCCCGGTGGCGCGCTCCGGTGCCAACGCGCGGCAGGCGAGCGAGACGCGGTGGTCGAAGCTGTGGACCGCCGCGGGGGCGCCGTGCCTCTCCAGCTCCGCGAGAACCGGTGCCTCGATCCCGGGGGCCTTTATCTCCACGTATGCGAATGCGCGAGAGTCGATGCAGGCGAGCGTTTCGTCGAGCGTCGGGATGTCGCCGCCGTGGAAGGATTCGTGGCGAAGCGCGGAAAACATCAGCCCGGCGATTGGCATCCCGCGGCTCCCCGACGGACTCCCGGGATCCGGCGGGAGGGTGGGGTCGTGATGGACGACGATCGTCCCGTCGCGCGTGGCGTGCACGTCCAGTTCGATGCCGTCTGCACCGGCGGCGACGGCGAGCGCAAAGCCCGCCAGCGTGTTCTCGCGCGACTTGCGCGGCATGCCGCGATGGGCGATCAGTTCCACGAAGGCGACCGAGGTACGGGAGCGAGCTGAGGCCCCGATGCGGAGCCGGTGTCACCCATCTTAACACTCCTCCCCCACCGGCGTCTCACCGCACGACAGGCATGGCATCGGATTCACCACCGGGCGGCGAAGCGCCGGACGTCGAACTGATCGCGCGCTGGCGCGCTGGCGATGAACGGGCTGCCACCCTCCTGGTGGATCGGCACGCGGCGTCGGTCGCGCGCTATGTCGCCAGTCTCGGAGTGCGGGAGGCGGTGCAGGAGGTCGTGCAGGACACGTTTGTGCGGGCATTCGGCTCGATCGACACCTTTCGCGGCGACAGCTCGCTCCGAACCTGGCTCTTCACGATCGGTCGGCGACTCGTGCTCGATCGGCGGAGGTCCCGACGACGACAGCGAGAAACGGCCGAACTGCAGGATGGGGACCTGTCGACGGAGTACGATGCGCTCGACAGTTTGGTGGCGGAGGAGGCGCACGCGAAGATGCGACGGGCGATCGATCGGTTGACGCCGACGCAGAAAGAAGTGTTCGTCCTGCGCGTGAACGACGGGCTGTCGTACAAGGAGATTGCGGACGTGGTGGGGACCACCGAGGGTGCAGCGCGGGTGCATTATCACAACGCGCTGCGGCAGGTCAAGGAGACCTTGCATGATTGATTGCTCAAACGTCGAGATGCGGGAAATGCTCCCCGAGCTGGTGCACGAGGCACTCGCTCCGGCCGAGCGCGCCGCGCTGCTCGCACACCTCGCCACCTGCGCGGAGTGCTCCGAGGAGCTCGCGCTCCTGCGCGATGCGGAGCGCGCGATGCGCAGCGTGCGCGTCCCGGTCGTCGACACCGCCGCGATCGTCGCTGCCCTCCCGCGTCCGCGCGCCGTCGCGGCTCCCCGTCCGTTGATGCGTCGTTCGCCGACGCTGTTGCGCCTGGCGGCCGCCATCTCGTTCATCTCGGTCGGCGGGATTTCCGTCGCCGTTGCGCGGTCGTACATGGGGGAGGCGGCTCACACGGTCGTCGACTCGGCGCGCGCCGACGCGGTCGCGCCTGCGGGCGGACCGTCGATCGCCGCCAACATCGTCGAACCGGTTGCCGCTGCCTCCGGTGACGCCAAGATGATCGCCGTGCATCCGTCGATCGCCGCGCTCGACGACGCCGACCTCGAGTCGCTGCTGGGCGAACTGGACGATCTCGAGGCCGCGCCCATGGCAGAACCCGAAACGACCCCTGGCGGGCGCGCGCTGGCTGGCGCCGTCCTCGGTTCCCGATAATGCTTTCGATCAATAGGCTGTTCCTGCTCCTCACGCTCTCCGCCGTCACCGCCGGCGCCGCGCAGGCGCAACGTGTGGCGCCGAGTGGGCGCAATGGTCCTCCCGGTGATCCGGCGGCGCGGCGCGCGCTCGAGCAGCGTTTTCGCGAACGCTTCGAACAGATACTCAAGCAGCGACTCGCGCTCACCGATTCGCAGCTCGCACGGGTCATCGCCGTCAACGCACGCCTCGACGCCAGGCGCCGCGAGCTGTTCATGGAGGAGCGCAGCGTACGCGCCGAGATGCGCGACGCCATCGACGGCGGCGACGACACGGCAGCGCAGGACCGCGTGGCGCAGCTGCTCGAACGTGCCATGAAGGTGCAGCGAGCTCGGCTCGACCTCGTGGAAACGGAGCAGCGCGAGCTCTCCGCCTTCCTCACGCCAGTGCAGCGGGCCAAGTACCTCGGGCTGCAGGAGCAGCTGCGCCGCCGAGTGGATGATATGCGCCGTCGTGCAGCCGGCGATTCGACCGACGATCCGTTCGGCGATGGTCCGTCGCGCGGTGCCAAGGGGCGCCGGCGCATGCCGCAGCGCCCGGACGCGCCGGGCTGAGTCACCGTTCGCGCGCGCGCAGGCTGCGGTCGGCGCTCGATCCAGACCGGGGTGACAAGTCGCGTTGAGCCGCCGCAGGTGAGCCGCTACATTCCGCGCGAAGCCCGGGTGGCGGAATTGGTAGACGCAGAGGACTCAAAATCCTCCGCCGGCAACGGTGTACGAGTTCGAGTCTCGTCCTGGGCATGTACGAAGCCCCCGGTCGCGCAGCGCGCGGCCGGGGGCGTTCGTTAGGCAGAGCGAAGAGGACCCTCGCGCGATTCGGGGCGCGTGGCTGGGACGATGAAACCTCGTCGCAGTCTCTGTGTGGCGCTCGGCTGGTACTGGATGGGCAGGATCACGCGCGTGCGCACGCGCTGACCATTGATCGAGAAAGCGGCGCCCGCCAGGGCAACAGAGAGCAACAGGCGAGAGATCCTCCGGATTCCTCGTGGCGGAGGTGAGCGCGTACACCTGTCAGTCTCGGAAATCCGGGGAGTATTCTTGACCTTGGCCCGCACGCATTGGCAGTGCGTGCACGCGGCAACGAATCACGCCACGATCATGCGACCGGTCTCACCACCCTCGATGTCCCCCATCCCACCGCCAAGCCACGGCTCGATCTTCGTCACGCGCCGACTCCCCGAACCGGTCGAGCAGCTGCTTGCCGCCGAATTCGGAGCGACCCTCGCTACCGACGACATCCCGGCGTCGCCTGACGCTCTCCGTCATGCGCTCGCGCGGCACGACATCCTTCTCTGTACCCTCACCGACCGCCTCACGCGCGACGTGCTTGCGGCTGGAGCTGGGCGCTGCCGCCTGTTGGCGAACTTTGGGGCCGGCGTCAATCACATCGACCTGGCCGCAGCGCGCGAATTCGGCATGCGCGTCTCCAACACACCCGGCGTCCTGACCGACGACACCGCCGATCTCACGATGCTCCTGATCCTCGCCGCCGCGCGGCGGGCGCGCGAAGGCGACGCCGAGCTCCGCGACGCGACGTGGGAAGGCTGGCGTCCCACGCACCTCCTGGGCACGCGCGTGACCGGCGCGACGTTAGGCATCGTCGGCTTCGGGCGCATCGGACAGGCGGTGGCACGTCGTGCATCGAACGGGTTCGCGATGCCGGTGCGCTACTTCTCGCGACGACGAGCCGACGCGGAGCTCGAGCGCGCATGCGGTGCGACGTTCGTTCCCCGACTCGATGAGCTCCTCGCCCGCTGCGACATCGTCTCGCTGCATTGTCCCGCCACGCCCGAGACGCGTCACCTGATCGGCGCTCCACAGCTCGCGTGCATGCGGCGCGGCGCGTTCCTGATCAACACGGCCCGAGGCGACGTGGTCGACGAACAGGCGCTCGTGCGCGCGCTGGAGTCGGGAGCAATAGCCGGGGCAGGGTTGGACGTGTTCGAACATGAACCGCGCGTTCCCGACGCGCTCCGCACGCACCCGTCCGTCTATGCACTCCCGCACCTCGGGAGCGCGACCCTCGCGTCGCGCGTGGCGATGGGTGAGAAAGCGATCCGCAACGTCGTGGCGTTTCTCGCCGGCGAGCCGCTCCCCGACGAAGTGGAGGTTTCGCCAGCGGGAACCAGGTGACGCTCGCGTGACGCTCGCGTGACGCTCGCGACGCATCGTGCGCCACTCGTTCGGCGACACCGTGAGTCACGTGCGCAGCCGTGGGAACATCGTTCTACCTGCTGTGCTATCACTCCGCGTTCGCTTGCCGCTCCCTAACGCCCCGTCTACCTTTCCGCCCCATCGCTGCCCAAGGATTGCCGGTGCGGCGCGCACCTCGCGCGCGCTGCTCTCCTCCCGTGCAATTGCCGAGTCTTCCCGTCCTCCATGTCGCTCACTATCGCAGCCCGCGCAGCCAACCTGGCGACGCTCAATACGCCCCTGCTCGCCCTTCTCCTTCCGGCCGGTTCCGACATCCCTGCTGAGCTCAAGGCGCTGGACAAGGCGATGGGTGGAGCCATCGGGCGGACGATGCGTCGCCGGGACTTTCGCGGCGGGCGCGATGAGACATTGCACCTGAGCGGCGGAAGCCGCGGTCCTCGGCGCGTGTTGCTCGTTGGCTACGGCACGACGACGACGCGCCCGCTCGCGCTCCGTCGCGCCGCGACGCTCGCGGCTCGTCAGGCACACAAGCTCGGCGTCGGTTCCATGACCGTCTCGGCGGGCACTGTCGACGCGACCGAAGCCGAGTCGATCCTGGTCGGCGCGCAGATGGGGTGCTGGGAGTATCTCGACCTTCGTACGCCACCCCCCGAGGGTGATCGCCGCGAACCGCTGGGCGACGCGACGCTCATCGCCGAGAATGCCAAGGAACTCGCATCGGCGGTGAGCGCCGCGCGCGCCGTCGGCGCCGGCTACGCGCTCGCCCGCAAGCTCGCGCAGATGCCGGGGAACGTCTGCACCCCCGACCTCCTCGCCGACACGGCGCGCGACATCGGGAAGCGGCACGCGCTCAAGGTCACCGTTCTCTCGCGAAAGGAGATGGAGCGCGAGAAGATGGGGTCGTTCCTCTCGGTCGCGCAGGGGACGCCGCAGGATCCCAAGCTCGTGGCGATCGAATACCGCCGCGGCCCCAAGGATCAGAAGCCGGTTGTCCTTGTAGGCAAGGGACTCTGCTTCGATACCGGTGGCATCTCGATCAAGCCGGCCGAGCGCATGGAGTGGATGAAGTTCGACATGTGCGGCGCGGCGGGCGTCATCGGCGCGATGGAGGCGATCGCCACCCTCGATCTCCCCATCAACGTCGTCGGTGTGTTTGGTGCGACGACCAACATGCCGTCGGGGACCGCCGTGAAGCCGGGCGACGTCGTCACTGCCTCGTCAGGTACAACGATCGAGATCATCAACACCGATGCCGAAGGGCGCCTCGTCCTCGCCGACGTCCTTGCCTGGGTCAAGCGCTTCGACCCGGCTGCCGTCATCGATGCCGCGACGCTGACCGGCGCGTGCGTCGTCGCACTCGGCAACACCACCACCGGTGCACTGGGCAACGACGAGACGCTGATGGCCGAGGTGATCCTCGCCTCGCGCCGCGCGTCCGAGCCGGCCTGGCAGCTCCCGATGTCCGACGAGTATCGCGAGCTCATTCGCTCCGATGTTGCCGACATCAAGAACACGGGCGGACGTGCCGCCGGCACCATCACGGCGGCAATGTTCCTTCGCGAGTTTGTCTCGTATCCGTGGGTCCATCTCGACGTCGCCGGGACGGCGTACAGCGAGGCTGATCTCGGCATCGTGCCGAAGGGGCCGACGGGCGTTCCGACCGGAACGTTCATCGAATTCGTTCGCGGGAGAGCGCGCTGATTCGCGTCTGGCGATTTCTCCGTCTTGCCGGCCTCGGCCTCGCGGTCGGGGCCGTTTTTCACGGCACGGTGCAGGCACAGCAGCGCCCACCGCGTCCCCCGCCGGCGCGCACCGACACGACGAAGGCCAAACCGACCGCTGCCGACAGCGCGCGCCGCGCCGCTGCGGCTGCGGCTGCGCGCCGGCGTGCCGCCGATTCCGCCGCCCGTCGCGATACGATCAAGGCGAAGGGCGACACCGTTCGTGCGCCCGGCGACACGATCAAGGTGAACGCCGACTCCGTCGCTGCCGCGCAACGCGCCGATTCGCTCCGCCAGCGCGCCGACTCGCTCGCCGCTGACTCGATCCGCTCCGACTCTCTCAACCGAGAGAACCTCAAGATCATCGCCGACCAGAAGAAGCGCGCCGACACGATCAAGGCGCCGACTCCGGCCGCCGAGATGCCCACGCTGATCGCCTTCGATGGCGGCTACCGCTGGGGGCGCGACGAGATGGCGGCGACAGGTGCGCTCACGCTGAGCGATCTCCTCGAGGGGATTCCGGGGCTGACCGTCTTTCGATCCGGCTGGATCGGGTCGCCGCACGTGGGGGCGATGATGGGGGACTTCCAGCGCCTCAGGGTCTTCTA
Organism: Gemmatimonadaceae bacterium; assembly: GCA_044225935.1. Classification (GTDB taxonomy): domain Bacteria; phylum Gemmatimonadota; class Gemmatimonadetes; order Gemmatimonadales; family Gemmatimonadaceae; genus SCN-70-22. Next base: position 6,625 of record JBGAHX010000068.1, read on the forward strand.
TGACGGCGTCGAGCTCGATGCGCTCGACCCGCGGAACGGGGGGATGCTCGATCTCTCGTTCATCCCGATCTGGCAGTTGGACGAGGTGCGCGTCGAGCGTGGTGCCAGCGAGATCCGCGTGCACCTGCGTTCGTGGCGCGTGCGGTCGATCACTCCGGGCACGCGCGTCGACATCGGGACCGGCGATCTCGAGACCAACGGCTACCGCGGATATTTCGGCCAGCGCTATCGCAACGGGATGGCGTTGCAGCTGGGGGCGAACCAGATCGGGACGCGTGACAACCGTGGGGGCGGCGACGCCGATGGGCTCTCGCTTTTCGGGCGCGTGGGTTGGGCGAAGGGACCGCTGAGCGCCGACGTCACCTTCACGCGATCGAATCGCGATCGCACCGAGCAATTGCGGGAAGAGCCGCGCGCAAACCTCCCGCCATTCGACGGCGTGTCGAGCGAGGGATACGCGAGGGTGGCCTACAACGACACAGCGAGCGGGGTGTGGGCGCAGCTGACGGCGGCGCAGCTCGGTCACACGCAGAACAACCTCGCCTTCTCCGACACGGTCACGGTTCCGTTCCGCCCGCTCCCGGCCGACCTGACCTTCACCCGCCGGCAGTACATCGCCGCCGGGGGATGGGCGCGGGGGCCGCTCTCGTTGTCGGTCACCGGTCGCTATCGGCGGGTGGACTCGCTGAACTACATCTCGCCGTCGGGGCGGCTCTCGTTCGAAACGTCGCGATTTGCCGTCGCCGGTTTCGCCGAGCAGCAGACCGACCTGCATCTGCGACGCATGGAGGTGTCGGGGCGACTCCTCCCGCTCTCCTGGCTCGGGGTGTCCGGTGCGGTGAGCTACTTCACCCCGACGACCGCCGGATCCTCGCCGACGACGATGGCGTATCGCGGAGAGGTGGGGGTGCGCCTGCACCAGGCCTGGCTCTCCGTCGGTCGCATGTCGCGCGACACGGCGCAGCTCATCGCACCGATCGTCTACGACACCGGCTTCACCGGCGGTGCGGAGGGCGCGGCGGGAGGGACCTTCGTTTCGCTGCGCGGCAAGATCTGGAAGGATGTCGGCATCGACGCGACCGCAATGAAGTGGGATTCCGCAGGGCTCTTCCGCCCGGCGTATCAGACGCGGGCGCAGCTGTACGTGAATACCGCCTGGCTTTCTCGCTTCCCGAGCGGGCACTTCAACGTGCTCTTCGCGGTCACGCACGAGTACCGCACGCAGGCGTATTTCCCGGTCGGCGATGAACTGCTCCAGTCCGGGCAGTATCGCACGATCAACGCGCAGCTGGAGATTCGCCTCCTGCAGGCCACGCTGACCTACCAGTTCCGCAATCTCCTCAACGAGCAGTACCAGCAGGTCCCCGGGTTTTTCATGCATCGGCCCGTGCAGTACTACGGGGTGCGCTGGTATTTCTTCAATTGACAAGGTTGTTGCGGGACAATAGGTTACGCGGCTTCTTATGATACGTAGCATGACCGGGTATGGAGCGGCCGAAGGGACGGTGGGCGCCTCGCGCGTCGCCGTCGAGCTGCGCGCCGTCAATCACCGGTTCTTCAATGCCACGCTCCGCCTCCCGGTCGAGCTGTCACGCTGGGAAGGCGAGGTGCGCGAGGCGCTCCGCAAGCGGATCTCGCGCGGCCACGTTTCGCTCACCGCACGTTTCGATCGTACCGGTAGCTCGGCACTCTCGATCGATGAAGCGCGCTTTGCTGCCTCCGTCGAGTTGTTGCGCGCTCTGCAGAAGCGCTACGACCTCGACGGGACGATCGACATCGCTACGGTGCTCCGCATGCCCGACGTCATGTCGACCGCGAGCGAGACCAGCGAGGGAGAAGGGGACGCGCGCGAGCTTGTGGCCATCGTCGACGCGTCGGCGACCGCCCTCAGCGAGGCGCGCGAAGCCGAAGGGGCGCGCCTTGCGACCTACCTGTTGGAGCGGCTCTCGATCATCGAGGAGGCGCTGGTGCGCATCGCCGCACGCGCACCGCAGCGACTGCAGGAGCAACGCACCCGCCTGCGCCAGGCCGTCCAGGAACTGACCGAAGGCGTCGCGCTGGATGAACAGCGCATCGCCATGGAGATCGCCCTCCTCGCCGATCGGCTCGATGTGCAGGAGGAGCTTTCGCGCTTCAACTCACACAACGCCTCGTTTCGAGAAACGCTCGGCCGAGGCGACGGCGAGCCCGTTGGGAAGCGGCTCGGCTTCCTCCTGCAGGAGATGCTACGCGAAGCGAACACCACCGGAAGCAAGGCGAACGATGCCCCGATGCTCGCCGACGTGGTGACGATCAAGGAAGAGCTGGAGCGGATCCGCGAGCAGGTGGAGAACCTCGAGTGAACCCCTTTCCGCTGATTCTTTCGTCGCCGTCGGGGGGCGGAAAGACGACGATCGCCAGGATGCTTCTGGAGCAGCGCGACGACCTGGGGTACTCGATTTCCTGCACCACGCGGGCGCCGCGCCAAGGCGAGCGCCCAGGAGTCGACTACCACTTCCTCAGCCACGACGAGTTCACCACGCGTCGCGCCCAGGGGGAGTTTGCGGAGTCGGCCGAGGTTCACGGCAACATGTACGGCACGTTGCGCAGCGAGGTGGATCGCGTCTTTGCCGACGGACGGCACGTGGTCATGGATATCGACATTCAGGGGGCGCGCCAGTTCGTGGTGGCATACCCCGAGTCGGTGTTAGTCTTCCTGTTGCCGCCGTCTGCGGAAACGCTGATGGGGCGACTGACTGGGCGGAAGACCGAATCGCGCGAGGCCGTGCTGCGGCGCCTGATCGGCGCGCGCGAAGAACTCGCCGCGGTCGACCAATATCAGTACGTGGTGGTGAACGACGATCTCGACCTGGCGTGCGCGCAGGTCTCGTCGATCATCGATGCAGAAACGGTGCGGCACCGCCGGGTGCCGCTGCTGGTAGACCGGGTGCGGCAGCTCGTGGATGGGCTGGACCGCGAAATCACGATGTATTCACGAGCGACCTGAAATCCCATGCGAGTCTTCACACCTGACGAGATCTCAACGGCGGACGCCAACAAGTACCTCGGCGTGCTCGTTGCCGCGAAGTACGCCCGCGTGCTCAACGAGCTCCCGAAGAACCTCCTGCCGACCGGGCGCGAGAAGAAGCTGACGACGCGCGCGATGGAAGAGCTCGCGCGCGGCGACGTCGAATACAAGGTCATTCCGCGCCGCAAGTCGGAGTAGTCCCGTTCGTCCTTTTGCCGGGCGCAGGATCCTCCTCGGGGTAACGGGAGGGATCGCCAGCTACAAGAGTGTGGCGCTGGCGCGCTTGCTCGCGCAGGCCGGCGCCGAGGTCGACGTCGTCCTCACGCGCTCGGCGCAGGAGTTCGTTGGAGCGGTGACGTTCGAGGCGCTCACCGGGCGCCCAGTGCATTCGGCGCTCATCGCGTCGGGTCACGCGCTCGATCACATCAAACTCGCGAGAGCGGCGCACCTCGTGATCGTCGCGCCGGCGACCGCCGACTTTCTCGCGCAGGCCGCGCAGGGCACGGCCGGTGAGCTCCTCTCGGCGATCCTCCTTGCGACGACGGCGCCGGTGCTCCTCGTCCCGGCGATGAACGATCGCATGTGGGGGCACCCCCAAACGGTGCGCAACGTCGAGCATCTGCGGTCGCTCGGCTACCACGTGCTCGACCCGGAGAGCGGAGACCTCGCGGTGGGGGAGGGGAGCGGTCCCGGTCGCATGCCCGAGCCGGAGACGATCCTCGCACACGCCGCCCCGCGCCTCGAGGCGTCGTCGACACTCGCCGGGCGCCGTGTGGTCGTCACCGCCGGGCCGACGCGCGAGGCGATGGACCCGGTGCGATTCCTCTCCAATCGCAGCAGCGGGCGCATGGGGGTCGCGATCGCCGAGGCCGCGTGGCAGCGCGGCGCCTCGGTGCAACTCATCGTTGGGCCAGTGAGCATTCCGCTCCCCACCACCTTTCCGGTGGAGCGCGTGGAAAGCACCGCCGACATGCTCGCCGCGGTACAGCGCGAGGTGGCAACGGCCGATGCACTGGTGATGGCCGCGGCGCCGGCCGACTTTCGCCCGGCCGAGGTCGCGCCGGGAAAGATCAAGAAGGCGTCGGCCCCGGACGCCGTCGCCCTCGTCCCGACTCCCGACATCCTGCAGGAGACGCGCGAGCTGCGCGCCGGGCGCGTAGTGACGATCGGCTTCGCCCTCGAGACCGACAACGTCCTCGCGCACGCGCACGAGAAGCTGCAACGCAAGGGACTCGACCTCATCGTGGTGAACGATGCGCGCGATCCTGGCGCCGGATTCGAGGTGGAGACCAACCGCGTGACGATCCTTGCGCCTGGCGGCGCGCACGATGCGCTCCCGCTGCTCAGCAAGCGCGACGTGGCCAATCACATCATCGACCGGCTCGAGGAGCTGCTGCGTGGACGCTAAGGAGCGGTTGCGCCTCTATCTCGAGCAGCGGCGCGACGCCGGCGAGTCCGAGCTCGTGCTCGACTCGATGGACGTCGACGACGTGATGCGTCTGCTCGGCGCTGCGTCGGCACGCGCGGCATCGCCGGCACGGGCGGTGGCCGACTCGCCAGCTGCAATGACCAGCGGGCGCGACGTCGAGCGCGACGTGCGTGAACCGCGCGTCGCACGCGAGTCGTCTCCGGGGCCTGCCGAGGGCGCTCGGCGCGGTGCGGGATCCGATGAGGCCCCGGGCGACTGGCGCGCGGCGCTGCGCGCCCTCGACGCCGACAAGGAAGGGTCAGTGGCCAAGGATAGATCAGCGGCTCGCCCGCAGCCATCGCGCGCGGAGACCCCGCGTGAGGAGCCCCCTCGCTCCGACACCGAACGCGCGCCAGCGCCGTCGGCACCTCCGACTCGCGCCGCGAGTGCGCCCGCCGGCGCGGAAGCCCCTTCGCGCACGGCGGAGGAGCCAGCGCGTGCGGGACGCGCCGGCGGAGGTGGCGACTCGAGCGCGCGCGATGCATCGCACGCGACGATGCCGCTCGAGCACGTTCCAGCCGGCATCGTCGTCGGGTCGCCCGCGCACGAACTGTTCGGCGGGCCGAGTTCCCCCTACGCCACCCTCGACGACATCGCAGCCGCAACGCGCGCGTGCACACTTTGCTCGCTCCACGCCACGGCGAAGAACGCCGTCCCCGGGCACGGAAACCCGCACGCCGATTTCGTCTGCGTGGGCGAGGCGCCCGGAGCGACCGAGGACGAGCAGGGGCTCCCGTTCGTGGGAGCCGCCGGCCAGCTCCTCACCAAGATCCTCGGCGCCATCCAGCTCACGCGCGAGGACGTCTTCATCTGCAACGTCCTCAAGCACCGCCCGCCGGGAAACCGCAATCCGACCCCCGACGAAGTCGCGGCATGTTCGCCCTACCTCGTTAGGCAGATCGAACTCCTCGCCCCGAAGGTGATCGTCGCCCTCGGCACTTTTGCGGCGCAAACACTATTGCAGACCAAGGAGCCGATCGGCAGACTCCGCGGACGGATCCACCGCTACTACGGTGTCCCCCTGATCGTCACCTACCACCCGGCCGCGCTGCTACGCAATCCCTCGTGGAAGCGCCCCACCTGGGAAGATGTCCAGCTTGCTCGACGACTCTTCGATCGCGCCCGCGGCTCGTGATCCGTTCCGCGACCGGCGCCCTCCCTACGCGGAGGATGCCGAGCAGGCGGTGATCTCGGCGATGATGATGGATCGCAACGCCATCGTGCGTGCGATCGAATTCGTCGACGACAGCATGTTCTACCGCGAGGCGCACCGACGCCTCTTTCGCGCCATCCTCGCCCTCAACGAGCGTGGCTCGGTCGTCGACGTCCTCACCCTCGCCGACGAACTCTCGCTCCGCGGCGAACTGGAAGCGAGCGGCGGCAAGGACTATCTCGGGCAACTCGTCGACGCCGTTCCCACCTCGGCCAACGTCGAGTACCACGCCAAGATCATTCGCGAGAAGGCGCTCGTGCGCCGGCTCATCGAGACCTCGACCGAGATCATCACGTCGGCGTACGAGGGGAAGTCGACGTCGCACGATCTGCTCGATGCCGCCGAGCAGCGCATCTTCCAGATCAACCAGTCGCGCAAGTCGGAAGGGTTCCACCGTATCAAGGAACTCCTTTGGCAGGCGATGGAGAAGATCGAGGAGCTGAGCCGGCACGGCGAGGCGGTCACCGGCGTGCCTTCGGGGTTCGCCGATCTCGACAAGCTCACGCTCGGATTCCAGCCATCGGAACTGACGATCGTCGCGGCGCGCCCGTCGATGGGAAAGACGGCGTTCGTGCTCAACGTCGCCCAGAACGCCGCCTACTACGGCAAGACCGCGGTCGCGCTCTTCTCGCTCGAAATGGCGAAGGAGCAGCTCGTCACCCGCATGCTCGCCGCCGAGGGTTGGGTGGACGCCCAAAAGCTCCGCAGCGGGCGGCTGACCGACGACGACTTCCGCAACCTGGCCAAGGCGTCGGGGATCCTCGGGACGCTCCCCATCTGGATCGACGACACACCGGGGCTCTCGGTGCTCGAGATCCGATCGCGCTCGCGCCGCCTCAAGGCCGAGAACAACGTCGGGCTGATCATCATCGACTACCTGCAGCTCATCCAGGGGCCGGCCGACTCGGAGAGCCGCCAGCAGGAAGTGAGCTACATCTCGCGTTCGCTCAAGATCCTCGCCCGCGAGCTGGAGGTCCCGGTCGTTTGTCTGTCGCAGCTCTCCCGCGGCCCGGAGCAGCGCACCGGCGAGAACAAGCGCCCGCAGCTCTCGGACCTGCGCGAATCGGGGGCGATCGAGCAGGACGCCGACGTGGTGATGTTCCTCTACCGCCCCGAGTACTACGAGGGGGCGCACGACGAGCGAGGCGAACCGCGTCGCCTCGCCGACGGGACTCCGCTCGACGGTCTCGCCGAAGTGATCATCGGCAAGCAGCGCAACGGTCCGACCGACACGGTGCGGATGTTCTTTCACAAGAAGTACACGCGCTTCGACAACTATTCGCAGCGGGCGGAGTGATGGCGACTCGTACGCGCACCGTGTATCGGTGCACGGAGTGCGGGGCCGACCATCCCAAGTGGGCTGGGCGCTGCGACGCCTGCGGCGAGTGGAACACCCTCGCCGAAGAGGTGGCCGTCGCGGCCACGAAGGGGAGTGCCGCCCTGCGCGCGGCTCCCCGCGCTGCGGCCGGCGCTGGCGCCGTGCAGCGCCTTCGCGACGTGCGCTCCGCGCGCACGGCTCGCCTGTCGTCTGGCATTTCCGAATTGGACTTCGTGCTCGGTGGCGGCATCGTGCCGGGCTCGATGGTCCTCGTCGGTGGAGAGCCCGGGATCGGCAAGTCGACGCTCCTGTTGCAGGTGGCGGCGGCGCTCACGGGTGCCGGGACCGACGTGCTGTACGTCTCCGGTGAGGAATCGCCTCTGCAGGTAAAGCTCCGCGCCGAGCGCTTGGGCGACGGCGACCAGGTGCAACTCCTCTGCGAGACATCGCTGGAGCTGATCCTCGAAGTCGCAACGGCGCAGCGCCCCGCGGTCATGGTGGTCGACTCGATCCAGACCACGGCGACTGAGGAACTGGAAGGTGCGCCGGGCAATGTGGGTCAGGTGCGCGAATGCGCGGCGCGCCTCATGCGCTTCGCCAAGTCGTCGGGCGCAACGGTGATCGTGGTGGGGCACGTGACCAAGGGCGGGGGAATCGCCGGCCCCAAGACGCTCGAACACATCGTCGACACGGTGCTCTACTTCGAGGGAGAAGGGACGGGGGACCACCGCGTGCTGCGCGCCACCAAGAATCGCTTCGGATCGGTAGACGAGATCGGCGTCTTTCGCATGACGAGCGACGGGCTCCGCGGCGTCGACAATCCTTCGGCGCTCTTCCTCGGCGATCGTGAGGAGCGAGTCTCAGGGAGCGCGATCACCGCCCTGCTCGAGGGGACGCGTCCGGTCCTCGTCGAGGTGCAGGCGCTGGCCGCCAAGGCGGGCTTCGGAACGCCGCAGCGCGTGGCCACCGGATTCGACGGGCGACGTCTCGCGTTGCTCCTGGCGGTGCTCGACAAGCGCGCCGGATTGTCGTGCGCACAGCTCGACGTCTTCCTCAATGTGGTCGGCGGGCTTCGCATGCAGGAACCAGCGGGCGACCTCGCCGTCGCCGCCGCCCTCGCCTCCAGCATCTACGACCGCCCGCTCCCGGCCGATGCCGTCTGCATCGGGGAGGTAGGCTTGGGAGGAGAGGTGCGACCGGTCTCGCAATCGGAGCGTCGGTTGGCCGAAGCGGCGCAGCTCGGATTCCGCACCGTCTTCCTGTCGGAGCGCGGGCGCCCAAAGCGGACCCCCGACGGTGTGCGCGTGATCGGCGTTTCGTCGATCGATCGCCTCTTCAAGGAACTCTTCTCGTGAGCCACGCCGCGCACGAGGAGCACGGCGAGTCGCACGACGGCGCTCCGGTGGAGCGCGCCCCCGGGCACCTCGCGCGCGAGACGACACCGCCAGAGCTGCGTCCAGGCGCGACCGGCAGGCGCGATGTAGGGGTCATCATCGTCGCGGCGGGGAGCGGGACACGCACCGGGAGCAACGAGCTGAAGCAGTTTCGCTGGGTTGCCGGAAAGCCGATGCTCCTCCACTCGATCCAGGCCTTTCATCGTCGTGCCGACGTGGCGCAGGTGATCGCCGTCCTCCCGCGCTCCACGGCCGGCGATCCGCCGCCGTGGATCTTCCAGTGCGACGTGGACCGCCTCCTCGTCTCGGTCGGCGGGCGCGAACGGAGCGATAGCGTCTGGAACGGGATCGAAGACCTCGAGCCCGAGGTGGAGATCGTGGTGGTGCACGACGCCGCGCGCCCGCTCGTCACCGACGCGACGATCGACGCGGTCATTCGGCAGGCGCGAGCGGGGACCGGCGCGATCGCCGCGCTTCCGGTCGTGGACACGCTCAAGGAAGTGGACGACGACGGGCGTATCGTGCGCACCGTCGATCGCACACGACTCTGGCGGGCGCAAACGCCGCAAGCCTTCCCGCGCGATCTCATCGAGCGCGCGCACCTCGAGGCGCGCCGAGCCGGTGTGGGAGCGACCGACGACGCCGCGCTCTGCGAGCGGATTGGGGCGCCCGTCGTGGTGGTGCGAGGGAGCGAGCGCGCCCTCAAGGTGACGGAAGAGGGTGACTTCGCGCGCGCCAACGCACTCGCCGCGCTCGACGAGTGACACTGTCGTCGTTCTCCGTTCCGTTCTGGTCGCCGCCCGAAATCGAGGCGTCGCTCAACGGAACGATCCGCCACCTGCAAGAGCGTGGCGTCCTCGCCTATCCGACCGAGACGGTCTACGGCTTCGGCACCGCTGTGGACCACGCGGCCGTCGAGACGCTCGTGCGACTCAAGCATCGTCCGCCGGCCAAGCCGTTCCTGCTCCTGATCAATGGGAGCGAGATGCTCGCGAGACTCGATTTGCGCCTGACGAGCGTCGCCTCGCGCCTCGCCGCGCGACACTGGCCCGGACCGCTCACGCTCGTGCTGACCGGCGGCGAACGCCGCGTTCCAGCACGCCTGCGCGGCCCCGAGGGGGGCATCGCCGTGCGCTGGACGTCGCACGTCGGATTGCAGCGCCTCCTGCAGGCCTACGGCGATCCGATCACCTCCACGTCGGCGAATCGCCCGCGGCAGCCGCCGGCGATGACCGCGGGCGAAGTGGTGCAGGCGTGGCAGGGGGAGATCACCCAGGGGACGATGCGCGTGCTCGATGGCGGGCGTCTCGAACCGTCGCCGCCGTCGACCGTCGTCGATTGCACCGGGGCGCGTCCGCGCGTCATTCGTCCGGGCGCGATCCCGTCGGCGGTGCTGCGCGAGAGCGCGCCGGACCTCGTCGGCGAGTTCTAGCGACGGCACGGTCGGGCGCTCCGCCGTTCGGGTGAATGCGTTCGCCCACGTCGCCGACTAATTTCCTGCATCGGCCATTGGGCCGCCCGTGACCCGACGCTGGGGGATCGTGAAGCTGCTCTTTGTTTGTACCGGCAATACCTGTCGCTCGCCACTCGCAGAAGTGATCGCACGTCGCGAGGCGATCAGTCGCGGGCGTGAAGACATCGAGGTCGGAAGTGCGGGGACGAGCGCGTGGGACGGCGCTCCGGCCTCGGACGGTTCGCTCCTTGTGGCACTCGAGCGCCAGCTCGATCTCGGCGCGCACTCGGCGCGCCAGGTGACGGCCGAACTCGTTCGCGAGGCTGACCTGATCTTCACGATGGGGCCGCACCATCTCGAGCGTGTGCTCGCCCTCGGCGGTGAAGGGAAGTCGCACATTCTCACGACGTTCAATAACCCCGGGGGCGACGCAGCCGGCGTGGCGGATCCGTTCGGTGGCGATCTCGACGCCTATCGCGCGACGTACGAAGAACTGGCGCGGGAGATCCGGCGCCTCTTCGACGCGCTCCCCGCGCAGGCCGCTTGAGCCCTGCCGACCGACCGAGCCGGCTCGTCCTCCTCGGCCATCCGGTCGCCCACTCGCTCTCTCCGGCTTTTCAGAACGCCGCACTACGCGCGGCCAACATCCCGCTCACCTACGAGCTGGTCGACGTCGCGCCCGATCGCCTTTCTGCGACCTTCGCCGCCATCACGGCGCTCCGTGGAGGGGGCAACGCAACGATTCCGCACAAGGAGGCGGTCTTCGCGCTGTGCGATGTGCGCACGCCGCTGGCGGAGCGCGTGGGCGCGGTCAACACCTTCTGGGTGGACGACCGGCACCGCGTCGTTGGCGACAACACCGACGTTGCAGGCTTCGACGGACTCGCCGACGCGGTCGGACTCGATCGTGCATCGTGCGTCGTCGCCTGCCTGGGGAGCGGCGGATCGGCAGCCGCGGTGTGCGCCGCGGTGGAGCGCTGGCCGAACGCTCGCGTGGTGTTGCACGGGCGATCGCCGGCGCGTGCGCGCGCGCTCGCGCAGCGCTTCGGCGATCGTGTGCAGCTGGCGGAATCGGCGCTCGAGGCGGTGCGCGATGCGCGTGCCGTCGTCAACGCCACGCCGGTAGGCTTGCGCGACGACGCCCTCCCAATCGCGATCGAACTCCTCCCGCGTGACGCTCACGTGATGGACCTGGTGTATCGTCCCGGCGAAACGCGTTGGGTGCGGGAGGCGAGGCGCGCGGGGCATTCGGCTGCCGACGGGCGGGAGATGCTCCTCCTGCAGGGGAAGGCGGCCTTCGAGTGCTGGTTCGGTGTCGCCCCCGATCTCGACGCAATGCGCGCAGCGCTGCGCCAAGCCGCGGGAGCATAGCAACCGCACGTCGATCCGGAGCGACGCATGAAGTACTCACTCGCGACCGCCCGTCGATGGGCGGCCGTTGCCATGCAGCACGCGGAGGCACTGTTCCTCCCGCGCGCGTGCCTCGCGTGCGAACGCGTGATCGGCGAGGCGCGCGACGCGATGGTGTGCGACCAATGCTGGGCTCGCGTCGCGCAACTCCCGAACCCGCGCTGCGACCGCTGCGGTCACCCCGGGAGCGGGGAGAGCTGTCGATGGTGCCCGCTCCTTCCTCCCCACGTGCGCGCGCTCCGCTCGTTCTGCTGGGTACCTGGTGGCGTCGCCGAGCGGCTGGTGCACGCGTTCAAGTACGATGGGTGGTACCGCGTGTCCGATGAGATGGCGCAACGGATGGCGCGTCTGTCGTGGCCCGCCGATGTGCGCGAGGAAGCGGTGGCTCTCGTTCCGGTTCCGCTTGCGCCGGAGCGGTTACGGCGTCGCGGCTACAACCAGAGCGACGTGTTGGCGCGGGCGCTGGCGAGAGCCATTGCGCCCACCTGGCGCCTCGATGTCTGGGATGACGTGATCGAGCGCGTGCGCGCCACCACCACGCAGACGCAATTGACACCGGATCAGCGATTGCACAACGTTGCGCAGGCCTTCAGGGCCGGGTCGCGGGCGCCGTCGAAATTGAGCGGCGCCCATGTCATATTGGTCGATGACGTCGTGACGACCGCGGCGACCCTGAACGAATGCGCCGCCACGTTGTGGGGCGCCGGGGCGCGCATCATCAGTTATGTCACCTTCGGCCGGGCCCGCGCAGCGGGCGACGCGCCGCTTACGCGAGGATGATCGACACATGGGAATTCGGGTTGGCATCAACGGCTTCGGACGCATCGGCCGGCAGGTCATTCGCGCCGCGAAGGAGCAGGGCGCCGCAATCGACTTCGTGGCGGTAAACGATCTCACCGACACCAAGACGCTGGCGCACCTCTTCACCTACGACTCGGTGCACCGGACCTACAAGGGGACGGTGAGCCACACCGGCGACTCCATCACCATCGACGGCGACACGCTCAAGGTCTTCGCCCAGAAGGATCCGGCGGCTCTCCCGTGGAAGGATCTGGGCGTCGACATCGTCCTCGAGTCGACCGGACGCTTCACCAACGCCCCGGATGCCCGCAAGCACATCGACGGCGGAGCGAAGAAGGTCATCATCTCCGCGCCGGCCAAGGGTGAGGACATCACCATCGTGATGGGCGTCAACCACGACAAGTACGACGCCGCCGCGCACACGATCGTGTCCAACGCCTCGTGCACGACAAACTGCCTCGTGCCGATGGTGAAGGTCATCCGCGACAACTTCGGCTTCAAGCACGGCTCGATGGTGACGATTCACTCGTACACCAACGACCAGCAGATCCTCGACCTTCCGCACAAGGACCTGCGCCGCGCCCGCGCCGCCGCCCTCTCCATCATCCCCACCACGACCGGCGCGGCCAAGGCGACCTCGCTCGTGATCCCCGAAGTGAAGGGGAAGATCGACGGCATCTCGATGCGTGTCCCGACCCCCGACGTCTCGATCACGGAGCTCGCCGTCGAGGTGGAGCGCGCGACGACGATCGCCGAGGTCAACGCTGCCTTCGTGGCGGCCGCCAACGGCCCGCTCAAGGGGATCCTCCAGTACACCGAGGAAGAACTCGTCTCGTCGGACTACATCGGGAACCCGCACTCGACGATCCTCGACGCGAAGAACACCAACGTGATCGACGGGACGCTGGTCAAGGTCTCGGGGTGGTACGACAACGAGTGGGGCTACGCCTCGCGCTGCGTCGACCTGATCACCTACGTCGGCGGCAAGCTCTAAGCGTCGATAGCTGCCCCGCCCGCGACGCACCCCACGGTGCGCCGCGGGCTCTGGCTCCCGCGGAAGTATCGCCCTGCGCCGTCGCGCCGGAGCGCCCTCGGGTCCGTCTCGCTCACCACGACAGCCATGAACAAGAAGTCCGTTCGCGACCTGACCGACGCCGACTTGCGCGGCAAGCGCGCGCTGGTCCGCGTCGACTTCAACGTCCCGCTCGACGAGAGCGGCAACGTCACCGACGCCACCCGCATCGTCGCCGCACTCCCCACGATCGAGTACCTCGCCGGTCATGGTGCGCGCGTCGTCCTCCTTTCGCACCTGGGGCGCCCCAAGGGAGGCCCCGATCCGCGTTATTCGCTCGCGCCGGTGGCGAAGGAGCTCGCGAAGCACACCAGGCATCCCGTGCACTTCCTCGGCAGTTCTGCCGACGATGCCGCAGTGGCCGCTACCCAATCCTTAGGGGACGGCGAGATACTCCTCCTCGAGAACACGCGCTTTCACGCCGGTGAGGAGAAGAACGACGAGGCGCTCAGCAAAGCCTTCGCCCGGCTGGGAGACCTGTACGTGAACGACGCCTTCGGGTCGGCGCACCGCGCGCACTCCTCGACCGCCGGCGTCACCGCGTTCGTCAAACCGGCGGTTGCCGGCATGCTGATGGAGAAGGAGCTCGACTACCTCGGCAAGGCGATCGCCGAACCGAAGCGACCGTTCATCGCCATCCTCGGCGGCGCCAAGGTCTCGGGGAAGATCGACGTCATCGAGGCGCTCCTCCCCAAGGTCGACGGACTCCTGATCGGCGGGGCGATGGCCTGCACCTTCTTCAAGGCGATGTCGCTCGAGACCGGGACCTCGCTCGTCGAGCCCGATCGAGTCGAACTCGCTGCGTCGCTCCTCGAGCGCGCCGGCTTCCGCCTCACGCTCCCGCACGACGCCGTCGTCTCGAGCTCGATGGACAATGCCGACGGCGCTCACACAGTAAAGCGTGACGCGATCCCCGCGAACGAAGCGATGTTCGATGTGGGGCCGGAGACAATGCAGTCCTACGCGCGGGCGATCGCCTCGGCGAAGACCGTCCTGTGGAACGGCCCGATGGGGGTCTTCGAGAAGCCGCCGTTCGACAAGGGAACGCGCGCGATCGCCGACGCGATGGCAGCGGCGACAGCGAAGGGGGCGACGACGATCGTGGGTGGTGGCGACTCCGCCGCGGCGGTCGCCGAGGCCGGCCTCGAATCGAAAATGAGCCACGTCTCCACCGGCGGTGGGGCGTCGCTCGAGTTCCTCGAGGGGAAAGTGCTCCCGGGAGTCGCCGCCCTCGACGACAGGTAACGCCCATGCAACGTCCCATCTTTGCCGCCAACTGGAAAATGCATCACGGCCCGAGCGACGCCCGGGCCTTCATGCGCTCCTTCCTCGCCCATTCCGCTCGCCGCACCGATCGGCAGGTGCTCTTCTTCCCGCCGGCCGTGAGCGTCACCACGGTACTGGAGATGATCCGCGAACGGCACGACATCCTCGTCGGCGTGCAGAACATCCACTGGGAGGACAAGGGGGCCTTCACCGGCGAATTGTCGGCGCCGATGGCGCGAGACGCCGGCGCGACGGTCGCCCTGGTCGGGCACTCCGAGCGCCGCCACGTCTTCGGCGAGACGGATGAGCAGACTGGGAAGAAGGTCGGAGCCGCGGTGCGCGCCGGGCTCATTCCCATGCTTTGTATCGGCGAGACGCTGTCCGAGCGTGAAGCGGCAGCGACCGAGGAGGTGGTCATCCGCCAGCTACGCGCGGGGATCACCGAGATCGACGCCCCGCAGGTGTTGGGAATGCTGATCGCCTACGAGCCGGTCTGGGCGATCGGAACCGGCAAGACAGCGACCCCGGCCGATGCCCAGGCCATCCACGCCGTCATTCGCGCCGAACTTACGGCGATGCTCGGCGAGCGCGCACGGGCGATCCCGATCCTCTACGGTGGGAGCGTGAATCGCGGGAATGCGCGAAGCCTCCTGGACGGCGAGGACGTCGACGGGTTGCTCGTCGGGGGCGCCTCGCTCGAGGCCGAGGGGTGGTCGTCGATCGTGCGCACCTGAGGGACGTCGAACACCGGGACGAGCACGCGTACGAACACGCGTACGAGAACGCGCCACAGCGCGCCCTTGATTCGACGGCGTAAGTCTCGCGATATTGGGTGCTTAGCACGAATCGCCTATTCCAGCATCTTCGCATGTACACCTTCCTGCTCATCATCCTCATCATCGTCGCGCTGGTCGTGATCGCGGCGGTGCTTCTCCAGTCGGGGAAGGGCGGCGGACTCGCCGCCTCTTTCGGCGGTGCCTCGTCGTCGTCCGACTCGCTCATCGGCACTCGGCAGGCAGGGAATCTCCTGACGCGCGTGAGCTGGTGGGGCGGGGGAGTGTTCCTGCTCCTTGCCTTCATCTTGCAGCTGATGTCGGTGCGCACGCGCACGCCGCGCTCGATCCTCGACACGCCGCTGACGACACCTGCGGCGCCTGCTCCCGAAACGAAGGGGGGCGCGCCCGCCGCGGCTCCTGTCGTTCCGCTCGAGAAGTCACCCGACACGACCGCCTCCAAGCCCAAGCAGCCGTAAGCAGACGCCGACGTGACCACTCGCTCCAACATCCCAGGGTTCCTCCTCCTCGAGGATGGAACCCTGTTTCGCGGGCGGCTCGCCGCCAGCGCCCCCGATACCGTCGCCGAAGTCGTCTTCACGACGAACATGACCGGGTATCAGGAGACGTTCTCCGATCCGTCGTATCGCGGACAGATCGTGGTCATGACGGCTCCAATGATCGGCAACTACGGGATCAATCTCGACGATCCCGAGTCGGCACGTCCGCAGGTGGCTGCCGTGGTGATGCGCGAGCTTTCGCGCACGTACTCGAACTGGCGCGCGAGCGGCGACCTGAGTTCATGGCTCGGTGAGGCTGGCATCCCGATCCTCGAGGGCGTGGACACGCGTCAGCTGACCAAGCACCTGCGCTCCGCGGGGGTCATGCGCGGTGTCGTGGGTCAGGGGAGCGAGCCGTCCGACGCGGCGCGCGCCGCGCTCGACGCCTGCCCGTCGATGGAAGGGCTCGACCTCGCATCGGAAGTCACGACCGAGACGCCCTACAAGTGGGGGAACGACGACGCGCAGTACCACATCGTCGCCTACGACTACGGCATCAAGCGCAACATCCTGCGCCTCTTCGAGTCACACGACTGTCGCGTAACCGTCGTCCCCTCGACGACCTCGCCCGAGGAAGCGCTCGCGCATAAGCCAGACGGCGTCTTCTTCTCCAATGGCCCGGGCGACCCGGCAGCCGTCTCCTACGCGCCCAATACGATTCGCACGATCGGCGAGGCTGGTGTACCGGTTTTCGGCATCTGCCTGGGGCACCAGCTGATCGGCCTCACGTACGGTGCGTCGACGGTGAAGATGCCCTTCGGCCACCGCGGCGGAAATCATCCGGTGAAGGAGCTGTCGAGCGGGCACGTGCTCATCACCTCGCAGAACCACGGTTTCGCCGTGTTGGGAAAGGACAACGAGATTCCCGGCGCGCCCGACCTCGAAGTGACGCACGTAAACCTCAACGATGGCACAGTCGAGGGGCTCCGACACAAGGACCTCCCGATCTTCGCGGTCCAGTATCATCCGGAGGCCGCGCCGGGGCCGCACGACGCCCGTCCCCTCTTCAAACAGTTTATCAGCGCGGTCCGTGGCGAGGCCGGCCGAAGTGGTCCAAACGCTTGACACACAATAGCTAAGCGTTCTACGTTAGACCCGACTTTCAGCCCCGCCCTCGTCCTGATCGAGACTACGCAATGACCAAAGCCGACCTCGTCGAGCGCGTCACGCAGCAGATTTCCCGCACGGCCGGGCCGATGATTTCGAAGAAGGACTGCGCTCGGGTCGTCGACGCATTCCTCGACGCGATCAAGGAAGCTCTTCAGGCGCAGAAGAACATCGAAGTTCGCGGTTTCGGCACCTTCAAGATCCGGCACCGCAAGACACGGATGGCGCGCAATCCGCGCACCGGTTCGCCGGTCGAGGTGTCCGCGCGCCCCGTTCCGGTCTTCAAGCCGTCGAAGGAGCTTCGCGCGATGGTCGCCGATCTCGAGCCGCTCGAGGGGCACCACGACGACGACTCGTGGGACGATGATCACGAGGAAGAGGAGATGAGCGAGGCGTAGCACGCCTCAGCGCTCGAAACCCGGTCGTCGCGCGTGATGCCCCGTCTGTCGGTCAGTCGGGGCATTCTGCTTTCCACCGTGCGCAGTTGCGTCTCGCCGACCCGGCGCTAGAGTTTCACAATATGCCATCCGTTCGCGTTCTCCTTTTCGCCTCGTACGCCGAGGCGCTCGGCGCGTCGTCTGTCGACGTCGAGCTGGGGCCGTCGGCGCGCGTACGCGACGTGCTGGAGTCGGTGCGCGATCGCGCCGGCACCGTGCGCCTCCCGCCGTCGCCGCTCGTTGCGGTGAACGAGCAGTACGCCACGCTCGACGATCCCGTGAGCGAGCGCGATGAGGTGGCGATCATTCCGCCGGTGGCAGGGGGGTAGATGCGCGTCGCGCTGGTGCAGGCACCGATCGACGTCACGGCGATGCTGGAGGAAGTGCGCGACCGCGCGAGCGGGGCGACGACGCTCTTCCTCGGCACGGTGCGCGACGTGAACGACGGGCGCTCCGTGGAGGGGATCGACTATTCCGCGTATGAGGGGATGGCGCGCCGCGAGCTCGAGACCATCGGGCGCGAGGCGGTGGAGCGCTTCGGGACGGAGCACGTGGTGATCGTGCACCGGATCGGCTACCTCGCGCTCACCGACATCAGCATCGCCATCGTCGTCTCGCATGCGCGTCGCTCCCCGGCGATGGATGCAGCGCGCTACGTCATCGAGGAGGTCAAGAAGCGCGTCCCGATCTGGAAGCGCGAGCACTACGTCGATGGGACGCGCGAATGGGTCGACCCCACGCGCGGACACGCGGAGGCTCGGCGATGAGCGATCCCGTCGTACTGCGCGACCAGTTCGGGCGCGGGATCGAGTATCTGCGCATCTCGGTGACCGACAGGTGCAACTTCCGCTGCCTGTACTGCATGCCGCTCGAGGGGATGCAGTGGCTGGCGAAGAAGGACATCCTGTCGTACGAGGAAATCGCCGACGTCGTACGGCAGCTGGCGCCGCTCGGGTTGCGCCGGCTGCGCATCACTGGAGGCGAGCCGACGATTCGCCCGGACCTGCCGTCGCTGATTCGCCAGCTGCGCGCCGTTCCCGGCATCGAGGACATCGCGCTCTCGACCAACGGCGTGAAGCTCCCGGAGCTGGCGCAGCCGCTGCGCGACGCCGGGCTCGATCGCATCAACATGAGCGCCGACTCCCTGCGCGAGGACCGGATCATCGCGATCGCGCGCCGTAACCTGGGCCTGTCCCCGGTCGCGGCAGCGAAGGCGGCGCAGGACGCGGGGCTTGGTCCGATCAAGTTCAACGTCGTCGTCATGCGCGGGATCAACGACGACGAAGTGGTCGACTTCGCGCGCCTGGCGACGGAGCATCCGTGGCACATCCGCTTCATCGAGCTCATGCCGGTGGGCGACATGCGCGAACTCACGATGGAGCACGTCGTCCCGAGCGAGGAAGTGCTCGACCGCATCAGCGCCGTCGGAACCCTAACGAGCGACGCCGGTCCGCGTGGCAACGGACCGGCGAAGTACTACCGTATCGACGGTTCGCCGGGCACCGTCGGGGTGATCACGCCGATGACGCACACCTA
>JBGAHX010000136.1:0-3088 GCA_044225935.1 Gemmatimonadaceae bacterium
GCACGGCGATGCGCCCGCGGCCGCCAACTCGGTACTCCGGCAGCGTCTCGAGGTACTGAGCACGGTACTTGTCGCTTGCGCTCGGCCGTCCCGAACGCTTCTCGAGTTGCTCGAGCCGCTTCGTGATCGCGTCGACCTCGCCACGCTCCTTGTGACGATCAATGCGCGAGCACGCGGCACCCCGAATCGGTCATCCGTTCACTTTGCGACGCCGCGAAGATATCGCGATCGATCCGCGCGCGCGCGACGTCACGCCGAGCTTTCCATTCAGCATGCGCGCGTTACCGTTCAAGTATGGACCGAAAGAACAGTGAACAGCCGTCGCGTACCCCAGCGGCCACGCGCTCGGCGAGTGTCGCAGACACGGATTCGTCTGGACCGTCTATGCCTGAGGCGGTGTCCGACGGAACGCTCGTGAAGCGAAGAGAGGTAGCAAAAATGCTCGGCTGGTCCGAGTCGAAGGTGAGGAGGAAGGAGGGTACCCTCCTCAATCCGATCGTCGCCCCAGACGGCGTTCATCGGTTCCGCGCCGAGGAAGTCGAAACGATCCGGCGGGTGAGGGTGGATGCTCAACAGACGCCATCCGATTTCGACGGTCCCACCGCTTCACGCGTTTTCGCTCTTCTCGACGAGGGACTGCATCCGGTCGAGATCGTTAAGCGGACGTCACTCGATCCGCGCGCGGTCACCGCGATTTATGACGAGTGGGTGTCGATGCTCGGCGGTTTCGCCGTCTACGAGCGCCATCTCATCGAGCTCGAGCTCCTTCCATGGCTTCAGGGAGCATTTCCGATGCGCAGCGCCGATGAGCTCGTCGTCGCGGTTAGAGACAGCACCCCAGGCGAGTGCGTCCAATGCAGGATGAACACCGCCGATTTCTGTGGGCCCTGCGTCTCCCACTTCACCGAGGCCGACGAGGCGAAGAGGGTCGCGGCCCAAAGAGGCGCGGTTGCGGAGGCCAGCCTACGACGCGGAACTGAGCGCAATCACCTGCGGCGGAACAAAGACGCGAGACGCGCCGCTCACGGCGCTGGGCAGCCCGTAAGCGTCACCTCACGGCGAAAGGAAGCCGAGCGTAATGCCGCGGCGCCACGGCCTGAAGGAGGGACCGACGGCGGAGGGTAATCCACGGCGGAGCGCAGTCGCGACGATCATGACCGATCGGCTCGCCGCGTTCTCGCTTAGGAAAAGTCGACCGGGTGTCGCTCATCGGGGCGCTCCAGTGGAACGATAGAGAGCCAAGAGTTCCGCAAAGAGACGCATGACACGTTGTTGGTGTCGCTCTGACGGGAGCGCAGCGATGCTCTCTGCAAGACGACGAATTGGCCGCGGCAGGTCATCGGCCGGGCGGCTCGGTGGATCGCGCCGAACAGCTGGCTGCATGGGCGATGTCGCTACGAGGTCGGCGAGCGAACAACCGAGGCCCTTGGTAGCGATCAGAAACATCGTCCCGAGCGGTGGGTCACGATGGCCGCGTTCGATTTCCGAAATGTACTTCGCGCTGAACCCGGATCGCTCGCCGACCTGTTCCTGCGTAAGACCGCGTGCATCGCGTAGCGCGCGCAAGTTCGCGCCGACTACGCGCAGTAGGTCGGTACGCTTTCGCATCCGCCGACTCTCGCGCTGCGAGAGCCTGCGTTACATCCACTATGGGTGGATTGTACCTCGACGAGCGTGATACCACCAATAGTGGAGTCAGGAGGCTGGCGCCTGCGACGGCTGGAGGGAAATGCTCGCGTCCGATGAAGAACTCGCCGCTCACGCGCGCTCGCGCGTCGGGGCGTGGCTACGCGAGAAGTACCGGATCGATCGCGTCCTCGGGATCGGGGGGATGGGTGCCGTTTACGGTGCGACGCATCGCAACGGGAGGCAAGTCGCCATCAAGCTCCTGCACTCGGAGTATGCCATCCGCCCCGACCTCCGAAGGCGATTCCTGCGTGAGGGGCAGGCCGCCAATGCGGTGAACCACCCCGGAGTCGTCGCGATCATCGACGACGACGTGACAGACGAAGGGGCCGCGTTCCTCGTCATGGAGTTGCTCGACGGCCAGAGCGTCGAGCAGCTCTGGGAAGCGAACGGAAAACGACTGCCGACAAAGGCGGTGCTTACGCTGGCGGCCGACCTCTGTGCGGTACTCGCGGTCGCACACGATGCGGGCGTCATTCACCGTGACCTGAAACCGGCGAACCGATTCGTTACCCGGACCGGCGAGCTAAAGGTCCTCGACTTCGGGATCGCTCGCGTGCGCGAGGTGGCCGCCACGAGCGCGACTTCGACAGGAGCGGTATTCGGGACGCCGAGCTTCATGCCGCCCGAGCAAGCCGGCGGTCTCGTGAACGAGCTGGGGCCGCACACGGACCTCTGGGCGGTCGGCGCGACGATGTACACGCTCCTTTCCGGCCATCCCGTTCACGACGGCCAATCGGGTCAGCACATCGCGATCCTCGCGGCGACATGCCCGGCACCGTCCCTCGCAGCTGTGCTCCCCGAGGCACCGAAGGAGGTTGTCGCGGTCGTGGACCGCGCGCTCGCATTCGACAAGGCGGACCGTTGGCCGTCTGCAGAAGCGATGCGAGCCGCGTTGTGCGAGGCGCTGAGCTCATTCGACGAGTTGGAAACGGTGAGCGATGCGACGGTCGTTCGAGGCACGCTGAGTGAGACGATGCTAGCGGTGGCCGGCGTGAAGCCGATCGCGCCGCGGTCGGCCACGCTCAGATCCGCCGGAGCGCGCGATGCGTTTCTGGGTGGCACCACCGGGCAACCCGTCTCGAGCGGCGCGATTACGGAGGTCGAACGGACATCGACGTGGGAACGCGCGCTCGCTGCCATTCGGCGGTGGTGGTCGCGCCCCGGTTACGCGGGCCCCGACGTGCCGGTGTCGAGCGACGCTCCGACGCAACGCCGCTCTCCGAAATCACGCGTGCGCGTCGCCGTCGCCCTTGTCGCGCTCACGACCATCGCGACGGGCGTCTTTATCACGGTCGAACAGCATGCTGCCCGCTCACCCGAGCGGGCCGAGTCTAGCCAGCAAATCCTCGAGGCGAGCGGAGCGCCGATCGTGGCGCTGCCGCCAGCCGCGCCCGCGAGC
>JBGAHX010000069.1:0-24704 GCA_044225935.1 Gemmatimonadaceae bacterium
GGAGGAGTGACCGTCGGGCGACGACGGGGACCTACAGGCGGGCGTTGGCGCGTTGCGCGGCGGGAATACCGATTGCACCGCGGAACTGATACATTGTGCGACTGCCGACGGCTCTGGCTGTCGGGAGTGTGCGGGGCTAGGTAGCTCAGTTGGTAGAGCAGCGGACTGAAAATCCGCGTGTCGGCGGTTCGATTCCGTCCCTAGCCATTTCTGCGAGAAGACGAGTTTTCTGAAGACGAGAAGACGAGAGGGGGGCGCCGGCGTTGCCGGCGGCCCCCTCTCGCGTTCCGAGCGACGTCGGGAGCGGCTACCTAACGCGCTCGCATCCGGTTCCCACGGGGCTGATGCTCCACCTCCGCCAACCCCAGCGCCTCCATCAGCGGCGGGACGTACATCGCAAAGCGTCCGCCGAGCCCCTTCTTCTTCCCGTACCACCCACCGATGGGATTGTCCGGCGAGCGGGCCCATGCCTCGACGGTTCCGGCCTTCGCTGGCTTCTGCTCGTCGGCGGAGCCGAGTTCCATCCAGTCGCCATGGGCCGTGAGCATGGCGTGGAGATCGGCAATGCATCGGTAGTCGTAGTGCAGGACGGTCTTCCCAACGGTGCAGACCAGCACGTCGGCGCCGCCGACGGTTGCGCGGTGCATGGTGAACTCGGATGTCTGCGGGGGCGTCTTGAGGCGCCAGGGGTCGGCGGCCGTACCACTTCCAGCGGTGGACGACATGCGCGTGAGATCTCCGTGTCGTTTGTTGATCAGGCTGCGGCGACGAGGTCGGCGATCCCGGTGCGATGCTGCTCGCGCCGAATCGCGCCGATGCCGCCGATGTGATAGGCCTCGTGCCAGGCGAGAAAGAGGATCCGGTCCAGCGCACGCGTTTCGCCGTGCATTCCGCGCCCAGGGATCGGTGCGGTGAGACGCTCGCCGGCGGCGTCGAGGGCATCGCGCACGTCGTCGTGGAGCGCGTTGTAGCTCTCGGCGAGCTCGCCGAGCGGCGGATAGTCGTCGCCTGCGCTCGCGCCGGCGTCAGCGAATAGCGCGGCGAAGGGATTCTCCCTCGACTGACCCAGGAGCTCCAACATCTCCAGCTTGAAGTGGCAGAGGTGTCCGATGGTCCAGGCGACCGATGGACCGGCGCCACCGCGCGAGCGGAGCTTCGCATCGGCGTCGGAGAGGTCGCCGATGGCGGTGGCGAGGATGTTCCTCGAGAGCTCCTGCAACCCGAGGATTGGTGCGGCGAGTGTGTCCATGTCGATTCTTCCGTAGTGTGAAGACATGGATGCGACGGATGAACCGGGGGAAAGGATCCGGGTGGGGACCCGCATCATTTCGTGTTCCTCGTTCGTCGCGATAGGAGCGGGCGCCGACCCGCTGCGCGGACCTACGGCAGGGGGGGAACGGCGGCAACATCCACATGATGAGGAGCAGGGGATGGACATCGAGGCGCTGACCAAGGCGCGAGAAGAGTTCGACGCGCTCGTCGCCGACATACGCCCGCAGTTGCTGCGCTACTGCGCGCGGATGGTGGGCTCGGCGGTCGACGGCGAGGACATCGTCCAGGATGCGCTGGCGAAGGTCTACTTTCGCCTTCCGCAATTAGGTCATGTTGAGAACCTTCGCGCGTGGCTCTTTCGCGTGGCGCACAACCGCGCACTCGATCACCAGCGTCGCCACGAGGTGCAGTTCGCCGAGCCGCTCGATGGCGAGCTCCCGGCGCGCACGGAGGATTCGCCGCTCGAGGCGGCGGAGCTGGCCGAGTAGGGACTCTCGCACTTCATGCGACTCACGGCCCTACAACGGAGCTGCGTGATCCTCAAGGATGTGCTGTCGTACACGCTCGAAGAGATCTCGGAGATCCTTGACGCCAGCGTTCCGTCGATCAAGGGAGCGCTTCACCGTGGGCGGGCGACATTGCGGCGCCGCGCCGATGCGGACGCTGAAACTCTTGCCGCGAACTCAAACGCCGCTCTGCGGCTTCCACCGGAACAGGCGGTGCTCCTGCATCGATACGTCTCCCTCTTCAATGCGCGCGACTTCGATGCGTTGCGCGCAATGCTGGCGGAGGACGTGCGCCTCGAGTTGGTGGGGATGACCGAGAAGAGCGGGGCGGAGGAGGTGGGCGGGTACTTCAGCAACTACGAGCGCCTTGCAGCGGTACGGATGGGACTCGGGATCGTGGATGGGCGCGTCGCGCTCCTGGTGCGGGATCATCCGGACGGGGAGCCCGCATTCTTCGCGTTCGTACGCTTTCGCGACGAGCGCGTCAGTTCGATCCGCGACTATCGGTACGCGCGCGAGGTGTTCGCTGAGGCGGAGTGGAGGGAGGGCGTCGGCGCCGGGTGAGGGGCGCAGCGCGACGTGGCGAGCACGACCGGCGACCGGCGATCGGCGGCGCCGGTGCTTCGCTGACGAAGTGATGTTGCAGCTGTGAGCGCGCCAACGACGCCACTAACATTCCAGCGTCCACGGCAACGCTCCGGTCGCGTCGCGAGCTCGACGCGTCGAGTATCGACTGCCAAGCGCGCAGCGCGTGCGTAGTGCGCGCGATTCGAAAACGAGCGATGGGGAATATGGGGATGCTGACGTCGAGAACACCGCGCACGTGCGTCGCGTTGGGACTTCTTACGCTGGCGGCGTGTCACGACGCTCCGACCGCTACCGAAGTGCGCTCACCTGATCCGGTGCGGTTGGAGCAGGCAGGAACGAGCGCGTCGTCACCGAATCAAACGATCCTCTCAGCTGCCGACCTCCTGTTCGAACGTTGGATCCGAGCCGGGATCGTCACGGCGGGACAGGGGCGTTCGCTGTGGATCACGCTTCGAGACGGCGCGCGTCGGATAGGTGGCTCACCAACCGGCGATGACACAGGTGCGAACGACGCGCCGTACGGACCGCTACAACCGTTCGTCAACCTCGTCGCGTCATTCATGAAGAGCGGGATCCTCACGCCGGCGCAGGCCTCCCGCCTGACGAGTCTCGCACACTCGCTCGTGTCACCCAACATTGCATTCATCGCCGTCACCACGGGCGGCGCACACGCCTGCGGCATCACTGCCGGCGGGCTTGCCTATTGCTGGGGCTCCAACACGAGCGGGCAGCTTGGCGACGGCGGAACGACGGCACGCCCGCTCCCGGTGCTCGTGTCATCGAAGGAGCTCTGGACGCGAATCGATGCGGGTGAAGCCCACACGTGCGCGATCGCACTCGCTGGGCCCACGTGGTGCTGGGGGGCAAACGAAGTCGGGCAGCTGGGCAATGGCGGCACAGCTGCAAGCAGCACTCCCACGCGGGTCAGTGGCGGCGTCTCCTTCACTGCGATCGAGGTGAGCGCGTACGCGACCTGTGCGCTCGATGCGGCGGGCACGTCCTATTGCTGGGGGCCCGGTGGACGAGGAGGGATCGACTGGGGAGGACTGGCCTCGCCCGCGACGTCGAGCTGCACCGGGACCTACCTCGGCACTTGGCCGTGTGCGCTCGCACCGCAACTCGTCTCCGGGGGACACACGTTCGCACAAGTCAGCACCGGGATCTGGAATGGCTGTGGACGCGAGGGGAGCGGCCAGGTCTTCTGCTGGGGATGGAATTCGCAATGGCAGTTGGGGACGGGGACGAACCTAAACGTCCCCAATCCCGTGCCGAGCGCTGTGGCAGGAGGGATGTCCTTCGGGTTCGTCGCGACTGGCGCGATGCACTCCTGCGCACTCGACCAAGGTGGGAACGCCTACTGCTGGGGAGGGCGCGTATTCAACTACGGACAGATCGGGAACGGGGATCTCCTGGGGTCGCCGATCCCGATTGCCGTCAGCGGCAACCTCACCTTCCGCAGCGTACGCCCGTCGAAGGGAAACAACCTGTTCCCATTCACCTGCGGCGTGACGACGAGCGAAGAGGCTTACTGCTGGGGCGACAATCAGCTCGGCGAAATCGGCAATGGCGGCGGCTCGCCGCTCGCGTGCAACTTCTTCACCGTCGCCTGCGAACTCACGCCCGCACAGGTGGCCGGCGGACTGCACTTTCGCGATGTCGCCACAGGGGGGCAGTTCGCGTGCGGTGTGACGACGAGCGACGAGGCCTACTGCTGGGGCGGCAATTCGAGCGGACAGCTGGGGAACGGCACGACTAACGACACTTCGGCGCCGACTCGCGTGAAGGGGTACTAGGCGAACGCGATTGCACTCCGCCTCGGCGTGAGCGCTCATGCTCGAGCGCGAACATTTCGCGGGTCGTCGCCTTCCCTCCATTCGGGATGGGCGAGTCGGTGGGGTGCAGCGGTCTCGGTCTCATTTGCGCTCTTGCATCGTGAAGTACTCCTTCACAGGGCGATAACGAGGCGGCGGTGGCTCGCGCGTGACTGCGTCGCTTGATTGTGAGTTCGGCTCGTCGATCGCGACGAGCTACGCCACCGAGGAGCCCACCATGCACATCACCCGCGCCGGAACCCAACCATCCAACAAGGGACCCGCTGACTGGTTCACCGGGACCGTGCGCATCGATCCGTTGTTCACTGCACCCGCTCCCGCTCGCGTCGCAGGCGCGAGCGTGACGTTCGAGCCGGGGGCACGCACTGCCTGGCACACGCACCCGCTCGGGCAAACGCTCGTCGTCGTATCGGGATTTGGGCTCGTGCAACGAGACGGCGGCCCGGTCGAAGAGATCCGCCCCGGCGACGTGGTCTGGTTCGCGCCAGCTGAACGCCACTGGCATGGCGCCTCGCCGACGACAGCGATGACGCACATCGCCATCCAGGAGGGACTGGACGGGAAGGTGGTGGAGTGGCTCGAACAGGTGAGCGACGCCGAGTACGGTGGCGCGCGCGCTACCTAACGAGACAGCGCCGACCAGCCGGAATTTCATCCAGAGGCGATGATGACAGATTCATCCCCGCGACGCCCGCGCGTCGTTTGTCACATGATGATGTCGATCGATGGGCGCATCGTCGTCGATGGCTGGCCGCTCGCCGCAGACGAGCGGCGCGAGTACGAGCAGGTGCACGCGTGGTTCGACGGCGACGCGTGGATGGTCGGCCGCGTGACGATGGAGCGGCATTTTGCGGCCGGCGTGAGAAGCGAGAGCGAGATCGCCGATCAACACACGGGCGCCACTCGCGAGGACTGGAGTGCGCCTGGAGACTACGACTCTTTCGCGATTGTCCTCGACCCGCTCGGCAAGCTGCGCTGGGCATCGGGGGACATCGAGGGTGATCACCTCATCGTGGTGCTCACCAGCCGCGTGTCGAACGATTACCTGGCGTCGCTTCGCACGGCGGGTGTGTCGTACCTGCTCGCTGGAGCGCCCGAAGTAGACCTCGCCCTCGCGGTGGAGAAGCTGGGGGCGCAGTTTGGGGTGCGCACGCTGATGCTGGAGGGGGGCGGGGGGATCAACGGCTCGATGCTCGCCGCGGGGCTGGTGGATGAGATCAGCGTGCTCGTGGCACCGGTCACCGATGGACGCGTTAGCACCGCGACGCTCTTCGATATCGCCGGGGCGAGCGCTGAACCGCGCCGTCTCGCGATCGAACATGTGGAACGACGCGCGGGAGACGTGCTCTGGCTGCGCTACCGCGTCGCGTCGTACTAGGCGTCGCGTCGCACGAGTAGTCGACAGTCATCCACTGTCGCTGCGCTTCGGCGCGACCGGTGACTGTGCGGGGAGATGAGCGGCAGTAGCTGCAACGATCAGGAATCTCAACGCGACGCTCTGGCGTTCGTTCAGTGCGCACGACATCGCAACATCACCACGAGGCGACGCTCCGACATGCTCCGACTTCCTTCGCTCCTCCTCTCGGCCCCTCTTCTGTTGACCATCCCTCAGCCGACCGCCGCGCAGTCGAGCGCGCCGCGCGCCCAGACGACCGCCGGCGCAGTGCAGGGGCTCGCTCTCGCGAGCGGGGTGCGCTCGTTCCGCGGCATTCCCTACGCCGCACCACCAGTGCGCGACCTGCGCTGGAAGGCGCCGCAGCCGGTAAAGCCGTGGACGGGGGTACTGCGCGCCGATCGGTTCCAATACCAGTGCGTGCAGGCGCGGGTCTTTGGCGACATGATGTTCCGCAACGCCGGCCAGAGCGAGGATTGTCTCTACCTCAACGTCTGGAGCCCGGCATCGGCATCGCCTAACGCAAAGCTGCCGGTGCTGTTCTATATCTACGGCGGTGGATGGGTGGCGGGGGACGGCTCGGAGCCACGCTACGACGGGGAGAGCATGGCCAAGCGCGGGATCGTCGTCGTCACGCTGAGCCACCGGTTGGGGATCTTTGGTTGGTTCTCGCACCCGGAGCTGGCCAGGGAGTCGAAGGTCGGTGCATCCGGGAACTACGGGATGATGGACCAGGCCGCGGCGATAAAGTGGGTGCACGACAACATCGCGGCATTCGGTGGCGATCCGCAGATGGTCACGATCGCCGGCGAATCGGCGGGGTCGTTCGCGGTGAGCGCCCAGATGGTCTCGCCGATGGCGCGCGGACTCTTCGCGCGCGCGATCGGCGAGAGCGGCGCGCACTTCGGGACGACTTTGCGTCTCCGCCCACACGCGGAGACCGAGCAGGACGGCGTCAAATTTGGCGAGGCGGTGGGGGCGAAGTCGCTTGCGGCGCTTCGCGCGCTCTCGGCGACTGAGTTGCTCGAGGCGTCGGGGCGCGCGGGACTCCCGCATTTCGAGCCCAATATCGACGGCGCATTCTTCCCGAAGTCGCCGGCCGAGATCTATGCAGCTGGCGAGCAGGCCAAGGTGCCGCTCCTCGCCGGGTGGAACTCCGAGGAGATGACCGGGAAGGTGCTGCTGCAGGAGGAGGCGACGCCGGAGAAGGCGCGCGAGATCCTGGTCAAGCAGTTCGGCAATGACGCAGCCGAGGCGGAGAAGTTCTACCCGTTAGGCAGCGTGGCGCAGGCGACGCAGTCGCTGACCGACCTCGCGGGCGATCGTTTCCTCGGCTACTCCACCTGGAAGTGGATCGAGGAACATGCACGGACGAGCGGGCGCCCGGTTTACCGCTACTTCTACGCGCGCCCGCGCCCGGCGCCAGTGGAAGCGGGGGTCACGGCGAACCTTGCCGGCGGCATCACGCGCAACGCTCCCGGCGCGGCGCCTCCGCCGATCCCCACGGGCGCGGTGCACTCGGCGGAAATCGAGTACGCGTTAGGCAACCTGTCGCTCAACCCGGTCTTCGCGTGGACGCCCGACGACTACAAGGTCTCCGAAATCATGCAGGGGTACTTCGCCAACTTCATCAAGACGGGTGATCCGAACGGCGCGGGGTTGCCGGCGTGGCCGCGCGGCGAGGTGCACGACGGTGGGGCGCAGCGCCTCCACATCGACGTCGTGACGCGCGCCGAGGCCGAGCCTCGGGCGCGGTATGTGTTTCTCGATAAGGGCAGTCGATAGAAGACGAGAAGACGAGGGGGACTCGGTTCTCGATCTGGTAACTCACGATCGGTCGCGACGGAGCACTCCGAACGCGAAGC
The DNA here is from genome assembly GCA_044225935.1 of Gemmatimonadaceae bacterium. GTDB lineage: Bacteria > Gemmatimonadota > Gemmatimonadetes > Gemmatimonadales > Gemmatimonadaceae > SCN-70-22. The sequence continues at coordinate 7,457 of JBGAHX010000069.1, forward strand.
CGCGTCCGATCGGAGCCACTCCGGCGCCACCGAACGCCATCGAGATCCAGAGGACGGCGAGATGCTCGAGCTCACGGGCACGAGAGAGCGGTCCGGCATCCACCGCGTCGAAGCCTAACGCGACCGCGAGGTCGTGGGCGATCGACTTGGATGGCGTGTGGTCGCCCGCGAAGAACATGGCGGCTCGTGCGCTCCCAAACGCGGGGTCGCGCATGTTCTCGTATCCCGTCGTATTGAAGATCTTCACGACGTGCGCGTTCGGCGCCATCGCCTGTACGCGCTCGGCGCCCGACGCGCCGTCTGCGCCACTGTCGACGCGCAGCCCAGGGGCGATGGGATTGGTGGCGTCGAGGAGAGCCACGCCGGTCAGCGCCTCGCCGAGTTCGCCGAGCGCCTGCGGAACGGCCGGCCAAGGTGTGGCGAGGAGGACGACGTCGGCGCCCTGCACCGCCTCGAGCGGAGTCGTCACGCGCGCCCTGGAAGGGAGCGGAGCACTCGCGCCGTCGCCGCCCTTGACGGCGCTCGCGCCGCGCGCGGGGTCGCGGACGCCGAACACCACATCGTGCCCGAGCTCGGCCCACCGACGGCCGAGCGTTCCCCCTACATTGCCGCTGCCAATGACTGCGATCTTCATGAGAAGACGAGAAGACGAGAAGACGAGAGACCTCTCAAGTCGTGAGGGCGACAGATCGTTCCTCTTCTCAACTACTGACCGTCTCGCTACGTCACTTCAGCTCTACCAGCACGGTCGGATCGATCGGGTATCGCCCGAACTTGGCGCCGTAGATGGCCAGACCGCCGGGGAGCGCATCGCTCACCGCCATCCGTATCACGACGACTCCGCTCTTCGCCGACTCGGCGATCGCGTCGGCGCTGAGCGGGATGCGCAGGAGTTCACCGTACGAGCCCGCCTCGGTCAGCGTGCCGTCGAAGCGCTGCGCGTGCCAGCTCAGGATGCCGCGCGAGTCAGCAGGGTCGTCGCTGAGCTCGCGCACCGCCGCAACGGCACCATTCACGCTGACGGTCACGGCGCTTGGAAAGCGATACGCGCTGCTCGTCATCGGGTAGCTGTTGGGATTGCGGCTCCGGTCGTGGAAGCCGCCACCGCGCATGTAGTCGCCCTCACCAGTCGCCGTGGTGTCGCGATCCTTGCCGTTGAGGCGCTTGGCCGAGGCTTCGACGAGAAAGGTTGCGCGGGCGACACTGCTCGCGGAGACGCCCGCAGGCCAGGGGATGCGATACTCGACGTAGCCGCTCCCGGCACCATCGAGTTTGGCATCACCGAAGATGGCCCACTGCTTGAGCGACCACTTGGCGTCGCTCACCGCGGTGGCGGCGACACGCGAGGCGCGCACACGCTCGCCGGTGGCGAGCGTCCCGCTCGTCGGCGCGTCACCGCCGACCACGAAGGTGGTGAAGTTCCGATGCAACACGTTCCCTGAACCGTCCTCGAGCCGGACCGCGAGCACGGAGAGGCTCTTCTCGTCGGGCATCATCACGGAGAGCGGCGGAAGCGCCGCCGCCAACCACGGGCGATATGCGATGCGCTGAGAGTACGCGCCGTATGTCTTCCGCTCGCCGAAGGTGTTCCATCCATACAACTCGGCGCGCAAGGTGAGCGAATCGCCAAACGCCGAACTGCCGGTGAGGAACGACGCGAAGAGCGGGACACTCACCTGTTGGCCAGCCTGCACGTCGTGACTCAGCAGCGAATCACCCACTGCGATATACAGCGGGTTGTGCAGGTCGCGCACCGACATCCCATCGACGAGCGAGCCGAAGCCGGTCTCCTTCCCGGTACGGTCAAAGCGCCAGTACCCGTTCCACTCGTTGATGACGTCGTGGTGCTCGGTGTAGAGCCACCCCGAGAGCTTGGGATTGCTGCGGAACGCATCGATGGCGCGGAGATAGTCCCAGCTCCAGTCCACGTCACCGGTGCTCCCGCGATAGCCCCACACATTTCCGAACTCGGAGTTGAGCATGGGCTGGTGCCCTTGCGTGTATCCCTTCTCGAAGTGGAACGGCGAGCCAGTGAACGTGCTGTCGCTCAAGCGCGCGACGTGCGTTGACCAGCGCCAGCCGGGGAGATACTCGTGCCAGCTGTTGAGGTCCGTCTCGGTATGGCCGGCGCCGCAGCAGATCGAATTGTCCTCGACAAGTCGCGTCGGGTCGAGTGACTTCGCCAGGCGATACACGCTGGCGACCTTGTGCTGCGTCTCGGGGAGATAGCGTTCGCGCACGCCGTCTTTGGTGCTGTCGCGCGTCTGCAGCCCCCAGGTTTCGTTGAACATGACCCACGAGAAGACGGCGGGGTGGTTGTAATCGCGGGCGATCATTCCGCGCATCGCGGTCTCGTGCTCACGGAACGCCGCCGAGTCGGGCGGTCCCCACCAGTTGGGCACGTCGGCCATGATGAGGACGCCGAGCCGGTCGGCCCAGTAGAGCTTGCGCGGCGCCTCGATCTTGATGTGTTCGCGGAGGCCGTTGAGGCCGATCTGCCGCGCCATCAGGATCTCGTTGCGAAGCGCACTGTCGGTGGGAAAGGTGTAGAAGCCCCCCTCGTGATATGCCTGGTCGAGCGCCAGCTGCAAGAAGACCGGGACGCCGTTGATGGCGACGTATGGATAGTCCGTCCCCGGGAGATCGACGACGGAGATCGTGCGCATCCCGAAGTACGTCTTCACCGCATCGGGTCGCGCGCCGTCACCGGAGACGGTCGCCGTCACCTCGTGGATGAACGGATCGTCCAGCGACCAACGATGGGCTGCCGGCAGGTCGACGTCGAGGTGCGCCGTGGAGTCCCCGCGGGAGATGTGCGCAGAAGCGTCGGGCGTTCCCGGGCGATTGGTGAAGGCGAGCGAGACGGTGAGATCGCGGTGTGCGGGTTCGCGCAAGCGCACGTCGACGCCCACGCCGGCGAGATCGGCACGCGGTGTGTAGTGCACGAACTCGAGCGGGTCGCTCCCGCGGGCCTCGAGGTACACAGTCTGCCACATGCCACGCGCTTTTCCGTATCCCTGCTTCCCTTCGAGCTTGAAGGCGTGCGGCGAATCATCGACGCGGACGGCGAGGCGTTGCGCGCTGCCCGCTCGAAGCAGCGCCGTCACCTCGAACGAGAACGGCGTGTAGCCCCCTTGGTGCTCGCCGAGCTTGCGGCCGTCGAGCCAGGCGGTCGTGCGCCAATCGGAGGCGCCGAAGACGAGGAAGACACGCCTTCCCTTCCACGCTGGCGGAATGGTGACGCTGCGCGCGTACCAGCCGATGTCGGCGCTGTCGGGGACGCCGGAGAGCGCGGAACCCCAGGAGAAGGGGACGAGAATCTCGCGACTTCCCGGGAGTGTGCCGGCGCTCCAACCCGCGCGCTCACCGCGATCGGCGCGATCGAAGGCGAAGCGCCATGTGCCGTTCAGGTTGAGCCAGTCGGCGCGCTCGAAATCGGGACGCGGGTGCTCGGGGAGGGGGACACCCTGCGCCGCCGCGCGTTGCGCCGAGACCGGAGCGCTGGCCAGGATGGCACCGCACAGCGCGATGACGAGAGCGACGAGCGGGGCAGGGGTGCGACGGAAACGCATGAACGAATCTCCTGGGGACGCGGGCGCGCGCGAGTGGCGCGGTGCCTCGCTGCAACGCGGACGAAAGTCGCACGTGACGAGCCGGGGCGTCAACACGATTGAAGCGTTGCGTAAGCAGGCGGTCGACGCGCGCGGGTCAACGCTCCCCAAACCAGCGCGACTTGACCGCGCTCGCTCCGTCCGATAGAAAATCCGCAGTAAGACTTCCCCCATGCCTGCGTCCCCGCGCCGAGTTTCCATGCGCAATCTCCGTCGAAGCAGAACTCTGCGACTGATCACGCCCCTCGTCGCGGCGTGGTCGCTCGTTTCCGGGACTACGAGCGCGCAAGAGAGTTCCGCCGCCCCCCACGCCGACGCCATCACCGCCGCGCGCATGCGGGCCGACCTGATGTTCCTGGCGGGAGACGACTTTCGCGGGCGCCTCACCGACACGCCCGAGAACGCGCTGGCGCTCGAGTGGATCAAGGCGCGCTTCGAATGGTTGGGGCTCGCCCCCAAGGGCGAGAGCGGCTCGTATTTCGCGCCGTACCTCCTGATGACCAGCACGTTAGGCAGCGGGAACGAACTCGCGATCGATTGGGGAACTGCGACGTCGCGATACGACGTCGGCGCGGACTTTCATCCGCGATTCCATTCGGGAACGGGGAGTGCCACCGGAGCGGTCACGTTCGTCGGGTTCGGGATCAGCGCGCCGGAACTCGGTCATGACGACCTGACGGGCGACGTGCGCGGCAAGATCCTCCTCATGCTCGACAACGAACCGGGGGCGAACGACTCGGCGAGCGTGTTCGACGGGGTGGTGAGCTCGGAGCACGCGAACCAGCTGCGCAAGACGCTCGACGCGCAGGCGAAAGGCGCTGCGGGGGTGCTCTTCGTGGCCGACGTGCACAACCGACGGGGAGCGGAGAACTTCGCGGCTGCAACGACGGCGTACTGGCCGGTGCCGGTGGCGCGGATCCCGCGCTACTCGCTCGCCGCGTGGATGCAGCAGGTGCACATCCCCGCGGGGCAGATCTCGATCGCCCTGGCCGAGCAGTTGGTGAGTGGGAGCGGGCAATCGCTCATGGCACTGGCGCGCGCATCTGAGCACAGTCGCCCGCCACTCGCACTCCCGGGCGCACGCGTGAGGATCACGACGAACGTCAACCGCATCACGGTCCCCGATCGCAACGTGATCGCGATCCTCGAGGGGAGCGACACGCGGCTCAAGGACGAATACATCATCGTCGCGGCGCACCCCGATCACAACGGAGCCGACGGCGCGCAGATCTTCAACGGCGCCGATGACAACGGGTCGGGAACGGTGGGACTGCTGGCGATCGCCGATGCCTACGCGCGCGCTGCCGCCGATGGAGAGCGCCCGAAGCGCTCGATACTCTTCGTCGCCCTCAACTCCGAGGAGCGTGGCCCGCTGATGGGAGCATGGGGATATGTCGAGTCACCGGTGGTGCCGCTCGACCGAACGGTCGCGATGCTCAACATGGACATGATCGGGCGCAACGAGGAGGTGCCGCCGAACGGTGGCGCGCGCTTCCGTGGGCTCCCGGTGCAGAGCGCCGAAGCCAACCGCAACAGCGTGAACCTCTACGGCTACAGCCGCAGCCGATCGCTCACGCAGGCGATAGACCGCGCCAACGCCCCCATCGGGCTCACGCTGGAGAAGCGATACGACAACAACACGTCGCAGCTCCTGCGGCGGACTGACATGTGGGCGTTCCAGCAGCGCGGCGTGCCCGCCGTGACGTTCGCCACCGGGCTACATCCGGACTACCATACCACGAACGATCGCCCCGAGCGGATCGAGTACGACAAGATGGAGCGCATCGTGCGGCTCGTTTACCAAGCGAGCTGGGAGCTGGCAAATTCGCCGGAACGTCCGAAGCTCGATCGGCGTTAGGCGCGCAGGTCGAACGGTAACAGATCCAACGAGACTTTCACGAGAAGAGAAGATGGCAGCAACGGAATGGTGGCAACGCGGACCGGTCGAGGGAGTTCCTCCGCTCCTGCAACCGGTCGCGCACATCCTCCTCCAGGTGCAGGAGAGTGTGGAGGAGTTCGTGGCAGAGCATCCCGGCATCGACTGGAACGCGCGCCCCGGCGGAGTCGCGTCGCCGGCGTTTCACCTCATGCACATCCCCGGGGTGATCGATCGATTGTTCACCTACGCACGCGGTGAATCGCTCACCGAGGAGCAGTTCGCCGCGCTGCGGCGCGAGCGCGAGCCGCTCGATCGTGACGACGTTCCGTCCGCGGTCGACGCACTCGGCGCGCGCGTCGACGCCGCGGTCGCCGAGTTGCGCACGATCGACGTGAGCACGCTCGGAGACTTTCGCGCGGTGGGGCGCGCGAAACTCCCCTCGACGGTGATCGGGTGCCTGGTGCATGGCGCGGAGCACGCCATGCGGCACGTGGGGCAGCTTTCGGTGACGATGCGCGTGGTGAGCGGGGCGTCGGCCGAAACGCCTGCCTAACGCCTGCGGGACCTTCTCCTACTTCGGTACGATCCCCAGCGACCCCAGGAGCTCGCGACTCCGGTACACGCGCCCCGCCCGCACCACGATCTCGGTCTTGCGCAGGTCGGTGACGTGCTCGGCGGGGCGCCCCGCGACGATGGCGAGATCGGCCACCTTCCCCACGGCCACGCTCCCGTAGTCCTTGTCCATCTTCATCACGCGCGCCGGTGTGATCGTGGCGATCTGCAGCACGTTAGGCGCGGGGATTCCCGCGCGCTCGTAGATCTCGAGCTCTCCGTGGTACGAGAGGCCGGCGACGTTGTCGGTGCCGGGGACGAGCGTCACGCCGGCGTCGAAGAGGCGCTTGAGCATGCGGCGATACGCGGCAGCTGCCGACTGCGCGCGCCCGCTTGCCTCTGACGATCCACCGCCGCCGGCGCGCAGCCCGCGTTGCTCGAGCGGCGGGAGCCAATCGATCGTGGGACCGAAGACGGCGTCCGTGCCGTCGGGGAGGAGGCGGGAACGATCCTGCCAGATGTTGAAGGTCCCGTCGATCACGGTCCCGCGCTCGCGAAGGAAGGTGATGAGCGCGGTCACGTCGGGCGAATCGACGTTGAACGTCGGCGCGACGATGCTCGCCACTTCGGAGTAGGCGCGCATGCGCGGGAAGTACAGGGAATCCTGGAAGAAGGTCGAGAAGAGGAATGCAGCGTGTTGCACCTCGTCGTAGCCGATGCGCACGGCCGCGACGAGCGAGAGCCCGCGCGGGATGTGTCCGCTCAGCCGCATCCCGCGTGCGTGCGCTTCGGCGGCGATCACCGGGACGAGGTCGGGGTGGACCAGGTTGTACAGCTTGATCTGCTTGTAGCCGAGTGAGTCGTAGCGGGCGACCCAGGCGCGGGCTTCGGCCTCGGTACGGACGAGGACTTCGGAGGGACCGGCCCATTTGCCCGGTCCCTCGATGAAGCCGGCGAGGACGAGGCGCGGACTCAGGAGGGTGCCAGCATCGGCGCGCGTGCGGCGCGAGACCGCGACGTCGAGGTCCGACGCCATGTCGCGGATGCTGGTGATCCCGCTCGCCAGCTGCAACATCCCATCCGCGCTCCCTTGCGAAGCGTGGGTGTGCATGTCCCAGAGTCCCGGGATGATCGACTTGCCGGTGGCGTCGATGATCGTGGCGCCGGTCGGAACTCTCACCGAATCGGTAGGGCCCACGGCGGTGATGCGATCGTTGACGATGACGACCGTCGTGCGCGGACGAACCTTGCCGGTTTCGCTGTCGAAGAGGTCACCGTTGCGGATGACGAGCGCACTCGCGGCCTTGGGCGCGAAGTGCGAGGCGAGCTTCGCATCGCGTGCTTCGAGGAGCTCGAGCTCGTGCGCCCGCAGGGCCGGGAGCACTCCCTCGGCGCCGCGCCGAGCGGCGACGAACCAGCCGGCGTTCGAGGCGAAGAGCTGCCCGCGGTCGTCGAGCCAGACCAGCGTCGGCGTCATTCCGGCGCCATCGATCACTGCCAGGCGCAGGTGCTCGCTGCGCCCACCGATGGTCACCGAGGTGTCGAAGGCGATGTCGACCTGTGCGATTCCCTTCGGTACGATGGGTGCGCGACGTTGCGGCTGGCGGAGCAGGTATGCGGCGAGCGCGGCGTCGTCGAACGGCGTGGCGGTGCCGGCCATGTAGAAGGCACCGTCGGGGAGGGGAGTGGTCGTGGTATCGTCGTCGGACCAGGTGCGCACGGCACCGTTCTTCAACTCGAAGAACTCCGACGACAGCTGGACCGGCTTTCCGGAGATATCGGCGGCAGCGGCCTGCGCACCGCCGCTCTGCACCTCACCCCAGACCGGGCGCCCGGCATTCAATCGGTAGTACCCTTCGATGCGCGGGCCGCGCTGGCGATCGACGTGCAGGTAGTGCACGCGCACCGAATCGCCGGTGGTGACGATGTACATGTCGCCCGCGGTGCGCCCGTGATTCCAGACGACGAAGTCGAGCGAGTCACGCGACGGGGCCTGCAGCAGGAGAAGGGCGAGCGAGGCGAGCAGCATGAGTGCCGGAGTTGCAGGAGGGAATGGGAGGCGCTAGCGGAAGCGCGAGTACGCGGGGCGCGTGGCAGTCTGGCGAAGCTGCAAGCGGAGTCGATCCTGCAATCGTCACGACGATCCGCGCTCGGACTCCCGCGTCATCTCGATCATCGTGCGACGAAAGCCCGCGCGCTCGAAGAGGCGATGCGCGACCTCATTGGACTGCGCGGTGGAGAGTACGACGCGCGGCGCGCCGCGCGACTCGAGCTCGGCGAGCGTGGCCTCGAGGAGGAGACGCCCCACGCCGCGCTCGCGGTACTCCGTGTCGACGACGATGTCGTAGAGCGCGCCAGCGGGGCCACGCAGCGCCATGTAGTCGTAGCCTTCGATGGCGCCGTACGAGTAGCCGATCACGTCGCCGTGGTCGTCGGCGACGAGTATGACCACGCGCGGGTCGTCGAGCTGGCGCACGAGAAAGCCGGCGTAGTCGGCAGGGGTGCGGTCGCGCGCGGCGAGGAAGCGCCGTGGGTCGAAGGCGTGGTGCGTCTCGACCAGCAGCGCGCCGAGTCGCCCGAGGCGTGGGAGATCGGCCGTGGTCGCCGGACGGATGACGGGGTCGTTCGCAGCGTCGGTGCTCATCGGGAACTCCGGAAATCGGCGGGATGCCTGCTGGCGAATCAATTTCTCTAGAAGACGAGAAGACGAGAAGACGGGAAGACGAGAGGAGATTGCTTCGGGCACGCTGGTTCTGGTAGCGTAGCGCATCTGCAAACTCTTACGGTCTTTGGAGGCGCCGATGGAGGTGTTCGAGGTCGTCATCGCCATGCTCGTGGGTGGGGCGGCGTTGGCGGCGGTGGCGCGACGGATCGGGGCGCCGTATCCGGCGTTGGTGGCGCTCGCCGGAGCGGCGCTCGCGCTCGTGCCGGGAATGCCGACGCTGGTGATGGATCCGGAGCTGGCGTTGGCGCTCTTCGTAGCGCCGGTCCTGGTCGACGCGGCCTTCGACTCGTCGCCGCGCGACATGCGCGCCAATTGGCGCCCGATCGCCAGCCTCGCGCTCGGTGCGGTGGCGTTGACGATCGTCGTCGTCGCGGTAGTCGCGCGCTTTCTCGTGCCCGACATGCCGTGGGCGGCGGCGATCGCACTCGGGGCGATCGTCGCGCCGCCCGACGCCGCAGCGGCGACGACGGTCCTCAAGCAGTTGCGCCCGCCGCATCGTCTCCTGGTGATCCTCGAAGGGGAGAGCCTCTTCAACGACGCCAGTGCGCTCCTGGTCTATCGATTGGCAGTGGGCGCGACGATGACCGGATTTCTCTCGGGATGGAGCGTGCTGCCGACGCTGCTCATCGTCACGGTCGGGAGCGTGGTGCTGGGGCTCGTGCTGTCACGCCTCACCGTCGTGGCGAACCGCCGCATCGACGACATGTCGACGGCCGTGGTATTCCAGTTCTGTACTACGTTCCTCGTCTGGATCCTCGCCGAGCGGTTGCACCTGTCGGGGATCATCACGATGGTCGTGTTTGCGATGGCGGCGTCGCGCCGTGCGCCGGCGGTGGTGCCGGCGCGACTTCGCGTGCAGTCGTGGGCGGTGTGGGAGCTCGCCGTGTTCGTGCTCAACGTGCTGGCGTTCGTCCTCGTGGGATTCCAGCTCAAGTCGATCGTGCTGCGAGCGAGCGGGGCGACGGGGCTCTTCTACGCACAAGTCGCCGCGGCGGTGTGTGTGGCGGTCATCGTGGCGCGCATCGCCTGGGTAACGGGGGCGGCAGCGATCAGCCGTCGACGGCATCGCAAGTGCGACATGCACGATCGCACGCCGCGCAACGCGGTCGCGCTCTCCGGCGCTGGCGCGGCAGTCGTGGGATGGTGCGGGATGCGTGGGACCGTCACGCTGGCGACGGCGCTCGCGCTACCGACCGACTTCCCGTTTCGCGACCTGATCCTCGCCACGGCATTCGGGGTCACGTTAGGCACGCTGGTGCTGCAGGGATTGACGCTGCGCCCCCTCCTCCTTCGGCTGGGCCTCGAGGACGATGGAGCGGTGGAGCGCGAGGTGCTGCACGCGCGAGTGGAGACGATGCGCGCGGCGGTCGCGGCCGCCTCGGAGTCGCCGGGGGCGGCCACCACGTCGCTGGTGCGTCATCGCTTCGAATTGCAGCTGCGTCGCGCCGAGGCGGCGTTCGAGCGGGCCAGCGTGAGCGAACTGACCGAAGGCATGGTCACGACACACGACGAAGCGTCACTCGGCAATCCCGCCGATGAAGCGCGCGTGGTGAGTGCGGCGACGATCGCACAGCGCGAACGACTGATGGCGCTCCGTGCCGACCGCACGATCGGTGATGCCGCGTTCCAGCAGGTGCAGGAAGAGCTGGATTGGCTGGAGATGGGGTGGCGGCAGGTCGTTGAACACTAGAGGACGAGAAGACGAGAAGACGAGAAGACGAGAAGACGAGAAGACGAGAAGACGAGAAGACGAGGGGCACGCTCGCTAAGTGCTGCTGGTTACCTTGTGTGAGGGTGTGGGCGCAGGCGGATGACTGCGCAGCCGGCACCTCGCAGCTCGCGCGCATTTACCCGTTTCCCTCTCCTATGACTGATCCGCAGGCTCTCGCGGCGAACGCTGCCGCACTTCCCGCGCTCGTCCCGTATGCCGACCGGCATCAGGGGTGTGGGGGCGTCTTTACTGCCACCACGGTCGACAAGTCCGAATCGATGGTCGGCCTCACGGTCACCGTGCAGCGCAAGGTGATGCGGTGCAGCAAGTGCGACGCGCAGCGGCGTTCGCCGGAGCACGTGGAAGGGGATTACTTCGCAACGATGGCGGCGATCCGGGAGACGCACGGGCTGCTCACGCATCAGGAGATCCGCCGCACGCGCGAAGCGCTCGGCGTCACTCCCGACGAGTTCGATCAGCTCCTCGGGCTTCCGAGCGGGATCTCCAAGGGGTGGGAGACGCAACGGCACCTGCAGAACGCGGCGGCCGATGCACGCATTCGTGCACTGCAGGACGTGGAGTACGCGCAGGGCGTCGCGGCCGTGGCGCGGGTGACGTTGCGCCTGACGGAAGAAGAGCGCGCCACCATCAAGCCGCCGCCCTTCGGCCGCCGCAAGCCCGGCGCGACCACCGAGCAGGAAGTGTCGATCGAGCGGAGCGAGGACAGCGAAGCAGCCGACTGAGCATCGGCCGCGTGGCGGCCGACTGAGCATCGGCCGCGTGGCGGCCGAGTGAGCATCGGCCGAGTGGCGGCCGAGTGAACATCGGCCGCGTGGCGGCCGAGTGAGCGTCGGCCGCCAGATGCAACGGAAGAATCAGCATCGGCCGCTGGATGCAACCGATACGCACTCGGCGCGCGATCAGCGATCGATCATTCGCTGCGAGCCCTCGGAGTAGCGCGCCCCCTGCGGGGTGATCCCGGCGACGCCTTGGGCGATCGTGTCCAGGTCACTCGCGTCAAGCGCGACGTTTGCGGCTCCGCAGTTCTCGTCCAGCCGTTCCAACTTGCGCGTGCCGGGAATCGGGACGATCCACGGCTTCTGCGCGAGCAACCAGGCGAGCGCGACCTGTGCCGGCGTGGCTCCCTTGCGCTCGGCGATCGACTCGAGCAGGTCGACGAACGGGCGGTTCGCCCTGCGGTTCTCGGCGGTGAGGCGCGGGACCGTGTTGCGGAAGTCGGTGCCGCCGAACGTCACGGTGTCGTCGACGCGCCCGGTCAGGAAGCCCTTGCCTAACGGTGAGAAGGGGACGAGACCGATCCCCAGTTCCTCGAGCGTGGGGATGATCTCGTCCTCGGGCTCACGCCACCAGAGCGAGTATTCGCTCTGCAGCGCGGCGACCGGCTGCACGGCGTGCGCGCGCCGAATGTTGCGCACTCCTGCCTCCGACAGCCCGAAGTGCTTGACCTTCCCCTCGGCGATGAGATCCCTGATGGCGCCGGCCACGTCCTCCATTGGGATGTTAGGGTCGACGCGGTGCTGGTAGTAGAGATCAATGGTATCGACGCGGAGGCGCGTGAGCGAAGCGTCCGTCTGTCGGCGGATGTACTCCGGGCGCGAGTTGAGTCCGGCCGCCGCCCCCGAGTCGTCGAAGTTGAAGCCGAACTTGGTCGCGATCACCACCTGGTCGCGCATCGGCGCCAGCGCCTCGCCGACCACGTCCTCGTTGGTGAATGGTCCATAGACCTGCGCCGTATCGAAGAAAGTGACACCACGCTCGAAGGCGCCGCGGATCACCTTGATGGCCTCGGCGCGATCGGTTGCCGGACCGTAGCCGAAGTTGAGTCCCATGCAGCCGAAGCCCAGTTCGGAGACCTCGAGCCCGCTCGTTCCCAGCATGCGCGTCTTCATCGTTCCTCCGGTGAGTCCTATCGTGCGACAGTCGTCAACCGCAGACGCAGCCGTCGCCGAATGCAACGTACGTCAGCACGCACCGGAATAGAGCCAGTGTGGCGCGAGGCATCTACCGCGCTACGCTTTCCAGGGTGGGTAGCGCAACTACCCAATCGCTGGCTCAACTGGACGAACGACGGACGGCGGACGGGAGACGGGAGACGGGAGACGGGAGGAAACGATCGTTCGGAGCGCGGACGGGCGGTAACGCTGCTCCCGTACCAGCCGCAGCGCGACAACGTCGCGCCGCACTCCCGTCCCCCGTCCCCCGTCTCCCGTCCGCTCGCCCTACCTCGAGGCCGGCGGCACCCTCCCGTTCAGCCGGAAGTACACGGTCAATGCGCCGTAGTGTTCCGCGTTATGCCCGAGGTACGAGACCACGGCGTCCACCTTCTGCGGATCGTTGGCCACACCGTTCCCCGTGATGTCGGCGCCGACCGCGTCGAACGACTCGCGGAGCGCGGTAACGATCTTTCCCTTGGTGGCATGCGCGGCGCGCGGAAGCTCGTTCGCTGAGCCGTCCGGGCTCTCGCCGTGGAGCGACGCGCGCAGGTACTGGTTCCAAAAGGCCACATGGCGCAGCTGCTCGGCGAACGACCGCGTCCCGTCGGCCGGGTGCGCGTCGTAGTGGTCGGCCGGAAACTCCTCGGCCAGCGCGATCACCTTGTCGCCGATCTCCTTCCAGCGCGCGGCCAGCATCTCTCGTGTCACGTTGCTTTCCTCCGTTGGTCAGTCCGTCCAGGCCGGCGACGATCGCTCGGCGTGGGGAGGAGAAGCTAGGAACGGCTGTCACGATCGCGCTTGCGGATTCGTGCGCTCGTCAGAGAATGTCTCGACGCGTCGTTTCGCGCCGGCAGAACGGCGTACGCGCTGCCGCTAGCCGGCCGCGCGCTGCCAGGTTGGTGTTGCGAGTGCGGCGCGCAACGGGGCGACGGCGCCGCCGCGCTTCACCTGCGACGGGCTCACGCCAAAGCGAAGCCGAAAGGCATTGATGAAGTGACTCAACGATCCGAAGCCGACGGCATAGCAGGTTTCGGTGACGGAGGCGCCCGCGACGAGTCGCTGGACCGCGTGGCGCAGGCGCACGGCGGTGAGGTAGCGGTGCGGTGGCAATCCGACGAGCGCGCGAAAGACACGAGCGAAGTGAAAGCTGCTCAACCCCGCCGCGCGTGCGAGTTCGTCGAGCGTCAGCGCGCGTGCGTAGTCGCTCTCGATGAGCTGCGCGGCGCGATCGATCCGGCGCATGAGCGGTGTCACGCTCACGGGCGCTCGCATGTTGCGCGTCGCCGGCGCCCCTGCAAGCGATTCATAGAGTGCACCAGCGAGCAACTCCACGCGCACCTCGTCGCCCGCGGTGCAGCTGGCGAGGCGGTGCCGCAGGTAGTTCTGTTGCGCCGACAGAGGCGCGTACGGCGGACGAAGCGCGGGAATGTCGGCGTGGCGCAGTTCCTCGACGGTGCGATCGGCGAAGGCCACCGAGAGGCAGCGATCCACCGGGAGGTGGCAGTCGTGCGTGCAGCTGTACTGCATCCCCGTGCTGGTCACGAAGATCGCCCCGCGGGCAAAGTGCCAGCGCCCGCCATCCATCGCGATATCGAACGAGCCCGCCTCGACGATGCTGATCGAGTACGACTGCGACGTCTCCCACGCCGGATCGACGTGCTCGTGATCGGGGGGATGGTCGAATCGCCGGAGCGTCACGGCGTTCGTCGCGAGGAGGTTGTCGACGCGGTTCATGGCCGGAGCATACCGGGGACGTGTCCCCCGCGAAAGGCGCAGGAAATCGCAACTCGCTCCCTCGTAAGGACGGCGCTCGCGTGCGCTCTCGGCCTCCCCGCCGTACACTTCCGCCATGTCTTCTCCGCTCAACGTCGCGCTCGTCGGCTTTGGCTACGTCGGCAAGACCTTCCACGCACCGCTCATTGCGGCGGTCGACGGACTGGCGCTCCACACGATCGTGTCGAGCCGTCCCGCCGACGTGCACGCCGACTGGCCCAGCGTGCGCGTCGTCGCGGACTTGTCCGACGCGCTGACTGACCCGGCGGTCGACCTCGTCGTGCTGGCGACGCCCAACCACCTGCACGCCCCGCAGGCGCACGCCGCGCTCGATGCCGGCAAGCACGTGGTGATCGACAAGCCGTTCACCGTCACCGTGCGTGAAGCCGAAGCGCTGGTGGCACACGCCGAACGCACCGGCCTCCTCCTCTCCGCCTTCCACAACCGGCGCTGGGACAGCGACTTCCTCACCATTCGTTCGCTGATCTCCGGCGGCGAGATGGGCGACATCGTCGCCTTCGAGAGTCATTTCGACCGGTTCCGCCCAAACATTCGCAACCGGTGGCGCGAGCGCGCCGGTCCGGGATCGGGGCTCTGGATCGACCTCGGTCCTCATCTGCTCGACCAGGTGCTGCAGCTCTTTGGACCTCCGGTCGGAATCCGCCTCGACCTGGCGATCCAGCGCGACGGGGCGGAGACCGATGACTACTTCCACGCGGTGCTGCGCTACGAGGGGTGGCGCGCCATCGTGCACGGCTCGGCGCTCGTCCCATCGCACGACCTGCGCTTCGCGGTGCACGGGCGGCGCGGCAGCTTCATGAAGGACGGACTCGACGCCCAGGAGGACGCGTTCAAGGCGGGACGCACCCCTGGCGATGCGGGGTGGGGACACGACCCGCGCCCCGGCACACTCACGTTAGTCGATGGCGACGCCTTCCAGACGCGAGTGGTCGAAGGGATTCCCGGCGACTGGCGAGCGTACTACGCGCAGGTGCGCGACGCGATCAACGGCGTTGGACGCAATCCCGTGTCGGCGGCCGACGCGGTCGCGGTGATGCGCCTGATCGAGATGGGCGTCGAGAGCGATCGCACTCGGCGCGAGATGATGTTCGACTCCTGGAGCCCAACGTAGTGCCAAGGTTGTGCCAATGAATGGCGTGACGCCCTCTCCCCGCAGAGTCTGCGCGATGCACATCGACCGTCGCGACCTCCGATCGCTCGCCGCGAGCGCGTTGCTCCTGGTGGCGCTCCTCACGCCTTGGGACACGGTCTTCGCGCAAGCGACCGCGCGCCCGGTTCCTCCGACGCGCGACCCGCACACCCCCGGCTACGTCAGGGCCAAGGAGCTCCCCGACGGAGCGGTGCCACCGGTGAATGTGGACGGCAACTTCATCCTCGGCCCCACGCACACGCCGGCGCCGGAGATGACCGTCGATCCCAACGTGCCGCACGGGACGGTCTACACCTTCTCCATGCGCTCGGAGGATTCGCGCATCTACCCGGGGATCGCCCGCGATTCGGGGACGTTCGGGACGCCGAGCCCCACCGACCCGGCAACGCTCATCGTGACGACGAGCCGCCCGAAGCCCTACGTGCGCAAGGTGTCGGTGTACGTGCCGGCGCAGTACGTCGCCGGGACCGAGGCGCCGTTCATCGTTGGTGCCGACGGTCCCGACCCCCTCCTCTTCACCGCGCTCGACAATCTCATCGCGCAGCGGCGTGTCCCGGTGATGATCGCCATCTCGATCGGGAACGGGAGCGGCGACGCACAGGGAAGCCAGCGCGGGCTCGAGTACGACACGATGTCCGGGCTCTACGCCGAGTTTGTCGAATCCGAGGTACTCCCGCTGGTTGAGCGGCAGTACGGCGTGCGCCTGACGAGGGATCCCGAAGGGCGCGCGACGATGGGCGGGAGCTCGGGCGGCTCGGCGGCGTTCATCATGGCGTGGTATCGCCCCGACCTCTATCATCGCGTGCTGGCGTACTCGATCACCGCGATCAATCAGCAATGGCCGCATAACGACGCGACGCCGCACGGCGCATGGGGGCTGCATGAGACGCTGATCCCCAACTCGCCGGTGAAGCCGATTCGCACTTGGCTCGCGGTAGGAGATCGCGACCTGTACAACCCGAACGTCATGCGCGACGACATGCACGACTGGGTGCTGGCGAGCGAGCGCATGGCTCCTGCACTCGCAGCGAAGGGGTACCACTACCAGTTCTCATTCGTGCGGAACGCGGCGCACGTCGATCGCGCGATGCGGATGCAGACGCTGCCGCAGGCACTGGAGTGGTTGTGGCAGGGGTATCGCCCGCGCACGAGCGGCGGTGGCGCCTAACGCTGGTAGACGCGCACGTAATCGACCAGCATCGGCACCCCCGACACGGTCGACGATGTGGGTCCGCCGCCGAACGCTGCGGGGAATCCTCCGCCAATGGCGACGTTGAGGATGATCATGTAGCCGTGGTAGAGCGCCGCGTTCCACGCTGCACCGTCGACCTGGTCCTGCGTGAGCCTGAAGTAGCGATTGCCGTCGAGGTACCAGCGCAACTGCTGCGGTGACGTGCTGCGATCCCACTCCATGCGATAGGTGTGGAAGCCGGTGAGGCAGCCGGGGCACGGCTGTTCTCCGCTCCCCTTCCCGGTCGGCTCGTTGCAGGTACCGGGTATCGACGGCCCGCAATGAAAGGTCGAGAAGACCGTGCTGCGCGCGTTGATGCTCTCGAGGATGTCGATCTCCCCGACCGCCGGCCAGTTGGTGTAGTTGCCGCGGAACGGCCCTCCCAACATCCAGAATGCCGGCCAGTAGCCGAGTCCATTGGCCGGCGTGACGTTAGGCTGCCAGATCGACGCCTCAACGGCGAGCATCCCGTTTCCCGTCGGCTGGAAGTCGTTGCGCTCGGTCTCGATGCGCGCTGAGGTCCAGCGGCCATCGACGCTTCGGATCGGGGTGATGCGGAGGTGACCGCTCCCGTCGAGCGAGACGTTGGCCGGGTCGCTGGTCATCGTCTCGATCTCGCCGGTTCCCCAGTTCGCTGCGC